>CAYUSA010000053.1:0-19982 GCA_964447335.1 uncultured Actinomycetes bacterium
CGATCCCCGGAAACCCCGTGCTCTTCGGCGCTGCCGTACGGGGGACGCTACCCCTCATCGTTCCCGGGATGGACCTTGGCCGGAAGGGCAGGGTAGGATTCGTGTTTCGGCAGGGGGGACTGTGAGGGAACCTCGCCCCACCCATCACATCAGGAGGCGACGCGCACGCCGGTTCCGCGCCGTGGGAACGGGAGCGGACGTCCGGGAGTCGTCCGCAGGGATGAGATCCCTGGCCCGATCCGTCGGCGTGCTCATGTTCGCGCTGCTGGTCACGCCCGTGCACACGGCCGCGCCGGCTACCCCCATCCTGTTCGGGGCCTACACCCAGCTCCAGAGCGGCGAGTCCAGGAGCGAGGCGATCACAAGCCTCGAAGGAGCGATCGGCCGCCCGCTCGCGATCGTTCGTGTCTACTATCGGTGGGACGCGGGCTTCCCCGGCGACTACGAGCGGTGGCTTCGGGACAGCGGGCACACGCTCTTCATGTCGGTGCGCGCCCAGCGAGCGGATGGTTCGATCATCCGGTGGCGCGACATCGCGAACGCTGAGCCAGGCTCAGCTCTGCACGACCGCATCATCGAGTGGGCAGACCGCATCAAGGGGTTCGGGGCGCCCCTCTATTTCGCGTTCCACCACGAGCCCGAGATCGTGGCCAGTTCCGGCCATGGTGGCGCCGATGACTTCATCGCAGCCTGGCAGAAGGTCATCACGGTGTTCCGCGAGCAGGGTGTGACGAACGCCGAGTACGTGTGGACAATGACCGCATACGCCTTCGCTCGGCAGGATACGCGGGCCGCCCCGAACTGGTACCCGGGCGATGGCTATGTGGATCACTTCGGCGCGGACGCCTACAATTTCTACACGTGCCGCCCGGATCAGGACACGCCCTGGCGGTCACTTGGGGACATCATCGAGCCGTTCCGCCAGTTCGGGCTTGCCCATCCGGACAAGGGCTTGTTCCTCCCAGAGTGGGGCAGCGTCGAGGATCCGCAACAGCCGGGTCGCAAGGCGGGATGGATCGACTACGCCCGAGAGGTGCTGGCCGGTCCGGGCTACGAGCAACTCCGGGGCGTCATGTACTGGGACGCTATGTCCCACAACTACGCTGAGTGCGACTGGCGGCTCGGGACGAGCAGTACCGCCCTGGCCGCGTTCGGACGGATGGGACTCGACCCCGCCTTCATCAGCACGGGGCCGCCTTCCGTCACGAGCTTCGCCCCGACGCGCGGAGCTTCCGGCACGACGGTCGAGGTGGCGGGAGCGAACTTCGTGGATGTCACGTCGGTGTCGGTCGGCGGCACCGACACGACGTTCTTCGTCTCGGCGCTGGATCGCCTCACCGCGACCGTTCCACAAGGCGCGACCGGAGGCCCGATCCAGATCGTAACGCCATTCGGGACCGCGGCGAGCGCGGGGGCGTTCACCGTCGTTCATCCTCGCGAAGCTCGATTCCGGATCGGCTCCCACGGTCGAGCGGCCGGCGCCGTCGGCGTGCCGGACGGATACGAAGTCTGCGCGAGCGGCGTCCTCGTTCAGGTTCAGCGTCGCGAGGACGGCAAGTGGAAAGGCTTCGCGAACGTGTCGACGAGCCCCGACGGGTCGTTCCGCGTAGACCTAGGTGACGCTCACGGTCGATACCGCGCCGTCGTGAAGGAGTCGGTCGCTCCCACGGGCGTCGACGTATGCGCGCGCGGCCGGAGCCGAACCGTTCGGCATCGTGGCTGAAGCCTGCCGGGGCCTGCTTCACATGAGCAGACGGGCTCGCTATGGGTTGAAGTACGGGTCCTGTGCCATCTGCGCGAACGCGGTCATCGACGATGTCGAGGTATCGAGCCGCCAGTCGTAGAGGCGCAACTCGTCGTAGTAGACCACTGCATCGAGGCTGGGGAACAGCGCCTTGATGTCGTTCCGCGCCTTCGCGATCCACCCGCCCTTCTCGCCGGAGGCGCGCTCCTGGACACCGTACTCGCCGACCATGATGGGCTTGCCGCGAGCAACGGCCCAGTCGTAGAAGGGCTTGAAGATCCATGCGAAGTCGCGCCAGACGGTGTTCGGCTTACCGGGGTTCCAGTTGTAGCCGTCCGCGCAGACCCAATCGACGTACTGGTCGCCAGGGTAGTACTTCGTAGCCTGGCCATTCATCCAGCCCCAGGCGTTCGGGCACCAAACGAACGCCGCGTTCGTTGCCCCGCGAGTCCGGAAGATGGAGTGGATGCGCCGCCAGGCCGCGATGAAGTTGGACGGGGACTGGACGTAGTTCTGCGTCCATGTCCCGTCCATCTCCCACAGCCACCGCACGAAGACCGGTTGCCCGAGCGCCTTCACGCCGTCCGCTCGCGCGCGGATGATGGCGTCCTGGGAACCGGAGATGATCTGGTTCGTGTACCAGCCGGCCCACGAAATCATGGGGATCCGGCCCGACGAGAGATGCCACGGCTCCCGCCACGTCGGGAACACGTCCTTCCACTGGTAGAAGTAGTGCGTGATGTCGAGGGTACGGCCGATCTGCGACTCGAGCCGCAGATACTCGTTCTGCTGGCTCTGCTTCGTCCAGTCGCTGGCCGGCGGCGAGTAGGAGCCGAAGTAAGCTTTGCCGGTCGGGGGCGGCGGCACGACCCCCGCTACGACCGACTTCGCGACCTGCGTGCCGTGCGCTTGGACGCCGACCACGACCAACATCAGGGCGAGGGCGGATCGGAGGATGACACCAACTCGACGCCTGGTTCGATGATACGGGGGACGGGTGGCTGCAGAGGTCATGGCGCCTCCGTTCGGTGCTGGTCGAGGATCCATACCCCGACGCGCCTACGGGGAAGTTCGTCGCAGGCTACCACCTCCCTCCGTGAACCGACATCGGCCGGCGCAAGACGGCGGAACCGCGGCTTCTCGAGAGGGCTGGTCGGAGGGCACGCAGAACCTCGCCCGCACCAGGCGGGGAGTTTGGGGAACCGCCCCGTCCGGGCATCCACCCCGTCGCCCCGACCGGGGGAGCCCGAAGCAATAGTGCATAGCCGAGAACGAGGGCTCGCGCAAACACCTCAGGACGCACGGCCGAGAAGGTCCGCCCCTCCGGTTTCGGGGGGGCGGACCTTCTCCGCGACCGTGTGTGTCTCAGGACGACGGCAGGTACGCCTCGACGTCGTCGACGTTCGCCGCGAACGTCTTCGCCTGCTCGTCCAGGATCTGCACGCGTCCGACGGGCACCGACCCCAGGTCGGTCGTCCAGGATCCGATCGATGCACCGTTCAGGCTGACCGACAGCAGGTCGGCCGTGACGTCGACGCACAGGCCGATGGTGCTCCACCCAGTGGGGAGCGATCTTCCCGTGTTCATGACCTTGCTCGCGACGTCATTCCGGACGCGGAGCCTCCCGTCCGGCTCGCGGTAGATCCTGGCGATGGATCCGTTGTCCGCGGCCCTCACCTTGAGGAGCGAGAAGCTCGCGCTCCCGGCCGACGAGACGTTGACGGCTAGGCTCGCGCAGAGAGCGTCGGCCGTCGCAGCAAGGTCTCGGTAGGCGTACGCGGGAGCGGCGTTCGTGCTCGCTCGAACGCTCGGTGCCGTGCCGCCAGGCGCGTACTGCGAACCGTCAAGCGATACGTTCGTGACGTGCCAGCCCTCCAGACCACTCGAGAACCCGTCGCTGAACTCGGGTGAGCTAGGTGGAGGCGTTCCGCCGTCCCCCCCGCCGCCGTCCCCACCGCCGCCGTCGCCCATGGGAGAGAGGTAGGGGTCGCGACCGATCTCGGCGTACGCCTGGAGTGAGGACGGCGTCGTGTCGGTCCACCACTGGTAGATGATCGGCGAATCGTAGTAGGTGATGGCGATGACCTCTGGCCACTGCCTCAGCGTCACGAGCGCGTCCCGGAACCATTGCGCCTTGCGTCCGGCCACGGCCGGATCCTCCTGCACGCCGTACTCGGCGACGATCACCGGCTTGCCGTGCGCGACCGCGAAGCTCCGGGTCGGCGCCATGACCCAGTCGAATGAGCGCCAGTTCGTCTTCGGCTTCCCGGGGTTCCAGTTGTACCCGTCCGTCCCCACGACGTCGACGTAGGTGTCACCCGGGTAGTAGGTGTCGGCTCTCCCCTGCGTGAAGGTCCAGGACATCAGTGTCCAGACCATCGTTACGTTGGTGACACCGCGTGCACGGAAGACGTCCACGATGTGCCGCCAGGCGGCGGTGAAGTCGGTCGCCGTCCCTAGCGCCGGGACGTCATCCTCGGGCTCGTGGTGGAACGTCAGGTAGATCGGGCTGCCGAACGCCTTGAGCGCGTCCGCGCGGGTCGTTATCCACGCGTCCTCGGCGCCGGAGGCGATCTGTGACCATGACACAGCCGTCCCATTGTTCCGCTTGGCGTTCCAAGCGATGTACGGGATGCGGCCGGCCGCGACGTCCCACGACTGGTGCGCCGTCGGGATCGGGTCGTCCCACCGATAGTACTGATGGTCTACCGCCAACGTCCGACCGATCTGCGACTCGACGCGGAGCAAGGCGTCCTTCGTCGACTCCCCGTCTCTCGGCTGCACCCAGGATCCGAAGTAGGCGCCGCTCGTGGGCCGGAGAACGACGCCACCCAGTACCGAGGTCTGCGCGGCGGCCACACCGGCGGTCAGTGGAGTGAGCGCCAGCGACACCAGGGCGGTCGCTAGGACCGATCTCAGCGTCGCGCGCCATCGAGGAACCTCCTTCGGGCTCCGGCGCCACGGTGTCCTGTTCATGTTCAGCCCCCTTCTCGACCGACGAACTCTCGCGATCGGCCCGGTGATGGCGAGACTCCGTTGGTCGTCCCCGGTTCGACCCTTCGAGTGGCCACCTGCGATCAGATGCCCTTCGCCGATCCGCTCGTGTTCCTTGCGTTTATCGGCCTCGGCGAGCTAGTCCTTTAGGGCCACGAGTCGTCATCCGCGCGACGAGCGACCCCGGATCCCTCCGATCATCGGCCCGCGGACATCCGGCGTTCGCCCGTTCGAGGGACACGGCTCGTCTCGCCGACATTCGCCGACGCCAGGGGCAGTGCTAGGATGCCGGCTTGCAGCGCCGCCTCTTTGGGGGCGGCGGGATGTGGCGCGAAGCGGAGCGGGGGTGAAGGGGATGGCGAGAAGAGAGGGACGGAATGGGGCGTCTTCCGTGATGGCCGCCCTCGTTGGAGCGTTCGTCGTGCTCGTGGCCGTCCCGGCGGGAGCTGCCCCGTCGTGCATCTCCTCGACGGGAGTCGTGTCCGTCAGCCTGCCGACCGATGGCGACGCCGCCAGGATCGAGGTGGGGACGGGTTCGGACGCGGGCAGGATCCTCTTCGGGATCGGCGATGCGGCCCTCACCTCGTGCGGGAGCGCAACGGTCATCAACACCGACACGGTCATCGTCACGGGCGCGGCCGGAGGGCAGTCGATCCGGGTGAGCCTGGCCGGGGGTCCGTTCGAGCCGGGGGCCACCGCCGAGCCCTCCGATTCATCAGAGATCGAGTTCGTCGTGGACCTGGGTGATGGAGACGACGACGAGCTGGTCATCGCCGGTGACATCGTGACGGATCGCATGGTTGCCGGGTCGGACGGCGTCAATCTGAACGCCGCCGAGGAACTCGACGACGTTGACGTGAGCTTGCAGGGCGTCGAGGAGCTCGCGCTGGAAGGCAACGCCGGCGGCGACACGCTCTCCGGGGCCGGTGGCGACGGGACGGGCGGTGGTTTCACCACGGGCCGGCTCTCGCTGCGGGGCAACGCTGGCGACGATACCCTCACTGGGGGACCGGGCGACGACGTGCTGAACGGTGGCGAGGGCGCGGACACGCTCGACGGCGCCGAGGGCATCGACACGGCGAGCTACTTCGGGGCGCCGTCCGGCGTCGTCGCGAGCCTTGCTTCCGGGTCCGCGAGCGGTGGGTACGGGGCAGATACCTTGATCGCCCTGGAGAACCTGACGGGCTCCTCGTTCGACGACGTCCTGACGGGCGACGCCGGCGAGAACGTCCTCAACGGGATGGGCGGTGCCGACGCGCTCGAGGGTCTCGACGGCACCGACGCGGCGCGGTATCTCTTCGCGGTCTCCGGCGTCTCCGTGGACCTCGCCGCAGGAACGGCGACCGGCGGCGACGGCAACGACACTTTGAGCGGCATCGAGAACGTGTTCGGGTCGGATCTCGACGACGTCCTGACGGGTGATGCGCTCGGCAACCAGTTGACCGGGGGCTCGGGGGAGGACGTGATCTCGGGGGCCCAGGGGAACGATCGCCTCTACGGCGGAGCCGGGGACGACCGGGTGCACGGCGGGAGCGGCAACGACGTGGTCACCGGGCGAGGCGGGAGCGACGAGCTGCACGGTGGACAAGGCAACGACGCCCTGCGTGGCGGCACCGGCGACGATTCCCTGCTGGGTGGCTCAGGCGACGACGTGCTGCGCGGAGGGCCGTCGACCGACTCGTGCGATGGAGGCCTGGGGATCAACCAGATCATCGCCTGTGAGGGGTGAGCGTCACCGCTCACGCTAGCTGCCTCACGTCAAGATGCGCGCGAACAGCCTCATGCACTGACGCACGGAGAACGTGCGCGACCAGGGGTGGTCGGGTCGGGGTGTCAGCCCCTTCGCGGCCCGGCGCGCCTTGCGCCGGGCGAGCTCGAGCAGCTCGTCGTGGTGCCGAGCGATCTCGCGCCGCAGCTGCGCCGGGTTGAGCGAGCGGAGCGGTACCGCGCCCGCAGGCGTGCCCGCTCGGTGCTCGTCAGGATCCCTGAGGCCACCAGCCGCTGGCAGGGCGTCGCCGCGTGGTCGCGGGTCTGTTTGACCCTGGAACCCTGCCGGGTCTTGGAGCGAAGCTTCATCTACGGGCAGAAGTGGTTCACGAACACGACCAGCTCCCGGTACGGGTGCCGCAGGACCTCCAGCTCCTCGGGGGAATCGAACCGACCGTTGCCGACTGCCTGCCGCACCACGGTCCAGTTCCTCCGCTCGACGAAGCAGTTGATCCCGCGAAGGTAAGCCCCAGGAGGAGGAGCCGGCGCCCGCGGGAGGCCACGGCCACTTGCACTGAGGGATGGCGGCGAACTTCGGTGTTCGCGGTGTCGGCTAGGTGTCGGCTAGGAGTGCGTGAGGGCGGAGGTGACTCTGCCCTCACCGCGTCCTGACAACGTGTCGCCTCGGCTCCCGAGGCGGGAGGTCCGGGGCGCGGGACGCGGAAAGCTGCGCGATCGCGACCCAAGCCTCGGCCTCCTGCAGGTTGCCTTCGGAGACGGCGTCGGCGAACGCCCTCGCGATCTTCTCGAGCGCACGATCCCGTCGCATCTGCAGGTGTATCGACAGGGGATCGGCGATCCTTGACCCCTTCGCACCCCGCCGTCTGGCCTCGGGAAGGCTCACGACCGCGCGATCGTAAGGTCAGAGCAGCTCGCTGTGGGGGATTTCCAGGCTGAGGATCTCAGTACGCGCCGCGGTGCGTGAGGAGGATGGGGATGGTCTTCACGACGATGAACAGGTCATAGGTGAGGGACCAGTTCTCGATGTAGAAGAGATCCAACCGGACGCACTCGTCGAAGGGGAGGTCACTCCGGCCGCTCACCTGCCACAGGCCGGTGATGCCCGGGGCCACCTCCAGGCGGTCGAACTGCCAGTCCTCGTACTCGGCGACCTCCTTGGGCAACGGCGGCCGTGGCCCGACGACGCTCATGTCGCCCCGAACGACGTTCCACAGCTGCGGGAGCTCGTCGAGGCTCCACCTCCGCAGCCGCCTCCCGACGCGGGTGACCCTCGGATCTCCCCGAAGCTTGAACATGGGGCCATCCACCTCGTTCAGGTGGCGGAGATCGTCGAGCTTCTCGTCGGACCCGACGTGCATGGTGCGGAACTTCAGCATCACGAACGGCCGCCCGGCTTGGCCAACGCGGCGCTGTCGGTAGAGCGCCGGACCCGAGGAGTCCAGCCTGATCGCGGCGGCGACGACGAGCCAGACGGGGATCGCGAGGACCAGGCCAACGCTGGCGACCACGAGGTCGAACGCCCGCTTCGCCACGGCCTGGGGACGGCTCAATCGGGCGGGCCGGAGGGCGAGGGACATGAGTCCTCCGACCGGTTGCACCGAGAGACGCGATGCGAGTACCTGAGGAAGGGTGGCGGTGATGCGTACCTCTACCCTCTCGAGACGCACCGCCTTGGCGACGTGCTTCATCTCGTCGGTTGAGGTGGCGCTCGACGTGACGAACACGCAGTCCGCCCTCTCTTGACGGATCAGGTCGCGGATGTCGCGGATGTGACCGATGGCGGGGGAGGGGTACACGCTCCACGAGTCGTGCGCGGTCTGCACGAAGCCGAGCGGGACGAATCCCACGTTCTCCCGGTTCATGGTGTTGACGAGCTCCAGGGCCTCCTCGTTCGTTCCCACGATCAGCGTTCGGAACGTGAAACGTCCCTCGGACCTGGCATGCCGGACGTGCCGGTGCCACAGGCGCCGCGAGGCCAACGTGAACGTCAGGGCAAGTCCCCACGCGAGCAAGACCCAGCCTCGGGACAGCGCAGCCTTCGACCAGAAGGCGAGAGCGACAGTCCCCGTCATGCCCAGGCTCAACGCGAGGACGATCCGCCGGAACTCCTCGGCGGTACTGAGCCGATGGACCTCGTACAGACGGAACGCCCTGAACAGCGCGACGGTGCCCAAAGGCACCCCGATCGTAAGCACGATGAGGTTCATCGGTGTGCCCGTCCCGAACCTGATGAAATGGCTGAGGAGGAACGCGGCCGCGACGGAGACCCCATCCGTCACGCCGATGGACCTGTAGAGACGCCGGTATTGGACCCTCGCCAGTGGCAAGGCGGCCGCTTGCTCTGGCGCGAACGGGACAGCTCTCGGAACCTCATCCGCCACCGCCGCGATGGGCGGGTAACTCCTTGAACTCTCCACGCGGCCCTATCCCTCCAACCGGTGCGACAACGCCGTGTGGGGTACCGAGCGCCGGACACCCGATACGCCCTGCACTGTACGCGAAACAGCTGACACCTGCGTGCCTCAAAGTAGTCAGCCGGTGGAGGATCTGAGAAGGGGGCAAAGGTCCCGAAATCGGGCAGAAGACCTACGTCGATCGGTGCCCGGTCTTCAGAACCACCACGATGCGCACGGCCTTCGTTTCGTACAGTAGGGAGTCGCCAGGCGGGGCGATGCAGGCCTCAGAAAGGCTCTCCCTGGACTCGAAGGGCTCCCCAGAGATGTCGGACCCGTCCACCGTAGATCCCGATGGTCCCAACGACGCGGGACACGAGCAGACGCGCCGGGGCAACGGCGGGCACCGGAGAGGTTGGGTTCTGTTCCTGGGTGCTGCGGTCGCGCTCCTCGCGATCCTTGCGGCAGGAGTTGCGCTTTCCGGCCTCTCCGTGCGGGAGCAGCTGACGCAGGCCGAGGCGGCGCTGCGTCGGGGGCGATCTGAGCTCATCGACGGTCGGTCCATCGCTGCCCGTGGATCCTTCGCCGACGCGCGAGCCCGGTTCGTGAGCGCAGCCGACACCGCGTCGGGACCGTGGTTCCGGATCCTGGGCTGGGTTCCCGTCGTCGGTCGTACTCCCGACGCTGTTGCGGCGATCTCCGAGGCTGGCGCTCGGGTCGCCGACGCCGGCGGGATGCTTGCGGAGGCGATCTCCGATCTGCCGGGCGGGCTTGCCTCGCTCGCCCCCCAAGATGGTCGGGTGCCGATCGAGCGCTTCGATGCGCTGAGCAACGCCGTTGCGTCGGCTCGCGACGAGGTGGCTGTGGCGATCGACGTGATCGAGCGCGCTCCTCGGACGCTGCTGCTCGGGCCGGTCGGCGCGGCGAGAGCGCAGGCGGAAGAGCAGGGCCGTTCGCTCTACGAGACGCTCGATACCGGCTCGCGACTGCTGGAGGGCTTCCCCCGATTCCTCGGAGGTGATGGGCCGCGCAGGTACTTCTTCGGTGCGCAGAACCCGGCCGAGCTCCGCGGGACCGGAGGTGTGATCGGCGCCTATTCGATCCTCACGATCGACGACGGGAGGTTCCAGTTCTCCGGATTCAGGCCCGTCCAGTCGCTGCCGATCCCGCCACTCGCCTCGGTCCCAGCACCGAGCGAGGAGTACGCGGCGAACTACGATCAGTTCCGAGGCCAAAGGCGGTTCTGGCTGGCCATCAACCTGACACCCGACTTCCCGACCACCGCCCGCGCGATCCTCAACGCTTACGAGGTCGCCGAGGGTGAGCGACTGGACGGCGTGCTCCTTGCCGACCCCTTCGCGCTCCAGGCCTTGCTGCGCGTGACCGGTCCCGCCTACGTGCCGGGGCTCGACCGAACGGTCGATGCAGGCGACGTCGTCGCGTTCACGACGAACCAGGCCTATGCGTTGTACCCGGACCAATCCACACGGAAGCGGGTACTCGGCGCGGTGGCGGAGGGCGTGTTCGAGAGGTTCATCGCCGAGACGGGTACCAGCGTGGATGCCCTTCGGGTCCTCGCCCGAACCGCGTCGGAGGGCCACATCCTCGCGTACAGCGAGGATCCGCAGATGCAGGCGGGACTTGCCGGAACGGGCGCGGGCGGTGCCTTGAGCGCCGGTTCGGGCGATCTCCTCGCGATCGTGGAGAACAGTTCGGGGGGTACGAAGGTCGACTTCTACGAGGACCGAGACGTGCGGTACGAGGTCGATCTCTGGAGGGGCGGATCGGGCGAGGCAACGGCCCAGATCCGGCTGACGAACGGGGCTCCCACCACAGGCCTGCCCCGATACGTGATCGGTCCGAACCCCGGCTATGCAGCTGCAGGAGAGGGCGGCCAGCTGGTCTCGGTCTACTGCGGGGCGGGTTGCAGGTTGGAAGAGGCTTTCCGTGACGGAAGGCAGATCGGGATCTGGCCCGGGAGCGAGCTCGGGCATCCCTTCTTCCGGGACTACTTCAACACCCCGAGCGGGGGGACGAGCGACCTACAGCTCACCTGGTACCTGCCGACGGCGTGGCAGGGAGGCGACACCGGCGGCTCCTATCGCCTGACCTTCCTGAACCAGACGACGATACGACCCACGGCGCTCAGGATCGAGGTACACGCACCGGACGGGATGCAGATCGTGGAGGTGAGCCCCCAGATGCACGTGGACGGCGATTCGGCTGTTTGGGAGGGGGTGCCGAACCGCCGTCTCGAGCTCGAGGTCAGATTCCAGCCTCCACTACCCGTGCGCCTTTGGAGAGCGCTGACGGGCTGGTTGGCGACCGTCTAGGGGGTGGATCAGCCGGCCGAGGCAGCCCGCCGGCGGCTGAGGACCAGTAGCGTGGCCCCGACGACCACGAGCGCGACGATCGCCACGAGCCAGATAGTGAGGTTCACCCCGGTGAAAGCGGTTGCGCTGGGTGGGGTGACGACGTCACCCAGCACGGGAGGCTCCTCCGGCCCCGGGAGAGTCGACTGGGCCAATGCCGTGGTCGCGGTCACGAACAGGTACGAGAGGGCCATGCCGGCCACAGATGCAAGCTTCTTCATCGAACTCTCCTCTTTCCCGACGAATCCGACTCTACTTCCCTGGACGAACTAATTCCCTGGACGAACCAGACTGTACGCCCATCGGCGTAGAACGCGCAACGGCCAAATGGACGATTCGGGGGACGGAGGTCCGGTCCCTGCGGGCCGGAGGGCTCGACGCACGCATCCTCCCGGCCGTGTCGGCGGCTCGCGATAGCTTCGATCGCGTGCCGGGGGTGACCCGGGCCGACCCCGCCGCCCGGGCAGGGTGGGTAGTTGGGGATGGCCATCCCGCAATAGGGTAGTAGTTATGGGATTGCTCTGCTAGGATAGCCCCCACACATAGCTGGGGGAGACGGGAGCCAGTTCTCCGCCGGCCTGAAAGGAGGTCGAAGTGGCTCGGCATGGCAGGGGTTTCCCAGCGCACGACAGCAGGATCACCCAGTACAACCCGTGGTGGTTCGCGACCGACTGGGCGAGTGCGGATCCCCACATGAGGCGCCTCGCGGATCAGCCCGCGAGGTTCCCGGCGGCGATCGTCCAGTCGTTCGACCTCGTCAACCCCGGGATCCACACCATCCGCGGGCCGCGCCAAGTCGGCAAGTCGACCGACCTGAAGCTGCTCGTCGAGCGGGCGCTCGGGAACGTGTATCAGCCGAGGGAGGTCATCTACCTCGCGTTGGACCTTCTCGAGGATCAGCCGGTCGCTGCTCTCTCGAGCATGATCGAGCGCGCCAGAGAGCTGGCGGCTCCCACGGGGCGATGCCTGCTCCTGCTGGACGAGGTGACGGCCGTGGGGAGCTGGCAAGTGGCGGTGAAGGAGCTCTGGGACCGCGGCGTGATCGATCGTGACATCGTCGTGTGCACAGGTTCCTCTGCGGTCGATCTCGCGAAGGAGACCGTCGAACGGCTCCCGGGGCGGCGGGGCGCGGGGCGAGACCATCTCCTGCTCCCGCGATCGTTCGATGTCTTCGCCGGCGCTTCGATCCCCGGCCTCCCGGGGTCGCCCGGGTTGCGACTCGGCGACCTGCTCACCCCGGCGGGGCGGGACTCGGTGCGAGGTATGCAGATCTACGGTCCGCAGCTCGCGGACGCCCTGGGTCGCTACCTCCGTTTCGGGGGCCTGCCGGCCGCCCTGGTGGAGGCAACCACCGGGGTGGTGGAGCCCTCCGAGCAGCTTCAACGGGTCCTGTGGGACTCGCTCGCTCGCGAGATCCTGCGGAAAGGCGCGAGCGAACCGGCAGCGGGGGCGCTCTTGGAGCGGGTGGTTCGGTCGCTCGGGTCGAAGACGAGCTGGAGCCAGATGGCGCGGGAGATGGACGTACCCATGGGCCGTCGAGGAGCGGCGCATCCGGATCACAGGACGCTGAAGGACTACATCGAGTTCCTCGCCATCGGGTACTTCCTGCTGATCGTGTACTTCTGGCGCCGCGACGCGGACAGCGGCTCGATCTCGCGGCAGAAGAAGGTCTACTTCGGAGATCCGCTTCTCCATCACATCGCCCTCGAACGGTCGCCGGGACTTCCGTTCGATGTTGCGGCTGCGGTCGAGAACGCCCTCGCCCTCGCGCTCTATCGCCGATACGAGCCGCCGGCGCGGCAGATCGAGGGGTTCATCGATCCTTCCGACCTCCACGTGTGGGAGACCAGCAAGGGAAGGGAGGTGGATTTCGTGTGTGGGCGACGCCCCGGGATCGAGGCGGCTGAGGTGAAGTACCGCAACCGCATCGACCGTCGCGATCTCACGGGGCTCAGGAGGGCGTTCCCCGACCGGCCGGTGGTGATGGCCACGAAGGACGAGCTCGACCTCGGCGAGGGCTACGCCCTCGTGCCGGCCCATCTCCTCCTGTGGGCGATCGGATGACCAACCTCCGACCGATAGGTTGCCCCGCGGAAGGGGAAGAGGTAGCCTTACTTCATGACTGAGGTAAGGGTTGTCGCGCTCGGTAAGGCAACCGTGACGTCCAAGGGGCAGCTGACCATCCCGGTCCGGGCTCGGCGGGCGATGGACCTGGACACGGGGGACCGCGTGGTCTTCGAGCCGCATCCGCAGGGCGTGCTGATCCGCAAGGCGCTCGGGCCGCGGGATCTCCTCGGCACGGTTCCCCCGATCCCGGCCGACTGGAAGACCGTGAGGAGGAAGGCGTGGGCCGAGCGCGCGGAGCGTCTGGCGGGCAAGCGGCAGGCGGGACGCTCTTCTGCGACACCAACGTCCTCGTCAGGCTCCTGACGGGCGACCCGCCCCGGCAGGCGCAGGCTGCCGCGGAGGCCCTGGAGGCCGCCGCCGACGGCCGCTTCACGCTGGTCGTGCCCGACCTGGTCTTGGCTGAGCTCGCATATGTGCTCACCTCGGCGGGGATGCCGGCGCCGAAGGCCGCCGAGCACCTCATGCGGATCCTCGACCTCCCCGGTGTGGAGGTGATGGACGAGGTGGCCCTCCGCGACGCCGTCGGTCTGTGGGCGCAGGGGCGGCTCGACTTCGCCGACGCCTACCTCGCCGCGCTCGCCCGGCGGGTCTCGGAGTCCGGCGTCCTCTCGTTCGACCGTGACTTCGATCGCCTGCCGGGGGTGACCCGGGTCGACCCCGCCGAGAGCGTGCAGGGATAGGAGGTGGTCCCGTTCCGACGGTGGACGGTGTGGCATCCACGTTCCCGGTTGACGCCGCGTCCAGCGATGTGGCTAGATGTGGCCATGAAGCGCGTGAAGATCGCCGAGCTGAAGGACCAGCTGTCCCGGCACCTGCGAGAGGTCGAGCGCGGCGCCGAGGTCGAGGTCACCGACCGAGACCGGCCGATCGCTCGGATCGTGCCCGTGAGCCGTGGGGGCCTCCCCCTCGTCGTGGCACCGCCGAGCCGCCCGTTCTCCTCCCTCCGTCGGAAGCGCTATGCCCCCGCCCGATGGGACGTGAGCTCGACCGACCTGCTGCTGGAGGAACGGCAGCGGCGTTGAACGTCTACGTGGACTCCTCGGTCCTCCTGCGCGTCGTCATCGGGGAACCGGGCCGACTGCGCATCTGGCCCCGGATCACGGATGCGGTGGCGAGCGAGCTCATCCGCCTCGAGTGCGTGCGGACGATCGACCGAGCCCGGATCCGCCTGCGGCTCGACGACGAGGAGGTGGCCGATCGTCGCGGTGCCGTGCTGGAAGCGATTGAGGCCTTCAGCCTGGTTCCCGTCGATCGGCGGATACTCGAGCGAGCGACCGAGCCGTTCCCGACGATGCTAGGGTCGCTCGACGCCATCCATCTGGCGAGCGCTTTGCTCGCGCGGGACGTCTTCGAGGACCTATCGCTCGCCACTCACGACCAGGAGCTGGCCATCGCGGCTCGGGCGGTCGGCTTCCGCGTCCACGGCGCCCCCCGCACGAGCTGAGGCGCCGGGGGTGACCCGGGTCGACCCCGGCGCGGCCGCCCGTTGATCGCCTGGCACTCCCGTGGGTGGGCATCCGGTTAGCACTCATGAGCCTTGGCTAAACCGCCTCCAGCCTCTTGACGAATCTATAGGGGAACCTTAAGGTTCGTAGATGGAGGAGAGCCATGGAGCGGATCATCGGTGTTGAGGAGGCTCGCGGACGCCTGGGCAGCCTTGCGGAGGAGGTCTCCGTCGGGTCGGAGTCGATCGTGCTCACGAAGCGCGGGCAGGCGCTCGCGGTGCTCGTGAGCAGGGACGAGTACGCCCGACTCAAGGAGGCGTCCACTCGCCTGGTCCGAGCGGAGCTTCAGGGCCGTCTCGCCGAGATCAGGGAAAGCGTTCGCCGCGCCGGCCTCAAGCCCGAAGTGGTGGATGAAGCGATCGCGATGGCTCGCGGCCTGGCTTGATCTGGGCAGTCCTGGACACCAACACCCTTGTCTCGGGGATGGGGTGGGATGGCCCACCAGCGCGCGTCGTGGACCTCGCCGTTGCGGGGCGGTTCACCCTGATCACGAGTCGTGAGCTACTGGACGAACTCGCGGACGTGATCCGACGACCGAAGCTGGCACAGCACTTCCCCGATCCCCTGAGCATCGTCCTTCTCGTTGAGGCGATGTCCGTGATGGTCGAACCGACGATCCGTCTAGAGGTCGTATCGGAAGACTCCGACGACAACCGCGAGCTGGAGGCTGCCCAAGAGGGTGAGGCAGATTACATCGTGTCCGTGACGGCCACCTTCACGACTTGGGCTCCTTCGACGGGATACAGATCCTGCGGGCGGCGCAGTTCCTCAAGTTGTTCTGAGCACGCTCGTCTACCTATCGCTCGCCACCCACGACCAGGAGCTGGCCATCGCGGCTCGGGCGGTCGGCTTCCGCGTCCACGGCGCCCCCCGCACGAGCTGAGGCGCCGGGGGTGACCCGGGTCGACCCCGGCGCGGCCGCCCGTTGATCGCCTGGCACTCCCGGTCTCGCCGCCGAGTCCCGCTGTCAGACCCTCGCGGTAGCGTTCCGCGGGTGGTCTCGCCCATCATCGCCCCTCACGCGAGCAAGTGTCTATTGGACTAGACAGTTACTCGGGTCTGTGGCATCATGACGGGCAAGCAGGTGCTTCGGGCCCTTCTCCTTCGCGGCTGCGAGATCGTTCGGCGTCGAGGGTCGCACGTGCGGGTCCGTTGTGGAGGGTGTCAGACGACGGTTCCGATCCATGCAGGAGCGGATCTCCCACCGGGGACCCTGCGGGCGATCGAGCGGGATCTGGAGCCCTGCCTGGGGAGGAAGTGGCTGGGATGAGCTACCGGGTGGTATTAGAACGTGACGAGACCGGTGCCTGGCTGGCCCGGGTCCCCTCGGTACCCGGCTGCCATACCTACGGTCGCACCCTGGAGCAGGCCCGCCGCCGCATCCGCGAAGCGCTGGAGCTCTGGGTCGGCGACGCCCCTTCGGCCGAGCTCCGATTCGACATCCGGCTTCCCATCGGCATCAAGGAGAAGCTTCGCGGGGTGCGGACCGCTCGCACTCGGAGCGCCCGGGCGCAGCGAGAGGCATCCGACGCCGTCTCGCGCGCCGCCAGGGACCTCACCGAGCGGCTCGGGTTGTCGCTGCGCGACGCTGCCGAGCTCTTGGGGATCTCACACCAGCGGGTGCAGCAACTCGTCTCCGGCGGAAGCTGAGTGGGTGAGGGGAGATCGATACTCCAGGAGTAATCCCTAGCATTTGAGTGATACCATTCGCTCATGACCTTGCTTCCGTACGATCCGAAGGGTCTCGTTGCGCCATGCCAGGAGTTGGACGCCTGGCGTAGCCGCCTCGACTACCGGGGGCCGCTGCCGCGCGCCTGGGAGGGGCGCTTGCGCCGGGACCTTGAGGTCGAGACCGTCGCGGCCTCCACGCGGATGGAGGGTGTGAACGTGACGGTGGAGGAGGTACGGCGGATCCTGGCCGGCGAACGCCCCCCCGCGGTTCCCGAGGAGGACCGCGAGCTCGTCGAGGGCTATCGCGCCGCGATGAGCTTCGTGCTCCGCCGGGCCGACGACCCGGCCTTCTCGTGGGACAGGGGCCTCATCGTCGGCCTCCACGATCGTGTGCTCGGTGGCCGGCACGCCCTCGAGGCGGGCAGGCTGCGCGCGGAGAAGCCCGCCTTCGTGCTCAACCGGTCAACCGGGGAGCAGGTCTTCCTTCCGCCCCAGGGCGTGGAGATTCGGGTCCTGGTCGAAGAGGCCTGTGTCCGCATGGAAGAGGGCCACCCCCATGCCGCCGTCGCCGCGGCCTGGATCCACGTGGCGATCGCGGCGATCCATCCGTTCAGGGACGGCAATGGTCGTTGCGCCCGGATCCTCGCCTCCCTCGGCATGTGTCGTGAGGGCTTCAAGAGGCCCGAGTTCACCTCGTTGGAGGAATGGTGGGGGCGTCATCTGGATGACTACTACCGGTCGTTCGGCTGTCTGGGGACGGAGTTCGATCGGAACGCCGACGTCACGCCGTTCATCGAGGGCCACATCGAGGCGCAGCTCCACCAGGTGCGCGCGCTCGACGTCATCCTTCGTGCCCAGCAGCAGGTCTGGACCGCCGTGGAAGCAGCGGCGGAGGACGCGGGCCTCGACCGGCGCCTCGCGAACGCGCTGTGGGACGCCTTCTTCGGAAGGGATGTCACGGCCGGGTACTACCGCGCGCTCGCCGATGTGAGTCCGGCAACCGCCACGAATGATCTCGCGACGGCCGTGGCAAGCGGACTCCTGCGTGCGGTCGGGCAGCGGAGGGGGCGACGATACCTCGCGGCCGAGAAGCTCTACAGCTCCGTTGCCGGGGCGCTCCTCGTCGACATCGATACGCCCGACTCGGCGAAGGATCGCATCATCGGCGAGCTCAGCCGACGTCTCACGAGCGCCGGCCCTGGAGGATGATGCCGATGCGGCCCGGCGTTGACGGGGAGTCAGATAAGAGGCAGGCGAGTCGAGCCGACTGCTCGTCGGACTGATCACAGGGGACGGCCGGACCGTGGCGAACGGAACCGTCCAGATGCGGTTCGCGCAGGATACCGGCACGCCCGCCACCCCGACGCAGGCGGTCGTCGGGACCTACCTCCCCGTGTACGGGACGGAGCCCAGCGATCCCAGCCTGCCGCCCACCGCCATCCGGCCATCGTCTGCGCGAGGTGTGTATGCGGTGAACGGCGTCCGGTTCCTGGAGCCGGGACCCTACCTCGTGGAGGTCGCCGTCGAGGTCGCGGACTACGGCATCGCACAGGGGTCCGCGCGGTTCGACGTGATCGCCGAGCCCGTCGCCCCCGGTGTGGGGGACGAGGCTCCGAGGACCCAGAACCACACGCTCGGCGAGAAGGGGGTGGCGCCCGCCGCGATCGATTCCCGCGCGGTGGAGGGTCCGATCCCCGACCCGGAGCTGCACCGCTCGACGATCGCCGGCGCCATCCGGCGGGCGCGTCCCGTACTGGTCGTCTTCTCGACCCCCGTGTACTGCGTCAGCCGCTTCTGCGGCCCGGTCACGGACCTCGTCCAGGACCTCGCCGGTGACTACGGAGGGCGGGCCGAGTTCATCCACGTGGAGGTCTGGCGCGACTACGAGAACAACGTCGTCAACGAGGCCGCGGCCGACTGGCTCTACCGGGACGGGGAGCTCACCGAACCCTGGGCTTTCCTCATCGGTTCCGATGGCACGGTCGCGGCGCGCTGGGACAACCTGTTCACCGAGGGCGAGCTCCGGGCGGCGCTCGACCAGATCCCGGATGCCGCATGAGCGTCGGCACGATGTCCCTTCTGTCGCCCTGACGGATCGCATCGGCAGGCCGGAGCGGTCGTTGCGATGCTGCCTGGGTTCAGGAGTGGCTCGCTTCCTCGACGCGCCGACGATCCGTGTGCTCGAGCTGGAATGTGCTGTGGTCGATGTCGAAGTCGTCGGCCAGGCACGCGCAAAGGGCGTCGAGGACACGCGGCGGCTCCGCCCCGTCGCGGATGACGACGTGGGCGGATACGACGTTCATGCCGCTCGTGATCGCCCACACGTGGAGGTCGTGGACGTCCGTGACCCCGTCGGTGCCGAGGATGTGACGTCGCACGTCGACCAGATCCACGTTCCTCGGCGTCGCCTCGAGGAGCACATCCACCGCTTCCCGCAGGAGGTGCCATGTGCGCGGCACGATGAGCAGTCCGATCGCTGCCGACGCCACCGCGTCCGCGCGACCGAGTCCCGTCACCGCGATCACCAGCGCTGCGATGATCACGGCCACTGACCCGAGGAGGTCGCCCAGCACCTCGAGATAGGCGCCGCGCATGTTCAAGCTGTGGCGTTGACCCTGACGGAGCAGCCACAACGAGACCGCGTTCGCGCCCGCCCCGAGGACGGCGGCGGCCAGCATCAAACCACTCGAGACGGTCGGCGGGCTCGAGAAACGCCGCCAGGCTTCGAAGAGGATGAAGGCAGCAATCCCGAACAGGATCAGAGCGTTGAGCACCGCGGCGAGGATCTCGAAGCGGTACGAGCCGTACGTGCGCTCGTCGTCGGCCGGTCGCGATGCTACGTGGATCGCGAACAACGCCAGGCCGAGACCTGCGAGGTCGGTCAGCATGTGTCCGGCGTCGGCAAGCAAGGCGAGGCTGTTCGCGAGGAGGCCCACCACGACCTCGACCGCGAGCACCGCCCCCGTGATCGCGAGGACCGCCCACAGGCGGTTCGGGTTCACGGTCTTGCGACGCTCGTGTCCGCCCATGGACAGGCATCCTCTCATGGGTCGTCGGTAACCCAACCCTGATCGGTGTGCGGCGTTTCGCCTCACCTTGTCTGACCTCTCGGCCGCGCGTTGACCGTCTGGCACTCCGGTGGGTATCCTGTTAGCACTCGTGACCCTGGAGTGCTAACGCAAGGAGGGAAGGCATGGCCAAGGAGTTCAAGCTGAAGCCGCTCGAGGACCGGATCGTGGTCAAGCCCTCGGAAGAGGAGCAGACGACGGTCTCCGGCATCGTGATCCCCGACACCGCGAAGGAGAAGCCCCAGGAGGGCTCGGTCGTGGCGGTGGGCCCGGGGCGGTTCGAGGACGGCGCGCGCGTGCCCCTCGACGTCGCCGTCGGCGACAAGGTCATCTACTCGAAGTACGGCGGCACCGAGGTCAAGCACAACGGCGAGGAGTTC
>CAYUSA010000054.1:0-18980 GCA_964447335.1 uncultured Actinomycetes bacterium
GCCTCCACGACCGCCGCGGCCGCGGCCGCCGCGACTGCGGCGGAGCGGGCTCGGTGGGCCGGAGGGCTCCGCGGTCGAGGCGGACCCCGTGATCGTCGCGTCCGCCGTGCCCAGGTCGGCGGCGCTTGCGGTCTCCGTGGACGCCGGTGGGGCGTCCTCCCGGGTCGCCTCGGCGACCGAGCGGGTGTCATCCGTCATGCTCTGTGCTCCCTTCGCGCGCGCGACCTCGGCAGGCGTCGGGACAGGGGGTTCCGCGGATCGGGGGGTTCGACGGCGCGTGGGGGTCTCGGAGGGGGTCTCCGGACGCTCGACCGCTAGGTCCGTCGAGTCCTGAGTATGCGAGGACCCGGCCGACGTCTCCACGTCGGCTGAGCCCTCCGGCGCATCGTTGCGCACGTGAGGGATCCTGTCCCGGCGCCGGCCACCCAGGCCGCGGCCGCTCCGGGTCCTTCCCGGGGGCCGGCGGGGTCATGGCCGCGCCGCACTCGTACCTCGCCGAGCCGCCAGCGCCCAGGTTGGGCGCGCGCTCCGGCGAGCAAGCCTGCGACAAGCCTAACAGGCGGGATCGCCATCCCGAAGGTGCTGGGAGGGCTAGTCCGCAAGGGCTAGGCTGCCCTCGGCATGCGACGCGAGGGAAACACCTGGTCACCGGATACCGCTCCCGAGGTCCCGCCCGGGACACTCGTCGGCATGGAACGGGCGCTCCTTCCCCGCCCGGCCCTCGGCGGTCGCGCCCCGTCCGAGGCCGGGCACGTGCGCGTCATGGTCGTCGACGACAACGCCGGCTTCCGGGAGTCGCTCCTGTCGCTGCTCGCGGCGGGCGACCTCGAGGTCGTGGCCGAGGCCTGCACCGGCTACGAGGCCCTCGACATCGTGGAGGGGGTGGATCCCGACGTCGTCCTCATGGACGTCCGGATGCCGGGCATCGACGGCATCGAGACCACGCGGCGGCTGAAGGCCGCCCATCCCCATCTCGGCATCGTGGCGCTCTCGGGGCACGAGGACCAGGAGATCGTGCGGGAGATGCTCGTCGCCGGCGCCTCGGGCTACGTGCTGAAGGACTCCGACGGGGACGAGATCTTGAACGCGGTCCTGCAGGCCGCCGGCGGCGGCGGGGTGCTCTCGCCCGGGGTGACGCCGCGCGTGATCGACGAGCTCACCGAGGCCCTCGAACGGGAGCGCCGGCGGACCCGGGAGCTGGAGGAGGCTCAGGCCGCCCTCGTGGAGCGCTCCGCGCGGCGGCACGAGCTCGTCGCCCGCCTCTCGCACGAGCTGCGGACCCCGGTGACGGTCATCCTCGGGATGGCGCAGACGCTCGCGAAGAGCGCGGATGCGCCCGAGCGTGACGAGCTGCTGGAGCGCATGGTCTCCCGCGCCAAGGACCTGGCTCAGCTCGTGCAGCGCTTCGAGCTCACGGTGGACGCGGGCCTGACCGAGCACGTCGACGTCGTCCAGGTCGCGCGGATGCTCGCCTCGGCGAGCCCGCGCGTCGAGGTCGAGGCCGACGGCCCGGTTCCGGTCGTGCCCCTCAACCCCGGTGTCGCGCGCCGGATCCTCGAGGAGCTCGTGGACAACGCCATCCGCTTCTCCCCCGAGGGTGCGCCGGTCATCGTTCGGGTCGGGCTCGGGCTCGCGTTCCTCGAGGTCCGGGTGAGCGACCGGGGAGGCGGGATCGACTCGGCCGACCGCGAGCGCATCTTCGGGCCGCTCGAGCAGCTCGAGGACCTGAACATCCGCGTGCACCAGGGCGCGGGGATGGGGCTCGCGCTCGCTCGCACGGCCGCCCGCGCGATGAGCGGCGATGTCACGCTCGAGGCCTCCGGGCCCGGAGGCTCGACCTTCCTGTGGACGATCGCCGTCGGCGAGTGAGCTCGCGAGCCGCCCGGCCGGCTCGCGTCACTTGAACCGACGCATGTGCACGTTCAGCAGCAGCCCCACCGCCACGCAGTTCGTCAGCAGGGAGCTCCCGCCGTACGAGACGAACGGGAGCGGGATGCCCGTGATCGGCATGATCCCGACCGTCATCCCGACGTTCACGAAGATCTGGATCGCGAACATCGAGGCCACCCCGGCCGATACGTAGGTCCCGAACGGGTCCTTCGATAACAACGCGGTGCGGAACGCGCGCCACAGCAGCAGCGCGAACATCAGCAGCATCGTGAGCGCGCCGACGAACCCGAACTCCTCCCCGACGACCGTGAAGATGAAGTCCGTGTGCTGCTCGGGCACGAAGTCGAGGTTCGTCTGGGTGCCCTGCCCGTAGCCGACCCCCGTGAGCCCGCCAGAGCCGATCGCGATCTCGGCCTGGAGCCGGTTGTAGCCGGTGCGATCCGGGTCGTTCGCGGGGTCGAGGAAGCTCGTGAGGCGAGCGATCTGGTAGTCCTGCACGAGGCCGAGCTGGAACGCCCCGAAGATCAGCACGCTCGCCGCGGCTGCCAGGATCGCGAGGTGCCGAGCGCGCGCGCCGGCCACGACCAGCACGCCGACGAGGATCGCCACCAGCACGATCGACGTCCCGAGGTCGGGCTGGAGGAACACGAGGAGCCCTGGGAACGCGGCGATCGCCGTGGCCTGGAACACATCCTGCAGCGACATGTCCGACCCGCTGCGCCGGAGCTCGGACAGAGACGCGCCAAGCATGATCACGAGCGCGACCTTGGCGAGCTCGGAGGGCGTGAGCTGGAAGCCGAACAGCTCGAACCACCGCTGCGAACCCTTGACCGTGGTCCCGAGCGGGGTGCGCACGAGCACGAGCAACGCGATCGAGCCCGCGTAGATCATGCCCGCGTACACCTTGAGGAAGCGGTAGTCGAAGCTCGCGACGAGCATGACGACCACCAGTCCGAGCGCCGCGAAGGTAGCCTGGCGCTTCAGGTACGTGCCGGGGTCCATATGGACCGCCGAGAGCGACTGGTGGGTGGCGGAGTAGACCATGAAGAGCCCGCTCACCACGAGTCCGACGACCGCGGCGAGGAGCAGCGGATCGACGTGCCGGATCGCGCGGCGCTCGGGCGAGAACGACCTGCCGGCGACGAGATCCATCAGTCGGTCCCCTCGGCGCCGATGGTGTCGCTCTGCTCGAGGCCGTAGATGCCCTCGATGATGTTGCGGACGATCGGTGCCGCCGTCGTCGAGCCGTGACCTCCCTGCTCGACGAGCACGACCACCACGTGCTGCTCCCCGTTCGCCTCGGTCATCGCCGCGAACCACGAGTAGTCCTGGCGGTTGAAGACCTCGGCCGTGCCCGTCTTGCCGGCGACCCACACCTGCGAGAAGGGGAAGCCGATGAACGCGCCGCTCGCGGTGCCCCTGTACGGGACGTCGGCGAGCGCGTTCCGCACGTAGGCGAGGTCGTCCTGCGAGAAGGGGAGGCGCCGGCGGCAGTTCGGCTCGGCCTGCCGCAGGACCTGGCCGTCCTGCGCGAGCACGCGGCCGAAGACGTGCGGCACGCACATCCGGCCGTCGTTCTGGAGCCCGCCGAAGGCCACCGCCATCTGCAGCGGCGTCGCGAGCGTGTCGCCCTGGCCGATCGACATGTTCACGAAGTCACCGGGGACCCACCGGCCCTCGGGGAACAGCTTCGGGAAGCGATCGTGGATCGCGGCCTTCCACTCCGCATCGGGCACGCGGCCGTCCTGCTCACCGGTGAGGTCGACGTTCGAGACCTGGCCGAAGCCGGCCGCCGCGAGGTCCTTCTGCAGCGCCTCCCTCGGCGGGTCGGCGTCGTTGCCCTCGATGCCGTCGGCGTTCGGCGGCGGGTAGTAGAGGCGCCAGTACTCGTACCCGATCGGGTAGAAGATCGTGTCGCACGACTTCGAGAGCGCCTGCGCGAGGCTGAGGAACCCGAGGCTCGAAGTCGTCCAGTTGTGGAAGGTGTACTGGATCGCCTCCGGGTCGTCCTCGTTGTACGGGGCCGTCCACGAGGGTGGGCACCCGTAGCTCTGCGAGGTGTTCACGATGGTCTGGTTCGGGTCTCCGCCCTCCGGGCGCCGCGTGAGGGCCGAGAGCGCCACCCACGGCTTGTAGGTCGAGCCCGGGGGGTACTCGCCCTGGACGGCCCGGTTGAGCAGCGGGTAGCCGGTGTTCGCGGTGATGAACCTCTGCTGGTACTCCTCGGTGGACATCGGGCGCGTGAAGATGCCCGGCTGGAAGGTCGGGTACGACGCCATCGCTTCGATCGCGCCCGTCGTCGGGTCAAGGACGATCACTGCGCCGGCGTTCGCGCGAAGGTGCGTGCCGGTGTTCGGGTCGAGCACCCGCCGGGCCGCGAGGATGCCCTGCTGCAGGCTGGCCTCGGCAACGGACTGGATGCGCCGGACGATCGTGAGCTCGACGTCGTCGCCGGGGATCGGGTCGAGCTCGCCGATCTCCGCAAGGGTGCGGCCGAGGGAGTTGACCCGGTACTTGATGACGCCGGGCGTGCCGACGAGCTGGTGCTCGTAGACCGACTCGACCCCCGACACGCCGACCAGGTCACCCGCCTTGTACCGGGCGAACGAGGGGTCCTCCAGCTTCTCCGGCGAGATCTGCCCGAGGTAGCCGAGCACGTGCGCCGCGAGCGACCCGTTCGGATAGGTACGGACCGGGAGCTCGAGCACGTCGACACCTGGGAACTCGTCGGCGTGCTCCTTCAGGTAGAACACGACCGGCAGCGGGACGTCGATGGCGATCGGGATCGGGCTGAAGACGTAGTACCGCGTGTCGTCGAGCCGCTCGCCGAGGACGTCGGCGGGGATGTCGAGGAGCCGGGACAGGTCGAACAGGATGCGTTCCTTCTGATCGCCGGCCTGCTCGCGGTTCATCGTCACGACGAGGCTCTGCCGGCTCTCCACGAGGACCTTGCCGTTGGCGTCCAGGATGTCGCCCCGCTGCGCCGGCTTCTCGACCAGCCGGACGGCCTGGTCGGCGGCGTCGCGCTTGTACTCCTCGGACGCGAGCACCTGCAGGAACCACAGGCGCGTGGTGAGGGCCGCGAACATCACGACGACGAGCCCCGCAAGGACCTTCAGCCGCATGCCTGCCCGCAGGTCCGTCACGACCTCACCACCGCACCACGCGGCTCGAGCGCGAAGCCTCGGACACGCGTCGAAGCACCGGGAAGAGCAGCGGCGTGAGGATGGCGTTGTAGATCGCGGAGAGCGCCGCGACGCGGATGAGGTAGAGCGTCGAGACGTCGAGCTGCCCGAGGAGGAAGGACACCACGCCGTAGAACAGGACCCCGGCGAACGTTCCCCCCGCGACGAGGAACACCGGGAAGACCGGCGAGGGGCTCACGACGTACTGACGGAGCATCCCGACGGCGTACCCCAGCAGCGTGAGCGTGAGGGCCGTGATGCCCTTCGGCTGATCCAGGAGGAAGTCCTCGGTCATCCCGCCCGCGAACCCCGTCACGGCGCCCGAGGACGGTCCGTCCAGGAACGCGAAGACGATCGTGATCAGGTACATGAGCTCGGGCCGGGCCCCGAGGAGCCGGATGTCGGCGAACACGGTGGTCTGGAGCAGGATGGCCGAGACCACGACCGCGACGAGCAGCAGGGTGCGACGCACGGAACCTCAGGCTACCCGGACCCATCGGACAGGACCACCAGCACGACGTCCAGGGAGGAGAAGTCCACGGCCGGTCGCACGGTGATGAGCTGCTCGAGAGCCGACTCGTCGGGCAGGACGCGGGAGACCGAGCCGATGAGGATCCCCGGGGGGAACACGCTCTCCGCGATCCCGGGGATCTTGTACCCGGCCGTGACGACCTGCTCCCCCGGCTGCACCTCGGTCGAGATGTCGACAAGGCCCATCCGCAGCTCGCGCTCGCCCTCGCCGCTCACGAGCCCGGTCGCACGCGCGACGTCGAGACGGCCGGCCACGAACGAGTCGGGGTCGATGATGAGCTGGACGACGGCCGAGTCCGGGGCGACCCGCGTGATGCGCCCGACGAGGCCAGCGCTCGAGATCACCGGCATCTCGACGGCGATGCCGTCGCTCGAGCCCTTGTCGATCGTGATCGTCCACTCGAAGTTCGAGACGCCGTTCGCGATGACCTCGGCCGCGGTCGTCTGCGTGTCGGGCCCGATGCTCTCCCGCAGGCCGAGGAGCGTCTCGAGCTGCGCGAGGCGCGCCGCGTCGGCGTTGTACGTCGAGACCTCGGCACGGAGCTCGGCGATCTTGCTCCTCAGGTCCTGGTTCTCGCGGCGGATCGCCGGCAGGCGAAGGAGCGTCGAGAAGAAGCTGCCGATCGGCTTCGTGACCTTGGACACGGCCTCCTGGAGCGGACTGATCACCGCGAGCGCGGCGTTGCCGACGGAATCGAGCGGTCCCTCGTCACCCTGCCGGTAGTCGAGCGTGATGGTGACGAGTGAGATCGAGACGAGCGTCACGACGAGCAGTCGCGTGCCCCGGGCCCTGGACGGGAGGGCCATGCCGCTACCTCCGGGACGGGCTCACCAGGACCCGTTGGAGGATCTCGAACTCCTCGAGGCACTTCCCGGAGCCGATCGCCACCGAGGACAGGGGGTTCTCGGCGATGTGGACGGGCATCCCGGTCTCGTGCCGCAGGCGCTTGTCGAGCCCTCGGAGCAGCGCTCCCCCGCCGGTGAGCACGATGCCCCTGTTCATGATGTCGCCCGCGAGCTCGGGCGGGGTGCGGTCCAGGGTCGCCTTGATCGAGTCGATGATCGCCGTCACGGGCTCCTCGATCGCCTGGCGGATCTCGCCGTCGGTGATCTGGATCGTCTTCGGCAGCCCCGAGACGAGGTCGCGGCCGGGGATCTCGGCGATCAGCTCCTCCTGCATCGGGAACACCGAGGCGATCGCGAGCTTGATCGCCTCCGAGGTCCGCTCGCCGAGCAGGAGCGAGTACTCCTTCTTGACGTATGTGATGATCGCCTCGTCGAGCTCGTCGCCGCCGATCCGAAGCGACGTCGAGGTCACGATGCCGCCGAGGGAGATCACCGCCACCTCGGTGGTGCCCCCGCCGATGTCGACGATCATGTTGCCGGTCGGCTCGTGGATCGGCAGGCCGGCGCCGATCGCGGCAGCCATCGGCTCCTCGATGATGTACGCGCGCCGGGCTCCGGCCGCGATCGTCGCCTCCTCGACCGCCCGCTGCTCGACACCGGTGATCCCGCTCGGCACGCACACCACGACGCGCGGCTTCGCCAGCAGCCGGCGCTTGTGCACCCGCTGGATGAAGTACCGCAGCATCTTCTCGGTGATGTCGAAGTCGGCGATGACGCCGTCCTTCAGCGGGCGGACCGCCTGGATGTGCGAGGGTGTGCGGCCGATCATGCGCTTGGCCTCGTTGCCGACGGCGAGGACCGCGCCGGACACGGTGTTGATCGCGACCACCGACGGCTCGTTCAGGACGATGCCGACTCGCCGAACGTAGACGAGCGTGTTCGCGGTCCCGAGGTCGACAGCCATGTCCTGACCCAGGAACCCGAAGATCCCCTCGCCGTTCGCGCTGCGACCAGCTGGAGATGTGGGAAGTCCGCGACGAACCCTCTCGGCCATAGGTTCGCAGCCTTTCTACAGGACCCGAAAGGGCATGGCAACCCTCGACTGTGCGTTGAGGCAACCCTCAACCCTCGATATCGAGCCGCTTTGCGGAACCTCGACCGCACGGTAGTGTCCGGGTGCGAGCGTGAGGTGACCGGCAGGCTCGACCGTTCGCTGAGGTACCGTCGGACGTTCCATGCGTGAGGAGGGAGTTCCGTGACCGTCGCCGTGGTGTTCCCCGGGCAGGGCTCGCAGTTCGCCGGCATGGCCGATGCCTGGGCGGACCACCCGATCGGCCGAGCGGTCCTCGACGAAGCCGGCGACGCGATCGGCCGGGATGTCCTCGAGGCCTGCCACGACGAGGAAGCGCTCGCGACGACCGAGTTCGTGCAGCCCGCCCTCCTCGCATGCGACGTGGCCGCCCACCGCGTCCTGCAGGCCGAGGGCGCGGTCTTCGCCGGAACGGCCGGGCACTCGCTCGGCGAGTTCGCGGCGCTCGTCGCGGCGGGCGTGCTCGAGCTGGCGGCCGCGCTCGAGGTGGTCGTCGTCCGCGGGCGCGCCATGCAGCAGGCCGGACGTGAGCGTCCCGGCACGATGAGCGCGCTCCTGGGCGTCGGTGCCGAGGTGGCCGCCGAGCTCTGCGACGCCGTGCGCGGCCAGGACGTCCTGCTCGTCGCGAACGAAAACTCCCCCCAGCAGGTCGTCATCTCCGGCTCGATCGCGGCGATCGAGCGGGCCGAGGCCCTCGCGACCGAGCGCAGGGTGCGGGCCGTCCGTCTGAGTGTGGCCGGCGCGTTCCACTCCCCGCTCATGGAGCCGGCCGTCGCGCCCCTCGCCGAGGCGATCGATCGCGCGAGCTTCTCGGCGCCCCGCTTCCCGCTCGCTGCCAACGTCACCGGCGAGATGGTCCACGACCCCGAGGCGCTCCGCGCGCTCCTGAAGCGCCACGTCGTCTCGCCGGTCCGGTGGGAACGATGCGCGCAGGCGCTCGCGGCGGCCGGCGCGGACACGTTCGTGGAGGCCGGACCCGGGCACGTGCTCACGAAGCTGGCGAAGCGCGTGGTCCCCGGGGCCCACGCGGTCGCGATCGGCTCGCCCGCCGACGCAACGTCGTTCATGACGGGCACCTGAGCTCCCGTCCTGCATGCGGGCGCCTTCGCCGCGCGAACGCTATCCTCAAGCGTCCATCGGGGTCCGGGGAGGGGATCGGGAGTGACAGCGCGCCGCTACGCAACGATCGCGGGTCTTGGATCTCGCCTCCCCGACCGGGTGGTTCGGAACGCGGAGTTCGAGGCGCTCATCGAGACGAGCGACGAGTGGATCCGCGACCGCACCGGCATCGCCGAGCGCCGGTTCGCGGCCGAGGGGCAGACGACCTCGGACCTCGCGACCGAGGCGGCCCGCATCGCGCTCGGCACGGCCGGTGTCGCTCCGGAACAGGTCGACCTCATCGTGTGCGCGACGCTCACGCCCGACACGCCGATCCCGGCGACCGCGGTGTGGGTCCAGCGCAAGCTCGGCATCGGGTGCCCGGCGTTCGACGTGAACGCGGCGTGCGCCGGCTTCTCGTACGCGATGTCCACCGGCACCGCCTTCATCGAGTCCGGCGCTGCCGAGACCGTCGTCGTCATCGGCGCCGAGGTCCTCTCGCGAGTGCTCGACATGAGCGACCGGACGACGTGCGTGCTGTTCGGCGACGGGGCGGGAGCGGTCGTGCTCCGGCCTTCCGCGAGCGCCGGGGTGCTCGGCTCGGTGCTCGGCGCCGATGGGCGCTCCGCAGAGATCCTCATCATCCCAGCGGGCGGCTCGGCCAAGCCCGCGTCGCCCGAGACCGTCGCCGCGAACGACCACACGATCCGCATGCCGGCCGGCCGCGAGGTCTTCAAGCGGGCCGTCGTCGAGATGTCGAACGCGTGCCGCCAGCTCCTGGAGAAGTCCGGGTTCACCCCCGACGACGTCTCGCTGCTCATCCCCCACCAGGCGAACGCGCGGATCATGGTCGCCGTCGCCGAGCGCCTCGGCATCGGGCTCGACCGCGCCGTCGTGGACGTCGCCGAGGTCGGGAACACCTCGGCGGCGTCGATCCCGATCGCGCTCGACCGCGCGTGGCGCGCCGGTCGCGTGAAGGACGGCGACCTGGTCCTGCTCACCTCGTTCGGCGCCGGGCTCTCGTGGGGCGCCAACCTGATCCGATGGAGCGTGCCGCGATGAGCGTCGCGAAGGTCGCCGTCGTCACGGGCGGCTCGCGCGGGATCGGCCGCGCGTGCGCCGAGGCGCTCGCAGCCGGCGGATGGAAGGTCGCCGTCGGGTACCGCACGAGCGACACGGACGCGAAGGAGACCCTCGCCGCGATCGAGCGGGCCGGCGGTGCCGGAGCGGTGGTCCGGCTCGACACGCTCGACGAGGCCTCGGTGAAGGAGGCGTTCGACGCGGTCGCCACCACGCTCGGGCCGGCGACCGGCCTCGTGAACAACGCCGGCTACTCCCAGGACGGGCTCCTCCTGAAGTACCCGATGGAGGCGTACGACCGGATCATGGACACGAACGTGCGCGGAGCGTTCCTCGCTAGCCAGGCCGCCCTCCGCGGGATGCTCCGGGCACGCTGGGGCCGGATCGTGAACATGTCCTCGGCGGTCGCGCTCCGCGGGAACCCCGGGCAGACCGCGTACGCGGCCTCGAAGACGGCGCTCGTGGGGCTCACCAAGTCCCTAGCGCGCGAGGTCGGGGTGAAGGGCATCACCGTGAACGCCCTGTGCCCCGGGCTCGTGGACACCGACATGACCTCGCACCTGACCGAGCAGGCCCGGGCCTTCTACGTGGACCAGACGCCCATCGGCCGAACGGCCCGGCTCGAGGAGGTCGCGGACGTCGTGCGCTTCCTGATGTCCGAGGAGGCCTCCTACGTGAACGGCGCCGTCATCCCCGTCGACGGAGGGCTGACGGCCTAGTCGCCGGGGCGTCCGAGCCCCTAGCATGTGCCGACACCCAACCGAACACGGACGTCAAGGAGGAACGATGGACAAGGCAGAGATCGAGGTTCGGGTCCGCAAGGTGCTGGCCGAGCAGCTCGCGGTGGACGAGGCACAGGTGGTCCCCGACGCGCGCTTCGCCGAGGACCTGAACGCCGACTCCCTCGACCTCGTCGAGGCCGTCCTCGCCCTCGAGGAGGAGTGGAACATCGAGATCCCCGAGGAGGAGATGGAGCCCGTGAAGACGGTCGGTCAGGCCGTCGCGCTCGTCTCCCACAAGCTGGGGCTCTCCTAGGTTCCGGTGGTACGGAGCAAGGTCGTCATCACGGGTATCGGTCCCGTCACGCCGGTCGGCACCGGCGTCGAGGACTTCTGGTCGGGGCTGACCTCGGGGCGCAACGGCATCCGACCGATCGCGCGGTTCGACGCGTCGGACCTGCCGGTCAAGCTCGCCGCCGAGGTGCAGGACTTCGACGTCTCCGAGTGGCTCGACACCAAGGAGGCCCGCCGGACCGACCGGTTCGCGCACTACGCGATCGCGTCGGCGAAGCTCGCCTGGCAGGACGCCGGTGACCCGCAGGTCGTCGCCGAGCGGGGCGGTGTCGTCTTCGCGACGGGGATCGGCGGCGTCGAGACGCTGCTCACCGCGCACAGCGTGATGCTCGAGCGCGGCCCCGGGCGCGTGAGCCCCTTCATGGTCCCCGGCCTGATGGCGAACGCCGCGGCCGGGCACATCGCGATGATCTACGGCCTCACCGGGCCGAACCTGTGCACGATCTCGGCCTGCGCGTCGTCGAACCACGCGGTCGGTGAGGGGATGCGCCTGATCCGCGACGGGTACCTCGACCTGTGCGTCGTCGGTGGGGCCGAGGCCGCGACGCTCCCCCTCACCATCGCGGCGTTCGCGCAGATGACCGCGCTGACGAGGAACCCGGACCCGGAGACCGCGAGCCGCCCGTTCGACGCGAAGCGCGACGGCTTCGTGATGTCCGAGGGCGCCTGCGCGCTCATCCTCGAGTCCGAGGAGCACGCATCGGCCCGCGGCGCTCGCGTGTACGCCGAGGTCGCCGGCTACGGCGCGAGCGCCGACGCCTTCCACATCACCGCCCCGGACCCCAAGGGCTCCGGCGCGACGCTCGCGATGCGCTGGGCGCTCGCAGACGCGGGCGAGGAACCCTCGGCCGTGGACTACGTGAACGCCCACGGGACGTCGACGCCGCTGAACGACGCAGCGGAGACCGTGGCGATCAAGGCGGTGCTCGGCGAGGACGTGGCGCGCGCGGTCGCGGTCTCCTCGACGAAGTCGATGACGGGGCATATGCTCGGCGCCGCGGGTGCGGTCGAGGCCGCCGCGTGCGCGCTCGCGATCCGAGGCGGCCTCATCCCCCCGACGATCCACTACGCCACGCCGGACCCCGAGTGCGACCTCGACTACACGCCGAACGAGGCCCGACGGCTCGACGTGCGGCTCGCCCTCAGCAACTCCTTCGGCTTCGGCGGCCAGAACGCGTCCATCGCGTTCCGTCGCGCCTAGCCGGCGCCCCTCGCAGTCGTTTCCCCCACGGCCCACCCGGATGCGAGACTGCGCCGGTGAGCACCGGGCTGCCGCCACCTCCCGACGCACCAACCGACTACCGCCTCACCCACCGGGGCGACGTCTACGGCCTCGGTCTGGGCCCGGGGTTCTTCGGCATCTGGCGCCTGGCGGGCGGTCCGCCGGTCGAAACGTTCGAGCGGACGCAGGCAGGGTGGGAGGCGGCGTGGAGGCGCTTCGGCGCGCTCGACCGCCGCGAGCGGGTCGCGAGATGGCGACGGGGTTCGGCCGGATGGATCCTTCTGCACCTCGCGATCGGGGTGGCGCTGTGGTTCGCGCTGCTGATCGTTGAAGCGGGCGTGCTCGCCGCGGCCGATCGCGAGACCGAGGAGCTCAGCGACGCAGCGGGCACCGGGGTGGCCTTGGCACTCCCGCTCAGCATCTCGGCCTGGATCTTGTTCGTCTACCTCGGTTCCCGGCGCGCGCGCTGGTTGGCGCTCCTCGGACTGCTCGCGGCGGGCCTCGCGGTCGCGATCGGGAGCGGGCTCGGAACACAGCCGGCGGCCTGACTCAGGGGCCGTCGTCGCGGTAGAACGGCGCCGCGTCGAGCACCGCGCGCGTCGCTTTCCCGTCGATCACCGTGTCGAAGGAGACGCGGTCCGGTGACCACGCCTCTCCTACCTGGAACGAGCCGCTCCCGAGGGGGACGAGCTCCATCTCGCGCTCGCCCCAGTCCAGGGCATCCACCGGGAAACCGAGCCACAACCGACCTCGACGCAGCGTGACCTCGAAGCCGCCCGCCCACGGGTTCCACGTGCGGTAGCGGCCGGTGAAGGCGGTCCACCCGGCCGGGTGCTCGAACGAGGCCGGACCGGAGTACCGCTCGTGCCGGAGCCATCGTTCCCCCCAGAACGCCTGCGTGACGACGCCGTCCTCGCGGAGGACGTCGAACGGGTACCGGTCGCGCTCGGGGTCGTCCACGAGGAACCGGTCCGCGTCGACCGGCACGAGCCGCGAGCGTCGGCCGTCATCCTCGAGCGCGAGGCCGGCGCCCTCGGCAAGGACCGTCACGGCGCCCCGCTCGTCGAAGAAGGTGCCCGCGTACGATCCGACGTCCTGGACGACCTCCGGATCTGCCGGCTCGGGGACCTCGGGGAGCGCGAGACCCGCCGCCTCGGCCCGCAAGCACGCGAGCGCGAACCGCGCGAGCTCGAGCCGCAACCCGAAGGCCGAGTTCATCAGCACGGTCACGCCGAACCCGCTCTCGGGCTCCGCGAGCGCGTAGGCGGTGTACCCGACCATCCCGCCCGAGTGCCCGACCAGTCGCCGGCCATCCGGCTCCACCATCTGCTTGAGGCCATACCCGTAGCCGGTGCCGGAGGCCACGGGTTCCTCGATCACCGGGCGGGTCATGAGCGCGAAGCTCCCCGGCTCGAGCACCCCGCGGCCCCCGTTCAGCAGCAGCCGGACGTAGGCCGTGAGCTCCTCGGCGGTCGCGCAGATCGTGCCGTCGGCGGTAGCGCTCTCGAACCAGGGCGAGGGTGCCCACCCGTGACGGGGCTGCCACGGCCGGTCGTCGAACGGGGACGCGTAGCCGACCGCGAGCCGCGCGCGGGAGTCGCTCGTGATGACGACGTCGACCTCGCTCATGCCGATCGGGGCCATCACGCGCTCGCGCACGACCTCCCACCACGGCCGGCCCACGATCCGCGCGAGCACGAGCCCGAGCGCCTTGTAGCCGACGTTCGAGTACAGGAACCGCTCGCCCGGCGCGAAGCCCGTGTGGGTCTCGCGCAGTCGCCAGACCTCGTGCACGGCCTCACCGGTGGAGTCGGTGCCGCAGACGATGCCGCTCGTGTGGCTGAGGAGGTGATGCAACGTGACCGGCGGGAACGAGGAGCGGACCTCGAACCACGGCAGGTACTCGGTCACCGGGGCGTCGAGGTCGAGCCTGCCCGCCTCGCGCTCCTGCAGGAGAGCCATCGCGGTGAAGCCCTTGCTGATCGAGCCGATCTGGAACCGGTGCCCGGCGCGGACGGGCGTGCGCGCGTCCACGTTCGCGAACCCGTCGGTCACCAGGCCGAGCGGACGGTCTCGGTCGGTCAGCGCGAGCGCGAGGCCCGGCGTGTGGAGGGACGCGCGGTGACGCTCGACGTACGACCGGACCCGCTCGAGGGTCGCTCGGGCGTCCACCTGCGATCTCCCGCTATCCGAAGAACAGCCGCAGCTCACGCTCGGCCGAGGCGGGCGAGTCGCTGCCGTGCACGATGTTCTCGGTGATGACGAGCCCGAGGTCGCCGCGGATCGTCCCGGGCGGCGCCGTGGCGGGGTTCGTCGGCCCCATCATCGTGCGCCACACGTCGATCACGCTCTCGCCCTCCAGGCGGGCGACGACCACGGGGCCGGACGTGATGAACGCGACGAGCTCACTGAAGAACGGCTTCTCGACGTGCTCCGCGTAGTGCTCCTCGGCGAGCGGACGGTCGATCTGCATGAGCCGCATCTCCGCGATGCGCAGGCCCTTGGCCTCGACGCGGCCGAGCACTTCGCCGACGAGTCCGCGGCGAACGCCGTCGGGCTTGACCATGAGCAGGGTGGATTCCGAGGCCATCTTCAGGGTTCCTCCAGCAGTGCCCGGCGGGCGTCGGCGACAGTGTACAGAGAGCCCGTCACGAGGATGAGATCGCCCGAGGCCGCGGCTGCGCGGGCCGCACCGAGCGCCTCGGCGACCGAGCCGAAGTCCTGCGTCGCAACGCCTCGTGAGGAGAAGGCACCCGCCACCTCCGCCGCCGGACGTGCCCGAACGCTGCGGGTGGCACACGCATACACGTCATCCGCGAGCGGCGCCAGCAGCTCCGCGATGCCGTCCAGGTCCTTGTTCGTGAAGACGCCGACCACGAGATGCAGCCGCCCCCACCTGAAGGCGTCCGGAAGTGCGGCGACGAGCGCCTCGACGGCCGCAGGGTTGTGCGCGCCGTCGAACACGATCAGCGGATGCCGCCCGGCGACCTCGAGCCGCCCGGGCGAGCTCGCTCCCGCGAACGCCCGACGTACGGCGTCCTCGTCGAGCGGGCGCTCGAGGAGCGCCTCGACGGCGACGACCGCGGCGCCCGCATTGCGCGCGGTGTGCGCCCCGTGGAGCGGCAGGAACAGGTCCTCCTCGTACGTCGCCTGCGCACCCTCGACGCGGACCACCTGACCGCCCACGGCCGCGGCGCGCGACAGGAGGCGGAAGTCGCGGTCCTCGAGCAGGAGCCGAGCGCCGACCTCACGGCAGCGCTCCTCGATCACGCCGAGCGCGCCCGGCGGCTGCTCGCGCACGACGGCGATCTTGCCCGCCTTCACGATGCCCGCCTTCTCCCCCGCCACCTCCTCGACGGTGGAGCCGAGCTCCGGGTGGTCGAGGCTAACCGGGCAGATGACGGCGACGTCCCCGGCCACGAGGTTCGTCGCGTCCCAGGTCCCGCCCATCCCGACTTCGAACACACCCAGGCCGACCGGCTTGTCCGCGAACCACAGGTACGCGAGCGCGGTCAGCGCCTCGAAGTAGGTGACCCGAGAACCGCGACCGTCCACCGCCTCCAGGTACGGCACGAGCCGGCCGTACTCGTCCCCGAACTCGTCCGCCGCCATCGTCGCGCCGCACACCGAGAACCGCTCGGTGACCGAGAGCAGGTGCGGCGACGTGAACAGCCCCGTCGGGAGGCCGTGCTCGCACGCGACCGCCGTCGCGAGCCGCGCCGTCGTCGTCTTACCGTTCGTTCCGGTGACGTGGATCGTCGGGTACGCGCGCTGGGGGTCGTCGAGCAGCTCCACGAGCTCACGGATGCGCGAGAGGTCGGGCTTCGGCATGTGCTCGGGCTGGCGGGCGTCGAGCTCGGCGAGCGCGTCGGCGAACCGCATCTACCCGAGCTCGATGAGCTGCCCGTCGACGTCGGCGAGCTGTTGCAGCATCCGTGCAACCTTCTCGCGCTCTCCCGCGACGACCTCGGGAGGTGCTTTGGCCACGAAGCCGTCGTTCGCGAGCTTGCCTCGCACCCGTGCGAGGTCGGCGTCGAGCTCGGCGCGCTGCTTCGACAGGCGGGCGCGCTCGGCCTCCACGTCGAACAGATCTGGCGGGAGGAAGACGGCGCCGGCGCTGAGGGTCACGGTGGTCTCTCCCACCAACTTGCCCGCCGGCGCGTCGACGAAGGTGACGTCCTGCAGCCCGGCGAGGCGGCAGATCCGGTCGGTGAGCGCCTCGACCGGTCCGCGGAGGTCGCCCGCGAGCTCGACCCGGACGGGGAAGCGCCGGCCCGGCGCGATCTGATGCCGGCCCCGGAACCGCCGGACCGCCGTCACGACCTCCTGGACGGCCACCATCACGACCTCGGCGTCCGCGTCGATGTGCTCGGGGTGCGGCTCAGGCCAGGGAGCCACCGAGATCGACTCGCCGTCGCCGAGCCGCTGCCAGACCTCCTCGGTCACGAAGGGCATGATCGGGTGCAGCAGGCGAAGGGTCCGCTCGAGCACCCACGCGAGCAAGGCCGCCGCCTCCGAGCGCTCTTGCGGCTCGCCCTCGAGCCGTCCCTTCTCGATCTCAAGGCCCCAGTCACAGAACTCCGACCACAGGAATCGGAAGATCGCCTGGGCGGCGTCGGCGAACAGGTAGGCGTCGAGCGCGGCGTCCACCTCGACGACGCAGGCCTGGTGACGGGACAGGAGCCAGCGCTCCGCCAGCGTCCGGCGCTCGGCGGGCGGCAGCGCGATGTGGTCGTCCTCGAACGCCCGGAGCACCAGGCGCGATGCGTTCCAGATCTTGTTCGCGAAGTTGCGGGCGCCCTCGATCGACTCCTCGGACAGCGGGATGTCCTGCTGCCCGCCGGTCGCCGCTCGCGCGAGCGAGAACCGAACCGCATCGGCCCCGTAGCGGTCGATCATCTCGATCGGGTCGATCACGTTGCCGAGCGACTTCGACATCTTCCGCCCGTGGGCGTCGCGGACCAGACCGTGGATCACGACGTCGCGGAAGGGCACGTCACCGACGAGCGACAGCCCCGACATGATCATGCGCGCGACCCACAGGTAGAGGATCTCGTAGCCGGTCACGAGGACCGCGTTCGGGTAGAAGGTCCGCAGGTCGTCGGTCTCCTCGGGCCAGCCGAGCGTCGAGAACGGCCAGAGCTGGGACGAGAACCACGTGTCGAGCACGTCGGGATCTTGTTCCAGCTCCGTGCTCGCACACGTCGCGCACGCTGTGGGCGTCTCGACCGCGACCGTGACGTGCGCGTCCGAGCAGTACCAGGCGGGGATGCGGTGACCCCACCAGAGCTGTCGCGAGATGTTCCAGTCGCGCAGGTTGTCGAGCCAGGTCACGTACGACCGGGTCCAGCGCTCCGGCGTGAAGCGGACGCGTCCGTCGAGCGCCGCCTGCTTCGCCGGCTCTTTCAGCCCCTCGACCTTCACGAACCACTGCAGGCCCGAGATCCACGGCTCGATCTCGCTGTGGCAGCGGTAGCAGTGGCCGACCGTGTGGCGGAACGGCCGCTCCTCGCGCACCAGCAGGTCGAGCTTCGTGAGCTCCTCGCGCACGGCCTCACGGGCGTCGTAGCGGCCGAGCCCGTAGAACTCCTCGGCGACGTTCGCGTTGATGCGCGCCTCGGCGTCGAAGATGTTGAGCAGCGGCAGCCCCGTCCGCTGCGCGATGTCGAAGTCGGTCTGGTCGTGCGCGGGCGTCACCTTCACCGCACCCGTGCCGAAGGCCGGGTCCACCGCGGCGTCGGCGACGATCGGGATGTCCCGGCGGTCGAACGGGTGGCGCACGGTCTGGCCCACGAGCGCGCGGTACCGCTCGTCGCCCGGATGCACGGCGATGCCGGTGTCACCGAGCATCGTCTCGACCCGGGTGGTGGCGACCTCCACGAAGCCGCTGCCGTCCGACAGCGGGTAGCGGAACGTGACGAGCTCGCCGTCCACCTCCTCGTGCTCGACCTCCGAGTCCGACAGCCCGGTCTGGTCGGTCGGGCACCAGTTGACGAGGCGCTCGCCCCGGTAGATGAACCCCTGCTCGTACCACCGGACGAACGCGGTCCGCACGGCCAGGGACAGGCCGTCGTCCATCGTGAAGCGCTCGCGCTCCCAGTCCAAAGAGGCACCCATGCGCTTGATCTGGTCGACGATCTCGCCGCCGTACTGCTCCTTCCACGCCCACACGCGCTCGACGAACGCCTCCCGGCCGAGCTCGCGACGGTCGATGCCCTCCTTGCGGAGCTCGCGCTCGACGACCACCTGCGTGGCGATCCCGGCGTGATCCATCCCCGGGACCCACAGGGTCTCCTTGCCCCGCATCCGCGCCCGGCGGATCAGGATGTCCTCGAGCGTGCGGCCGAGCGCGTGCCCGACGTGCAGTCGCCCGGTGACGTTCGGGGGCGGGATCACGATGCAGTAGGGATCACGCTCGGAGGGCGAGGAGGCGTGGAAGTAACCGCGCTCGACCCACTCCTCGGCCCAGTGGGGCTCGACGGCGCCGGGGTCGTAGCGTGGGGGCAGGTCCCTCGTTCGCTCCGACATGCGGCCGAGTCTACGAGATGGGACCGGAGGGTCCGGGGGACGCGAGCAGCCGTCCGTGGAGGTCGCTAGGAAGCGCGCTCCTGGCGCTCGACGCGCTTCTTCGGCTCCTTCACCAAGGCGAGCGTCGGGTTCACGCCGGTGAGGACGACGTCCTCGTCGATGAGGCACTTCGTGACGTCCTGGCGCGAGGGCAGCTCGTACATGACGCCGAGCAGAACCTCCTCCATGATCGCCCGCAGGCCGCGGGCGCCGGTACCGCGCAGGATCGCCTGGTCCGAGATCGAGCCGAGGGCCGCGTCGGTGAACTCGAGCTCGACCCCGTCGAACTCGAAGAACTTGCGGTACTGCTTCACGAGCGCGTTCTTCGGCTTCGTGAGGATGTCGACGAGCGCCTGCTTGTCCAGGTTGTGGACGTTCGTGATGACCGGCAGGCGCCC
>CAYUSA010000055.1:0-18864 GCA_964447335.1 uncultured Actinomycetes bacterium
TTTTCGACCGGCTTATTCAGGCGGCGAGTGTTCGCCCTTTCGACCGGCGTTCATATCTCGCCGACCTCGGTGTCGTCGGGGACCTGTTCACGGTGGTGCCGGCCCTCACCGAGGAGATCCGGAAGCGGACAGGCGGCTAGGCCAGACTTGCCGGCTTCGACTCGGCCGACTCGAAGAGCAGGTTCTTCACCGGCCTGCCCGCTCTCATGATGAACAACATGTTCTGCTCGCTGAGCCTGGCGATGTCGCTGAGCGGGTCCTCGCGCAGCACGAGGAGATCGGCTGACTTGCCCTTCTCTATCGTGCCGGTGACGTCATCGATCCGAAGGATCTCGGAACCGGATCTCGTGGCTGCGACGATCGCCTCCATCTCACTCATGCCTGCCTCGACCAGTGCCTTCACCTCGCTCAGGGTTTGCTCCCCGAAAGGAGTGAGACCGGTGCAGAAGGCGTCGCTGCCAACGCCGATCCGAACGCCCCCCTCCTTGGCGGCCATGAGGTTGGCGGAGAGCCGTTCGCGGTGCAGGGCGAGCAGGCTCTCCTTGTCAGCAGGGACCTCGCCCCCACCGGGTACGTACGGCTTGCCGTAGTAGCCGCCGAACTCCGCCGACAGCTCCACCCAGAGTCGGAGCAGGACGAGTGTCGGGTTGAGGGAGATGCCCTTCCTCGCCATCAGTTCGATCGTCTCCTCGTCGAGAGCCTCGCCGTGCTCGATCGACCATACCCCGGCCTTCGCGGCGTCACGGGCGGCGGCCGCGCATTCGCAGTGAGCCGCCACCGGGATGCGAACGTAGTTGGCCTCCTCCACGATGATCTGGAGCTCCTCGAGGCTGTAGTGCTGCACGTCCTCGGGCTCGTTCTCGTGCAACCCGCCTCCGGTGGCCCAGACCTTGATGCACTCGGAGCCGTTCTTGATGACCTCTCTCGTCGCCTTCCGCACCTCCTCCGGCCCGTCGGCGACGATGCCCCACGGATGCGACGTCCGGACCATCTCGGGCGGGACACCCGGGGCATCTCCATGTCCCCCGCGACGCGACAGTCCGCGCCAGCACGGAACGATCCGCGGTCCCTCGATGAGCCCTTCTCGGATGGCCTTCTTGAGATGCGGACCGTTCACCGAGATGTCTCGCACGCTGGTCACGCCGTGGCGCAGCAACGCGTTCGCTTGTGCGACCGACGCGATGGCCTGGTAGGTGTCGGGTTCGAGGACCCAATCGTCTTCCTCGGGAAACGAGGCTCCGCCCAGGTGGCAGTGCCCGTCAACGATCCCGGGCATCACCGTCATGTCCGACGCGTCGACCACCCGTGCCTCCGGATCCCTTCGCACTTCGGCCTCGCGCCCCACGTCGACGATCGTGGAACCCTCGACGACAACCACGCAGCCGTCGACCGGATCCCTGCCGGTACCGTCTATCAGCGTGACCCCGGTCAGAGCGATACGCCCCGTCATGCCTCCGTGCCTCCTCGCCCCTTCTCTGCGCCAACGACCCGACCGTCCTCGATGTCGGCTTGCGCCGCGTCAGCGCGCCGACGGGCCGGATCGCCGAAACCGCCGCCTCCGCTGGTCTCTACCCGGACGACGGAACCCGGCTCCAACCTGAGGGTCACCTTGTTCGGCAGATCGAGCCGGCGTCCATGCGGATCGAAGATCGCGATCTTGGTGGGCGCTCCGTCCGTGCCGCCGAGGGCGCCACGGGGAGCGAAACGCGGGTCGGTCTGCTCACCGTAGACGGTGGCCATCTGCGGGAAGTCGAGGACCAGGTACTCGCGACATAGCCCCAGGCCGCCGTTGTGCTCGCCGATGCCCTGGGACCCGGGGACCAGCTCGGTCCGGACGATCCGGACCGTGTACTCGGTCTCCGCCACCTCTACCGGCAGGAGCGCGACGTTGGACATGTACGTGTCGACGCCGTCGAGCCCGTCGCCGTAGCGATGGCCACCGGTTCCACCGCCGACCACGTCCATCATCACGGACGCCCGGCCGGTCTTCGGCGAGATGCTGTCCAGGTTCACGTCGAAGAACGTCACGGTCCCGCTCGCGACCGCCCGCTCCGGCCAGATCACCGAGGCCGCGCGCACAAGCACCTCGGCGAGGCGCTGGCACGTGTTGTGCCGCACCGAGACCGCCGCAGGAGGGTTCGGGTTCAGGACGGTGCCACGCGGGCAGACGATCTCCACCGGGCGCAAGATCCCATCGTTCGTCGTCATCGCGGGATCGGTCATCGCCCTCAGCGCGTACACGACGCCGGCCCGGGTGCTCGCCCATGGCACGTTCAACGCGCCGGGGATCTGGGGAGCCGTCCCGGACAGATCCACCGTGATGCGATCCCCGCGCTTGACGAGCCGGGCGTGAATCCTGGTCGGCGGGCCGCCTACCCCATCGTCGTCGAGGAAGCCCTCGGCCTCCCCCTCGCCGTCGGGAAGCTCCGCGAGGACGGCGCGCGTCGCACGCTCGATGGTGTCGAGCGCCTGTCCGAACGCGGTGCGCACCCGTCGCGCTCCCCACCGGTCGATCAACTCGTCGATGCGTCGCCTCCCGAGCAGGCACGCCGCTCGCTGCGCCCGCAGGTCGGAGATGGTCCACTCGGGATCGCGGACGTTGGCCGTGATGACCGAGAAGACGTCCGGATTCTCCTCGCCCCTCTCGTACAAACGAACGGGAGGCAGGACCAGCCCCTCGGCGAAGAGCTGCCGGAGATTGGGGCCCTCGGTCCCCGGGTTGACGCCGCCGACGTCGATGTGATGCGCGGTCGCGCCCGCCCACGCGAACCGTCGTCCGTTCACGAAGATCGGCATGATCACGTTCAGATCGGGCGTGTGCATGGCGCCCATGTACGGGTGGTTCGCGATGAAGACGTCACCCGGCCTGATCGCTCCGCCCCATTGCGAGATGATCGACTTCGTCACCAGGCCCATCGCCCCGAGCTGGGCCGGGATGTAGTCGGCCTGCGCGACCAGATCGCCGCCCGCGTCGAACAGCGCGCAGCTGAAGTCCTCCATCTCCCTGATGATGGGGCTATAGCTGGACCGCTTGAGGACGCCGCCCATCTCCTCGGCAGCGGACAGCAGTCCGGCGTGGATCAGCTCGAAGGTGATCGGATCCAGGGCGCGGGGCGCTCGCGTGCTCATCGGCCATCCCCTCGACGGATCCAGAGGTTCCCGTACCGGTCCGTGTCCGCGTGCTGACCGGACAGGACCACCGTGGTCGAGTCCATCTGGTCGACGATGGCGGGGCCGTCGATCCGGTTCCCGCCCCGGAGCAGCTCGCGGCGGTAGACGGGGATGGGGCGCCCGCCCCCGAGCCGTCGCTCCGACACGCGTCGCGATCCGACGGTGGCGTCTCGACGGGGCGCTCGGCCGCCCCGGGGCAACTGGGGCGGCTCCGGTTGGTCGAGGTCGCCGAACGCGGAGAGCCGGAGCGTGACGACCTCGACCTGCTCCGATGGCCCCGCGTGCCCATAGGTCGCGTCGTGGAGGACGTGGAACCGATCGGGTAGTCGACCCAGTCCGGCCCGCGACAGGGCGTCCAGGGGCACGTTCAGCTCATACCCCTGACCGAGGTAGCGGCAGTCCACGCTCCCCACCATGCGGGTCCTCGAGGCGGGGATCCCGTCTGCCCGGAGCTGGTCGAACAGACGCTCCCGAGCGCCCCGGTACCACGCCAGCATCTCGTCGACGAGGGCCGGGCCGAAGGTGGACATGACCGTCTGGGACTCGTCGATCTTCAGGCCGGCCGACATCAAGCCGCCGGCCGAGAACAGTCCCGGATGCGGCGGCACCAGCACCGCCGTGAGACCCATCTCCTCCAGGAGCCTCCCGGCGAGCAGGGGGCCCGCTCCGCCGAAGGCCACGAGGGTGAACTCCCTTGGGTCCAGGCCCCGCTCCACGGAGACCCTCCGCAGGGCTCGGACCACATGCGCCGTCGCCACCGCGATGATGCCCTCAGCCGTCTCGACCTCGCCGAGCCCGATGGCGTCTCCGACCCGACCCACCGCCTTGCGGGCCTCCTCCTCGTGGAGCATCAGCCGGCCGGCCAGGGGCGCGGACTCGGCCAAGATCCCGGTCACGACGTGCGCGTCGGTGAGGGTCGCCTCCGAGCCGCCTCGGCCGTATGCGGCCGGCCCCGGGTCCGCCCCGGCGCTCTGGGGACCCACCCGGAGCCGGCCGACGCGGTCCGCGTGCGCGATGCTCCCGCCTCCCGCTCCGACCGTGACGATGTCCACCGACGGCGAGATGATCGGGTGCTCCTCCACTACCTGAAGGGGCGTGACCGGCGGGACATCTCCCTGGATCAGACACACGTCGAGCGAGGTCCCGCCCATGTCGAGCGCGATGAGCCGGGAGAGGCCGTTGCGGGCACCGAGCGCGAGCGAGCCGGCGACGCCCGCGGTCGGGCCCGACAGGACGAGCCGGTGCGCCTCCCGGTCGGCCCGGTCCGCCGGAACGCAGCCGCCGTTGGACTGCATGACGAGGAACGGCGAAGTCATCCCGAGATCGCGGATCGCGCGCTCCGCGCGCCGCACATAGCGACCGACGGTGGGACGCAGCGCGGCGTTCACAACGGTCGTCGCCGTGCGTGGGTACTCGCGGAATTCCCGGGCCACCTCCGACGACAACGTGACGGGGACGTCCGGGAAGCGCGCCCGCAGCGCCTCGCCGATGGCCCGCTCGTGCGCGTCGTCGAGGTAGCTGAACAGGAACGCCACGGCGATCGCCTCCGGCTCCCTCGTCGCGACCTCCTCGACGACGCGCTCGATCTCCTCACGCTCGAGGGGCGTCACGACCTCGCCGACGCTGGAGAGGCGCTCCCGCACTTCGACACGGTTCCGGCGGGGCACGAGCTCCGATGGGCGTGGCTGCTCCAGGTCGTACAACCGCGGCCTGGCCCCCGAGCGGTAGCTCATGATGTCCCGGAAGCCTTCCGTCGCCAACAGCACGACCGCCGCGGTCTCTCCCGTGAGGAGTGCGTTGGTCGCCGCGGTGGTCCCGTGGAACAGCAGGTTCACGTCCGAGAGCGGGACGCCCTCCTGCTCGAGCTGCCGGAGAGTGTCGACGAACGCGATCGACGGATCCTGCGGGGTCGACGGGATCTTCGTCACTCGGGTGGACCCGTCGCGGGCGACGGCGATCCCGTCGGTGAACGTGCCGCCGACGTCGACCCCGACCGTCCACCTCATGTCCTCGTCCTTCCTTTCCGTGGGACCGACATGGGTTCCGACCCACCGCCGGTCAACGAAGCTTGGGGATGACCTCCTCCGCGAAGACCGCGACGACCTCCCGCTGCAGGGCGGGATCCATCCCCGGCCAGTACAGGCGGGCGATGTAGTGCACGTCGCCTCCGGCCGCCTCCCGGAACGCATGGATCTGCTCGGCGACCTCGTCGGGACGGCCCAGCAGGATGCTCTCCCGGAGGCCGGCCTCTCCCTCGGCCGTGAGAGGCGGCTTGGGAGCGGGCGGTCCGGTGCGGTGCCGCGCACCGTCCATGTCTTCGTACTTCCATGCCACGTACTGGTGGTGGCCCTTGACGAGCTCCCAGGCGTCCGGCCCCGGCCAGGCGAAGGTCGGCAGGTGAAGGCTGAACGAGAACTCCTCCGTCTCCCTGCCGGCCCGGTCCAGCTCCTCCCGTACCCACCTCACCTGCTGCGCGAAGGACCCGGGTGTGACCTCCGTCGCCACGAACCCGTCCGCGATGCGTCCGGCCCTCCGGATGGCCGGCTCCTGCAAGGCTCCGATCCAGACGGGCGGCCCGCCGGCTCGGGCCGGTTTGGGGGTCACCGAGACGTCCGGATAGCGGGCGAGCCTTCCTCCCGTCACGAGGCCGTCCGACCACGCCTGCCGCAGCACCGTCACCGCGTCTTCGAGTCGCTGGGGGCGCTCGGACCGCGGGATCCCCAGGGCCTCGAACTCCTCGGCCCGCCACCCGATGCCGAGGCCGAGGATCAGCCGCCCGCGCGAGAGCAGGTCGACGACCGCCGCGTCCTCGGCCAGGCGCAGCGGTTCGTAGAGCGGCGCCAGCACCAGCCCCGTACCCAGGCGGATCTTGCTGGTCCGTGCGGCCATCGCCGCGAGGAGGGGCAACGGCGAGGGTAGGTAGCCGTCGTCGACGAAATGGTGTTCGGACGCCCAGACCGAATCGAACCCCACGCGTTCGGCCTCCACCGCGAGGTCCAGCGCCTGCGCGTAGAGCTCCTCGTCGGAGCGAGCATCGCCCGGATAGCGCTCGCAGGTGATGAGCCCGAATCCGAACTCCATGGCTAGGCCGGCATCCCCTCGCGCACGGGCGAGGGCTTGGAGAGGAACCCCGCGTAGTCAAGCCGTCGGAAGGGCACGGTGCACGGGTGACCGTCGGCGACGAACATCGCGCCCTCGTCGAGGTCCATCAGCACCGAGGCGACGGTGGCGCTCTGGTCGTGGTACCCGAGCCGGCGATCGGGGTGGCAACACACCCCGGAGGGGTAGTTCGCGTGGTCCGCGAGCGCCCGCTGGAACGCCCCGATGTCGAGCTCTGGTCGCGCGATGGCCACGGCCTCCCGGAGGCGCTCCAAGCGGAACGGGCTGTCCGGCATGACCCACAGCGAGACGTCCTTGCCGTCGAACGACGTTGACAGGAAGTGGTTCGTATGCAGCAGCACGCCGTCCTCGGGGAAGAGGAGGAACAGCCGGGAGAAGTCCCCGGGTGCAGCCTCGACGTTCACCGCGACGCCGTCCCGATGAGCGACCAGGTAGTTCGCCGAGGACGACCGGGGGCGCTGCTGCATCACCGCGAACGCGTCCGAGATCGTCTCGCAGTCGAGGATCGCGCGCAGGACCACGTGGTACGGGACGGCGGGCTCCCCCCGGTCCTCGTCGGTCACGAGCGCGTTCGTGGCCAGGCCGATCCCGGACGAGTTCATGCCGGTCTTTGCGAGCAGGCCCGCCTCCACAACGGTGACGAAGTCCGGGCCCGTCTCCTGCCTCACCTCGAGCACGATCACGGTCTCGAAGCAGTGCAGGAGCCAGTCCCAGTTCTGCCCGATCAGCGTGTGGCCGTCGGCGCTCGCCCCCGGCAGCACGGCGAACGAGCTGCACTCCCCGGTCCTGCGCCGAGACACCTCCGCCGCCGCTCGGGCCTTGGCCGCGAACATGATCTCCGTGCGAACGTTGATCGACAGGACGTCGGCGAAGTCGACCCCGGCTCCCTCCGCGATCCCCTGCATCTCCTCGAGGTAGGAGGCGTTGAAGGCGGCGATCGGCGCCTGGTACCGGAGGGCCTCCTCGCGGACCTTGGACCAGTCCCAGCCGGCGTACTCCTCGAACACCTCGCCGTATGCCGAGATCGACAGACGGATCCGGTCCGCGGCCTGCTCGCCGTACCGACGGCCCCGCTGCCGAGGGCCGCCCTCGATGCGGATGTGTGGGAACTCGCTCACTGGAGCACCCTCACCTTCACGATGCCGTCAGACCGCCGTCAACGGGGACGGTGACGCCCGTCACGTAGGACGCCGCGTCCGACGCAAGGAACACGATTACCGCGGCCACCTCGCTCGCCCGGCCGAGCCGGCGGAGCGGCACCCTCGAGTCCAGGTACGCGCGCCCGGCCTGCGGGTCGTCCATCAGCCGCAGCATGGGCGTGTCGATCACGCCGGGGCAGACGGAGTTCACCCGCACTCCGTGCGAGGCCCACTCGACCGCCATCTGCTTCGTCAGCGCGATGACGCCCGCCTTGCTGGCGTTGTAGTGGGCCGCCGGCTCCGCGCCGTCGGCGATCAGCGCGGCGACGGAGGAGATGTTCACCACCGCGCCGCCTCGCCCGGCGGCGACCAATCCGCGAACCACCTCCCGCGCCACGAGGAACGAGCCCCGAAGGTTCGTGTCGACGACCTCGTCCCACTCCGCCGTCTCGAGATCGAGGAGCGGCGCGATGCGGTAGATCCCCGCCGCGTTCACGAGCACATCGACCGGGCCTCCGAGCGCCTCCGCCGCAGCACGCACGCCCCCGGCGGCGGAGTCCGGATCGGCGACGTCCGCGGTCACGGCGTCGCCTCCCACCCTCGCGGCCGCCTCGGACAACACGTCGGTCCGCCGGTCGAGCAGGCACACGGCGGCCCCCGCCTCCCGGAGGAGCTCCGCGGTGGCGAGGCCGATGCCGGAGCCTCCCCCGGTTACGAGCGCCCGGCGCTCGGCCAAACCTGTAGCGCTCACGTGAGCAGCACCCCCCCGTTGACGCCGATCGTCTGGCCGGTCACGTAGGACGCGTCGTCGGAGGCGAGCCACGCGACGGCCCCGGCAACGTCGTCGCCGGACCCCAGCCTGCCGAGCGGAACGAGCGAGCGGACCCGCTCGAGCTCCTCCTCGAAGGTCATGCCGGCGGCCTTCGCCCGATCCCGCAGGTGGGCCCAGTGCATCTCCGTGGCCATGTTCCCCGGCGCGATCGTGTTCACCCGAACGCCGTGCGGAGCGAGCTCCAGCGCGAGCGACTGTGTCAGCAGCGCGATGCCCCCCTTGGACGCGCAGTACGCGGTATCGCCCGGGTACCCCTGCTGTCCGAAGATCGAGCCGACGTTCACGATGCAGCCCCCGCCTCGGCCGACCATCTCCCGGGCGGCCGCCCGGGACATCAGGAACGCTCCGAGCAGGTTCACCTCCAACACGTGCCGGATGTCCTCGGCGGACGTGTCCACGAGGTGGGTGCCGGGCCCGCCGACCCCGGCGTTGTTCACGAGCAGGTCCAACCCGCCCAGCCGCTTCACGGTCTCCGACACCGTGAGATCGGCGTCTGCCTCGTCGGACACGTCGCCGCGGATCCCCAGGACCTCGGCGTCCGCACGCAGCGACCGGAGGCGTTCGGCGGTCGCCGAGACCGCCTCGGCGACGTCCATGATCGCGACGTCCGATCCGTCGCGGACCATGCGCTCGGCGATCGCCTCCCCCAGGCCCCGCGCGCCGCCGGTGACGAGCGCCCGCATCAGGCTCGGGCGGCGATCTCGCCGCAGGTCGCGAGCCACACGTCCTCGCGCCCCTTCACGAACCCGATGAGATCGTCGAGGAGCGCGAGCCGGCTCGGGCGCCCGATGATCTGCGGGTGCATCGTGAAGACGCACGCACCGCCCAGCTCGCGGAGCCCGAGGAACTCCTCCGTCCAGATCGCCCGGACCTCGGCGGTGGTGGAGATCTTCTTCGTCCAGGTCGCGTCGGCGAACCAGAAGTGCGGCGCATCGTCGAGAATCCACTGAACGGGGACCTCGACGAGCGACGTCCCATCGTGCCGGTAGGGACGGATGTCGTCCATGAGGTTCGAGGAGTACCGGAACCCGTGAGCCGAGAGGAGCGAGAGCGTGTGCTCGCTGAAGTCCCACGACGGCGAGCGGTACCCGGCCACCTCCACCCCGAAGGACTCGAGGATCTCCTTGCCGCGGACTAGCTCGGCCTCTTCCTCCTCCCGCGAGAGCTTCGTCGGCGACGTGTGCGTGTAGCCGTGATGAGCGAGCTCGTGACCGGCCGCGACGATCTCCTTCACCCGCTCCGGATGCCTCTCGGCCACCCTCCCGGGGATGAAGAACGTCGCTCGAACGCCGTGGCGCTCCAGGAGGTCGAGGACGAGGGGCACGGCCACCTTGGCCCCGTAGGTCCCCTGGGACAGGACGCCGGGCTTGCCAGCGTTCGAGGGATCCTCGCCGATCCACACCTCCTCGGCATCGAAATCAAAGGTGAACGCGACCGCGCAGCGGGCACCCTCAGGCCACATGTCTCCTCCTCCACGGTCGAGATGGCGGTCCGAGGTTGCTACTCCTCGGGCCGCGCCAGCTCGACCGGTATGTCATCCCGTTCCTCGGCCGGAACGGTCTCGTCCATCGGGTGCACGTACCCCCGGGACGCCTCCTTCCCCACACCCACGGTGGCGAGGACCTTGCGCACGCCGCGGCGCGCGCTCTCGAGCAGCTGCACGACGCCACCTGCGTAGAACAGCATGGTGACCATGATCAGCCCGCCCAGCAGCCCGAGCCGCAGCGTGCCCGACGTCCGCAGGTACTCCCCGCCGAACGTGATGATCGCCGCTCCGAGGATCGGTCCGAAGAACGTGCCGGCTCCCCCGAGGAGCCACATCGCTATGACCATCAGGAACTCCTCGATCCCCAGCAACCCCGGCGAGATCTGTCCGAGCATGTGCGCGAACATCCCCCCTGCGAAGCCGGTGACGAACGCGGAGATCGCGAAGACCTTCACGCCCTCCCTGAACCGGTCCACCCCGAGCGCCACGGCGAAGCTCTCCGAGTCCCGAAGCGCAACGAACGCGAGTCCGGTCTTCCCTCTTAGGATGGCGTACAGGGCGGCGTGCGCGATCAGGAAGAACGCGAACGCGAAGTAGTACGCCTGCCACTTCTGCAGGTCGTCGAGGAGCATCGGGATCCCGAGCAGGCCGATCCCGCCTCCTGTCCACTCCCTCGCGATCGTGATGATCGCGGGCAGGGCATCCGCGAAGACGAGCGTGAGGAGCGCGATGTAGATCCCCCTCAGCCGCAGGACCGGCAGCCCCAGGAAGACGGTGACCAGCACCATCGTGAACGTCGCCCCGATGAACATCGTGACCCATGGCGACAGCCCGAGCTCCTTGGCCAGGACCGCGGACGTGTAGGCGCCGAGCGCCATGAACCCCATGTTCCCCAGCGAGAGGATCCCGGCGACCGCGTTCAGAAGGTTCCAGTAGGAGGCGACCACGGCCCAGATGAAGAACAAGGCCCCGAGGTGCAGCGAGAACCTGCTCGCCCCCATGTAGGGCCACGCCGCCAGGAGCAGCACGGCACCCAGCACCAGGACCCTGGTCCCGGTGATCCCGACGCGGAGCCTCCTGCCCAGGCCGACGGCCGCGATGGTCACGTCGTGCGACCTCCCAGGATGCCCTGTGGCCGGAGCCACAACGCGAGGATGAAGATCAGCAGCCAGGCCGGCCAGATCCAGATCGCGCCCGCGTACAGGGTCACGAGGGCCTCGACGGATCCGAGAGCGAACGCCGCCACGATCGCGCCGAGCACGTTCCCGAGGCCCCCGAACGCCACGATGATGAAGCCCTTGATCATCCACTCCCAGCCGACGTGCGGGGTCATGAACGACTTGGTCCCGAGCAGGATGCCGGAGAGCCCGGTGAGGATGAACGCGAAGGCGAACGTGAAGCCGTAGATCCGATCGATGTCGATCCCAACGATGCGTGCGCCGGGAGCGGACTGGGCGACCGCGCGCATGGCCTGGCCGATCGTGGTGCGTTTCAGGAATACGTTGATCAGCACGATGATCGTGACCGAGATCAGGACGAGCGCGATGTCCTGCCAACTCAACCTGCCGAACCAGAGCCGGACGCTCCCTTCGAAGAAGGTAGGGACGGACTTGACCCGTGGGCCGAACAGCTCGAGCAGCGCAAACTCGATGAAGATAGCGAAGCCGAGCGTGAACAGCAGCGTCGCGAAGCCCCATTCCTTCCGGCGCAGAAGGTGGCGGATCGGCAGCTGATAGAGGAGCCACCCGAGGACCACCATGAACGCGACCGCCGCGACGATCCCCAGGCCGAGCCCCATGCCCAGCTGGATCATGACGAACCACGTGATGTAGGCGGCGACCACGGCCATGTGCCCGTGCGCGAAGTTGAAGACGTGGCTGACCCCGTAGATGATCGTCAGGCCGATGGCCATGGTCGCGTAGAGCGATCCGAGGATCAGGCCGCTGGCCATCGAGTTGAAGAACGCATCCAAGGCTAGAAGTACGCCTCCTTGATCTCGTCCACGTCGACCCCCGAGGCCGCCCGTTCGAACTGGATGGTCCCTTTCTTCATGAGGTACACGCGGCCGGCCAGCCTGAGCCCGTACTCGATCTCCTGCTCGACCAGGAGGATGGTGATCTTGCCTTCCCGGTTGATCGTGTCGATGGCTCCGTAGACGGTCTTCTTGAGTCCGGGGGCCAGACCGATCGAGGGCTCGTCGACCAGCAGCAGCGACGCGCCGCTCATCAGCCCCCTCGCGATGGCCACCATCCGGCTCTCGCCACCGCTCAGCGTGAGGCAGGGCTGGTCTGCCCGCTCCTTCAGCCGCGGGAACACCTCGTACACGAGCTCGAGGTTGCGTCCGGCGTCCTTGCGGGCGGCACGGCTGTACGCGCCGAGATGCAGGTTCTCCCAGACGGTCATCTCCGGGAAGAGGTGGCGCTCCTCGGGGATGTAGGCGAGGCCTCGTGCCACGATCTTGTGCGCCGGAAGCCGCGCCACGTCCTCCCCGCGGAACGTGACCGCCCCTGCCGTCAGGGGATGGACCCCCGACAGAACCTTGAGCAGCGTGCTCTTGCCGTGACCGTTGGGGCCGAACAGGGCCACGATCTCCCCCTCGTTGACGTCGAACGAGACCCCGCGCAGCACCTGGATGTCCTCGTACCCCGCGGTGACGTCACGCACGCCGAGCATGCTCATGTCTCGGTCCCCCCGCCGAGATACACGTCGACGACCCGCTCGTCGCTCTTCACCTCGTCCGGAGGTCCGCAGTACAGCACCTCGCCGTAGTGGAGGATCATCATGCGATCCGTAACGCCGATGAGGACGTCCAGGAGATGCTCGATGATCATGATCGTGATCCCCCACTCCTGGTTGATCCTGCGGACGAGGCCGAGGAACGACTCGATCTCGACGTGCGAGAAGCCGGCCATCGGCTCGTCGAGCATCAGGACCCTGCATCCCGTCGCGAGGGCCGCCCCGAGCACCACCTTCTTCGTCGTGTGGAGATCGAGGTTGGTCGCCTTCGCATCGGCCACGCCGTCGAGGTCCAGGAAGCGGAGGATCTCGGGCACGCGGTCCGCGCGCCGGGCGCCGAAGAGGCCGCCGACCAGCACGTTCTCGCGAACGCTGAGCGAGTGGAACGTCGCCGGGGTCTGGAAGGTCCGCGTCAGGCCGCGGTGGCAGATCTCGTGAGGTCCGAGCCCGACGATGCTTCGCCCGTCGAAGAGCACCGATCCCGAGGTCGGGCGGTAGGAACCGGAGATGACGCTGAACAGGACCGACTTACCGGCCCCGTTCGGCCCGGCGATCCCGAAGAGCTCGCCCTCCTCCACCTGGAAGCTCACGTCGTTCAGCGCGGCCAGGCTTCCGAAGTGCTTGCCTACCCCCTCGATCTCGACAACGGCCATCGACCCCGTGTCACGACCCCGGCACCCACGGCGGCATCTGGATCGAGCCCTCGGCGGCGACCTCGGGGGCCACGACGACGTGCTCGGCGTTCTGGACCTGCGACCAGATCGTCGGCAGGAGATCGTCTCCCTGCATCGCGTACTGACCCTCCGACGGCGGGGCGAACTGGTACGTCCCCGCGAACCCGGTGTAGACCGTGCTGCGGATCGCCTCGTTGACCTTGTCGAAGCACTCGACACAGCCGGCCTTCTCGACGGCCGTCGCCCAGATGTCGAACGCGTCGCGCACGATGTACGGGTGGATCCCCTTCGGCTCGGTCCCGAACCGGTCCACCCATCGCTGCTCGTACTCGGCCTTGTCCAGGCCGATCCTGCTGCTCACTCCGATCACGGTCGACCACAGAAGCCCATCCGCGTTCTCCCCGGTCAGCTCGAGGAACTCGGGGATGTCGGGCGTGTACTGCATGTACACCAAGCTGGCGATGCCGGTGTCAGCGAACTGACGGCGGAACTGGATCATGAAGCGGGCGGCGTCCGCCGGGTCGAGGTTCCAGAACGTGATGAAGGCGGGCTCCGCCTTGCCGATCTTGCTGAGGATCGGACCCCACTCCTGGACGCCGAAAGGCGTCACCTCGTGGACGGCGACCTCGTACCCCTGAGGCTGGATGAAGTCCTCGAAGGCCTCCGCCCCCACCACGTTGTACGCGTAGTCGGTCGTGATGACGGCCACCGACTTGTTCCTGGGCACGAACCCGATCTGCTCGGCGATCTTGGGAAGGAGATCCGCGGCGTTCACGCCGTAGTCGTAGTCGCTCGGGTCGTACTGGAACACGTTGCCGTACTTCTCGGGATCGTCCATCACGGGTTCGATGGCCGCCCGCATGGTCACAGCGTGCAGATAGGGCATGTCGCCCTCTCCGAACGCAAGGGTGTTGACACCACTGTCGTCGTAGCCGGTGATGACCGCGTCCGGGTTCTCTCCCAGGAGACGCTCCGCACAGGCCTGAATGGTATCGACCTCGAGCGCGCCGACGTCGCACGTAACGAGTTTCAGCTGCCGCCCGAGCAGGCCACCCTGCGCGTTGTACTCGTCGATGGCCATCTCAAGGGCCTGGTTCATCTCCTCGCCGTCGCTCGCATACGGCCCCGTGAGAGGCATGGCCGACGCCACGAGGATGTCGCCGGTCTGCTCCTCCCCGCCCTGCTCTTCCTCTTCGCCGGGCGCGTTGCAGGCGCCGAGCACCAGTGCCGCCAGCGAAACGACAGCGCCCCATCGGAGGATGGCACGAGGAATCATCATGATGCACCTCCCGCGGGCATCGGCGAGCTCCCTCGCACTTGGCTGGGCTCGCACATCTAGCTCGTACATCCTAACTCCAACGGCTTCGGCGCGGTCAAGTCGATGCGGTTGCCGCGGCATCGGGTGCAGCGCCGGCGCATGTATCGTCGTCGCAACAGGCGTCCAGGGGAACGGTGCGGCATGAGCAGGAAGACAACGCTGTTGGCGGTTGGGGCGGTTCTCACGATCGCCACGGCGGGCGTGCTGTGGATCCGAGCGGGACGGGAGACGGTTGCCCCGGTGGGCACCGCCCACGCCCAGAACGGCCAGATCGCCTTCGTCCGCTCCCGGGGAAGGCTCGCCGAGATCCTCGTGATCGGAGCCGACGGCGGGGCGCCCGTCAGACTCATCGCCGGTCCCGGCACGGGGGGCAGCCCCGCCTGGTCCGCCGACGGTGCACATATCGCATACGCATGGAGGATCTGGCACTCCGGCTTCGAGATACACGTCGCCTCCGCAGACGGGACGGGCGCGCGAGGCCTCACAAGCGGCAGGTGGATCGACGGCAGCCCGTCGTGGTCCCCCGACGGGTCACGGATCGCTTTCAGCAGTAACCGAGGAAACTCGACCGGTTTCGGCATCTGCGTCATGACCGCGAACGGGACCGGGATCAGGCGGCTCGCGGACGGGATCGCCCCCGCCTGGTCACCCGACGGCTCGGCCATCGCCTTCGAGCGCAACGTCGGTGGTACCTACGACGTCTTCGCGATGCGCCCCGACGGGACCGGCATCGAGAACCTCTCGGAACACCCCGCGGACGACCGAGACCCAGCCTGGTCACCCGACGGAGAGCACGTCGTCTTCGCGAGCGACCGCGACGGGGATTTCGACCTGTACGTGATGGATCGGGACGGGAGCCACGTCCGCCACCTGACCGATGAGCCCGGCGACGAGCGAGACCCGGCCTGGTCGCCCGACGGCACCAAGATCGCGTTTAGCAGGGGAAGGCTCGACATCTGGGTCACGAACGCCGACGGAACGGGAGTCACCCGCCTCACCTGGAGCCCCCTCTACGACGTGACCCCCGCCTGGCAGCCAATCCCCGTCGGGGAGCCGTAACCGCGCTCGATCCTGTGGGGCAGCTCAGGGTCGAAGCCCCTGGGGACGGCCGAGGCCGCACATCGAGCCGAACGGCGCGCCGGAGTCGATCCCGAGGTTCTGCCCCATCACCGGGTCGTACTCCGATCCGTTGAGCCTCTTCGCCTTCCGCGCGTCGCGAAGCACGCCCACCCAGTGCTGTCGGTGCTGCACTTGTGACTTCGCGCAGATCGGCGAGCGCCCGGCTGTCGTCGGGCCGCGCAACCGCGCCGAGGAAGCCGCACCGTGCACAGCGTCGACGCCACAGCCAGTTCTTCAGACGCGGCTGGGCCTTCACAGGTCGGATCGTACGCCCGGAGCCTGGCACCCCGAATCCTGAAGTTCGACTGTGTTTAGCCACGATGAGACGGCCGGTCCATCCGTGAAAATTCGTGGATCACGCGCGGTGTGGGCCGCGCGGTGGCCACACACGGAGGTGGACCGGCCATGGACAACGCTACGCACCTCGGCTTGGACGTGCACAAGGACACGATCGCCGTTGCCGTTCTGCGGCCAGGCGAGGCCGAACCCAACGAACGCACGATCGCAAACACTCCCGAGGCTCTGCGAGCCCTAGTCCGTCGCGGCAGCTTCGAACACCCGGTCGCCTGCTCCGAGGCCGGCGAATCCGCCCCTGCATACGACCGCCCACGAGACGCCGAAGGTCCCCGCTATGCCTTTGGGGGTGTCCAGCGTAGAAGCGCACGATCTCGTAGTTCCTAGTCCATCCACTGGCGCGAGCCGCCCCCCAACCACGGCCCTCGTCCACGAGCTCCCAGGCCTGCGCGACACCGGGCGTCAGAAGCACAAGAAGCGCCACGAGCAACGAAACCAGAACCTTCTTCATCGTGCCCCCCTCCCTTGGGAACTGCGCGCTCTCTCCCAGCGAGGCATCGACGTGCGCCAGGCTAGGGGTACGTCACCTTCTGGATGTCCTGGTCTCCGTCGCAAGAGCCTGGGTCGAAGAAGACGTCGGTCGACCCATCCGCGTTGTCCATGGCGTACGACGTCCTGAAGTCGCGTCCCGACCTCAAGGAAAGAAGCGTCTCCGCCGCCCTGCGCACAGCGGCACCCTGGCAGATCTCTCTGGTGCCACTGGGCATCACGAGCCGAAGCCATATCGTCCGCGCAGTGGTACGTAGAGAACGTCGCAGATGATCCTTTGCTGAACGCCTTCGGGGATCTTGGTCGCGAGGGTGAGCCGCTGTCGGCCATGTTCGAGGACGGGCGCGATGAGCCGCCCACCTGTCGCCAGCTGCTCCACGAGCGGCGGGGGGACGTCGGGGCAGGCGGCCGTCACGCAGATCCGGTCATAGGGGGCGTGCGTGGGGCAGCCGAGCCCCCCGTCCCCGTGCACCAGCACGACGTCGCCGTAGCCCGCGCGCTCCAGGTTGCCTCGCGCGAACGCGAGCGTGACGGGATCGAGCTCGATCGAGACGACGAGGCCCTTCGGGCCGACGATCTCCCTCGCCAGCGCCGTACCGTAGCCGGACCCCACGCCAACCTCCAGGAACCGGTGTCCCCGGTGAAGGCCGAGCGGCTCGTAGAAGAGGGGATAGCTGTGCGGGCACGAGATCGTCGCCTCCTCACCCGGGAGCGGCAACGGTATCTCCTCGTAGGCGTGGTCGCGGTACCCGCTCGGGATGAAGTCCTCGCGGCGCACGGTGACCATCGCGCAGCGGATCCCATCCGAACGCAGGAGGCCGCGCCGCTGCAGCTCCCCGACCTTCGACTCCCGCTCCCGCCGAAGCTCCTGGTCGCTCTTGACGGGTGCGCTCGGGGGCGGGACGAACCAACCGCTCATCGGCCAGCGAACCGCGCGTCCTCTTTGGCGCTGGGCCGCGTGGAACGCCTCCTTTGTCCTCACGGTACATCGTGTCGTCGCCGCCGATCGCCGCCCGGGGCCAACTCACGCGACCTAGGTGATCTGCCCCTGCGGCGAGGCGACGGAGCTCAACACCGGGCGCTTGATCGACCATCGTCCGGATGGTGCCCCCGGCAGTGTCTGGTTTCAGGACATAGTTCACACCTGTCTCAAGACATCGTTCACACCTCAGGACGGAGGGGTGGGCGATGGGGCTTGGGAGGCTGGTGGTCACGGCGGTCAAGGTAGAGGGACGAGCGAAGGCCGAGGTGCTCCCGTTTTCGACCGGCCACCGCTACCGTTTTCGACCGGCTTTTGCACCCACGAGGTGTCCGGACTACCGGGCAGCTACGCTGAGCTTGGGCGTTGGGAAGACCGCGCTGACCGTAGCATGGCGGGCGCATCTGACGGATGAATCGCGGCGACTACTCCCGCAGAGGAGGCTGCTGGACATACGAGGCGAGCTGGAGCCTCTCGAGAAGGCTCTGAGGTTCATCCGGGAGGGCCTCCTTCTTGGGTTGGCGGCTGCGGGGAGAGACCAGGACCCCGTAGCTGCGACTGCTCGGCTGGCCGAGGAGTTCTACGACGACATTGCCCCCGTGTACCGGGCGGGGGTGGAGGGCAGTGAGGCGGCCAAGCTTGCTGCAACCGCGTCGGCGTTCGCGGATCGGGCAAGGAGGGTGGCGCCGGTTCTGGGGGAGCTGTCGGAGCTTCTTGGGGCGCTAGGAGCGCACGCTGACGAGATTCAGCGGTCTGCCGAGCTGCTATCTGCTCTTGCCGTGGGGGAGGAGGCGTTGGGGGACGTCACGGCATTGTTCGATCAGGCGCGGCTGCTCGGCATGCGAGAGAAGGCCAGGGCGGAAGAGATGAGACGCCTCATCGCGGGTGTGGCGGAGCAGGCGGAGCGAGCGCTTGAGGCCGCGAACGGCGAACAGTCCGCGCCGTGAAGAGTGGAGCCATGGAACGGGTCTTCTACGAGGAGGGATGAGATGGCACGCCTGTTGATCTCGTCGGGCTCGCCGTACGAGCCCGCGATCGGGTTCTCCCGCGCGGTGGTGGATGGCCGGCACGTCGCCGTCGCCGGGACGGCGCCGACGATGTCGGACGGCGCCGAGCCGCCCGCCGACGCCTACGGTCAGACCCGGCGGGTGCTCGAGATCATCCTGGCCGCGCTCGCTGAGTCGGGTGCCGGTCCCGAGCAGGTGGTGCGGACGCGGACCTTCCTCACCGATGCGGCCGACTGGCGGGAGGTCGGACGCGCGCACGGCGAGGTCTTCGGCGACGTCCGCCCCGCGAGCACGATGGTCGTCGTCGCCGGCTTCCTGGATCCGCGGTGGCTCGTCGAGATGGAGGCGGACGCGTTGCTCCCGGATGGCGACCTATAGGCGGGCGCCGGCAGTGTCTGGTTTCAGGACATAGTTCACACCTGTCTCAAGACATCGTTCAC
>CAYUSA010000056.1:0-18654 GCA_964447335.1 uncultured Actinomycetes bacterium
CGATCTCGTCGATGTAGATGATCCCGGTCTCGGCCTTCTTCACGTCGTAGTCGGCCGCCTGGATCAGCTTCAGCAGGATGTTCTCCACATCCTCACCGACGTAGCCGGCCTCGGTGAGCGCGGTGGCGTCGGCGATCGCGAACGGGACGTTCAGCATCTTCGCGAGCGTCTGCGCGAGAAGTGTCTTCCCGCAGCCGGTCGGGCCGAGGATCACGATGTTCGACTTCTGCAGCTCGACGTCCGAGTCCTTCGCGCCGACCTGAATCCGCTTGTAGTGGTTGTAGACCGCGACGGACAGGACCCTCTTCGCGTGCTCCTGCCCGATGACGTACTCGTCGAGGAAGCCGTTGATCTCGGCGGGCTTCGGGAGCTCCTCGAGCTTCAGCTCGGAGGTCTCGGCGAGCTCCTCCTCGATGATCTCGTTGCAGAGGTCGATGCACTCGTCGCAGATGTACACGCCGGGGCCGGCGATGAGCTTCTTCACCTGCTTCTGCGACTTGCCGCAGAACGAGCACTTCAGCAGGTCCGAGTCGCCGATCCTCGCCATGCCCTTCCGAGCCCCCTGACCCGAGCGGCCGGGCGAGCCCCGACCGGCACGGAAATCCTACGACGCTCCTGCGGCCGCCGCTGCGAGTTCGGGTTTGATCTTGCGGCTGGTGAAGACCTCGTCCACGACGCCGTACTCGACGGCCTCCTCGGCCGTGAGGATGTAGTCGCGGTCGGTGTCCTTCGCGACCTTCTCCAGCGGCTGGCCGGTGTGCTCGGAGATCAGCAGCTCGAGGAGCTTGCGGTAGCGCGTCATCTCCTTGGCCTGGATCTCGATGTCGACGGCCTGTCCCTGGGCACCGCCGTGCGGCTGGTGCAGCAGCACGCGCGAGTGCGGGAGCGCGTAGCGCTTGCCCTTCGTGCCGGCGAGCAGGAGCACCGCCGCGGCCGAAGCCGCTTGCCCCATCACGATCGTCGAGACGTCGGGCTTCACGTACTGCATGGTGTCGTAGATCGCGAAGAGCGCGGTGATGTCCCCGCCCGGCGAGTTGATATACAGGCTGATGTCCTTGTCGGGGTCCTCGCTCTCGAGGTGCAGGAGCTGGGCCATGATGAGGTTGCCGACGGCGTCGTCGATCGGCGTGCCGAGGAACACGATCCGGTCCTTCAGCAGCCGGGAGTAGATGTCGAACGACCGCTCGCCGCGGCTCGTCTGCTCGATGACGACGGGAACGAGGTAATCCTTCATGACCCTTCCTCCGCTGGTCCGTCTTGGGGGGGTTCGGACGGCGCCTCGGAGGCCTCGGCCTCCGTGACTGTGCCGTCTTCCGGCGTGACGTCCGCGTGCTCGACGAGCACGTCGAGCGCTTTCGAGCGGATGATATCACCGGCCAGACTTACGACTTGACCGGAACGATCCAGGGACTTCGCGACCTCTTTCGGCTCGCGTCCGAGGGCCGCGGCGAGCTGCCCGATCTCGTGGCCGATCTCCTCGGCGGTCACCTGGAGGTCCTCCTGCCGAGCGACGGCCTCGAGCGCGAGATCCGCCTTGATGGCTCGGGTCGCGTGCGCGCGGGCGTCGGCGCGGAACTGCAACTCGTCGAAGCCCTGCATCGCGAGGAGCTGCTCGAGCGTGATGCCGACCTGCTGGGCGCGCTCGCCCGCGTGGGCGACGCGGTGCTCGGTCTCGCCGTCGACGAGGGACTCGGGCAGGTCGACCTCGACGGCGTCGACCAGCTCCTGCAGCACGCGGTCCCGCACCGCGGCTTCGGCCGCGCGCTCCTTGTTGCGCTGCAGCTGCTCGCGGAGGGCCTCCCGCAGCTCCGGCAGCGTGTCGAACTCCGAGGCCGTCTTCGCGAAGTCGTCGTCGGCAGGGGGCAGCTTCTTGCCCTTGACCTCCTTCACGATGACCTGGAACGAGACCTCCTGGCCGGCACGCTCGCCGAAGCGCTCGTCGAGCGGCGCGTTGAACTTCAAGATCTCGCCGGCGCGTTTGCCGGTCAGCTCCTCGTCGAGCTTGCCGGTGAACTCGCCGGTGCCGACCTCGTAGAGGAAGTCCGGGCGAGTGGCCTCGGGGACCTCCTCGCCGTTCAGCGTGGCGCGCAGGTCCATGACGACGTAGTCGCCGGTGGTGGCCGGATGTTGCACGGTCTCGAGCTCGGCGAAGCGCTCGCGGAGGCTGTCGAGGAGCTCGGCGACCTCGCTGTCGTCGACCTGCATCGAGGGCTTCACGACCTTCAGGCCCTTGTAGTCGCGCTCCTCGAGCTTCAGCCGCGGACGGACCTCGACCACCGCCGAGAACACGAAGGGCTTGCCCTCCTCGATCTGCTCGAGGTCGATGTCGGGCTCGGCGATCGGCGCCAGGTCGTGCTCGCGCAGGGCGTCGCGGTAGTACTCGGGCACCGAGTCCTCGATGAACTCGCCGAGCACGGCCTCGCGTCCGATCTGGGCGTCGATGATCTGGCGCGGCACCTTGCCCTTGCGGAACCCGGGGATGCGGACCTGCTGCGCGACCTTGCGATACGCGCGCTCGAGGTCCTTGCCGAAGCGCTCGGGCTCGACCTCGACGGTCAGTTTGACCTTGTGTCTGTCGGTCTCTTCGAGGGTCGTCTGCATCGAGCATCCAGGGTACCTGGCAGCGGCGATGGCGGCCGCTTCGGTAGGCTCGCGGCGGCCACCTGATCGACCCGAGGCGAGCGGCGAAGGAGCGCGCGATGTACGAGGAGGAGCTGGCGTTCGCGAACGAGCTCGCCGACGAGGCGGGCCGGATCGGCATGTCGTTCTTCCGCGGCACGTTCGACGTCCGCGAGAAGGTGGACAAGACCCCGGTGACCGAGGCCGACATCGCGATCGAGAAGGCGATCCGCGAGGCGCTCGCCGAGCGGTTCCCCGAGGATGCCGTGCTCGGCGAGGAGGGCGGGCTGCGGGGCCGCGCGAACCGGCGCTGGATCGTCGACCCCATCGACGGCACGAAGAACTTCGCGGACGGCGTCCAGGTCTGGGGCAGTCTCATCGCGCTCGCCGTGGACGAGATCCCGGTCGTCGGCGTCGTGAACGCCCCGGCGCTCGGCGAGCGCTACGAGGCCGCCCGCGGCTCGGGCGCGAGGATGAACGGCGAGCCCATCCACGTCTCGCGCGCCGACCGCCTGGGGCGCGCGTTCGTGCTCCACGCCGACGTGCCCGACTGGATCGACGGTCCGTACTCGGACGCGTTCGTGGAGCTGCTGAAGGGGGCTCGGCGCGACCGCGGGTTCGGCGACTTCTGGGGGCACATGCTCGTCGCGCGCGGCTCGGCCGACGTGATGCTCGAACCCGAGCTCGCGACCTGGGACTGGGCGGCGCTCTGGGTGATCGTCGAGGAGGCCGGCGGCCGCGTCACCACGTTCGAGGGCGAGCGTCCGTCCCACGGCTCCTCCGTCCTCACGACGAACGGCGTCCTCCACGACGAGATCGTCGCGCGCCTGTCGCACGCGGCCCACGAGACCGAGCGCCGCGGCTAGAGCTCGAGCAACTCACCGGCGTCGCCGGCGCGCTCCATCACGACGTTCGCGGCCGCCACGTCCTGCACGCCGACGCCGGTGAGGTCGCACAGGATCGTCTGCTCCTGCGAGGTCCGGCCGGACCTGCGGCCGGCGCAGATCTCGCCGAGTTCGGTGACGTCGTCGGGCGAGAGCACGAGCTCGGCGTCGAGCGCGTGGTGGAGCTCGCCGATCTCGGCGCACTGGTCGCGGCTGTCGACCACGATCAGGTCGGCGCGGGTGAACACCCCGACGTCGAGCTCCTGCTTGTCGGCCCCGTCGCTGCCGAGCGCCGTGACGAGCGCGCCCGGCCGCAGCCACTCGCCGCGAACGAGCGGCTCCCGGCTCGCGGTGCAGGTGACGACGACGTCGGCGCCCTCCACCGCCTGCTCGACGGTCTCGGCGACGGCGTAGCGGCAGCTCTCGGGCAGGCCGGGTCGCGCGAGGAGGTCCTCGACGCAGTGCGTTGCGTGCTCGTGGTTGCGACCCCACACGCGGACGTGCTGGAACCCCGGCCGCACGACCGCGAGCGCGTCGAGCTGGTACCGGGCCTGGATCCCGGTGCCGATGACCGCGACGCTCTCGACGCGCTCGGGCGCGAGGTGCCGAGCGGCGACCCCGCCCGCGGCGCCGGTCCGCGCGTCAGTCACGTAGCCGCCGTCGAGCAGGAACGCCGCCGGTGAGCCGTCGCGCGCGTCGAACACGGCGACCATGCCGTCGATCGCCGCCGGCTCGAGGCCGTAGAAGCCGCTCGCCGCCTTCACCGCGTAGTACCGCGCGCCGTGAAGATGACCGGCCTTGACGTGGATCTCGCCCTTGGCCTCGGGCACGTCGAGTTGGATCACGCTCGGGAGCTCGGCCGCGCCGGTCGAGTACGCGGCGAACGCGCGCTCGACGGCGTCGATGCACGAGGCCATGTCGAGGGCGGCGCGCACGTCGCCCTCGCGCAGGATGCGGACCACCTTCGCCATGCCCTCCGAGCCTACCCGGTGCTAGGGTCGGCCGAGAAGCCAGGAGGAGGCTCGCGATGGCCCGGATCGACCTGTTCCAGATGGAACGGATGCAGTCGCTCTACTGGCACCAGGTGGAGTACGACCTGTCCGAGTCCGGCGTGTCGCCGATGACAATCCGCGACCTGCTCGGCCCGGTCGCCGACGCCGAGGCGTTCCTGGCGACGAAGCTCGGCTACCCGCTCTCCGAGGGCGCCGAGGAGACGCGCGCGAACATCGCCGCCTGGTACCCGGGCGCCACGGCCGAACACGTCACCCTCGTGAACGGCGGGTCCGAGGCGAACCTGCTGGTGCTCTGGACGCTGCTGGAGAAGGACGATCGACTCGCGTTCATGGTCCCGAACTACCTGCAGGGCTGGGGCCTCGGCCGGCACTTCGGGCAGGCGACCGACACCTTCAAGCTGAAGCTCCGTGACGGACGCTGGAGGATCGACCTCGAGGGCCTGGACAAGGCCGTCACGAAGAGAACGAAGGTCGTCATGGTCTGCAACCCGAACAACCCGACCGGCGCCGTCCTCACCGATGACGAGATGGACGCGATCGTCGCCGTCGCGCGACGCGTGAGCGCGTGGATCGTCTCGGACGAGATCTACCGCGGGGCCGAGGTCGACACGGACGTCACCTCGCCGACGTTCTGGGGTCGGTACGACAAGGTCGTCATCACGAGCGGGCTGTCGAAGGCGTTCGGCATGCCGGGGCTACGGTCCGGCTGGGTCGTCGCGCCGCCCGAGCTCATCCGCAGGGTCTGGATCCGGCACGACTACACGACGCTCGCGCCGAGCATGATCTCCGACGTCCTGACCGGCTTCGCGATGCAGCCCGACGTGCGCGAGAAGATCTTGGCCCGAACGCGCGGGATCGTGCGCGCCAACCTCCCGCCGCTCGAGGGGTGGATCACCGCGCAGGGCGAGCTGCTTACCTACGTCCGCCCCGTCGCTGGCGCGATCGCGTACGTGAAGTACGGCCTGCCCATCCGGTCGACCCGGCTCGTGGACCGCGTCCGCGAGGAGCAGAGCGTCCTGCTCGTCGGCGGCGACATGTTCGGCCTCGGCAAGGGCTTCCGCATCGGTTTCGGCTTCGACGTCGAGCACACCCGCAAGGGCCTGGAGCGCGTGGCCGCGGTCCTCGCCGAGACCGCCGCCGCTCTCGCGTAGCCGCGTGAAGGACCCGACCCGCTCACGATCTCGGCGCTCCCGGTCGAGACCCCTGCCGCACATCGGGGATGACCCGCGGTCAGGTCGAGGTCGTCCCGGTGTCGTACGTATGGAGCACGGACGATGCGGGGAGCACCGCCTTCATGGATGACCTGAAGTCACGACCGAGCGCGAGATCGGCCGCCAAGCGGGACCTGATCGTCGACACCGCGATGCGGCAGTTCGCCGAGCACGGGTACCAGGGCGCGCGCGTCGAGGACATCGCGTCAGAGCTCGGCATCGCGAAGGGCTCTATCTTCCAGCACTTCGGCAGCAAGGCTGGCCTGTTCTTCGCGGCCTACCAGAAGGCGGTGGCCGCACTGCCCGCCTGGCTCGATGCCCCGAAGGACGTCCTCGACGCGGGGTTCTGGGTGACCCTCGTCTACTGGCTCGAGCGCACCGAGCACCTCATCCAGGACGACTGGGTGCCGTACCGCGTCACGCTGATCGGCAACTACGGCACCGACCTCAAGCTGAAGCGCGAGATCAACCGCTACCTCGTGAGCGAGGATCCCTACGGCACGATGGACTTCGTGGAGTTCGGCGTCCGCCGGGGCGAGGTGCGCGAGGACCTCGACCTGGAGATGGCGGCCTCGATGATCGACTGGCTCGCCGAGCGGCTGCAGGATGCGCTCGTCACCGCCGAGCTCGACCCGGGGCTCTTCCACCGTCACCCGAACCTGCCGCAGCGCCGGGCACTGCGCATCGAGCAGTTCGTGGACCTGCTCCGGCGCGCGATCGGGGCCGGAACGCCCTAGGGCGCGGTCCCGAGCGTACGCGGGTCGTTCGCTCGATGTTCCCGGGGGTGAAGGCTGCTCTGATGGTGCTCCGAGGAGGTATGTGCATGTCCACGTCGGTGATGCCACGCCACGCCCCTGCACCCGTCTTCGAGCCCTCCACGGACTTCCCAACCTACGAGGACGAGGAGCCCGTCGAGCGGTCGCACGCGTGGATCGTCGCGCTCGTCGTGCTCGGCGCGCTGCTGCTCGGGGTCGTCGGCTTCGTCGCCGGTCGCGCGACGGCGCCGGCGTCCTTGCCCGTCGCGTGCGTCGACGCGCTGCGCAGCGCGGACGCCGCGTTCACGGCCGCGCTCGCGGAGCTCGGCACGATCGAGGCCGGCGCGTTGTCGGTGATCGACGGCGAGCTCGGCGAGGCCGACAGCGTGCTCCAGGGCGCGCGGCTCGGCCAGGCGGAGATCGTGCGGCTGCGCTCGAGCTTCGAGGCCGCCGCCGCGGTCTGCCGCGCGGGCTAGTCCTTCCCGCCCCGGCGAAGCGCCGCCCGGGCGTCGTCCGGCGTCACCTGCCGGCGCCGGTAGTTCCGCAGCGCGAAGCGGTCGCAGGTCGTTTCGGCCGATCCCCCCCGCCCGTGATGGCGCGCGAGGTACCAGTGCATCCACTCGTGCAGGTACAGGAATCGCAGCACCTCGCGCGGCGTGCGGAACGTGACGCCCTCGGTCAGCCAGATGAACCGCATCGCCGGGCCGGGTCGTCGCTTCGCCCCGTAGGGCACGACCTCGCCAAACGGATGGAAGGGCTCGGGGACCTGGAGCACGATCCGCCCCTGCTCGAAGTCGGTCTGCGCGGCGAGGTGTGGCCGCTCCCGGTACCGCAGCGGCTTCACGACGACCTCGAACGCTCCGGGCTCGGGCAGGCCGGACAGCATGCGGCGAACCGTCGCCGCCGGCAGGTCCTCGATCGTCGACATGACCCTCACGCCGACGAAGGCTACCCGACCGCTACGACGGATCGGGTCCGAGGATCGCGTTCCACAGCACGCGCTGCGTGCCCTGGGTGAACAGCCGGAAGTTCGTGTTGAACGGGAACAGGACGACGCGTCCCGCACCGAAGGTCTCGTCGACCGCCGCCGGCTGCCCCGCGAGCTTCTGCGTGTGGAGCGAGGACCCCGACGTCGCGAACCCCGCGTCGAGAGCCGGATACCACATCGGCGCGGCGGCGGGGTCGACGCGGATCGTGTCGTCGTCGTCGAACATCACCCAGACCCACCGTCCGACGCCCTCGGCGAGCGGGCTCGCCGCGTCGAGCCGCGTGCGGATGAGCGTCCCCGGGATCGCGTACGGCGAGTTCCGGAACCGCGCCGTCGTGATGCCGAGCCGCTCGGCGAGGAGCGCGCCCCCGTACTTGTAGCCGACGTAGCGGCCGCCGTCACGCACCCAGCCCTCGAGCGCGGCCATCCCCTCGGGACCGAGCCGTCGCTCGCCGACGTTCACGCCGCCCATCGGCACGACGAGGACGTCGAGGCGGTCGAGCGCGCCGCTCCGCACGTCCTCGGTCGAGAGCAGCTCGTAGGGCACGTGCCAGACGCGCTCGAACACGTACCGCAGCTGCTGGGTCCCCTCGAACGCGTACACGGCGTTCGACAGGGCGAGCACCCCGATCCGCGGGACCTCCTCGGCGACGTCGAACACGCGCTCGGCCATCGGCGGCGCGAGGGTCGCGGCCGGCTCGAGCACGGCGCCGGAGGAGCCGGCGTTCAGGTTCATGAGGAGCGGACTGCTCCACCCCGAGATGTCGTAGGTCTGGCGGACCGGCACGTACGTGTCGCGGTTCAGCATCGCCTGGATCCAGTGCTTCTGCGGCTGGGCCATCGGGACCCAGTACGTGCCCGCCGGGAGCGTGCGCTCGCCGACCGCGCCGACGAGCGGCTGGAAGTCGGGCACCGTGAGCGGCTGGTCGAGGCGGTAGACCTGCACGTCCATGCGCTGGAGCCGGCGGATGAGGATCGACTGCTCCCACACCCGCCCCGGCTTGTCGAGGACGAAGTAGTGCCGCACGCGCAGGTCGGGGACCTCGACGAGGAGCTTGGACCCCGGCGCGTAGACCGCGTTCGGCTCCAAGATCCCGCGCTCGCCCTCGGCGACGGCCTCGACGTACGCGTCGTGCTGCTCACCGAGGAGCTCGGCGCGATGCAGCGCCGCCTGTGAGAGCAAGCTCCAGAACTCCACCCGGTTCTTCTGCACCCGGAGCGAGATCGGCGCGCCGTTGTAGGTCTCGAGGGTGATCCCGGCGGCCTGGAAGCCGACCGCCGGCACGGCGTCGCCGTAGGCCGGCATGAACAGGTCGTAGCCGCCGTGGTTGAAGTACCCCCAGTCACGCGACTCGAACTGCTCGGCGAGCGCGGGCCCGAAGATCCCGTCGATCCACCCGAGCACCTGGCTCGAGACCTCGTGGTAGATCGGGTCGTCGTTCGGCGGGAAGAACGAGCGGTAGTAGCTGAACTCGTGTGCGTCGACGAACAGGAGCGGCGGGTACGCGCGCAGGAGCTCGACCTTGCCGTCGGTCTCCGGCTGGGTCCTCGCGAACCAGTCGCGGTTCATGTCGACGCCGTACGCGTTGCGCCGGGTGTTCGCCTCGCGCCCGTCCGGGTTCTGGATCGGCAGGATGAACACCACCGCGTTGTCGAGGATCTGCTGCGCGGCACAGTCGGTGCGGTCGGCGAGGTCGTACAGCACGCGAAGCGAGGCGTCGGCTCCGCTCTCCTCGGTGCCGTGGACGTTGCCGGCGATGTAGAGGAACGCCGGCGTCGTGGCGGCGAGCGCCGCGACCTCGTCGGCCGGGGTGTTCGGGTCGCGGATCGCCAGGATCGAGCCGCGGATCGCCTCGAGTCCCTCGGGCGTGACGTTCTCCGGGTTGCCGACGACCGCGTACCGCAGCGGCCGCCCGAGCACCGACGTGGCGTAGGTCCCCGTGGCCACGCGGTCGCTCGCGACGTCGATCGCGTCGAGGTAGCTCCAAGCCTCGTCGGTGGTGACCTCCTGACGGCCGAGCCGGAACCCGAGCACGTCCTTGGCGGTCGGGATGGTGCCCGCGTACGCGGGGTCGGTGGCGAACGGATCGCACGCCGCCTGCGCGACGACGCCGTTGGGCGTCGGCAGCAGAGCGAGGGCGGTCACGGCGGCGACGAGCAGCGACAGGCGTCTCACGGTTCCCTCCTACGGAACGGTTCCAGACCGATACCACGCCGCGGGACCGCGGCCGTCGAATCGAGGCTCGCGCGCTACGGGCTCGCCTTCCAGGTGCCGTCCACGCGCACGGCGCAGCCGGACAGGATGTTCGAGGACGACGTGTAGGTCCCCTTCGCGACGCCGCGGCGGACGAAGCACCCTCGAACGTCGCGGCGCCGTCGAGGTCATCGACGTGCACCCGGAGCCATGCCACCATCCGCCTCACGACGCACCTCCGATCCCTCGAGGACGTTGACCGCCCCGAGGCTCAGCATGCGATGGCGCCCGGGCGGGTCCAGGGACGACCGGCCCTGTGCGGCAAGGCCGGTGACGATCATCGGTCGGGGCGGGCGGATTCGAACCGCCGGCCTCCTGCTCCCAAAGCAGGTGCGCTAACCAGGCTGCGCTACGCCCCGCGCGCTCGATGCTACCCCGCCGATCGGCGCCGGCACACCGCCGCAGGACGGTCGGAAGGCGCCTCCCCCACGTTCTACGATGCGAGGCAGGACCACAAGCTCGGGAGGTACGGGGTGAACGCCGCCATACCGGCCGGTCGGAAGCGGCAGGTTCGCGCCCTCCGCCGGCCGTGGACCGTCGAGGTCCTCAGCGCGGACGAGCTCGAGCAGGTCCACGAGACCTCGCTGCGTGTGCTCGCCGAGGTCGGTCTGGAGGTGCGCTCGCCCACCGTGCTCGCCGAGCTCGCGGGTGAGGGCGCGGACGTGGACGAGACCTCGATGCGGGTGCGCCTCCCGGCGCCCATGGTCGAGCGCGCCCTCGCGGCGGTACCGCCGTCGTTCGTCCTCGCCGCGCGAGACCCGGCGCTCGACCTACCGATCGACGGAAGCGCCGGGTACCTGTCCACGGACGGGACGCCCGCCGACATCGTGGATCTCGACACCGGGCTGCGGCGGCCCTCGACGCTCGCCGACCTGCGGGATGCGACCGTGCTCGGCGACGCGGTCCCCGAGATCGGGTACCTGTGGCCCGCCGTCGCGGCGACGGACGTGGACCCGCGGATGCAGGCAGCCGAGTTCGCGCGGGTGCTGCTCTCGAACAGCACGAAGCACCTGAACCACAACGAGGCGTTCTCGGCACCCGATGCGCGCACGGTGCTCGAGATGGCGGCCGCCGTCGTGGGCGGGCCCGATGCGCTGCGACGGCGCCCGATACTGTCGACGTACCAGTGCGCGATCAGCCCGCTCATGTACGACGGTGGGCCGATCGAGGCCGCTCTCGAGTTCGGGCGGGCCGGCGTGCCGTGCGGGTTCGTGACGATGGCGGTCGGCATGGCGGCGGCACCTGCGACGCTCGCGGGCCATCTCGTCTCCACGAACGCCGAGCTCCTCGGCGGCATCACGATCCTCGAGACGCTCGTGCCCGGCGCGCCGACCTACTACGGCCCGTACCAGGCGTTCATGGACCTGCGCTCGGGCGGCATGAACCTCGCGTGGGGGCCCGAGGACGTGCTGCTGAAGCTCGCCGCCGCGCAGCTCGGCCGGCGGTACGGCCTGCGCATCAACATCCAGGCGTTCCAGACGGGCTCGAAGACGCAGGACTGGCAGGCCGGCGCGCAGCACGCGATCTCGCTCATGACGATCGCCGTCGCCGGCAGTGCCGAGCTCATCGCGGCGACCGGCACGCTGTACAGCGCGGCCGTCTGGTCCCACGAGAACGTCCTGCTCGACGCCGAGCTGTTCGACATCGTCTGTCGCGCGCTCGAGGGCTTCGAGGTGAGCGAGGAGACGCTCGCGTTCGACACGATCCGCGACGTCGGCCCCGGCGGCCATTTCCTCGCGAGCCCGCACACGCTGCGTCACATGCGCGAGCGCTGGACGCCGCACCTGTTCGGCCGGGAGACCTGGGAGGCGTGGGAGGCGGCCGGCCGGCCCTCGGCCCGCGAGCGCGCGCACGAGCGCGTGAAGCAGATCCTCGCCGAGCACGAGCCCGAGCCGCTCCCGGACGACGTCACCGCGGAGCTCGATCGCATCGTCGAGCGCCACCGCCGCTCACTCGACGAAGGAGGATGACCGCCATGACCGCTCCTCGGATGACCCGCGACTTCGCCGTGGCCGGCGATCCCTGGCCGATCGTCGACGGCGGAGCGCTCCGCGAGTAGCTCGAGCGCTACAGATGGAACGCGCCCTCGCCGACGATCGCGACGCCGCCCTCCACATCGACGCGCCACGAGTCGCCCTCGGCGACGACCTCGACCTCGAGGAGGCTGGGGCGGCCGACCCGCTCGCCTTGGCGGATCCGGACGGCGCCGGGCATGCCGACGAGCGCGTAACGCGCCAGGTACGCGCCGAGCGGCCCGGCGGCCGAACCGGTTGCCGGGTCCTCCCCGATCCCGTGCTCCCAGTCGAACATCCGCGCGGTCACGCCTTCGGAGGTCTCGGCGAACAGGTACATCGACTCTCCGTCTGTCGCGCGGCAGACCTCGCCGACGAGCGCTTCAACGCGCGCCGCGCGCCGGAGCGTCTCGAGGTCGCGCACCGGCACCATGAGGTGCGCGAGCCCCGTCGAGACGAGCTGCATCGGCACGTCGTCGCGAAGGTCGCCCGGCTCGAGCCCGGCCGCGCGCGCGGCCAGGCCGCGGTCCTGGAACACGTCGCCGAAGATCGGCGGGAGCTGCTGCATCCTCGCGCGACCGGCGGCGAGGTCGACCTCGACCGGGTACTCGCCCGCCCCCACGACCTGCGTGGCCGGTGACGTGATGCGGCCCTCGGACGCGAGCACGAACGCCGTGCCGAGCGTCGGATGCCCCGCGAACGGCAGCTCCTGGCCCGGTGTGAAGATCCGCATCGCGTAGCGGTCGCCGCCGGCCTCGGTGACGAAGGTCGTCTCGCTGAAGCCGATCTCCCGGGCGAGCGCCTGCATGGTGGCGTCGTCGAGCGCGCCCGGCTCGGGCACGACGCACAGCTGGTTGCCCTCGAGCGGGCGCTCGCAGAACACGTCGACGATCCGGAACACGATCTCCACGACCCTCACGCTACCGAACGCCCGGCCGGTCGTGGCTGCTACCGTCCGGGGACCATGGAGGGCACCTCGCCGGCGGAGCGACGGCACCGGGACGGCGCACGCGCCGCCGCCCCGCTCGCGGTGGCCGTGCTGGCGTTCGGGGTCTCGTTCGGCCTCCTCGCCCGCGCCGAGGGCTGGGGTTGGGCCGCACCCATCGTGATGTCGGCCACGACGTTCGCGGGCTCGGCGCAGTTCGCGACGGTGTCGGTGCTCGGTGCGGGTGGGACGGTCGTTGCCGCGATCACTTCGGCGCTGCTGCTGAACGCGCGCTACGGGCCGATCGGGGTCACGGTCGCGCCGTACCTCAGCGGATCGCCGTGGTCCCGGTTCCTCCACGCGCAGCTCGTCGTCGACGAGTCGTGGGCGATCGCGGCCGAGGGCCACGGCCGGTACAACCCGCGGATGCTCGTCGGCGCCGGCCTCACGCTCTACGCGGCATGGGTGGGCGGCACCGCGATCGGGGCGTTCTTCGGCGAGCTGCTCGCCGATCCGGAGGCGCTCGGCCTGGATGCCGCGTTCCCTGCGCTGTTCCTCGCGCTCGTCGTGCCACAGATACGCGAGCGTCGCGCGCTCGCCGCCGCGCTCGTGGGTGCGGCGATCGCGCTCGCGCTGACGCCGGTGGCGCCCGCCGGGGTCCCGATCATCGCCGCGAGCACGGCCTGCCTGCTGGGGGTGCGACGAGCGTGAACGACGTCTGGCTCGGGGTCGCGGTGGTGGGGCTCGGCACGGTGGGGATCAAGGCGCTCGGGCCGGTCGTGCTCGGCGGTCGTCCGCTGCCCGGGCGCCTCACCGGCGTCGTGGAGCTGCTCGCGCCCGCTGTGCTCTCGGCGCTCGTGGCGGTCCAGGCCTTCGGCGCCGAGCGCGCCCTTGTGCTCGACGAGCGGCTGTTCGGGCTCGCGGCCGCCGGCATCGCGCTCTGGCGCAAGGCGCCGATGCTGGTCGTGGTGGTGGTCGCGGCGGCGGCGACGGCCGTGGCACGGCTCATCGTCTGAGCGGAAGGCGCTGCTACGCTTCGGGGCGGAACTCGCGGGCGTAGCTCAATGGCAGAGCTCCAGCCTTCCAAGCTGGTGGTGCGGGTTCGATTCCCGTCGCCCGCTCCGCAGGTCAGGGCCCGTTTCCGCAGGTCAGGGCCCATGAAAGGGGTCGGGCACCTTGCCCGATGCTCCCCCGCGTTTCCCGTCTTTTCGCGGTCTTCCGCGGGACGGCCGCGGGACGGATGCGGGACGGCGCGATAGTCCCGGGCCCTGCTCGCGGTACTTCATCATCTGGCCACACGACCCCGAGGCGAGGGTCTCGTGGATCTCGGGCGAGTTCGCCCGATAAACCGACGCGGAGCACTTCACCGGTGACGTGGGCGGAAGGGTCGTCCCGGGGGACGAGCTCGAGGCCGACGCCCGCGGCCGGGAGATGCTGGCGCACTGGCGCGCCGGTGACGACCGACAGGCCATGGTGGACCTGGCCAGAGATCTCCTGAGTGACGCCCCAGACCACATCGCCTGCCTGGCGTCGATGCTCGAACACGACGAGGACTTCACCGGGATCGACGACATCTACTGCGAGACGCTGGTCCGGCTCCGTGCCCTCGTGAAGGAGGCGCAGGCGGTCATCGGCGAGATCGGCGGGCCCGTGCGGCTCGTCGACGCGGTGTAGTAGGAAGCCCTGAGAGGTCAGGGGCCGAGAGGGGCGGCGGGGAGCTCCCACGCCCCTCTCGGCGTTCCCGGTTCATGCGTGAGAGAGCCAGCCGCCCGCCGTCACGGTCCCCTCGATGCCGAGGAGCCGCTGCAGCAGGGCGCGATCTGACTCCGAGAGGCCGTCATCGGACCCGCCGGCGCCCTCGAGGTTCGAGGCATCGCGCCACCCGCGCTCGTGGTCTCGCTCCGCGCCGACGCCGACGAACTCGAGCTCGGTGGCGGTGAGGTCCCCGCCGGCGCGGAACCGATCCTTCAGCTCGGCGTAGCAGCCCGAGGGGTGATAGCACGGAACCCTGTGCCGAGCGCACTCATGGCCCACGTCGCGATAGTAAACCTGCCTGACCGCTGTCGTGCGAGATCGCCTCGTTCCGGGCGCTGGGAGCGACGGAGAGCGAGTTTCAGGCCGCCCCTGGCGTCTACAGGGTGCCCCGGCTCGAGCCGGTCTTGCCGATGACGCCCAGCACGCCGCCACCGAACTAATCCTTGAGCACCACGGGCTGATCGCGGGGCGGAAGGTTCGCGAGCTCGGCGGCGAACTCCGCGGCGATCTCGCGGGCGAGCTCCTTCGCGCCGGCGCCGCCGAAGGCCCCGAGCGGCATGACCTGTGCACCGCGGGGCAGACTGACGAGCTCGGGCCCGCGCTCGCCGACGACCGTCAGGCCCTCGGCGTAGCCGCCGCCCGCCTTGGTTGTACTCTTCAATGCGCAGGTTCGGGGTTCGAGTCCCCGGGGGCCCACCCTTCGATCTGCGGCGATGCTCCCAGAGGCGCTCACCGCGAACGATCGTGGGGCAAATCGGGGACAAACCCTCGAAGGGAGGGAGGAGGGCCCGTGGGTGAACAACCACCCGTCAGCCTCGATGAGGAGCTTGAGGCGCTCCGGCTCAAGGCCCGCAACATGTTGCCGTCGGCGGAGAGACTCCCAACCGAAGTCGCCGTGATGCACGCCCTCGCCGTGTGGAAGGCGGCCACTCTTCAGGACGCGGCGTCGCTCCGGATTGAGCAGGCGACGAAGCGCCTCGCGACCTTCACGATGTGGCTCGTAGTCGCCACCGCGGTCCTCGCTACAGCAACGGTCGTGCTGGTGATTGCGACTGCCGCCAACGGAGGGTGAGAGCGCGCCATGAGTCACCCGGACGAAAAAGACGAAGCGATTGCTGACGGTCTCCGTCAACTGCTGAAACCCGGCGACACCGTCTGGCTCATCAGGCGGGAAGTGTCATGGCCTCTCCGCCTCATTGGGACGTCCGTTGTTGACGTGTTGGTGATCCGCGGCAACAAGCCGACCAGCATCGCGGAATCGGTCGCAGCGCTGACCGCGTTCAAGTTCGACACAAGACACGAGGGCATCCGAGTGGAGGGTAGCCCCTCCGGTATTTGGAGGAGTGAGCTGGTGCTGGTCCGCGACCTCGGAACCACCCTTTACCCCGACCTCCCCCGCGATCAGTTCAAGGATCGCCTCCCTATCGCCTACAAGTACCTGTAGGTACCGGTCGGGCCGATAACGGGCCGACACGCTGCGGCTTGGCCTCCTCAGGGGGCCGCCGATTGTCAGGGAAGTGACGCGAGCCAGAGACCGCCGCAGATGGCTGCTGCAGCCAAGAGCACCATCGTCCCGTAGACAAGAACCGACCCAGGTAACGACCCCGCCTTCACTTCAGGGCTCTCAGCGGCGCGTTTGACGATGAAGGTCATCGCCCCCAGAACGAGACCCGCGTACAGGAAGCGGTCATCGCCCCCTGAGTCCCCCAGGATCGGCACGCCCCCGAGGCCCGCCATCGCGTGAACGTAGCATTGCCGTGACCCAGCCTGCACGGCCAAGTAGACGCAGAGCCCGACCAGAGGAGTTCCCCGACCGTGTTGGCGCACCCGCCTACTAGTCGAACGGGCCGGGCTCGGGGCGAAACTGAAGCGGCTCGTCGATGGTGGACTCGATGGCGCGATCAAGGGCGAGTTTGAGCTGCGCGAGAACAAGCTGCGCGTCAACGGCCCGGATGAGCTTGCCCTCTCCGATCGTGAACGGCGAGATGAGGTCCGGGAGAACGTCCAACACGGGGTCGTCAAGAAGCACATGTTCGCGAGCAGCCGAAACAACGGCATCCAGGACGGGCACTGCGAGCCCCTCGACCTCTTGCTCGGGGTCTCTGGCAGCCATTTCCCTGACCGTCACCAACGCTTGGTGCACGGCGGTTCGCGCCTCGCGAACATCCATCTGCGTGGCGAATCGTAGACCTGTCCGACAGGGCGGGGGAAGAGGCCCTCTGCCGAAGATTGGCACGGGCCCCGCCCGGCGCAGCCCGCCGTTGACTGACGGCCTCAGTCCGGCAGTGTGACGTGCTCGACGCCTGCCGGCTCCGGGATCCCGCGCCGGGCGCGGATGATCGTCGCTGCCGCCGCGTAGGGACTCACGCCGTTCGGGGGCCGGCTGAGAGGTTCCCATGCGAGCAGCTCGGCCTCCTCGTCCGATGAGAGCAGGCCGCGCTCGGCGAGCCAGCCGGTCTCTCCCACCCGCCCGGACGGATGCTCCCCGAGCTCGACGGCGTAGCAGCCCCACGGCCTGCTCCCAGAGGGCTCGATCGCGAGTAGCTCGTCGCGGGCCGCCCACCATGCCGAGCGCGCGGGGCTCACTCGCCGAGCCAGACCAACACCTCGACCTTGTTGCTCTTGCCGTGGTCCTTGATCCGGAACTGCCAGTGGTGCGGGTTCTCCTGGCCGCCATCGGCCTGGGTCGTGTGCCACGCGTACTTCATGCTGCCGTTGTCCGATATGGCCACCCTGTCGACGCGCGACCAGTCGCCGTAGATGTCCTGGTGCCACACCGCCGCACGCAGGTCGGCGTGGGGCGGGTCCACCTTGCCCTTGAGGTACACGGTCTCCCCGTAGGCGACCGAGACCGACGTCGTGCACTCGCCGTTCCGCGAGTCCTTCCCGCACGCCGTGAACGAGTCCGGCACATCCGCGGTCGCGGGCGCGGCCATCGCGAGCGCGAGGGCCGCCGCAACGAAAAGCGTCATCCGACGCATGCCACCAACCTCCTCGAATCGTCCTGGAGCGAACGGTAGGCCGGCGACCCGGGCGTCCGCCCCGGCCGAACGGCCCGTGCTCCGGGTGCCCGGCCCCCGTGGGTCCTCCGGCCCTCGCCGGAAGCACCGAGCGCGGGCAGGGTGGAACCCGAGGAGGTACCGATTGCGCCGAGGCGTGCCCGCGTTGGCCCTACTTGCCGTGTTCGTCCCGCTCCTCTCGTCCTGCGGTGACGGCGGCGCCGAGAACGGGTGGGAGCCGTGCGAGGTGACCTCGACCGAGATCGGTCACCCGACGGGGAGCACCGACGTCGTGGTGCGCTTCGGCTACGGCGGTGGCCTGCCTCCACCGATCTACATGCCGAACGAGCTCCCGGACCTCCTGCTCTACGGGGACGGCCGGCTGCTCGTCGCGGACCAAGCGAGCTCGTGGGCGGCGCCACGGATGCTCGGGCGCCGGCTGGACGAGACCCAGATCCAGCGCGTGCTCCACGCGATCGAGGGCACGTGCTCGCTCGAGCGCGACTGGCGGCTGGATGCGCCGGTGTACGACGTGGGCGGTCTCTTCATCGAGGTGACCACCGACGAGGGAACGCACACGACGTTCTCCGTCGGCCAGGGGTTCGATGCGATCTCCGAGAGCGTCCCCGACTGGCAGGACGAGCAGCGCTCCGCCCTCAGCTCGCTCGATCAGGACCTCAGGGCGATCGCCGAGGAGGCCGGGCTCGCACCCTATGAGCCCGAGGGCGGTCTCGGGGTCTTCTTCGAGCCGATGCAGGGGACGCCGGCCGAGGGCACGCCCACGGTGCCGTGGCCGCTGAAGGCCGACCTCGCGCCGTTCGGGGAGCCCCATCCCGAGTACGCGTCGGCCCGCTGCGGCGTCGTGGAGGGCGAGGACGCCATCGCGGTGCTCGCCGCCCTGGAGCCGGACCCGGCGGGCCAAGTGCCGGTGATCGAGGACGCAGGCGCGCTCTTCCAGCTCATGGCGCGACCGATGCTCCCGGGGGAGACCGAGTGCCTGGCGCTGATCGCCTGACCTACGAGGACCGCTGGCCGGTCCGCAGGTCCATCCAGTTCGCCTCGACGGCCGCGTAGCGCTCCCAGGCCTGCCGCCATCCGTCGTCGCTGCGGGCGAAGCGCTCCATCGGAGCCGTCGGGGCTTGGCGATCCCAGATCCCGAAGAAGTCGTCGGTGTAGCCGAGCAGGTACCGCTCGCCCGAGTGGGTGAACTCGGCCTTCTGTTCGGGCTGCGCGACCGCG
>CAYUSA010000057.1:0-18178 GCA_964447335.1 uncultured Actinomycetes bacterium
AGCGGCTCTTCGTCGAGTCCTGGCGGCTCGGGCTGAAGGCCGTTGCGATGTACCGCGACAACTGCAAGGTCGCCCAGCCGCTCTCGGCCGACAAGAAGAAGGGAGGCAAGCCCGAGGTGCAGCCGGTCGAGCTCGCGAAGCCCGTCCGCAAGCGCCTGCCGCGCTCGCGGCCCTCGATCACGACGAAGTTCGAGGTCGCCGACGCCGAGGGCTACATCACCGCCAGCTCCTACCCGGACGACGGCCTCGGCGAGATCTTCCTGAAGAGCTCGAAGCAGGGCTCGACGCTCGCCGGCATCATGGATGCCTTCTCGATCGCGATCTCGATCGGTCTGCAGTACGGCGTGCCGCTCGAGGCCTACGTCGCGAAGTTCATCAACATGAAGTTCGAGCCCTCGGGCATGACGAACGACCCCGACATCCGGTTCGCGTCCTCGCTCGTCGACTACGTGTTCCGGCGCCTCGCGCTCGACCACCTGCCCGAGGACAAGCGCGAGGCACTCGGCATCCGCTCGATCGAGGAGCGCAAGGAGCTCGCGGTCGCGGAGGCGGCGAGCAAGACCGAGGTGCCGCTCGCGCCGCCATCTCCGCAGCCGATCGAGCTCGCCGAGAGGCCGGAGGCGCATGCGGCGGACGCCCCGCTCTGCTACGCGTGCGGCTCGAAGATGCAGCCGTCGGGCTCGTGCTACGTCTGCCCGAGCTGCGGCAGCACGAGCGGCTGCTCGTAGCCGGCGCGACGAACGTGAAGGGCCGGGGCGAGCGCGCCCCGGCCCTTCCACAACCCTGGTAGCGTCGGCGCGATGGAGCTTCCGTTCAGCAGGCTCGATCCGCAGGCGCCGCTCCCGGCACGTGCCCAACCGGGTGACGCCGGTTTCGACCTTCGCTCGGCGATCGACGTCGAGGTCGGGCCGGGGGAGCGCGCGAAGGTGCCGACCGGGCTCGCGGTCGCGATCCCCGAGGGCCATGCCGGGCTCGTCCTCCCGAGGTCGGGGCTCGCCTCGCGCCAGGGCCTCACGATGGTGAACGCACCGGGGCTCATCGACGAGGGATACCGCGGCGAGGTGATCTGCGCGGTGGTGAACCTCGACCGCGAGACGCCGGTGCGGATAGCCCGAGGTGACCGGATCGCCCAGCTCGTGATCGTCGCCGTGCCCGAGCTCGAGCCCGTGTTCGTCGACGAGCTGCCGCCGTCCACGCGCGGGGAGGGCGGCTTCGGCTCGACGGGGACGCGATGAACGTCATCGTCCGCCTCGAGGAGCCCAGCAGGCCCGGTTGAAGCTCCGCCTGCCGGGCCCTAGACTCGGGAAGCACGCGGACGTGGCTCAGTTGGTAGAGCACCACCTTGCCAAGGTGGGGGTCGCGGGTTCGAGTCCCGTCGTCCGCTCGGATCGAGAGGGACCCCTCGCAGGGTCCCTCTCATCGTTGCGCGTACACTGATGAACGGCCTGCTGGGCCGGCGTCGGCGGGGTGGCCGAGTGGTTAGGCAAGGGTCTGCAAAACCCTGTACACCGGTTCAATTCCGGTCCCCGCCTCGGACGGGCCCGTGAGGTCCGCACAACTGAAGATCGCGGGCGCTTAGCTCAGGGGGAGAGCGCTTCCTTGACGCGGAAGAGGTCAGAGGTTCAAATCCTCTAGCGCCCACCAAGCAGGATCCCCAAGTCGGGGGTCCGGTCTGCGGTGACACGCCCTCAGGGTGTCGGTCGTTCCGACTCCCGCGGCGGCGGACCGTCTGGCGCGGTTGTCAGCTCCGTTCGCAGGCGACGGAACTCGGCTATGAGGTCCTTGATGGTCTGGGGCGGGATGAGCAGCACCCTCCCATCATCCTCGGTACCGAGCGCGTAGTCGGCGCGCTTCTCCATCTGGTTGAGATCGTCATCGCTCCAGATGTCCATCGAGAGCCCTCAACCTTCCCGAACTCGGCGATGTGCGGAAGCCCACCGTACGCCTCAGGTTCGAGTACGCAAGCATCCGCCTACCGTGGGTTTCCCTGCGTCTGGCCCTCCCGCGGCATTCCGATGCGCAGGGGGTCCGTCGCAGACCCGGGCCGTAGGTTGTGCCGAAATGCAATCTTGCGCGGCCGAGTTGCAGGTGCCACACTCACCGGAAGTTCGGATCGTCCGGGCCGCAAGGCTCGGTCGAAAGACGGCGGCGCGACGCGGGCACGCGCCGCCGTCGGCTTTCCGGGGTGGTTCCGGGTGAGTGCTACCCTTGGTGGCGCTCCGGGCGCGTAGCTCAGTGGGAGAGCGCTCGCCTCACACGCGAGAGGTCGCAGGTTCAAAACCCGCCGCGCCCACCCGGTCCCCGCGTTCACAGGCGTGGTCCCGTGTGCGAGCCTTGCATGCGGAAGAAGGAGGTTGGAGTGTCGGATCGTCTCAAGCAGAGCCTCATGGCAAGCCGCACCGAGATCGAGGGCGGCCTCGCCGAGGCCGAGGCAGAGCTCGCCCGTGTCCGGCAGCGCGCACGCGAGCTCGAGGAGCTCATCGCCCTGGGAACCGCCACGCTCCTTGCCGCCGAGATGATTTCCGGAGGCGCGAGGAGCGCGCCGGCCCCCGCCGCCGCGCAGACGTTCGCGGCGCCTGCCGCGAACGCGAATCCCTCCGCGGCCGCCGACCTCTCCGCCGCGCACGAGAAGTCCAAGGACGAGCTGCAGTCGCGCCTGTCGAAGGCGCAGAAGTAGCCGAACGAAGTTCGTGTGAACGCCCGGCGGCCCAGTGCCGGCGGGCGTTCTTCACTGCGCCGACCGTCCACGCCCCCGGCGTCTGTCGCGTAGCATCGAGCGACGGTTGGCAGGGGGGCGAGGATGACGACCATCGACATGCAGGAAGGGACCGACCACCGCGCCGCCGCGAGGGCGGTCGACCTCACGAAGGTGTACGGCGAGGGTGACGCCGAGGTGCGAGCCCTCGACGGCGTGTCCGTCGGGTTCGAGGCGGGGCGCTTCACGGCGATCATGGGGCCCTCGGGCTCGGGCAAGTCGACGCTGCTGCACTGCATGGCCGGCCTCGACGCCCCGACGAGCGGCACGGTGCTGATCGGCGACGTCGACCTCACGACGCTGTCGGAGAAGCAGCTCACGCTGCTCCGGCGCGAGAAGGTCGGCTTCGTCTTCCAGGCGTTCAACCTCGTGCCGACGCTCACCGCGGCCGAGAACATCACGCTCCCGCTCGACATCGCAGGTGCCAAGCCGGATCCGGCGTGGTACCAGCGGGTCGTGACGACCATCGGGCTGAGCGACCGGCTCAGCCACAGGCCGAGCGAGCTCTCCGGCGGCCAGCAGCAGCGGGTGGCCGGGGCCAGAGCCCTCGTCAGCAAGCCCGAGATCGTGTACGCGGACGAGCCCACCGGCAACCTGGATTCCCGTTCGGGCGCCGAGCTCCTGGCGTTCCTGAAGGGCGCCGTGAAGGACCACGGGCAGACGATCGTGATGGTCACCCACGACGCGAATGCCGCGAGCTACGCCGACCGGATCGTGTTCCTTGCCGACGGGCGCATCGTCGACGAGATGCTGGAGCCCACGGCCGACCGTGTCCTCGACCGTCTGAAGTCGCTGGAGGCCTGACGATGTGGCGGGCGACGCTGAAGAGCCTGCTCGCGAAGAAGGTCCGGCTGGCGCTCACCGCGCTCTCGGTCGTGCTCGGGGTCGGGTTCATGGCCGGGACGTACGTGCTCACGGACACGATGAGCGCGGCCTTCGACGAGCTGTTCAAGACCGCCGCCGCGAACACCGACGTCGTGGTCCGCGCGGAGGCGGCCTTCGATCCGATCGTCGGCGGCCCCGGCGGCGGGAGCGGCACCGGAGGCCGGGAGCCCCTGCAGCGGTCCGTGCTCGAGGACGTCCTGGCCGTGGACGGCGTGAGGAGCGCTCGCGGCGACGTCGCCGGGTACGCGCAGTTCGTCGACCCCGTCACGAAGGATGCGATCGGCGGTTTCGGGCCGCCGACCTTCGGCATGAGCTGGGACCCGGATTCCTCGGTGCTCGAGATCCGTGACGGTCAGGCGCCCGCCGGTCCCGACCAGGTGGGCGTGGACGCCGCGACGGCTCGGGCACACGACCTCCGGGTCGGCCAGCGCATCGAGATCCTGTTCGAGGGCCCCCCGAAGGAGTTCACGATCGCGGCGATCCTCGGGTTCGGGGACGCCGACAACCTCGCCGGGGCGACGATGGCGGTGTTCGATCTGGAGACCGCGCAGCAGGTGTTCGGCAAGGTGGGCGTCTACGACGACATCAGCGTGATCGCCGACGAGGGTGTCTCGGCGAACCAGCTGCAGTCCCGGATCCAGCAGGTGCTGCCCCAGGGCGTCGAGGCGGTCACCTCGTCCGCGGTGGCCGACGAGAACACGAAGGCGCTGAACGAAGGCCTCGGCTTCTTCAAGGTCGCGCTCCTGGTCTTCGCGTTCATCGCGCTTTTCGTCGGGGCCTTCATCATCTTCAACACGTTCTCGATCATCACCGCCCAGCGGACGAAGGAGCTCGCGCTGCTGCGCGCGCTGGGCGCGAGCCGCGGGCAGGTCCTCACCTCGGTGCTCATCGAGGCCACGGCGGTGGGGCTCTTCGCGTCGGTCGTCGGCATCGCCGCCGGTGTGGTGATCGCGATCGGGCTGCAGGCGTTGCTCGGCCTGTTCAACATCGACCTGCCGAGCACATCGACCCAGCTGCTCCCGCGCACGATCGTCGTGTCGCTCCTCGTCGGGACCATCGTGACGGTGGTCTCGTCGATCGCCCCGGCCCGCCGTGCCTCCCGGGTCGCCCCCGTCGAGGCGATGCGGGAGGGGCAGCCGACGTCGGGGAGCCCGCTGCGTCGCCGGCTCGTCTCCGGCCTCGTCGTCTTGGCCGCGGGGTTCGCGCTCCTCGCGTATGGGCTCTTCGGCACGCCGTCGAGCGCGGGGCAGATCCTGGGCGCCGGGACCGTCACGACGTTCCTCGGCATCGCGATGCTGTCGCCGCTGTTCGCTCGCGCGGCCGCCCGGGTGATCGGGGCGCCGCTCGCCCGACTCGGGCTGCAGGGCAAGCTCGGGCGCGAGAACGCGATGCGGAACCCGCGCCGGACCGCCTCGACGGCGTCGGCGCTCATGATCGGGCTCGGGCTCGTCGCGATGGTGACGATCCTCGCCTCCTCGCTCAAGGCCTCACTGAACGCTGCGCTCGAGGAGACGCTGAAGGCCGACCTGACCCTCACGACCTCGTCCTTCATCCAGTTCAGCCCGGCCGTCGCCGACCTCGTGCGCGACGTGCCCGAGGTCCAGGCCGTATCGGAGTTCCGCCAGAACGGCTTCCGGTTCGAGGGAGCGACGAGCTTCCTCATGGCGGTGGACCCCGGAACGATCGAGCAGGTCGCCGCGGTCGACATGGAGCAGGGGACCGTCAACGCGCTCGGGCAGGGGAGCGTGCTCGTGTACCACGACATCGCGGAGGAGAACGGCCTGGTGGTCGGCGACCGGGTCGTCCTGTCCTTCCCCTCCGGCGGCGACCGGAGGTTCACCGTGGGCGGGATCTACGCGGACGATCGGCTCCTCGGCAACTGGGTCGTCTCGCTCGCGACCTACGAGCAGCTCTACACGGAACAGCTCGACACCTACATCCTGGTCAAGGGCGCCGAGGGCGTGGCACCGGCGGAGCTCAAGCAGGCCGTCGAGGGCGCCGTGGGCCAGTTCCCGAACATCGAGGTCCAGGACCAGGCGGGGTTCCGTGAGAAGCAGGCCGGGTTCATCGACCAGTTGCTTGGACTCATCACCGCGCTCCTCGCGCTCGCGATCTTGATCGCCGTCTTCGGCATCGTGAACACGCTCGGGCTCTCGATCTTCGAGCGCACGCGCGAGATCGGGCTCCTTCGCGCGGTGGGCATGACCAGGCGCCAGACGCGCTCGATGATCCGGTGGGAGTCGGTCATCATCGCGGTCTTCGGGGCGCTGCTCGGCGTTGCGATCGGGATCCTGTTCGGCTGGGCGTTGCAGCGCGCGCTCGCGGGCGAGGGGCTCACGGAGCTCGCGATCCCCGGGGGGGAGCTGGTCGTCTACGTCGTGATCGCGGGGCTGATGGGCGTGCTCGCGGCGGTCCTGCCGGCCCGCCGAGCCGCGCGGCTCAACGTCCTACAAGCGATCTCGTACGAGTAGAGGGCTCGGCCGCGCAGGGAGGGCCCGGCGCGCCGGATATCATGGCGGCTCCATGCCGCGCGTCACATTCACCGAGGGTCGTGAGGTCGAGCTCCCCGAGGGGGAGCCGGTCGGCTCCGTGCTGCCGCCGGACGCGATCGCCGCGCGTGTGGACGGCGTCCTGGTCGATCTGTCGCACGTGCCCGCGGGGGACGGCCCGGTGCAGCCCGTCCGGGCGGGCGAACCGGACGGCCTGCACGTGCTTCGGCACTCGACCGCACACGTCATGGCGCAAGCCGTCTGCGACCTCTACCCAGGGGCTCGGTACGCGATCGGGCCGCCGATCGACGACGGCTTCTACTACGACTTCGAGCTCCCGACCCAGGTCAGACCGGAGGACCTCGAGCGGATCGAGGCCCGGATGGCCGAGATCGCGGCTGCCGACCAGCCGTTCGTGCGCGAGGAGCTCGGGCGGACCGAGGCCCTGGAGCGCTTCGGCGACCAGCCGTTCAAGCGCGAGATCATCGAGAGCCTCGACGAGACCGAGGGCGCGCTCGGCGATCGCGTGTCGGTCTACCGGAACGGGGAGTGGGCCGACCTGTGTCTCGGCCCGCACGTGCCCTCGACGGGGCGGCTCGGCGCGTACAAGCTCATGAAGCTCGCGGGCGCCTACTGGCGCGGCGACGAGACCCGCCCGATGCTCCAGCGGATCTACGGGACCGCGTGGGCGACGAGCAAGGAGCTGCGGACCTACCTCCACCGGCTCGAGGAGGCGGAGCGACGCGATCACCGGCGTCTCGGCCGCGAGCTCGACCTGTTCAGCTCGCCCGAGGAGCTCGGGCCGGGGCTGTGGGTGTGGCACCCGCGCGGCGGGATCTTCCGCAAGCAGCTCGAGGACTACGTCCGCGACCTGCACCTCGAGCGCGGTTACGACCTCGTCGTGACCCCACACATCGCGCGGTCGGTGCTGTGGGAGACGAGCGGGCACCTCGCGAAGTTCGCGGAGAACATGTACCCGCCCATGCGGGATGACCAGGGCGACTACTACGTGAAGCCGATGAACTGCCCGTTCCACGTCCTCATCTACCGGTCGAAGACCCGCTCGTACCGCGAGCTGCCGATGCGCCTGTCGGAGCTCGGCACGATCTACCGACACGAGAAGATCGGCTCCCTCCACGGCCTGATGCGGATCCGCGGCGGCACGCAGGACGACTCGCACATCATCTGTACGCCGGAGCAGTTGGTGGACGAGGTGCTGCGCGTGTTCGACCTCACGCTCGAGATCCACGCCACGTTCGGCTTCTCCGACCCGGTCGTGAACCTCTCGACGCTGCCCGGGCAGTCGATCGTCGACGCCGCGATGGCCGAGCGCGCCACCGAGGCGCTCCGCCACGCGCTCGAGAAGAGTGGTCTCGAGTACACGGTCGCCGAGGGCGAGGGTGCCTTCTACGGGCCGAAGGTGGACTTCAACTTCCGCGATGCGATCGGCCGGCTGTGGCAGCTCACGACCGTGCAATGCGACTTCGCGCTGCCCGAGCGCTTCGAGATGGAGTACGTGGGCGAGGACAACCAGCGGCACCGCCCGGTCATGATCCACCGCGCGATCCTCGGCACGCTCGAGCGGTTCAGCGGCGTCCTGATCGAGCACTACGCCGGGGCGTTCCCGCTGTGGCTCGCGCCCGAGCAGGTGCGGCTCGCGCCGGTCGCCGACCGGCACGGCGAGCACGCGAGGGGACTGGCCGAGCGCCTGCACGCCGCCGGGCTCCGGCCGTTCGTGGACGAGAGCGCCGAGACCGTCGGCAAGAAGGTGCGCGCGGCGCAGCTCATGAAGGTGCCGTACACCCTCGTGATCGGCGACAAGGAGATCGAGTCCGGGCGGCTCAACGTCCGGCGCCGCGACGGCGTCGAGACCAAGGGCGTGAGCCTCGAGGACTTCACGCAGGCGCTCGTGCGCGAGGCCTCGAGCCGCTCGCTCGAGCTCTCCACCTTCGAGGGGTAGCCGGTGGAGCGTCTCTGGTCGCCGTGGCGGATGGCGTACATCGAGTCGGCGAAGGACGAGGTCTCGGGCGGATGCGTGTTCTGCGATGTCCTGCGCTCGGACGAGGCCGAGGGGAACCGGATCCTGCACCGCGGCGAGCTCGCGTGGGTGACCCTTGCGAAGTACCCGTACAACCCGGGGCACCTCCTCGTGCTGCCCATACGGCACACGGCCGAACTCGAGGACCTCACGGCGGACGAGCACACCGAGATCGCGTCGCTGCTCGCGCGGAGCATCCGCGCGCTCCGCGAGCAGGCCGATCCGCACGGCTTCAACGTCGGGTTGAACCTCGGACGGATCGCGGGCGCCGGCATCCCCGAGCACCTGCACTGGCACATCGTGCCGCGGTGGAGCGGCGACACGAACTTCATGCCGGTGGTCGGCGAGACGCGCGTCCTCCCCGAGCTGCTCGATGAGACGTTCCGCAAGCTCGCCCCGCGCTTCGCCGAGTGATGGACGCTCGCACGGGGCACGTGTCGGTCGAGGGCGGCCGGCTCTACTACGAGCGGGCCGGCGAGGGGTACCCCGTGGTGTTGATCCATCCCGGGCTGTGGGACTCCCGCATCTGGGAGGCGCAGTTCGAGGTCTTCGCCGAGCACCACGACGTCGTGCGCTACGACGTCCGCGGCTACGGCCGCTCGGACGTGCCGACGCTGCCGTACTCGGACGTGCGGGACCTGCGGTTCCTGCTCGGCGAGCTCGGCATCGAACGCTGCGCGCTCGTCGGGTGCTCGATGGGCGGGCAGCTCGCGATCGACTTCGCGCTCGAGCACCCCGGCATCGCCGAGGCGCTCGTGCCGGTCTCGCCCGGGCTCTCGGGCTACCGGTGGGAAGACCCGGGGCTCGACGTCCTGTTCGCCGAGGTCCAGCGGGCGGTGGCGACCGGAGACCTCGAGCGCGCGATGGAGATCGAGCTCGCCGTCTGGGCGCCGCTCGACTCGGGCCGCGACACGGAGGCGTGGATCCGAGGCATCGCGATGGAGAACACGCACATCTTCCGGGTGTCCGACGCGCTCGTCGAGACGCCCTCGCCAGCGCTGCCCCGGCTCGGGGAGCTCGAGGCCGCCACGCTCGTGGTCGTCGGGGACCGCGACGTCGAGGAGATCCACCGGATCGCGGAGGTGCTGGTCGGCGGGGTCTCCGGCGCGCACAAGCGCGAGATCCACGACGGCGACCTCCTGGTGATGGTCCGCCAGCCCGAGGTCTTCAACCGCGTCGTGCTCGACTTCCTGTCGTTCCGCACGTGAGGAGGCACTGATGGAGCGCGCGTTCCTGGTGATCGGTGCGGTGTCCGGGTTCCTCGGCGTGGCCGCGGGCGCGTTCGGCTCGCACGCGCTGCGATCGAAACTGCCGCCCGAACGGCTCGCGTCGTTCGAGATCGCGGTGCGGTACCAGCTGTGGCACGCGCTCGCGCTGTTCGGGGTCGTCATGGTCGGGTCGCTTCACTTCGCCGACCCTCGGATCTCGGCGGCCTACGTCCTGCTCGAGGGGACGATGGGCTGGCCGGCCGCGGTCGCGGGATGGCTCTTCGTCGCGGGGACGGTGCTGTTCTCGGGGAGCCTCTACGCGCTCGCGATCACGGGCTCCCGGCGGTGGGGCGCCGTGGCGCCGATCGGCGGGACGTGCCTGCTCCTCGGGTGGCTGGCGCTCGCGCTCGCAGCGCTCACCGCGTAGGCGGCGACGCTACTTCTTCTGTGCCTCTTCCTTCGCCTTCTGGGCCTCCGCGATGATCTTGTCGGCGAGGTGCGCCGGCACCTCCTCGTAGTGCGAGAAGCGCATCGCGAACGCGCCCCGGCCGCCGGTCATCGAGCGCAGGTCGATCGAGTAGCGCGCGACCTCGGCCTGCGGGACCATGGCCCTGACGCGCTGCTTGCCGGCGGCGGCCGACTCCATCCCGGCGATCTTCGCGCGCTTGGAGTTCAGGTCTCCCATGATGTCGCCGGTGTAGGCCTCGGGCACGACGACCTCGAGCTCGACGATCGGCTCGAGGAGCACGACCCCCGTGCGGTCGATGGCCTCCTTCAGCGCGAGCGAACCGGCGATCTGGAACGCCATGTCCGAGGAGTCGACCGGGTGGAACTTCCCGTCGACCAGCGTGCAGCGGATGTCGACCATCGGGTTCCCGCTGATGACGCCCTGCTGCATCGTCTTCACGACACCCTTCTCGACCGAGGCGATGAACTGGTTCGGGATCGCGCCCCCGAAGATCTTGTCGACGAACTCGAACCCCTCGCCGCGCGGCCGTGGCTCGACCTCGATGTTGCAGACGGCGTACTGCCCGTGGCCGCCGGTCTGCTTCACGTGCCGTCCGAGCCCCTTGCCGGCGGCCCGGATCGTCTCGCGGTAGGCGATCTTCGCCGGACTCGTGAGGACCTCGACCCCGAACTTGCGCTTCATGCGCTCGGACATGACGTCGAGGTGCGCCTCGCCCATGCCGTACATCACGGTCTCGTGTGTCTCGTCGGAGCGCTGGACGCGGAAGGTCGGGTCCTCCTCGCGCAGGCGCGCGAGCGCGGTCGAGAGCTTGTCCTCGTCGCCCTTGGTCTTCGGCACGATCGCGAACGCGAGGAGCGGCTCGGGGAGCTCGAGCGGTGGGAGCTGGACCGGGTCGTCCTTCGTCGAGAACGTGTCGCCGGTCGTCGTGTGGCCGAGCTTCGCCACCGCGCCGATGTCGCCCGCGGGGATCTCGGAGACCGTGTCGTGCTCCTTGCCCCGCAGGACGAAGAGCTGGCCCACGCGCTCCTCGATGCCCTTCGTCGCGTTGTAGACGGGGGCGTCGGGTCGCATCTTGCCGGAGAAGACCCGGAACATCGTGATGTGCCCGACGTACGGGTCGGACACGGTCTTGAAGACGAACGCGGTGAGCGGCTGGTTCGCGTCGGCCGGCCGCTCTTTCTCCTCGCCGCTCTTCGTTATGACGGTGACCGAGGCGCGCTCGGCGGGAGAGGGGAACTCGTCGGCGATGAACTGCAGGAGCCGGTCGACACCGATCGGCTTCGTCGCGGCGCCGCACAGGACCGGCGCGATCCGGGCGGCAGCGAACCCCTCCTTCACGCCGTGCACGATCTCCTTCTCGTCGAGCTCGCCGTGCTCGAGGTACTTCTCGATGAGCGCGTCGTCGGACTCGGCGACGGCTTCCATGAGCTTCTCGCGGAACGGGTCGGCCTTCGCGGCGATGTCGGCCGGCCACTCGCCCTCGGTCGCCATCGCGCCGGCGGCGTACGTGTGCGCCTTGCGCGTGAGCAGGTCGGCGACACCGGAGAACGCGTGCTCCTCGCCGATCGGGAGCTCGAGGGGGGCGACCTGCGTGCCGAACGCCGCGACGAGCTCGTTCAGCGTCCGCTCGAACGACGCGCGCTCGCGGTCGAGCTTGTTCACGACGATCGCACGGGGCAGGCCCGCCTCGACCGCGAGCTCCCAGGCAACCTCGGTCTGGACCTCGACCCCGTCCACGGCCGAGACGACCAGGATGACGGCGTCGACCGCTCTGATCGCCGAGCGCACGTCGCCGATGAAGTCGGCGTAGCCGGGCGCATCGAGCACGTTGACCTTCACGCCGTTCCACTCGACGGGGGCCACGGCGAGCGAGACCGAGATCTGCTTCTTCACCTCCTCGGGCTCGAAGTCGCTGACGGTGTTGCCGTCCTCGACCTTGCCCATGCGCGTGATCGCGCCGGATGTGAACAGCATGGCCTCCAGGAGTGCCGTCTTCCCGGCGCCTCCATGGCCGACCAGCAGGACGTTGCGGATGTCGCTCGGCTCGTAGGTCTTCACCAGGGTCTCCGTTCGGAACGCGAGGGAAACGAATGGGGATTCTAGCGCGGCAGCCCCGGTCCTCCTGGGGCCGCAAGACCCGGTGATAGGCTCCGCGCCGGTGGCCGAGGAGGACGCGAGGACCGCGAGGGCGAGCGCGCGATGGCGGGTGATCGTGCCGGCCATGTGCGTGGTCGCGGCCGCGGCGGTGGGCCTCGCGATGTGGGCGATCCTCGACGGGCGCTCGCGAGCCGGTGGCGTGTCGGCGCTGGTCGCAGGGGTGCTCCTCGTCGCCGCCGGCATGCTCGCGCCCCGGACCGGCGGTCTTCGCGCCCGGATGCTCCTTTCGTTCGTCGACCGCGGCTTCGACGGCGCCATCCTCGCGGCCGTCGCATGGGTGGCGCGCGCCTCCGACGCGCAGGCCGCGGGGGGCGCGCTGTTCGCGCTCGCGGCCGGGTTCCTGGCCGCCTACGTCCGGGCTCGAGGCGCGGCGCTCGGCTACCTCGTCGAGGAGGGGGCCGGCACGCGCGCGATCCGTTGCGGGCTCATCGCCCTCGCGCTGCTTGCTGGATTCGAGGGATGGGCGCTGTTCGCGGTCGGCATCTGGATGCTGCTCGTCACCCTGGTCCGCGTGAGCCAGGTGGCGAAGGAGGAGCGGGCGTGAGCCTGCGCGAGGACGGCCCGAAGCTCACCGCCGTGTACTGGGCCTACCGTGCGCTCGAGGCCGTCGCGAGGGTGATGCCGGAGCGCTGGGGCCATCGGCTCTTCCGAGCGCTCGGCGGGCTCGCCCACGAGGTCCTGCCGGGCGTGCGGGCGACCGTCGCGGCGAACCAGGCGCACGTGCTCGGGCTTGAGCCCGATGCACCGCTCGTGCGCGCCGCGACGCGGGAGGCGTTCGGCCTGTACGGACGGTTCTGGTACGACGCGTTCCGGCTCCGAGCGCTCCCGTTCTCGGAGGTGGCCCGGCGCACGCGGTTCGAGGGCGTCGAGCACATCGACGCGGCCCTCGAGGAGGGCAAGGGGTGCGTTGCCGCGATCCCGCACATGGGGAACTGGGACGTCGCCGGACACTGGCTCGCTCGGGGAGGCTACCCGATCGCGGCCGTGGCGGAGGTGCTGAAGCCCCCGCGCCTGTCCGAGCTGTTCCTGCGCCATCGCGAGGAGCTCGGGATGCGGATCGTGCCGCTCGCCGACGGCGCCCACGTCGGCCAGCAGCTCGCGAAGCTGCTGGCCGACAACTGGCTCGTCGCGCTCGTCGCCGACCGCGACCTGTCCGGGCGCGGCGTGGAGGTCGAGATGTTCGGCGCGAAGCGCCGCGTGCCGGCGGGTCCGGCTCTGCTGTCGCTCACGACCGGCGCGCCGCTCCTGATCTGCTCCTCGTACACGACGCCCGAGGGATGGGCCGTGCGGATCGGCGAACCGATCCGGATCGAGCGCACCGGCAACATGCGCGAGGATGTGGCGACCCTCTCGCGCGCGATGGCCGCCGATTTCGAGCGCGCGATCGCCGCGTACCCGCCGGACTGGCATGTGTTCCAGCCCGCCTGGCCCTCGTGAGACCGCGATGAGGGTCGCGCTGGTCTGCCCGTACGCGTGGGACGACCCCGGCGGCGTCCAGACGCACGTCCGCGAGCTGGCCGAGCACCTCGCGCGGCGAGACCACGAGATCGTCGTTCTGGCCCCGGTCCGGCACGCGGCCGCGCAACCGTGGGTCCGCCCTGTCGGGCGGCCGGTCGATCTCAGGTACAACCGGTCGAACGTCCCGATCGACCCCCGCCCGTGGTCGGCGCGCACGGTGCGAACCGCGCTCCGAGCCTTCCGCCCCGACGTCATCCACGTCCACGAGCCGTTCACCCCGAGCACGACGCTGTGGGCGGTGCTGGTCGCCGACGCCCCTCTCGTCGCGACGTTCCACTCGGGTGCGGAGCCCGCGCGCCTGTACGACCTCGCCGGACCGGTCCTGCGACGGCTGGCCCGCCGGCTGAGCGTGAGGATCGCCGTGTCGGAGGCGGCCGCCCGGGTCGCCCGCCGGCGGCTCGGCGGCACGTTCGAGGTCGTCCCGAACGGCGTGGACGTCGAGCGGTTCGCCGGCGCCTCGCCGGCCGAGCTCGGTTCGGGCACCAAGCTCCTGTTCGTGGGGCGCCTGGACGAGCGCAAGGGGTTCCGGGTCGCGGTCGAGGCGTTCGCGCAGCTCGCAGCCGACCGGCCGGACGTGCGCCTGGTCGTCGCGGGGGACGGCCCGGAACGGCGGGCCCTGGAAGGCCTGTCCGCGTCCGTGCGGGACCGGGTGAGGCTGCTCGGGACGGTGCCGAACCAGGATCTTCCGCCGATCCACGCCGCGTGCGACGTCTTCGTGGCGCCGAACGTGGGCGGCGAGAGCTTCGGCGTCGTGCTCGTGGAGGCGATGGCGGCGGGCCTGCCGGTCGTCGCGTCCGCGATCCCCGGCTTCGACGAGGTGCTTCGGCACGGCCGGGACGGGCTCCTCGTGCCGGCACGGGCTCCGGAGGCGCTCGCGAGCGCCGTCGCTCGGATGCTCGACGACCCGGAGCTCGCGGCCCGGCTGTCGGCCTCGGGCCTCGAGCGCGCGAGGGGCTTCTCGTGGGAGGCGGTGCTCCCGAGGATCCTGGAGGTCTACGAGCGCGCCTCGGCCGTCGGCCGGTGAGCGGCTAGGATGGGCGGCGTCATGTGGGCCTGGATCCTCCTCGGCGTGCTCGCGGTGGTAATCATCGCCTGCGTCCTGGTCTTCAACCGGCTCGTGTCGCTCCGGAACCGCGTCGACAACGGGTGGGCGCAGATCGACGTGCAGCTGCGCCGCCGGTACGACCTCATCCCGAACCTCATCGAAACGGTGAAGGGCTACGCGGCCCACGAGCGCGAGGTCTTCGAGGCCGTCACCGAGGCTCGCGCCCGCGCGATGGACGCATCCTCGATGCCGGACCAGGTCGCGGCCGAGAACCAGGTCACGCGCGGTCTGCGGCAACTCCTCGCCGTCGTCGAGGCCTACCCCGAACTGAAGGCGAACGAGAGCTTCCTCGCGCTGCAGGAGGAGCTCACCGGCACCGAGTCGAAGATCGCGTTCGCGCGACAGTTCTACAACGACCAGGTCATGAAGCTGAACACGCTGATCCAGTCGTTCCCGTCGGTCCTGATCGCGAGGCCGTTCGGGTTCACCCAGCGTGAGTTCTTCGAGATCGAGGACCCGACGCGCGGTCCCGCGCCGGTGGACTTCTCCGGCTAGCCACTGTGTACGAGCAGATCGCATCGAACCGGCGCCGCACCTGGCTGCTCGTGGCGGCCGCGCTCGTGCTGCTCGGTGCCGTCGGCTACATCCTCGGGATGCTCTACGCGAGCGGGCCGGCCGGACTCGTCGTCGCCCTCGTCATCGCGGGGCTGATGTCGATCGGGTCGTATCGGTACGGCGACCGGATGGTGCTCGCCTCGGTCCGGGCCCGGGAGGTCACCGCCGAGGACGAGCCGAGGCTCCACAACATCGTCGAGGGCCTGTCGATTGCCGCGGGGACGCCGAAGCCGAAGGTCTACGTCATCCCCGAGCGCGCCCCGAACGCGTTCGCCACCGGACGCGACCCCGAGCACGCCTCGGTCGCCGTCACGCAGGGTCTCCTCGAGTCGATGAACCGCGTCGAGCTCGAGGGCGTGGTCGGGCACGAGCTCGCGCACGTCGTCGACCGCGACATCCTGCTCGGCACGGTGCTCGCGACGCTCGTCGGCGCCGTCGTGCTCATCTCCGAGTTCTTCATGCGCACCTGGTGGTGGGGCGGTGGTCGCCGGCGGGGGAGCGGCGGCGGCGGCGGTGCGGGCTCGGCCGTGTTCTTCGCGATCGGCCTCGTGCTGCTCATCATCGCGCCGATCGCCGGGTCGCTCATCCGGCTCGCGGTGTCGCGGCAGCGCGAGTACCTCGCCGACGCGCAGGGCGCGCTCCTCACGCGCTACCCGCCGGGCCTCGCGAGCGCGCTCCGCAAGATCCAGCAGTCGGCCGGGATCCCGATGCGTTCGGCGAACAACGCGACGGCGCACCTGTGGCTGAACCAGCCCTCGCGCATCGAGGGTGAGGGCATGGGTTCGATGGAGAAGCTCTTCCAGACCCACCCCCCGATCGAAGAGCGCATCCGCCGCCTCGAGGAGATGTGACGGGGAGAACCGGCCGGGGTGGTTGAGGCCTCCCCGATCGGCGGGTAGCATCGGCGGTCCCGGCTGCGACCGGTGCGCGACCCCCCAGATACCCACACTCCGGCCCGCAGGAGGTGTGCCCGCATGTCCATGACCCGTCGCGGCAAGATCGCCGCAGCCTCGGCGACGATGGTGCTCGTCGCCGGTTCGGCCCTCGGCTACTTCGTCGCCTTCCCTCAGCAGGCGCCGGCGTTCGTGCGCACGTCCCTCACCCACGTGGGGCTCGTCGAGGCACCGCCGCCACCCCCGCCCCCGTGCCCGCTCACCGGCGAGCTCGCTCCCCACGGCGTAGCGCCGAACCGGCCCGCGCTCGCCGTGAAGGTCGAGAACTACCCCGACGCGCGGCCGCAGGCCGGTTTGCAGTCCGCGGACATCGTCTACGAGGAGCCGGTCGAGGGCGGCATCACGCGCTTCATCGTGGTCTACCAGTGCCAGGATGTCGGCCGCGTCGGACCGATCCGGAGCGCTCGGATGGCGGACCCCGACGTGCTCGCGCAGTTCGGCGTGCCGATCCTCGCGTTCTCGGGTGGCGCGCCGAACGTGGTTCGGGTCGTCGAGGACGCCGACCTCATCCCGCTCGACGAGACCGACGGCGGCACGGCGTTCGCGCGGGACGCGGGTCGGGTCGCGCCGCACAACCTGTACGCGGGTACGAAGGCCCTGTACGACGTGGCCGCCTCGACCGACGGAGCCCCGGCGGCGGTGTTCACCTTCGCCGACGAGATCGCGAACCGCTCGAAACGGGTCTCGACCGTCCACCTGCCCTTCTCCCCGACGTACTCCGATGTGTGGTGGACGTGGAGCCGCAAAGGCGGCGTCTGGTTGCGCGCCCACGGCGATGTGCCGCACATGGCGGAGGAGGGCGGGCAGGTCTCCGCGCACAACGTCGTCGTGCAGGTCGTGGACGTCGTGGTCGGACCTCGAGGCGGCATCACACCGCACCTGTCGCTCACGGGCTCGGGCACGGCCTACGTGTTCCGCGACGGCCGGATGATCACCGGGAGGTGGGAGCGCGACACGCTCGGTGACGTCACGAGGTTCATCACCAAGGACGGGACCGAGATCGCGCTCGCACCGGGCCGGACCTGGGTGGAGTTCCTGCCGAGCACCGCCGCGTTCGCCGCCGAGCGCTGAGCCGGCGAGCTCAGTCGCGAGGCAGCAGGGCCTCGAACGCCGCGTCGGCACGACGTCGGAGGTCGGCCGGCGCCGCCCGGTACGCGGCGCGCAGCCGCTCCTTGATCTCGCCCCGGCGCTCGGAGGGGAGCGGCACCATCCGGTCGAGCTCCTCCTGCGAGCGCGCCCGCGACCGGTAGTCCTCGTCGATCTCGCGGTCGATCCGCGCGAGGTGCTCGGGGAGGTGCTCGAACGGCCGGAACGACGTGCCGAACTGGGCGTTCACGCGCTCGATGACCGAGCCGAAGTCGGCCACGACCTCCTCGAACGTCCCGACGACGAAGCCGTCCCGGACGGGCAAGAGCGGCTCGTGGAACCGTACGTAGCCCCGGAGGGAGGCCGCCGGCGTGAGCGAGGGCGTGTGGATCACATGCGAGAGCACGGCATCCTCGGGTGCTCGGATGAGCACGAGCGTCGGCACACCGCGTCGGACCCCGGCGATGACCTGAGCCGGCGTGTGGGTGTGGTGGGCGATGCTGCTCGCATGCGGCTCCTGCGCCAGCCGGAAGGCGGCCACCGCGAACGAGGACGCACAGCGCGGGAACGACTCGATGACGATCTCGGTGTCCTCGCGCAGGACCTCACCCCGCCCTCGGACCCGCTGGATCGTCAGCGCGAGCGCAGGGTGCTGCGCGAGCAGGGTCTTCAGCTCGTAGGAAAGCCTCGCGGCGGTGCTCACGGTCGCGCCCGGGATGCCTGCACGGGCCGAGCTTAGCGGCGGCGATCGTACCGGACCGGGATCCCGGGATCGACCCTCCCGGCGGTACACTCGACGTGCAGGCGCAGGCGCCGGCAACAGGCACGTGTTCCTCGAGGAGGGGGTACCCGTGGATCGCGAGACCGGCACCTTCCGTGTGAAGTCCGGCCTGGCCGAGATGCTCAAGGGCGGCGTCATCATGGACGTCACGAACGCCGAGCAGGCGAAGATCGCCGAGG
>CAYUSA010000058.1:0-17865 GCA_964447335.1 uncultured Actinomycetes bacterium
CCGCGAGTCCCGTCGCCGCGGCCCGGCGCCGCCCGGTCGCGGCAAGCACCGCCGCCGCCCCGACCGAGGCCCAGATCGAGCCGAGCTCGGTGATGCCGGTGAAGGCCCGATCGGCCCGCGGATCCGCGGCGCGGTTCACCGCGCGGAAGGCGCGCTCGTCGGCCTCGCGCCCCCTGCCACCGGAGGACCAGACCCCGACGGCGAGTGCAGCGCCGCCGAGACCCACGACCCGGGCGATCCTTCGTGCGTTCATCGGACGCACACTCTATGCGACGATGCACCGGAGCGGAGACGGGAGGATGCGATGCGGCGGCGCGGGGATTTCGATCCGGGGCAGGAGGGCGACGGGCACGGGCAACCCGTCGAGGTGCCACGCTCCGGGGTCCGGCCGCGGTGGATCGTGGCGGGCATCGCGGCGATCCTGCTCATCGTGTTCGCGCTCCAGAACTCCGACCGCGTGGACGTCGACTTCCTGTTCTTCGATGCGCAGGTCCGCGTCGTGACGGTGATCGTCGTCGCGGCGTTCCTCGGGTTCGTCGTCGGATGGTTCATCGGACGCCCGAGCGCTGCCGATCGCAAGGCGATGCGCAGGGGCCTGGACACGTAGGCCACGGGCGCCGGCTACGCGCCGCCGCGGCTCTCGATCTCGCGCTTCTGGGCGAGCGTCCCGTGCCGGAGCGCGAGCTGCGGGCCCCCGAGGAGGCGCAGGCTCCGCGCGGCGAAGTCGCCGATCGCGCCGCCGCGGAAGTGGTAGTCGACCACGTGCTTCAACAGGCTGCGCTCCCCCGGGAGCGGCTCGACCGTCGTCGTCACGGTCGCCTCGAGCAGGCCCGTCAGCCGGATCACCGATCGGTGCGGCGGCTCGAACCCCAGGACCTCGGCGTCCACGTGGCCGCGGACGGCCATGAAGCGCATGACCGTCGAGTAGCGCACGCCCTCGGCGAGCCCCGCCGCCGGGATGCCCGCGACGGACTCCACGTGGCGGTCCCAGTGCGAGAGCTTCCGCGGGTCCGAGACGACCGCCCAGACACGATCCGGGGGGGCCTCGACCTCGACGAGGATCTCGACGATGCTCATGCGACCGTCACCGTCCCGCTCGACCAGCCACGCCACCAGACGAGCCGCTCGGGCCGCAGGCGGACGAGCGCCGAGCCCTCGGGCTCCGCGCCCACCGCGCGAAGGACACGCTCGGCCGAGCCGCGGCCGGAGCGCAGGGACGCGGGCGCCGCCACCTCGGCCGTGCCGCGGACCATCGTGCCGGTCATGTCCCGGGCTCGCCACCAGGACGCGCGGTCCACCGAGAGCGCCGCGCGGGCGCTCGGCGAGCGCAGGCCCGCGAGCGCGATCTCGGCCTCCCCGAGCCCCGCGTAGAGGCCCGCTCCGTCGAGGCCCCACGCCGAGGGCAGCACGACGAGCCCGCCGGTGCCCTCGAGTGCGAGCGCCCCCTCCCCCGCCGTGCCGAGCGACTCGAGCACGGCCGGCGGCAGACCCTCGAGGGCGCCCGCCCCCGCACGCGCGGCGCGGAACCGCTCGATCGAGGGCCAGCTCCGCGGCCACGAGCCGAAGGTCTCGGCGACGCCGCCGTGGCCGAGCACCACGGCGCGGTCGAGCTCCACGGCGGCGAACACCCGCCCCGGCGGGGTCCACGACAGGGGGACGTGTCGGGCGTCGACGGCGTAGCCGGCGAAGAAACGGGCGTTCTTGCGCGTGAAGCGCGTCGAGGCCATCGCGAGGGCCGGCGCCTCGAGCAGGTCGCGGCCCCACGACTCGACCTCGAGCAGGTCGAACGTCCGCACGTGCCCCGTGAACGCCACGGCGACGTCACCGGAGCGCACGAGCCCTCCGACGGCCGGATCGGTCCGCCACGCGCGGGCCTTCACCGAGCCGCGCGAGGTCGTGACCCACACGCGTCCCCCGGCGAGCGCGAAGACCATCGGCGTCACGTGTGGGCCGCTCCTCGTGCCCGTAGCCACGGAGCAGAAGGCACCGCGCTCGAGGATCTCCTCGACGTCCACGGGCAGCCGGTTCCTCATACGGTCGCTCCGGAGGGCACGGCGAGCGGCGGGACGGCCAGCATGAGCCCCGTCCACACCGCGTGGCACGCGAAGCCGGCGAGCACCCCGCCCGACCAGGCGGCGAGCGCCACCCAGACCGCGCCCCCGACCGCCGCCGCCGCGACGATCGCGACATTGGCGCTCGGGACGTTCGCCGCGACGTATCCGGCCCACGCGACCGCCGGCCCGAGGACGCCACCGAGCGCCCGGTCGAGCTCGGGCAGGAACAGGCCCCGCCAGAACAGCTCCTCGCCGGGGACCATGAGCGCGAGCGACAGGACGAGCACCGCCCCGAGCGAGCGCTCGCCCCGCCGCCCGTACATCTGCACCGATCGCGAGCCGAAGGTCGGCCACCTCGGCGCGACGACGAGCACGAACACCCGCGTCGCGAGGTAGAGCCCGAGCCCCGCCGCGAGCCCCGCCGACGCCGCGAGCCCGGCCGAGACCTCGCTCGCGAGATGGGGGCGTCCGGACGCGAGCGCCGCGATGCCGAGCCCGACGAGCACCGGGGTCATCGTCACCCACACGCTCGCCCCGCGGTGCGCGATCCACCACCACGCCACCCCCTCCGCGACCAGCCCGAGGCAAAGGAGCGCGGGGATCATGGCTCAGGGGAGGAAGCGGACCTTCGCGGCGAACTCGGCCGTGAGCGCGGTGATGACGGCGAGGTAGAAGAACCCCGTCGAGGCCTGGACGGCCGAGGAGCGCTCGCCACGCAGGGCGGCGCGGATCAGCACGGCGATGAGCGCCGTCGTGGCGACCATGCCGAGCGCGATCCAGGACGCGAGACCCGCCGAGGTGAGGAGCGGGTTGAAGTCGGTGTTGTCGCCGCTCGGTCCGAACCCGCCGAGCAGGAGCGCCGCGCCCTCGAGCACGACGGCGACCAGGAGCGCCGCCGTGAACCGGTTGATCGGGGCGCGCGAGAGTCCACGGTCGGTGAGGTACCAGTGGCCGAGCAGGAGCCCGTCGCTCACCGCGCCGAGGAACAGCGCCCCGGCGAGCAGCTGCAGCAGGGCGACCGCGTACGAGCCCTCGGCGGTGCCGGCCATCGCCGCGAGCCCCGCGACCGCCAGCGGGAGCGAGACGAACCCGACGACCCGCGCAGCGACCTGGCGGCGCGCGAACAGGAGCACGACCCACACGAGCGTGACGAGCGCGAGCGCGGCCGCGAGCCGCACCGACCACCGCCCCGCGTCGTCGCCCTCGACCAGGCCGGCCGATGCCGAGTACCAGGTCGCCGCCGCGAGGACGAGCAGGACGGCGCCGGTGAGCTTGAAGAACCCGCGGCGCACCTCGCCCCAGAGCGGCATGAGGAAGAGCAGCCACAGGCCGCCCGCGACCGTCTCGGCCAGCACGAGCGCCGTCACGCCCGCGGGTCCCTTCACGTCCGCCCCCACATACGGCCGTAAGCCTACCGGCGCAGGCAGCGCCGAACCGCGGGCGGCTGGTTCCGGCACGACCTTCGTCCGCGGGGACAGCAAGTAGGCTGATGCGCATGCCCGACTGGCGCTCCTACGACGGCGTGGCCGAGATCTACGAGCGGATCCACGCACCCCGGTTGGCCGACCCCGCTCGGGACCTCGTCCGTGCCGCGGACCCCGCCCCGGGAGCCCGCGTCCTCGACGTCGGGACCGGGACCGGTGTCGCCGCGGCGGAGGCCCTCGCGATCGTCGGGGACGGCGGGCATGTCGTCGGGATCGACGCATCGCCGCAGATGCTCGCCGTCGGGGCTCGCACACGCCCGGCGCTCCGGCTGCTCGCGGCGCAGGCGATCGACCTCCCCTTCCGGGACGGCTCGTTCGACGCGGTGGTCGGCAACTTCGTGCTCGCACACTTCACGAAGTACCAGACGGCGCTGTGGGACATACTGCGGGTCCTGCGACCGGGTGGACGCCTCGCGCTCAACGCGTGGTCCGACGGACAGGACGAGCTCACGCGCGTGTGGCTCGAGACGGTCTGGAGCGTCGTGCCGCGCGAGGTGCTCGAGGCCGCGATCGCCGACGCCGTGCCGTGGCAGCAGCGGTTCCGCCAGCGGGAGACGCTCGAGGAGACCCTCATGGACGCGGGGCTCCGGCACGTGCGCGTCGAGCAGCGCCGGTATCGCTTCTCCTACACGCTCGACGACTACGTCGACGGCCTGTCCACGTGGGCGACCGGCCGGTTCGTGCGCTCGATGCTCGGGGACGGCTGGGCGTCGTTCCGAGCCCGCGCGCGCGCGACGTTCGCGGAGCAGTTCCCCGACCCGGTGAACGACTACCGCGACGTGCTCGTCGCGGTCGGCACGAAGCCGTAGCGGTCTAGGACAGGTCGAGCACCCGGAACGACTCGGCGTGCTCGGTGCCGATCTTCGCGCCGGCCACCCGAGCCTCCTTGTCGAGCATCTCCTCGAAGAAGCGGATGCCCTCCTCGACCTGGCTCGCGTGGGCCTGCAGGGCCGTCATCATCGTGCGGAAGTGGCCCGTCACGTCCTCGATGTGGTTCGGCTCGTTCGTCCAGCCGAGCCACACGTCGCGGACCTCGCGGACGTCGAGACCCTCGGCCAGGTGCTCGGTGAAGTAGTGCGGGTTGCCGGCACCGGGGAACACCGCGTCGAGCGCGATCTCACCGGCCTTCCGGTGGTCGGAGTGGTTGTAGTAGCGGTCCTCGAAGAACCACGCGCTCGGGTCGCACGAGATCACGGTCTCGGCCCGCACGAGGCGGATCCGCCGGATCACCTGCTCGCGGGCCGACGTGGTGTTCTCGAGCTCGCCGTCGTGGACGTCGAGCACGTGCGCGGTCGTGAGCCGGAGGATCTTGCCGGCCGCCTCCGTCTCGGCGCGGCGGGTCGCCGCGAGCTCTGCGCGATCGCGCCACGGGTCGCTCGAGCCCCGATCCCCGTTCGTGAGCACGAGCAGGTGCACGTCGCGGCCGCCGGCGGCCCACTTCGCGAGCGTGCCGCCGGCGCAGATCTCGGCGTCGTCGGGGTGCGCGAAGACCGCGAGCACGGGCCCGGTGCGAGGATCGCCCACAGAGACCTACCGCTTCGCCGGCTTCGCCGCCTGCGACAGCACGTAGGCGACGAGCGTGCGGACCGGGACCCCGGTCCCGCCCTTCGGCGTGTAGTCGCCGGCCTTCTCGGCGAACGCCGGGCCCGCGATGTCCATGTGAGCCCACGGCACGTCGCCGACGAACTCGGCCAGGAACAGCGCCGCGGTGATCGCGCCGCCGTGGCGCTTGCCGATGTTCTTGATGTCCGCGATGTCCGAGTCGATCAGCTTGCGGTAGGGGCGGTGCAGCGGGAGCTCCCAGCCCGTCTCCCCCGTCGACGCGCCGGCCGCGAGCAGGTCGCGGATCAGCGCGCGGTCGTTGCCCATCACGCCCCAGACCTCCTCGCCGAGCGCGACCATGCATGCCCCCGTGAGGGTCGCGGTGTCCACGATCACGCGCGGCTGCTTCTCGGCCAGGTACGCGAGCGCGTCCGCGAGCACGAGGCGGCCCTCGGCGTCGGTGTTCAGGACCTCGGAGGTCGTGCCACCGCGGTGGTGGAGCACGTCGCCCGGGCGCGTCGCCGAGCCGCTCGGCATGTTCTCGGCCGAGGGGATCGCCGCGATCACGTTCACCTTCGGCTTCAGCAGCGCGAGCGCGCGCATCGTCGCGAGGATCGACGCGGCGCCGCCCATGTCGTCCTTCATCCACTCCATGGCGTCCGACGTCTTGATCGACAGGCCACCCGAGTCGAACGAGATGCCCTTGCCCGTGAGCGCGATCGGGACCTGCGAGGCGGCCGCGCCGCGGTAGGCGAGCTCGATCATCCGCGGCGGATTCACGCTGCCCTGCCCGACGCCGAGGATGCCGCCGAAGCCGCCCTTCTCGAGCTCCTTCTCGTTCCAGACCTTGACCTCGAGGCCGACCTCCTTCGCCATGTCCTCGGCCGCCTTCGCGAGCAGGGCGGGGGTCATGTCGCGGGCGGGGGTGTTCACGAGGTCGCGAGCCCACGTCGCGGCCTGGCTCACGATCTCGGCTCGCGCGATCGCCGCCTTCGCTGCCTTCGCGTCCCAACGCGCTGCGCCGAGCACGGTGAAGGTCGCGAGCGCGGCACCGTCCTCGTCGGCCTTCGACTTGTAGCGGTCGAAGCGGTAGGCGCCGAGGATCTGGCCCTCGACGACGGCGGCCGCGGCATCGGCGGCGCTGCGTCCTCCCGCCTGCGCGAGCGTCGTCGCGACCGAGCTCCGCTTCGCGAGCTGGCGCGCGACGCGCCCGGCCGCGCGACGGACGGCGTCGGGCCCCGAGTCCGCCCGCTTGCCCAGCCCGACGAGCATGACGGAGCCGGCCGCGAGCCCCTCGGCGCCGGTGTTCGGCACGAGCAGGTTCTCTCCGGGCTTGCCCTTCAGCTTCGCCTGGCCGTACAGGCCGAGCAGGTCGAGCCCCTTGACGTCCTTCACGCCGGGGCCGGCCTTCGGACCTTCGAAGACGGGCAGGACGAGCACGTCGGCTCGGACGGCCGCCGGCGTGTCGGTCGAATACGAGAACGTGGTCACGGGAAGGCTCCTTCGTCGGGTCGCAGGGCTCCGGCAGTCTACCGAGCGGCCCGCGTCTGCATCTCGACCCGCTCGGTAGGCTGTGGGCCGTGAAGACCCGGGACCTGCGCGACCTCGTCCACTTCTCCGAGGAGGGGCCGCACCACGACACCGTCTACGAGTCCGAGCACCTGTGGTCCGAGGTCGTGTGCCTCGAGCGCGCCCAGGAGCTCGGCCCGGTCTCCGACCCCGACTCGGATGCCCTGTGCGTGGTGCTCTCGGGCGAGGTCGCCGTGCAGGTCGGCAAGTGGCGCGATCGCGTGCCGCAGTGGGGGGCCGCTCTCGTGCCGGCAGGAGCGGCGCTGACGATCCGCAACGCGTCGGCCGAGCCGGCCGTCGTGCTGCTCGTCGCGGCACCGCCGCCGACGCCGCGGCCGATCAGCGAGTAGCCGGGCGCGGGCGCGGCAGCAGCGAAGCGAGCCCGAACGCCACCGCGAAGCTCGGCAGGCTCGCGCCGAGCGCCGAGCCGAACAGCGGGAACGGCAGCCCGAGCCACCGATGGAAGAGCGTGTCCATCGCGTCGACCCAACCCTGCGGTCCGGTCGGCACGCTCCAGTGGTACAGGACGAACCCGGCGAGCCACGGCAGGAGCGCGAGCCACCGAACCCCGGTCGGCGCGAACAGGCGCTCGCGCCCGTACCGCCCTCGTGAGCGCACGAGCCAGTCGGCCGCGAAGACGCCGAACAGCGGCACGAACACCGAGCCGACGAGCAGCAGGAACAGCTCGTAGCGCTCCATCGACAGCGCGAGCGCGAGCCCGAACGCGAGCACGCCGAGCGCCGCGATCAGCCTGCGCTGCGGCGCCTTCGGCACGACGTTCTGGATCGACACCGCCGAGGAGTACAGGTTCGCGAACGCGTTGTCGCTCTCGCCGACGAGGAGTGCGAGGAGTAGGAGCGCGCCGCCCGCCACGCCGCCGATCGCGGTGCCGATGCCGAGCACATCCGCGCTCGCCCCCGCCGCGAGGACGAGCAACGCACCGAGCGCGTAGAACCAGATGTTGCCGAGGAGGTACCCGAGGTACGTGCCCGCGAAGCCGTGCGTCCCCGGCCGCACGAACCGGTTGAAGTCGGCGACGAGCGGGAGCCAGGAGACCGGCATCACGATCACGAGGTCGACCGCGAGCCAGAACGGCATCCCTCCCTCCCCCGGCCCACGCCAGATCGCGCCGATGTCCCCGACCGAGAGCGCGCGGACCGTGATCCACGTCGTCGCGCCGAGGAGCACGTAGATCCCGAACCGCTCGAGCCAGCGCCGGACGACGATGATCGGCCCCCCCATCGCGAGCACCGTGCAGAGCGCCGCGACGATCGCCAGCCACAGCCCCTGCGCGTCGAGCCCGAACAGCTCGCGCGAGGCGACGTTCGCGACCTGGCCCATCGCCCAGAACTCGACCGCCGTCCACCCGACGAGCTGCAGGAGGTTCAGCGCCGAGGGCAGGAACGAGCCCCGGAGCCCGAGCATCGGGCGGAAGAGCACCATCGAGGGCACGCCCTCGCGCTCGCCGGCGAGCCCGAGGGTCGCGAGGGGAAGGCACCCGATCGCGCTGCCGACCACGATCGCGAGGAGCGCACGGGGGAACCCGAGCGCCGGCACGAGCAGCGCGCCGGTCACGAGCACGAGCAGCCCCACCGACAGGTCGCCCCAAAGGACGCCGAGATCCAGACCGGAGAGGCGACGTCGGTCGGGGGGAACCGGCTCGATGCCCCAGATCGGCGCCTCGCGCTCGAGCACCCGCTCGAGCCGCTCGGTGACGCTCGCCATGCTCGCTCCCTCCGCCGGTACGAACCGGATCAGGTTCCGAGGGTCGGCGGGTCGACCCGCCCTCTCAGCCCGGTCGCACCGGGCTCCCCTGCTTGCCCGGTCATGCTAGCGTGCCGGTGTGGACGTCACGCGCCATCAGGCCGTGGAGCTCCTCCACCACGTGCACGAGCGCATAGGCGGGCTCTTCGCCCACCTGTCCGAGGAAGCGTTCGATCGCCGGGGCACGATCGGGTGCGGCGAGTGGTCGGCGAAGGACCTAGCGGGACACCTCGCGTCGTGGGAGGAGGTCACGGTCCGCTCGCTCGAGGAGTGGCGTCGCGGCGAGCGGCCCGAGATCGAAGGCGTGCTCGAGGCCCGCGCCGTCGACCGCCTGAACGAGGAGAACGTGGCGGCCGCCATCCTCGCGACACCCCAGGAGGCTCGCGAGCGGTTCGATCTCGCCTTCACCCGGCTCGTCGAGGCGATCGAGGGCATCACCGACGAGGAGTGGTCCGCCCGCGCCCCGTACCCGCGGGCCTTCCCGACGACGCTCGCCGGGTTCCTCGGCACGCTCGTCGGCGGGCCCGACCGGCCGTTCGGACACGCCTATGTCCACCTGCAGAGCCTCGAGATCTACGTTGCCGAGGCGACCCACGCCTGAAGGTTCGCGAGCGCCCCGCCCATCAGGCGGCGCATGAAGGGCCGGTAGACGCGGAGCGCGAGCTCGCCGAGGATTGGGATCGGCAGCGCCAGCTCCTCGGTCCAGGAGAACCACGTGCCCCCCTCGACGGGCTGGAGCCGCCACACGCCGACGCCACGGACGAAGCTCCGATGCGCGATGACGAGACGCCGCGGCGCCTCCCAGATCGTCACCTCGAGTCGCTCGGTGAACAGCGGGACGTTCAGGACGCGGGTCCTCACGCCGATGCGCGTGCCGACGCCCTCGCGCTGCGCCGTGAGCAGCCGCACCGAGTCCGCGTCCTTCATCCACCTGGCCTGGTCCTCCCACCTGACGAGGAGCTCCCAGACCCGCTCGATCGGTGCCGCGAGCGCGATCTCCGAGGACACGTTCATCGGCTCATCATCGTAGATGGCTAGAAGCCCGGCGCCTCACCCGTGCGCGGCAGCTTGCGCAGCGTCTCGGGCACGGTGAGCACGAACAGCATCGAGAGCGCGACCGGGATCGCCGAGAGCGCGAACGCCGCCCCGTAGCCGCGCGCGTCGGCCGTCGCGCCGGCCACGAGCGGCCCGAGCACGAAGCCGAGGTCCCCCGCGAAGCGGAACACAGCGACGGCCGTGCCGCGCATGTCCTCGTCGGTTACGTCGGACAGCATGGGCGCCTGCGGCACGCCCGCGTAGCCGGAGATCAACCCGAAGACGCCGTTCGCGAAGAAGAAGAGCGCGGGCGTCGTCGCGAGCGGCCAGAGCACGAGCGCGAGCGCCATCGCCGCGTACCCAGGCACGAGCACCGCCTTGCGGCCGATGCGATCCGTCGCCTTGCCCGCGGGGAACAGGATGGCGAACTCGGTGATCGAGGCCACGGCGAGGCCGGCGCCGATCCCGAGCTCGCTGAGCCCGACCTCCTCGTTGCCGAACAGCGGGATGAGCGTGCTGTAGACGCCGGCGATCATCCACGCGTACGCGCCGTTCGCGAGGAGCACCGCGACGAACGGCCGGCGCCACGGGAGCCGCCGGAGCCCGGTCGTGCGCTCACGCCGCGGCCCCGTGTCCGGTCCGTGCATCGTTCGCGCGAACACGCTCGCCGAGACGAAGCACGTGCCGGCGTAGATCCACAGGGTGCTGACCGGCCCGAGCCAGTGGGCGAAGACCCCGCCGAGCGGCTGGCCCGCGATGATCCCGACATTGAACGACGCGTACCACACGCTCATCACGCGCCCGATCCGGTCGCCGGGGATCGTGCGGAGCATGTACGAGAGCAGCCCTGTGAAGAAGATCGCCGAGCCCGCCCCGCCGGCGCCACGGAACACCACGAGGAGCGTGAAGGTGGGCGCGACCGCGGCGAGCGCCGTCGTGATGCCGACGACGATCGCGCCGACCGTTACGGCTCGTCGCTCGCCCAGGCGGCCGATGATCGCGCCCGTGAAGGGGTCGACCGCGAGCCGTGTGATCGAGAACGCCGCGATGAGCACCCCGACCGAGTCGAGGCCCACCCCGAACGAGCGGGCGTACAGCGGCAGGATCGGCGAGAGGATCCCGAAGCCGACCATGATGATGAACGTGCCGGCGATCGAGGTCCGGACCTCGGGGATGCGGAGGATGTCGCGGAACCCCAGCTCCCCGTCGCGGCTCACACGCCGCAGTCTACGGAGGAGAGAGCCGCGCTTCGGGGTCGCGGAGCTCCTCCATGAGGCGGCGCATCCGAGCGATGGTCTCCTGGACCGACCGCGTCACGGGATCGAGCGTCTCGGCCACCTCGTCCTCGGCGAGGCGCTCGCGCAGCAACGCGACCCGGATGTTCAGCGCCGCGAGCGCCTGCAGCTGGTCGTTCTCGATCTGGTCGCCGAGGGACTCGGCCCGCCGGTCGTCCTCCTCCACGACCCGGGCGATCGCCTGCCGTCGCTCCTCCGCGATATCCGTCAGGGCCTCGAGGTCGGTCCGCAGCTCGGCCTGGGAGTCGCGCAGCAACTCCTCCGTCTTCTTCCGATCGTCGATGTCGTAGCACGAGCCGATGTAGCCGAGGAACTCGCCCTCGAGTCCGTAGACCGGCTCGCCCGCATCGAGCAGCCAGCGGAACTCGCCCGAGGCGTGGCGGAGCCGGTACTCGGTCCGGAACGACTCCCGCCGCAGGAAGGCGCCGTAGCACACGTCGAGGCATCGCTCGCGGTCGTCCGGGTGCAGCAGGTCCAACCAGCCGTCGCCGAGCTCGTCCTGCAGGCGCCGACCCGTGAACGACAGGTAGGCGTGGTTCACGTAGTCCACCGCGGCCTCGGCGTCCGATCTCCAGATCGGGTTCGGGAACCCGTTCAGCAGCGTGAGGTGGAGGTCCCGCGCGCGCGCGATCTCCTGCGTGTTCCCGACCGCCCGGGTGACGTCGCGCAGGGTGACGATCACGTAGCCGACGCGCTCGTCTGCGAGCAGGTTGTTCGCCGAGACCTCGAGGATGCGGACCGCCCCGCTCCGATGCCGGATGCGCACCTCGACATCCCTCAGGTGGCCGGGGAACGACAGGTGCTCGGCGGCCAGGTTGAGGACGAGCGGTCGATCCTCGAGCGCCACGAAGTCGATCACGGATCGCCCGAGGACCTCGTCGGGTCGCCAGCCGAGCAGGGCCTCGACCTGCCCGCTCACATGCCGGATCGCGAGGTCGGCATCCAGCAGCAGCACGGGATCGGGCAGGTGCTCGACGCCTCGCCGGAGGATCTCGGGGACGGCGAGGGCCGGCGCGCGGGCGGTCTCGTCGAGTTGGACGTCCTCGCCGTTCGTCATCGTGTGCACCGTCTCCCTCGGCGCGACTTCCTGCCCGTCGATGCTATCGGTCGCCGCGAGCCGCGGCTTCATCGCGGATCGGCACACGATCGCTGCGGGTTCCCCGCACCACGTGGCTGCTTGCAGGCCGGGCGGCGCTCGGGTTCGATGTAGGCGTGGCACTCGGAGCGAGCGGCGCCGTCGCCGCGACCACCCTCGTCACCCCGTTCGGCCCAGGGCCGCTGCGAGGTGACGACGCGATGCCCCCACACGAGCTCCACGGCGGCGCCGTCGCCTGGGAGGACGGGGTCATCACCCACGTGGGGCCGGTGGAGGAGCTCGGCGGCATGTGGCCCGAGTGGTTCGAGGGCTGCACGATCGCCCCCGGGTTCGTCGACTGCCACACCCACCTCCCGTTCATCGGGTGGCGCGCCGACGAGCTCGAGGCGCGCCTCGCAGGCGCCACGTACCGGGACCTGCACGGCGGCGGCGGCATCTACCGGAGCGCCCGCCTCTTCGCCGGCGCGTCCGACGAGGACGTGCTCGCGTTCTGCCGGCCGCTCCTGGCCGAGATGCTCGCGCACGGGACGACCGCGCTCGAGCTGAAGACCGGGTACGGCCTGTCCGTCGAGGGCGAGCTGCGGCAGGCACGCCTCGCCCGACGCCTCGCCGCCGAGGCCGTGCAGACGTGCACGGTCACCCTGCTGCCCTGCCACGCGGTGCCCGAGGGGGCCCAGCGGGCGGCGTGGGTCCGCACCGTGTGCGACGAGCTCATCCCCGCCGCCGCGGCCGAGGGCCTCGCCGATGCCGTCGACGTGTACGTCGAGGACATCGCGTTCTCGCTCGACGACCTCCACGCGGTCGCCGATGCCGCGCGGTCGGCGAACCTCCCGCTCCGGTGTCACGCCGACCAGCTCGGGCCCTCCGGCGCGGCCGAGGCGGCGGTCGCGCTGCACGCTCGCAGCGCGGACCACCTGAACCATGTCTCGCCGCTCGGGACGGCCGCGCTCGGCGACGGGAACACCGCGGCCGTGCTCCTGCCGACGTCGACCCTGTTCCTGCGGGCGACGCCGCCCGACGTCTCCGCGCTGTTGAACGCCGGCGCCGCCGTGGCGATCGCGACCGACTTCAACCCGGGCACCTCACCGGTGCTCTCGATGCCCGAGGCCATCGCGACCGCCTGTTCGCTCTACGGGCTCACGCCGCTCGAGGCCCTCACCGCCGCGACGGCGAATCCCGCGCGCGTCCTCGGTCTCGAGCGAACCCACGGTAGGCTGGCGCCCGGCGCTCGCGCGGACCTGCTCGTGCTCGACGGCGACGGGTTCCGCCAGGTGCCGTACCGCCCCGGGCACGACCCCGTGGTGCGGACCGTCGTCGGAGGGAAGGTGGTATGGGAGCGATGAAGAAGACGGCCGCCGTGGTGCTCGCAGGGGTGCTGCTCGCGGGGATGCTCGCGGGAACCGCTGCGGCGCAGGAGAACCCGACCGTCACCCTCACCGCCTCGGTGACGAAGCTCGTCTACGGCGAGCCCGTCACACTCTCGGGCGCGATCGCTCCCGCGGCCGAGGGCGAGACCGTCGAGATCCGCGACGTCGCCGACACCGTGGTCGCCACCCTCGCCACGGACGCCGCCGGGACCTTCACCACGACGCTCCTCCCCGAGCGCAACCGCACGCTCCACGCCGTGTGGCAGACCGCGGCGAGCGAGCCCGTGAACGTGCGGGTGCGCGCGATCGTCACGGTGCGGATGTCCGCCGTGAGGCTGTTCGACACGGTCCGGGTCCGCGGCACGGTCGCCCCGGCGGTGCCGGGCAAGCGGGTCGAGATCACGCTCCTGCGTTCGGGCCACTCGGTCCAGTCCGTGCGCGCGGAGATCGGCGCCGCGGGCGGGTTCGAGGCCGCGATCCGCGTCATGGCACCCGGGACGTACCGGGCCCGCGCGGCCTTCGCCGACGCCGCGCACCTCCCGGACTCCGCGGTCATCGCCGCGGACGGTACGCCGCTGCCGAGCCTGCACGCGGGCTCGCGCGGCACGTTCGTCCGGCTGCTCGAGGAGCGCCTGGCCGAGCTCCACTACCGGGTCGAGGGCATCGACCGCCGGTACGACTTCCGCACCGGCGACGCCGTGGTCGCGTTCCGCAAGGTCCAGGGCATGGAGCGCCTGTTCTCGGTGAACGCCGCCGTCTGGCGCGCGCTCGCCGATCCGCGGGTCCCCCGCCCGCGCCTGGGCATCCGTGCGTTCCACATCGAGGTGGACCAGACCCGGCAGGTCCTCTACACGGTGGAGGATCGCGTCGTCACGAACGTGATCCACATCTCGACCGGCGCCGGCGGCGCGACGCACGACGGCTCATTCCGGGTGTACCGCAAGCTCGCCGGGTTCAGCGCCAACCACCTGTACTACCCGAGCTACTTCGACGGCCTGCGCGCGATCCACGGCTGGACCGAGGTGCCGACGTACGCCGCCAGCCACGGGTGCGTCCGCGTGCCCTACTGGCACGCGCAGTGGATCTTCGGGCTCGCCTCCGTCGGGACGCGGATCGCGATCTACCACTCGTAGCGGGCCGCCCGCGCGTTCCTCAGCGCAACGGGCCCCCGAGCGCGCCCTCGGCGGCCGCGATGACCGCCCCCGAGCGCACCAGGCCGATGACCGCGCCGATGTCCGGACCGAGCTCTCGATCCACCTCCAGGAACGGCACCTCCTCGCGGATCGCATCGCGCGCGGCAGCGGTGGCGGGTCCGGGCTGCAGCGGCGCCCGCAGGTCGAGCGCCTGGGCCGCCGCGAGCGCCTCGAGCGCGAGGACGACCTCGGCGTTCGCGACGACGTCCCGGGCGTGACGCGCCGAGGTCATCCCCATGCTCACGTGGTCCTCCTGCCCGGCCGAGGACGCGATCGAGTCCACCGAAGCCGGGTGTGCGAGCGTCTTGCACTCGGACACGAGGGACGCCGCCGTGTACTGCACGAGCATGAAGCCGGAGTTCAGCCCGCTCTCCTGCACGAGGAAGGCGGGCAGCCCGTTGTTCAACGACGGGTCGAGCAGGCGGTAGAGGCGGCGCTCGGAGATGCCGGCCGTCGGCACGACACCGGCCGCGAGCGCGTCCAGGGCCACCGCGACCGGCTGCCCGTGGAAGTTCCCGCCCGACAGGATCTCGCCGTCCTCCGGCAGAACGATCGGGTTGTCGGAGACGGCGTTGGTCTCGACCTGGAGGATCCCGCGCGCGAACGCGACGACCTCGCGCGTCGCGCCGTGGACCTGCGGGGCGCAGCGGAGCGAGTACGCGTCCTGCACCAGGTGTGGGCTCTCGCGGTGCGAGGCCACGATGGCGCTCCCCGCGAGGAGCTGCCGCAGGTTCGCCGCCGAGGCCGCCTGCCCCGCGTGCGGCCGGAGAGCCTGGAGCCGCTCGTCGAACACCACATCCGATCCGAAAGCCGCCTCGATGGTCATCGCCGCGACGACGTCGGCGGTCGCGGCGAGTCGGGCGGCGCGCTCGAGCGCGAGGACGCCGACCGCGAGCATGCCCTGCGTGCCGTTCACCAGCGCGAGCCCCTCCTTCGCCTGCAGCTCGAGCGGCGCGAGGCCCGCCGCCGCGAGCGCCGGCCCCGCCGGGACCGAGCCCTCGGCGGAGAGCAGCTCGCCCGAGCCGAGGAGCGGCAGCGCGAGGTTCGCGAGCGGTGCGAGATCCCCCGAGGCGCCGAGCGAACCCTGCTGCGGCACCGCCGGGACGAGGTCGCGGTTCAGCATCTCGACCATGCGCTCGACGATCTCGACCCGCACGCCCGAGTGGCCGAGCGCGAGCACGTGGGCGCGGAGCAGGAGCATCGCGCGCGCCTCCTCGCGCGACAGGTGCGGTCCGACGGCCGTCGCGTGCGAGCGCACGATCCGCTGCTGGAGCTCGGCAGCCTCGGCCGGGTCGATGCGCACGTTCGCGAGGCTCCCGAACCCGGTCGTCACCCCGTACACGACCTCGCCCGAGGCGACCGTGGCCTCGACGACCGCTCGCGCGGCGCGGATGCGACGGACGGCGCCCGTCGACAGCTCGACCGCGCCTCCGCGGGCGACCGCGACGACATCCGCGAGCGAGAGCGGCTCTCCGATCTTGACCGGCACGGCCGCAAGGCTACGGTCGACGCCCGGGCCGCACAACCCGGTGCTTGCTACCGTGGCCGCGATGTCCGACCCGATCGGCCCGTACGACGCGCTCGAGCCGGAGCGCTCGACCCCGGCCACCGCGCCGAGCGCGAGCGAGCCCGGCGCCCTCTCGGTCTTCACGCGGGGGCTCCGGCGGCGGTGTCCGCGCTGCGGCTCCGGCGGGCTGTTCCTCGGGTGGTTCCGGGTCCTCGAGCGGTGCCCGAGGTGCCGGCTGCGGCTACAGCGGGAGGAGGGTGGCTTCCTCGGCGCGATGACGATCAACTACACGGTCACGGCCGTGGTGTGGCCCTTCGTGTTCGTCACGTGGCTCGTGCTCGACCTGCCCGAGGTGCACGTCGCGGCGCTCACGATGGTCTCCCTCGCGATCGCGGGGCTCGTGCCGCTGCTGTTCTTCCCGTTCGCGAAGACGCTCTGGGCGGCGATCGACTACCTCGTGTACCGAGCCTCTCCCGAGTACCGGGCTGGCGACGCCGCCGGGCGGGCCGAGGGCAACGGCGGCCGGTACCGAGGGAAGACCCCCTGACCGCTCAGCGCTGCGACGGCAGCCGGACGCCGCGCTCGCGAGCCACCTCGAGCGCCCGCTCGTAGCCCGCGTCCGCGTGGCGCACGACCCCCATCCCGGGGTCGGTCGTGAGGACGCGCTCGAGGCGCTCGGCCGCGTTCGAGCTCCCGTCGGCGACGACGACCATGCCGGCGTGGATCGAGTACCCGATGCCCACGCCGCCACCGTGGTGGACGCTCACCCAGTGCGCGCCGGCCGCCGTGTTCACGAGGGCGTTCAGGATCGGCCAGTCGGCGATCGCGTCCGAGCCGTCCTTCATCGACTCGGTCTCGCGGAACGGCGAGGCGACGCTCCCGCTGTCGAGGTGGTCCCGCCCGATCACGATCGGCGCCGCGAGCTCACCGCTCGCGACCATCTCGTTGAAGCGCAGGCCGGCCTTCGCGCGCTCGCCGTAACCGAGCCAGCAGATCCGGGCCGGCAGGCCCTGGTAGGCCACCCGCTCCTCGGCCATGTCGAGCCAGCGACGCCAGCGCCCGTTCCCCGGGAACAGCCCGGTGACGGCACGGTCGGTCCGCGCGATGCCCTCGGGATGCCCGGCGCGCCCGGCCCACCGGAACCGGCCCTTGGCCTCACAGAACATCGGCCGCACGAACGCGGGGATGAATCCGGGATACGCGTAGGCGCGCTCGTGCGCGAGGCCGCCGAGCTCGGCCCCCGCCCGCAGGTTGTTGCCGTAGTCGAACGTCACGGCGCCGGCCTCCAGGAACCCGACCATCGCGTCGACGTGCGACGCCATCGAGGCGTACGCCCGGCGCTGATACTCCTGCGGGTCGGCCTCGCGCAGCGCGCTCGCGGCCTCGAGCGGCAGCCCCGCGGGCACGTACCCTCCGAGCGGATCGTGCGCGCTCGTCTGGTCGGTCACGATGTCGGGGCGGAAGCCGCGGCGCAGGAGCTCGGGCAGGACCTCGGCGCAGTTGCCGAGCAGACCGATCGAGACCGCCTCGCCCGCCGAGCGAGCCTCCTCGGTCCAGCGCACGGCCTCGTCGAGGTCAACGGTCTCCCGGTCGAGGTAGCGGGTCTTGATCCGGCGCTCGATGCGCGCGGGGTCGACCTCGACGCAGAGCGCGACCCCGCCGTTCATCGTGACGGCCAGCGGCTGGGCGCCGCCCATCCCGCCGAGCCCGCCGGTCAGCGTGACCGTCCCCTGGAGCGCGCCGCCGAACCGCTGGGTGGCGGCCTCCGCGAGCGTCTCGTAGGTCCCCTGCAGGATCCCCTGGGTCCCGATGTAGATCCACGAGCCGGCGGTCATCTGCCCGTACATCGTGAGGCCGGCGGACTCGAGCTCTCGGAAGGTGTCCCAGTCGGCCCACTTCGGGACGAGCATCGCGTTCGAGATCACCGCCCGCGGCCCCAACGCGTCCCTCCGGAACACC
>CAYUSA010000059.1:0-17605 GCA_964447335.1 uncultured Actinomycetes bacterium
CCAGCCCCGATGCTACTCGTGCCCTGGTCGGAGGTTGACTTCCCTTAGGGACTCATCCGGTCCCGGTCGGTGCGGAGACCCATGCCGATCGCCACTGGTGGGCACCCGCCTGCGCGGTCCAGGCGTGATTCCCGATCGAGTGGCCGAGGGCGGCGCGGCCACCACGAGCACACGCCCACCGGTCCGGTTCAAGCTCTGCTCGCGAGCAGGATCCTCAGCCGGTCCGCCATCTTCGGGCTCGCGCCGTCGTCCTCGTGCTTGAAGTAGCAGTAGACGTCGTGGCCGGCCTCGAGCGCGGGGCGGATGCGCTCGGCCCAAGCTCTCAGCTCCTCGTCCGAGTACTCGGTCCTGCGCAGGCGCAGGAAGCCGAAGGGCTCCCACGACAGGTCATCGGGGCCGGGATCCTGCTCGTCGGTCTCGGTGACGCACCACGCGATGCCCTGCTCGAGGAGCAGGTTGCGCGCCTCGCGCCACGAGGCGTGGCGGAACTCCATCGCGGCGCGGGGCTTGGGCGGCAGGTAGCCGACGAACGCCTCGATCAACCCTCGGTCGTACTTCAGGCTCGGCGGGCACTGGTAAAGCACCGTGCCGAGGCGCTCGCCGAGCACCCGACACCGCTCGAGGAAGTCGCGCACGTCCTCGTCGGCGTCGGCCAGCCGCTTGAAGTGCGTGATCCGCTGGTTCGCCTTCAGCGTGAAGCGGAAGCGCTCAGGGGTCTCCTCGCGCCAGGTCGAGAGCGTCTTCTCCGTGGGGAAACGGCGGAACGTGTAGTTGATCTCGACCGAGGGGAACCGGCTCGCGTAGTACGAGAGCATCTCGCGGTTCTTCGAGCCCTCGGGGTAGAAGACGCCGTGCTTCCACCCGTCGTAGGCGAAGCCGGACGTGCCGAGATAGAGCGTGCCGGTCATGGGAGGATTCTTCCATGGACATGCCCGAGGTTCGCGGGAGCCTCGGCGAGAGCCGGAGCGCGGTCTCGGCCGCGTGGATCGCGCCGGCCGACCCGGTCGCCTGGCTGGTGGTCGCGCACGGCGCCGGCGCGGGCATGGATCACCCGTTCATCGTCGGCTTCTGCCGCGCGATGGCCGAGCACGGTGTCGCCACCGCGAGGTTCAACTTCTTCTACACGAACTCCGGCCGGCGGACGCCCGATCCCGAGGCGGCGCTCCGGGCGGCGTGGAACGAGGCGTTCACCGGTGTGCAGGCCATGGCGGACGGGGTGCCCGTCCTAGCGGGCGGGAAGTCGCTCGGCGGGCGGATCGCCTCGATGTGCGTGGCCGACGGGATGGCGGCCGCTGGCCTGGTGTTCCTCGGCTACCCGCTGCACCCGCCGGGTAGGCTCGAGCGCCTGCGTGCCGAGCATCTCGAGCGCATCACGGTCCCGATGCTCTTCCTCCACGGCACGCGCGATCCGTTCGCGCAGCCCGAGCGGCTCGCGACGGTGCTGAAGGGGCTGGGGAAGCGCGCCGAGCACGTGCCGATCGAGGGCGGCGACCACTCGTTCAACGTTCGGGGCGTCAAGGCGGACGCGCGCGAGGTCGGCGCCGGCCTCGCCGAGCACGCCGGCCCGTTCGTCCGGCGCGTGGCGGGGGCCTGAGGTGCCGCGCAAGCACAAGCGCCGGCCCGAGGAACCGCTCGGGCCGCTCCGCCGGCCGCAGGGCGAGGCGCCGATGTGGGCGCTCGTGCCGTGGGCGGACGTGCGCCGCCTCTCGAACGAGAAGCCGTACCGCTGCCCGGGGTGCCAGCTCGAGATCCGACCGCTCGTGTGGCACTACGTCGTCGTCCCGCAGGACGACCCGGACGAGCGCCGTCATTGGCACGAGGGCTGCTGGCGGATCGAGCTCAACCGCACCCGCGGCAAGTGGCGAAGCGACGAGGTCTGAGCGGGCACTCGCTATCATCGGCGCCGTGCCGAGCCGCCAGATCCGCGCCGTCCTTCGCCAGACGCCCGAGGGGTGGGTCGGCCGCGTCGCCGGCATCGACGACGAGGTCCGCACGACGACCCGCGAAGGGTGTCTCGGCGCGCTCCGTCGGCTGGCGGGCGAGGACGTCGCGCTCACGGTCGAGGTCACCTCGGCGCTCGTCGGCGTCTCCGAAGCCGCCGCGATCTTGGGCTGGGACCGGCGCCGCGTGATCACCTACGTCGACCGTGGTTCGTTCCCCGAGCCGGTCGCGCACCTCGCGTCCGGCCGCGTGTGGCGGCGCGATGAGGTCGAGGCCTTCGCGCGAGCGTTCGCGCGCCGGCAGGCGCGTCGCCGCGGGAGGACGCCGCCGTGACCGAGCGCGTCCTGTACCTCATCCGCCACGGCGAGTCGGACTTCGACTCCAGTGACTTCGTGGTGGGCCCGCGCGGCCGCCAATGGGACCCGCCGCTCGGCGCGAGGGGACTGGAGCAGGCGCAGCTGCTCGCGAAGCGGCTGCTCGCGATGGAGCGCCCCTCCGCCGTCTGCTGCTCGCCGCTGCGACGGACGCGGGAGACGGTGGCGCCGTTCGCCGAGGCCGCGGGGCTCGAGGTCGCCTTCGAGGACGACCTCATGGAGGCGTTCATCGGCGAGTGGGAGGGCAAGGCGTTCGAGGAGATCCTCGCGGACGAGCGGATGCTCCACCGGGTCCGGAACCAGGAACCGATCTGGAGTCATGCTCCCGGCGCCGAAGGGATCGGGCCGTTCCGAGCCCGGGTCCAGGCCGCGATCGAAGGCATCCTCGTCCGGCATCCCGAGGGCAACGTGATCGTGGTCTGCCACGGAGGGGTGATCAACGCCGCCGTCGCGCCGCTCCTCGGCGTTGACCACGAGATGTTCTTCATCCCGGAGAACACCTCGATGAACTCGGTGGTCGTCGACGGCGACGCGCGACGCGTGCGGTTCCTGAACGACCACCTGCACCTGACCGATCCGCACCTCTTCGGCTCGGTCTGACCAGCGGCCCGATGTGACTGTCGACCCGTGGATGATGGCGGCCTCGCGCGCCCCGGCGCGGGCAGCCCGCGCGACGCGGCGGGACTCCGTCGCAGCCGAGGCTTGTGCAAGTCGGGCAAGGGTCGAATGACACCCGTCGTCGACGCGAGTGCGGAGAACATCCGCCCGCCCTGGACAGCGCCCCGGCACATGAACGAACCTGGGAGAGACCCGCCCTCAAGGAGGTAGCCATGTGGAGACCGATCGCAACGCTCGTCGTCGGCATGGTGCTCGTACTCGTGGCGATCGGGATCGTCTTCATGGTCGGGATGCGGACGAAATCTCCTCCCGTGCTGCATGCCGTCCGCCGTTTCAACCGGGCCTTCACGAACCCACGCGCGATGAAGAAGGCCGGGACGCCGGGCGCATACGCCTCGGTGATCCGACACGTCGGCCGGACAACGGGCCGACCCTACGAAACGCCGGTGGGGGCCTTCGCGACCGATGACGGGTTCGTGATCGCGCTGCCCTACGGGTCGGATGCGGATTGGCTCAAGAACGTGCTTGCAAGCGGGTCCGCCACCATCGTCGATGAAGGGAACACGTGCCGGGTCGACCAGCCGGAGCTCGTTCCGACTGCCGTGGCCGCGCCACATCTCCCGCCCAAAGAGCAACGGACGCTTCGCTTGTTCGCCGTCGACCAGTGCCTCCGGGTTCGGCGGGTGGAACCGGACGAGGCATCACAGCAGGTCGCCGATCCGGCGTGAGCCTGCCGGCCCTCCCGGAAGCTGTGGGTGTGCGGCGAGCCTAGGTAGGGCATCGGGCAGCACGTTCCTAGGGTTCATGCGACGCGAGCCCACTCAGCAACTCCGGTAGCCCATCGTGCGACCGGCCGAAGATCATCCGCGGACCGTCAACCACGCACCTCAGGTCTGACCCGAGGATAGGGGACCCTGGCGGGAATCAGCAGGGCGATAACGTCCATGCGCCCCGGCACGCTCGGCTGTCACCGAGCGGGAGGAGACTGCACCTAGCCTTTGACCGTGGGCCAAGCAATGATGCGCGCGACTGCGTCGGAAACAGTTTCCGCTGCAAGGGTGGGGCGATATGGAAGTGCGTCATTCCATCGCGGTCCCCTGCTGACCCAGACGCTTTGGATGCCCGCCCGCCGGGCGCAAAGGACATCAGTTTCCGGACGGTCGCCGACCATCCACGACTGCGTTGTCAGGGCCTCACCACACAGGTCTGCCGCCACCCGCAGAATGCCTGGGTCAGGCTTTCGCACTCCGGCATCTTCCGATATGCACCACGCGTCCAGGAGGGCCGCGAGTCCAGAGGAGATGATCTTCGGCTCCTGGAGACCTCGGCTTCCGTTCGTCACGATGCAGGTCTTGTAGCCGTTCTCGCGGGCCAGTAGGAGAGCCGCAAAGGTCTCCTCGGCAGGCGGGGGAATGAGCGCGGGGAACTCGGAGTGATAGCGCCGCACAAGTGCGTCCATCGTCTCGCTGAGTCCGTAGCGCTCCCGGACCTGTTCGAAGAAGACAGCCCTGGAAGTGATGCCGTCGCCATCCATCGAATCGAGCCACGCCATGTCGTCCACGGAGTATCGACCCAGGCCTCGGAGGAAGCAGCTTGCCCAGACGCGGAAGCCGGCAGCACGGTCGATGAGCGTATTGTCGAGGTCGAAGAAGAGCACACCCATCGCCGCCAGTCACACTACCCGCTGGCCTTGGGCTAGGCGGTTCATTTGACCTGAAGGGGCGAGAAAGGCCATGCGCCCCGGCGCGCGAGGCCTGTCGTCCCTGCTTGCTCCCTACCCATGTCCTCGCATCGGGTGCTATCTCGCCGGATCGAGATGCTGGGCCGTCGCTGTGATGTCGAGTCATGATGCCGATCGCGGGCAGTGACCGAGAGAGGGGTAACGTGGCCTAGATGCGGGCACATATCTGCCGGGTTGCAGCGGTCGCGCTCACCGCTTCGGTGTTGATCGCTTCGGGGGTGGGCGTCAGAGCCGGCGAGCGGAAGCGCACGATCCGAGGCACCCAGGGACCGGATCGGCTTCGAGGGACAACCGGCGACGATGTCATCTGCGGCCTCGGTGGACGCGATCACATCGCCGGACTGCGCGGTGACGATGTGATCCGCGGCGGCAGTGGGGCCGACATGATCACCGGTGGGCGTGGCAACGACGCGCTTGGCGGGGACGGGGGTTACGACTCGATCGCTGGTGGGCGCGGGGCCGATCGCGTCGCCGGACAGGAGGGCCGCGACGGGCTGCTCGATGGCGGTCGAGGTCACGATCACATATCTGGTGGCGTTGCTCGCGACCTCTGCCTGCTTGCTGTTGACGGGCGCGGCGGCGACCGGATCGACGGGGGAACGGGACGGGATGCCTACCGAGCCGACGAGGGCGACCGCGTCCGCCGCGCCGAGGACTCGTTTCGTCCCTCGTCTGTGAGCCGACACCGACTCCGCCGCCTGGCGAATGAGTCCACGCGCCCCCACACGCGCGGCCGCCGCCGCTCGGGAGGCGAGTCTGGACACGCGCGATGGTCGCCCCCCACCTTGAGGGCTTGAGTATGCGTATGGGGAGCATGGACGACCCTAGCGTCGGGGGATGCCTTACCCGCCTCGTGGACGGCCAGACGCAGGCTCTCGGCGTGAACCTGGTCGGCTCCTATGTCTTCGGGTCGGTGGTTTCGGGTGACTTCGACCCCGGGATCAGTGACGTCGATACCGTTGCGGTCGTCCGGTCCGATCTGACTACAGCCCAGCTGGCGATGCTTGAGCGCCTCCATCGGGACATCGTCGAAGAGATGCCTGAGTGGGAGGACCGAGTTGAAGTCGTCTATCTCTCCTCCCAAGCGCTCGCGACGTTCCGCACCGCATCCTCGGCGGCGGCACGGATCTCCCCCGGAGAGGCGTTCCACGCCATCGAGGTCGACCACCGCTGGTTGATCGACTGGTACCAGCTTCGCAACGTCGGCATCGCGCTGTGCGGCCCGCCCGCCGCGTCTCTCGTGCCGGTCATCTCGCACGATGAGTACGTCGAGGCGGTGCGTCAGCACATGCTGGCCTGGCCCGATCGGGTCCACGGGTTCGTGACACAAGGCGCTCAGGCCTACGCCGTCCTCACCATGTGCCGTGGGTTGCGGACCTGGCGAACGGGAGAGCATGTGTCGAAACGAGAGGCGGCGAGCTGGGCATGCGAGGTGTTGCCGGAGTACGCCACCCTCATCCGGGATGCCGTGGTGTGGCGAGAGCGATCCCGCACCGGAGCGCGGATCGATGGCACGGCGACACGCGATGCTACCCAGCGATTCGTGATGGAGGTCGAGCGGCTGGTCGACTAGGACTCCGCGGGTCGCGATCCCTCGCACTCCACCAGGCCCGGTCGCCATCGCCTCAACGACGTCTGCGTGCTGCATTCTCCTCGAGCCGTGCCTTGACGAGCTTCTTCACGAGTGCGGCGGGGAGAGGCTTGTCCGCACTGAAGCGGATCGTTCCTTTCCCCGTGACGTGGGGCTTCAGCTCGTCCCGGTGTGCCTCGATGACCTTCGCGCTCATCGGGAAGAGGCTGCAGTGGTCCTTGAAGGCAGCGTAGGCCACGAGCGATCGACCATGGGCCTTGAACGCCGGCATCTGGTAGCTGATCGCTTCCGTCGCCTCGGGTGCGGCGGCCTTGATCGTCTTGCGAAGTTCCTCGAGGGCGGTGCGCGATCCCTCCGGGAGGCCGGCCAGGTAGTCCTCGACGCTGGTTGGTGCCTTCATGCCGGTCTCCTTCCGAGACACCCTTCACGGGATCGTCCCACGTCGGACGCGGTTCATTCAGAACGTTCGTGGCCGGCGGTGGAGGTACCGGCCGCGGCCGGGCTCGATGTCGGCGGGCTCGCCATCCCGTGCTACGACCGTGCCGCGCGAGATCGTGAGCGCCGGCCAGCCTGTGACCGCCATCGATGCGTAGGGGCTGTGGTCGGTGCGCATGTGGAGCGAGGGCGCGTCGAGGCGCCGCGTCGCCGCGGGGTCGAACACGACGACGTCCGCGTCCATCCCGGGCTCGAGCGCGCCCTTGCGGTCACCGAGCCCGAACAAGCGCGCCGGCGCCGTCGCGGTGAGCACGACCCAGCGCAGGAGGGAAAGGCGATCCTCCACGACCCCCTGGTAGGCGAGCGCCAAGCGCGTCTCGACGCCCGGGAGGCCGCCGGGGATCTGCGTGAAGTCCTGCCAGCCCTCGGTCCCGGCCGCCCAGCCGCGACGGCGGTCCGCGGTCGTGAAGGGGCAGTGGTCGGTCGAGATCGCGTTGAGGTCGCCCTGGGCGAGGGCGTCCCAGAGCGCCTCGCGATCGACATCCGTCCGGACCGGCGGTGTGCACATGAAGTCCTGCGCGACCTCGGGCGGCTGCCGGAGGGCGTCGTCGGTGAGGAACAGGTACTGCGGGCACGTCTCGGCCAGGACCGAGACCCCGCGGTCGCGCGCGCTGCGCACCTCGGTGAGTCCGGCCGCGCTCGAGAGGTGGACGACGTACACCGGCGCCCCGATCTCGCCTGCCAGGTCGGCGGCGACCCGGATCGCCGAGGCCTCGATCTCGGGCGGCCGGGCCTCGATGAGGCCCGCCGGGCCGGTCTCGCCGCGCGCGAGGACCTCGGCGGTGCGGCGCACGGCCTCGAGGCCGTCCTCCGCGTGCACGCAGACGAGCACGCCAGCGCCGCGCGCGGCGATGAGCGCGCGGCGGAGCGTGGGTGGGTCCACCATGAGCCGCTCCGGGTACGCGAGGTAGAGCTTCACGCTCGTCACGCCCTCGGCGACGAACGACCGGAAGCGCCCGAGCGCCTCGGCCTCGTCCTCGGGGACCTCCGTCACCGTGAGGTGGAAGCCGTAGTCGATCGCGGCGCGGCCTTTCGCCTTCGTGTGCCACTCGCGCAGGGCCTCGTCCGGCGACTCGCGCCCCGCGCCCGCGAAGTCGATGACGGTGGTCGTGCCCCCGCACGCCGCTGCGACCGTGCCGCTCTCGAAGTCGTCGGCCGAGCGCACGGCGCCGACGGGCAGGTCGAAGTGGGTGTGGGCGTCCACCCCGCCGGGGATCACGAGCGCACCCCCGGCGTCGATCACCTCGCAGCCCGTGGGGTCGAGGCCGGGGCCGACGGCGGCGATCCGCTCGCCATCCAGGAGCACGTCCGCCGCAACGCTTCCACTCCGTTCCACGACCGTGCCACCGCGAACGAGCAGCATCCGGGCCCCCTCCTCGCGTCGGGGCCTATCATCGTGGATTGAGCGTGCAACGTCCGGGGTTGGCTCGTGGGTCGACGGACGCCTCCGTGCTCGAGCGGACCGTGGGACGGTTCCGGGAGGCGGGCGTCGCCCTCCCCACCTTCGGCGAGCTGGCCGACCCGACCACGATCCCGGACCGGGTCGTCCGCGCCCTCGAGGCTGTCGATCCCGACGCGGCGCACCCGCTGAACCTGTTCCGCGTGCACTGGTACAACGGCCCCGTCCGCCGCACGCGCGTCCCCGTGCCCGAGCACGTCGTCCTGCCGAGCGCGCTCACCGGCGTGCAGGCCCGCATCGTGGTCGCGCTCGGCGACCGGTTCCCGATGATCGGGGCCCACAAGGTCCTCGCGGCGTACGGCTGCCTGGTGCCCGAGGTCGTCACCGGCGCGTTCGACCCGACGACGCATCGCGCGGTGTGGCCCTCGACCGGCAACTACTGCCGGGGCGGCGTGGCGATCAGCCGGATCATGGGCTGCCGCGGCGTGGCCGTCCTGCCCGAGGGCATGAGCCGCGAGCGCTTCGAGTGGCTCGAGCGCTGGGTCGCCGACCCGGCCGACATCATCCGGACGCCCGGGGTCGAGAGCAACGTGCGCGAGATCTACGACGAGTGCAAGCGCCTCGCGACCGACCCCACGAACGCGATCTTGAACCAGTTCTCGGAGTACCCGAACCACCTCGTGCACGAGATGGTCACCGGCCGAGCGCTAGCCCACGTGTTCGAGACGATGCTGGAGCGCGAGCCCGGGTTGCGGCTCCGCGCGTTCGTCTCGGCGACCGGGTCGGCCGGCGCGATCGCGGCAGGGGACCACCTGAAGGACCGCTACGGCACGGCGATCGTCGCGGCCGAGGCGCTCGAGTGCCCCACCTTGCTCCGCAACGGGTTCGGCGAGCACAACATCCAGGGGATCGGCGACAAGCACGTGCCCCTCATCCACAACGTGATGAACACGGACGTGGTCGTCGACGTGAGCGACCGCGACACCGACGCGCTCAACGTCCTGTTCAACTCTGTCGACGGCCGGGCCTACCTGGCGGGGCGCGGCATCGATGATGCGACGATCGCCGCCCTCGACTCGTTCGGGCTGTCGAGCATCTGCAACGTGCTCGGCGCCATCAAGGTCGCGAGGCTGCTGCGGCTCGGGCCGGACGACGTGATCGTGACGATCGCGACGGACGGCGCCGCGCTGTACCGGACCGAGGTGGACAAGGTCCTCGCGCGTGACTTCCCGGACGGCTTCGGCCCAACCCAGGCCGCCGAGACCTTCGGCCGCTCGCTCGAGGGTCAGGGCACCGACGACATGCTCGAGCTCACGCTCGAGGACCGCGAGCGCATCTTCAACCTCGGCTACTTCACGTGGGTCGAGCAGCAGGGCACCTCGATCGAGGACTTCGAGGCCCGCCGCTCCCAGGGCTTCTGGCGCGGGCTCCGGGACGCGGTGCCGGCGTGGGACGAGGCGATCCGCGAGGTCAACGCCCGGACCGGCGTGCTGGAGGCCCTGTAGGTGGGGCCGGCCACGCTCGTCGTGTGCGCCGGGTGCGGCTACCGAGCGCCGGACGACGAGCCGTACCCGTTCCGCTGCCCGGAGGCCGGGACCGACGACGTCGACCACGTCATGGTGCGCGAGCTCGACCCCGACCGGGTCGAGTTCCCGAGCGGCGACGAGCCGAACCCGTTCGTCCGCTACCGCGAGCTCTTCCACGGCTATCACCTCGGGCGGCATCACGGGCTCACCGACGCCGACCTCGTCGGCATCGCCGAGGGCCTCGACGCGGCGGTCGCGAAGGTCGAGGGCCACGGGTTCGTCGAGACGCCGTTCGCGCCGGCGCCGGCGCTGAGCGAGCGGCTCGGCTTCGAGGTGTGGGTGAAGGACGAGACCGGCAACGTGTCGGGTTCGCACAAGGCGCGCCACGCGATGGGCGTGATGCTGCACCTGCTCGCCGTCGAGCGCGCCGGGCTCGCGCCGGACGGCCCGGCGCCGGAGCTGGTGATCGCGAGCTGCGGGAACGCGGCCCTCGGCGCGGCCGTCGTGGCCCGCGCCGCCGAGCGCACCCTGCGTGTCTTCGTCCCGACGTGGGCCGACCCGGTCGTGCTCGCGCGGCTCGAGGCGCTCGATGCCGTGATCGAGGTCTGTCCGCGCGAGGAGGGCGTGCCGGGCGACCCCGCCTACCACGCGCTCCGGCGCGCGATCGCAGGCGGCGCGGTGCCGTTCACGACGCAGGGTCCCGACAACGGGCTCACGATCGAGGGCGGGGAGACGCTCGGCTACGAGATGGTCTCGGCGCTGCGACGGGCCGACACGGGCCTCGACCGGCTCGTCGTGCAGGTCGGCGGGGGCGCGCTCGCGAGCTCGCTCGTCCGCGCGTTCGAGGACGCCGCGCTGCTCGAGGCGCCCGAGCGCCTGCCGACGATCCACGCCGTGCAGACCGAGGGCGGTCACCCGCTCGAGCGCGCGTACATGCGCGTGCGTGAGCGCGTCGGCGACGGCGGATCGCCGGCCCGGATCGTGGAGGCGCTCGAGTACGCGCGCGCCCACCGTTCCGCGTTCATGTGGCCGTGGGAGGACGAGCCGACGAGCGTCGCCACCGGGATCTTGGACGACGAGACCTACGACTGGGCCGCGGTCGTCGCGGGCATGCTCGCGACGGACGGCTCACCGGTCGTCGTGTCCGAGGAGGCGCTCGAGGAGGCGAACGCGCTCGCGCGCGAGGCCACCGGCATCGACGTGGATCACACGGGCTCCTCGGGCCTCGCCGGCCTGCTGGAGCTCGCGCGCCGTGGCGAGATCGGGAAACAGGAACGGGTCGCCGTGCTGTTCACGGGGATCCGAAGGAAGGAGGCAACGACATGAGGAGCTTCGCCGGACGGGACATCCTGTCGCTGAAGGACTTCGAGCACGAGGAGTTCATGCGGGTGTTCGAGGTGTGCGACCGCCTGCTGCCGCACGCCCGCGACCGCAGGAACACCGATCTGCTGAAGGACAAGACGCTGCTCACGGCGTTCTACCAGCCGAGCACGCGCACGCGCATGGCCACCGAGGCGGCGATGCACCGCCTCGGCGGGCACGTGCTCGGGTTCTCGGACGCGAAGATGACACGCGCCGGCGACTTCTACCAGGAGTCCATCAAGGACACCGTCCACATGCTCGAGTACTACGCCGACGTGATCGCGATGCGGCACTTCGAGCAGGGGGCGCCGGCCGAGGCCGCGAAGCACGCCTCGATCCCGGTCATCAACTGCGGCGATGGCTGGGGCGAGCACCCCACGCAGGTCCTCACCGACCTCTACACGACGTGGAAGGAGAAGGGCCGCCTGGACGGCCTGACGTTCCTGCTCGTGGGCGACATGCGGATGCGCACGATGCACTCGATCCTGTACGCGTTCTCGCGCTTCGACGTCGAGTCCTACGTCGTCGGCCCGCCCGAGATGTCGCTCCTGCCCGAGTTCAAGGCCGAGCTCGACGAGCGCAACGTGCGATACACGGAGGTGGGCTCGGTCGCCGAGTGCATCGCCGACTGCGACGTGATCTACATGGAGCCGGTCGTGCAGCCCGACTACACGAAGAGCCGCGACGAGCGCTCGGGCGACGTCGGACTCACGCCCGAGGCCTACCGCGTCACCCGTGAGCTGCTGCGGGACAAGGGCAAGAGCGACGCGATCGTCCTGCACTCGCTCCCGCGGATGGACGAGCTGCCGGTCGACGTGGACGACACGCGGCACGCCCGCTACTGGACGGAAGCCTTCAACGGCGTCGTGATGAGGATGGCGCTGCTCGCGCTGGTGCTCGGCGCGGTCGAGTAGCACCGGAGGAGGTGAGGTCCGTGGACCTCACGCTGAACGGCGAACCGGTCTCGGTCGACGTACGGCCGGGCATGAGCCTGCTCGAGCTGCTGCGCGAGGAGCTCGGCGTCACCTCGGTGAAGGACGGCTGCGCGCCCGAAGGCTCGTGCGGCGCCTGCACGGTGCTGATGGACGGCAAGGCTGTGGTCTCGTGCGCGCAGAAGGCCGACCACGCCGGGGGCCGGACCATCGTCACGCAGGAGGGCCTGCCCGCCGACGTGCGCGAGCGCTGGGCCGACTGCTTCGTCGCGGCCGGCGCCTCGCAGTGCGGGTTCTGCTCACCCGGCATCGTGATGAAGGCCGAGGCGCTCCTCGCGCGGACCGACGCGCCCACCCGCGAGCAGGTCGTCCACGCGCTCGTGGGGAACCTGTGCCGATGCACCGGCTACGTGAAGATCCTCGACGCGGTCGAGCTGATGGCCGGCGCTCGGCGCGGCGAGCCGGTGCCCGAGCCCGAGCGCTCGGGCCGCGTGGGGACCCGCGCCCCTCGGTACCTCGGGCGCGAGCTCGCGCTCGGCGACAAGCCATACGTGAACGACCTGCGGCCCGAGGGGTTGCTGCACGGCGCGCTCCGCTTCTCCGAGCATCCGCGCGCGAGGGTGCTCTCGGTCGACACGTCGGCGGCCGAGACGTCCCCGGACGTGGTCGCCGTCCTCACGGCGGCGGACGTGCCCGGCGAGCGCGTGCAGGGGCTCATCACGCGCGACTGGCGTCAGCTCGTGGCCGTCGGCGAGACGACGAGCTACGTCGGCGACGCGCTCGCGGTCGTCGTAGCTGGGTCCCGCCACGCCGCTCGCGAGGCGGCCGCGCTCGTCGAGGTCGGGTACGAGGTGCTCGAACCGGTCACCGACCCGTTCGCCGCGCTCGAGCCCGACGCGCCCGCGCTCCACGAGGGCGGCAACCTGCTATCGACCTCGGTCGTGCAGCGCGGCGACGTCGACGCCGAGCTCGCCGGCGCCGCCCACGTCCTCACCGAGACCTTCCGGACCCAGTTCGTCGAGCACGCGTTCCTCGAGCCCGAGTCGGCGCTCGCCGTGCCGGGGAAGGACGGCTCGGTGCACGTGTCGTCGCAGGGGCAGGGCGTGTGGGATGACCGGCGGCAGATCGCGTCGTTCCTCGGCGTGCCCGAGGACCGCGTCCGCGTGACGCAGGTCGCGAACGGCGGGGCCTTCGGCGGGAAGGAGGACCTGAACGTGCAGTGCCACGCGGCGCTCGGCGCCGTGCGGACGGGGCGACCGGTGCTGCTCACGCTCTCGCGTGCCGAGAGCATCCGGTTCCACCCCAAGCGGCACCCGCTCACGATGACCTACACGGTCGGCTGCGACGCCGAGGGCCACCTGCTCGGCGTGCGCGCTCGGATCGTCGGGGACACCGGTGCGTACGCGAGCGTCGGCGACAAGGTGCTCGAGCGCGCGTGCGGGCATGCGTGCGGCCCGTACCGGTTCCCGGCCGTCGACGTCGAGGCGAAGGCGGTCTACACGAACAACCCGCCGTGCGGCGCGATGCGCGGGTTCGGCGTGAACCAGGTCGCGTTCGCGATCGAGGGCATGCTCGACCGCCTGGCCGAGCGCGTCGGCATCGACGCCTGGGAGATGCGGTGGCGCAACGCGCTCGAGGTCGGCGAGCGGTTCGGCACCGGGCAGGTGCTCGGGCAGGGCGTCGGGATCAAGGCGTGCCTCGAGGCCGTGCGCGACGGGTTCCACTCGGCACGGTACGCGGGCATCGGCTGCGGGGTGAAGAACACGGGCATCGGCAACGGCCTCGTCGAGATGGGCCGCGCGATCCTGCGCCCCGAGACCGACGGCACCGTGACGTTGTTCCACTCCTGGACCGAGATGGGCCAGGGCGTGCACACGGTGCTCCGGCAGATCGCGTGCGAGGAGCTCGGCCTGCCCGCCGATCGGATCACCGTGGTCGTCGACACCGTCCGCGAGCTCGATACCGGGCAGACGACGGCCTCGCGCTCCACGGTGCTCGGCGGCCGAGCCGTCCAGGTGGCCGCGGGCAAGCTCGTCGACGCGCTCGACGGGCGGCAGCTCGAGGACCTCGCCGGCCAGGAGTTCCGCGGCGAGATCACGATCGACTGGACGAGCCCGCCCGGCGTGGACGTCGAGGACCCGGTCACGCACTTCGCGTACGGGTGGGCCGTGCAGGTCGCGATCCTGGATGACGAGGGACGGGTCGCGAAGGTCGTCGCCGCGCACGACGTCGGCCGGGCGATCAACCCCACGCTGCTCGAGGGCCAGATCGAGGGCGCGGTCCACATGGGCCTGGGGTTCGCGCTCACCGAGGAGTTCGTCGTGGAGGACGGGGTTCCCGTGACGACGACGCTGAAGTCCCTCGGCATCGTGCCGGCTCGGCACATGCCGGAGGTCGAGGTGCTCCTCGTCGAGGTCCCGCAGCCCGAAGGCCCGTACGGCGCGAAGGGCGTCGGCGAGATCGGGCTCGTGCCGACGGCGCCCGCGGTGGCCGGCGCGCTCCACGCGTTCGACGGCACGTGGCGGACGCGGCTGCCGATGCGGGACTCTGCGGCGGCGCGCGCGGCGGTCCCGAGGCACGTGGCGGCCTCGCGCGAGGGGTCGGCGCGATGACGCTGCTCCTCGCCGGCGGCACCGTGGTGACGTCGCTCGACCCGGTCGCGGTGACGCGCGCCGACGTGCTCGTTCGTGACGGCCGGGTCGTGGAGGTCGGCGCGGTCGACGCGCTGGACGCCGAGCGGATCGACGCCTCGGGGTGCCTCGTGATCCCCGGCAACGTGTGCGCGCACCACCACCTGTACTCGGCACTCGCGCGCGGCATGCCGCACCGGCTGGAGCCCCCGAGCAACTTCGTCGAGGTGCTCCAGCGGATCTGGTGGCGGCTGGACCGAGCGCTCGACGAGGACGCGGTGTGGCTCTCGGCGTGGTCGGGCGGCGCCGACGCTCTCCTTTCCGGCACGACGACGATCGTCGACCACCACGCGTCGCCGAACGCGATCGCCGGCTCGCTCGACCGCATCGCGGAGGGGCTCGGCGGGCTCGGCGCTCGGTCCGTCCTCTGTTACGAGGTCACCGACCGCGACGGCCTCGAGCGCGCCACCGAGGGCATCGAGGAGAACCTGCGGTTCTGCAAGGGCGGCTTCCCGCTCGCGATGGGGATGGTCGGGGCGCACGCCTCGTTCACGTTGTCGCAGGAGACCCTCGCCGGGTGCGTGGAGGTCGCGCGCGACGCGGACGTCGGCATCCACGTCCACGTCGCCGAGGACGCCGCCGACGAGCTCGACTCGATGGCGCGGTTCGGCGCCCGGGTCGTCGAGCGCCTGGCCGAGGCCGGGGCGCTCGGGCCGCGGTCGCTGCTCGCGCACGGCGTCCACGTGGACGAGCGCGAGATCGCGCTCATCCGCGAGACCCGCGCGTGGGTCGCGCACAACGCGCGCTCGAACATGAACAACCGCGTCGGCCGGGCTCCGGTCGGTGCGCTCGGCCCGAACGTCGCGCTCGGCACGGACGGCATCGACGGCGACCTGTTCGCCGAGTCCCGCACGGCGTTCTGGCGGGCGCGCGAGGCCGACCCCGCGATCGGGCCGTCGTGGATCCTGGAGCGGCTGAGCGCGTCGGCGCGCTTCGCGGGCGCCGTCTACGAGGAGCCGTTGCTCGGCGCGCTCGCGCCGGGCGCGCCGGCCGACCTCGTCGTGCTCGCCTACGACCCGCCGACCCCGGTCACCGCCGAGAACCTCGCCGGCCACTGGGCGTTCGGGCTCTCGGCACGCCACGTCCGCGACGTCGTCGTGAACGGCGAGGTCGTCGTGCGCGAGCGCCGCCTGACGCTCGCCGACGAGGCCGAGGTCCGCGCCCGCTGCCGGGACGCCGCCGAGGCGCTCTGGCGCCGCATGGATGCGCTCGAGGCGCACCCGTTCGAGCCCGAGGGAGGCCGCTGATGCCGGTCACGTCCGATGGCCGCGTCGCCCTCTACCTGCAGGACAAGCACCCGATCCGCGACGGCATGGACTACGTGCGGCACGCCGAGGAGGCCGGGTTCGAGGCCGTGTGGCAGGCCGAGAGCCGCCTCGTGCGCGAGGCCACGGTGCCGATGTCCGCCTTCGCCGCCGTGACCGAGCGCATCAAGGTCGGCTCGGGTGTCGTGAACTGCTGGACGCGCAACGTCGGCCTCATGGCGGCGACGTTCGTCACGCTCGACGACCTCGCGCCCGGGCGCGTGCTGCTCGGCATCGGCGCGTGGTGGGAGCCGCTCGCCGGCAAGGTCGGCGTGAAGCGCGAGCGCCCGCTCACCGCGATGCGCGAGTACATCGAGGTCGTGCGCCGGCTCATCGCGATGGAGAACGTGACGTTCCACGGCGGGCACGTGGACGTCGAGGACATCCAGATCGACATCGTGCACGGCGACCGCTCGCCCCGGCACGTGCCGGTCTACCTCGGCGCGACCGGGATGCAGATGATGGAGCTCGCCGGCGAGATCGCCGACGGCGCGCTGATCAACTACCTCGTCGGCCCGCGGTACAACGCGACCGCGCTCGAGCACCTCGCGACCGGCGCCGCGAAGGCGGGGCGCACGGTCGAGGACATCGACCGGCCGCAGCTCGTGGTGTGCTCGCTCGACGAGGACCGCGATCTCGCGCTCGACCGCGCGCGCGAGCTCGTGACGCAGTACCTCGGGCAGCAGCCGCACATCATGAAGGCGAGCGGCGTGAACCAAGGCCTGCTCGACGAGATCGGCGAGGTCCTCACGTGGCCGGCGTCCGAGGAGGAGATCCGCCGCGCGATGGCGCTCGTGCCGGACGAGGTCGTGCAGATGATCACGGCCTCGGGCACGCCGGACGAGTGCCGCGCGAAGGTGCGCGAGTACGTCGAGGCCGGCTGCACGTGCCCGGTCCTGTATCCGCTCGGCGACGACGTGCACGCGATGATCGAGGCGTTCGCGGGGGGACGCTTCTGATGGAGGTCCTCCTGCCTGCGACGCTCGGCGATGCGCTCGCGATGAAGGCCGAGCACGCCGAGGCCGTGCCGATCGCCGGGGGCACCGACGTCATGGTCCTCGTGAACGCCGATCTGCTCCGCCCCGAGACCCTGATGGACGTGAGCCGGCTGCCCGAGCTCGGGTCGTGGCGGCTCGAGGGCGACGAGCTGTTCGTCGGCGCCGGCGTGACCTACACGCGGATCCTCCGCGAGATGCCCGAGATGCGCGCGCTGGCGCAGGCATCGCGCGCCGTGGGCTCGCCGCAGATCCGCAACCGCGGCACGCTCGGCGGGAACCTCGGGACGGCGTCGCCGGCGGGCGACTCGCTGCCGGTCCTCGCGGTGCACGACGCAGAGGTCGTGCTCGCGTCGGCCGAGCGCGAGCGCAGGGTCCCGTGGGACGTGTTCCTGCTCGGCGTGAAGCGGACGGCGCTCGAGCCGGACGAGCTGATCCTCGGCGCGCGGTGGCGGGTGCTGCGGGGCCCGCAGTCGTTCGCGAAGGTGGGCACGCGAAACGCGATGGCGATCTCGGTCGCGAGCCTGTGCCTCGCGCTCGACCCGGACACGCGCACGGTGCGCGTGGCGATGGGCTCGGTCGCACCGACCGTGATCCGGGCCCCCGAGGCCGATCTCCGGATTGCCCAGCGCTCTGC
>CAYUSA010000060.1:0-17458 GCA_964447335.1 uncultured Actinomycetes bacterium
TCGTCACCGGGGCCAGCAGGGCCCCGAAGGGTTCGGTCGCGTGGGCGGGCTCGGCGCTCGGGGCCGCGCGCGCGCTGGGGCGCAAGCCCGGACGGGCACTGGGCGTGGCGAGGGGCCGGGGCGCGCTCGTCGCGTACCTGCTCGCCGGCGGTCCATACCTCGTCGCCTGCGTGCTCCTGTGGCGGCCGCTGCCGCTGGAGCCGACGGACGGCGTCCGCGTGGCGTGCCTCGCCCTCGGCGGGGCCCTCGGTGCGAAAGGCTTCGGCCTCTACCTGTGGGGACGGCTCGCGCTCGGCGACATGTACAACGTCTCGAGCAGCCTCGGGAGCGAGCTCTTCGCGGATCACCGGCTCGTAGTCGCGGGGCCGTACCGCTTCGTGCGGCACCCGATGTACCTCGGGATCGTCCTCGCGGCCGCCGGAGCGCTCCTCGTGTACCGGACGTGGACGACGGTGTTCATCGTCCTCGCGCTCCCCGGCGTCGTCGTGAAGGCGCGGCACGAGGATCGGCTCCTCGCGGAGGAGCTCGGCGGCGCGTTCGAGGCTTACCGCCGTGCCGTTCGGGGATGGATCCCGCGTGTCTCGGCGTGGGCGAGCGGCACCGAGAGACCGAGGCGAACGGGCAAGCACGTGCGTTCGACAGAGGGAGGTGGATGACGTGGACGAGCAGCCGAGAAAGGGCCGGCGCTGGATCGTCTTCTGGATCGTCGTCGCGGTGGTCCTGCTCCTCGGCGGCGTCTGCTTCGCGCTGCCGGCGATCATGAACTAGCGGTCGGCGACATGCTGCCGATCCTGTTCCGTGTCGGTCGCGTCGACGTGCCGACGCACGACGCGTTCCTGGTGCTCGGCACGCTCGTCGCGATCGGTCTGTTCGCGCTCGAGGCACGCCGACGCGGGCTCGCCGGCGACGAGCGGCTGTGGTGGGTCGCCGTGGGCGCGCTCCTCGGCGGAGCCGTCTTCGCGAGACTCTCGGTCTCGTGGCGGTACCTCGCCCGAGAGCCCGACCCGTCGCTCGCCGGGCTCTGGCTGTACGGAGGCAAGACGGTGTTGGGTGGGCTCGCCGGGGCGTACCTCGGGGCGCTCGTCGCGAAGCGGATCGTCGGCATCCGGTGGAGCACGGGCGACGTGTTCGCCCCAGCCGTCTGCCTCGGGCTCGCGGTCGGACGGGTCGGATGCTTCCTCACCGAGCAGCCCGGGACGGCGACGTCGCTGCCGTGGGGGATCCGGGTGAGCCCCGAGGTCGCCGAGCGGCTCCCGAACTGCCCGCAGTGCGCGCTCGGCGTGCCGATGCATCCGTCGTTCCTCTACGAGATCGCCTTCCTCCTCACGCTCTTCGCCGTCCTGCGGTGGCTGCGGCCGCGGATCGCCGTGCCGGGCGAGCTGTTCAAGGTGTTCCTGCTCGCGTACGGCGGGTTCCGCTTCCTGGTCGAGTTCGTCCGCGGGAACGAGACCCTCCTCTGGGGCCTGTCCGGGTCGCAGGTGTTCCTGCTCTGCACGCTCCCGCTGCTGCTCGCGTACTTCGCAGGGCAACTCGCCCGTGGGGCGTACCGGTCGGGGCCGGTCGAGGTGGCGGCATGAGGCTCGCGCCGGCCGCCTTCGACGAGGTCCGCAAGCACGTCGCGGCCTTCTGTCCCCGGTGTCACACCGAGGAGCCGAGCCGCCCGCTCGGCGCCGTCGCGCGCCTCCCCGCGGAGCTCGCGGAGGCCGAGGGCGCCGTCTGGCTGGTCCGGGAGTGCCCCCACCACGGTCGGGTCGTGACCCTCTACGAGGAGGACGCGGGGATCCTCGACGAGCTCGAGCGCTGGACCGCGCCCACCAAGGGACCGACGCCCGACGACCGCCGGAACGACGACCCACCGCCGCGGTCGTACCTCCGGGGTCTCGGCACGCGCCAACGGCAGCACACGTGCGTGCTGCTCGAGGACACGACCGAGCGCTGCAACCTGCGCTGCCCGACGTGCTACGCGGGCGCGTCGCCGAGGGCAACCGGCGTGGCCTCCGTCGAGGACATCCTCGCGAACGTCGACCGCCGGATCGCGCTCGAGGGCGGGCGCCTCGACGTCCTCATGCTCTCGGGCGGCGAGCCGACGCTCCACCCTGAGCTGTTCGAGCTCCTCCGAGGGGCGCTGCAGCGGGACGTCGTGAGGGTGCTGCTGAACACGAACGGTGTCCGGCTCGCGCGCGACGACCGGCTCCTCGCGTTCCTCGCCGAGCACCGCGACCGGCTCGAGGTCTACCTGCAGTTCGACGGATTCCGCGCGTCGACCCACCGACACCACCGCGACGCCGACCTTCGCGAGATCAAGCGACGGACGATCGAGCGGCTGTCCGGCACCGGCGTCTTCATGACGCTCACGATGGCCGCCGAGCGCGGGGTGAACGAGGACGAGATCGGCGACGTCGTGCGATACGCGATCGAGACGCCGTTCGTCGGCGGCGTGTGCGTGCAGCCGGTGTTCGGCTCCGGGCGGACCGTGGGGTTCGACCCGCTCGACCGGCTCACGATGACGGGGGTGCTCCGGCAGCTCGGGCCGCAGACGGCCGGAACCGTGAGCTTCCACGATCTCATCTCGCTCCCCTGCTCACACCCGCACTGCACCAGCGTCGGCTTCCTGGTCCGGACCGACCGAGGATGGCGGTCGCTCGTGTCCCTCATCGGGCGCGAGGAGCTGCGCGAGCACCTCGACCTGGTGAGCAACCGGATCGTCGATCTCGGGATCGCGCGGCAGCTCCGCACGCTCGTGGGGCTCACGCTCGTCGGACTGCACTCGGAGCAGAGCACGCTCACGCACCCGATGCTGCGACACATGTTCCTACGCGCCGCCGGCGACGGCGGGCTCGGGCTCGGCGCGCTCCTGCGGATGGCGGCCGGATACGCGCGGGACCGCAGCCGGCTCCGCGCGCTCATGGGCGAGCGCGTGAAGCGGATCACCGTGAAGGGGTTCATGGACATCCACACGATGGTCGAGGACCGCCTGTTGCAGTGCTGCGTGCACGCCGGCGCGGTCGCCGACGGCCGCCCCGTCGCGATGCCGTTCTGCGCGGCACAGGCGTGGCCGGAGCTCGGGGCGATGAAGCTCGCGAGCGCGGCCGGATCGACGGCGACGGCGCCGCTCCAGGTCCAGGTCCGCGATGGCATCCGCGTCGACACCTGAGCGGCGCGCGGGGTCGTTCAGGCGGTCGGGACCGCCTGCAGCAGGCCGAGCTCGCGGATCGAGATCTCGCGCATCCGGAACTTCTGGATCTTGCCGGTGACGGTCATCGGGAACTCGTCCACGACCATGACGTAGCGCGGGATCTTGTAGGTCGCGATCTTGCCCTTGCAGAAGTGGCGGACGTCGTGGTCGGTGAGCTCGGCGCCGGCTTTCGGTCGGACCCATGCGCAGATCTCCTCGCCGTACTTCGGGTCGGGGACCCCGATGACCTGGACGTCCGCGACCTTCGGGTGGGTGATGAGGAACTCCTCGATCTCGCGCGGGTACACGTTCTCACCGCCGCGGATCACCATGTCCTTGATCCGGCCGACGATGTTCACGTAGCCGTCCTCGCGCATCACCGCCAGGTCGCCGGTGTGCATCCACCTCGCGCGGTCGACGGACTCCTTGGTGGCGTTCGGGTCGTTCCAGTAGCCGAGCATCACGAGGTACCCCCGTGTGCGGAGCTCGCCGCCCTCGCCGCGAGGGAGGGTCCGGCCGGTCGCCGGGTCGACGATCTTCGCCTCCACGTGCGGGTGGATCGCCCCGACCGTCGAGACGCGACGGTCGAGCTCGTCATCGGGCAGCGACTGGAAGGAGACGGGCGAGGTCTCGGTCATCCCGTAGCAGATCGTGACCCCGGTCATGTGCATCCGGTCGACGACCTGCCTCATGACCTCGATCGGGCAGGGCGAGCCGGCCATGATGCCGGTCCGGAGGCTCGACAGGTCGAACGTCTCGAAACCCGAGTGGTCGAGCTCGGCGATGAACATCGTCGGCACGCCGTACAGCGCGGTGCACCGCTCCTCCTGCACCGCCTCGAGGCACGCGCCGGCGTCGAACGACTCGGCGGGGATCACGACGCACGAGCCGTGGGTGAGCGCCGCGAGGTTGCCCATCACCATCCCGAAGCAGTGGTAGAAGGGCACCGGCACGCAGATCCGGTCCTGCGGACCGAGGCGCTCGCGCTCGCCGACGAAGAACCCGTTGTTGAGGATGTTGTGGTGTGAGAGCGTCGCGCCCTTCGGCATGCCCGTGGTGCCGCTCGTGTACTGGATGTTAATCGGGTCGTCGAAGTCGAGCAGCGCTTCGCGCTCGCGCAGAGCCTCGATGGGCGTCTCGCCGTCGCGGGCGAGCAGGTCCTCCCACGACGTCGCCCACGGTTCGGGCGCCTCGCCGAGCAGCACGATCTCGCGCAGGCCGGGGAGATCGGGGCGCACCTCGTCGATCATCGCGACGTAGTCGGTCGTCCGGAACGCCCGCGCCGCGATCAGCACCGAGACGCCCGAGCGGTCGAGGATGAACCCGAGCTCCTGGGTCTTGTAGGCCGGGTTGATGTTCACGAGGATCGCGCCGACCTTGGCCGAGCCGTACTGCGCGATCACCCACTCGGCCCGGTTGGGGCTCCAGATGCCGACCCGGTCTCCCGCACGCACGCCGAGCGCGAGGAGCGCACGCGCGAGACGCTCGGCCTCGGCGTGGAGCTCCGCGTACGTGTACCGCAGGCCCTGATGGCGCGAGACGAGGGCCTCGAGCGCCCCGTGCAGGACGGCCGCGTGGTCCAGCTCCTGGCCGATCGTCCGGGCGAGCAGCGGTCGCTCGGACGGCCCCGAGACGTAGGAGATGTCGCTCACCCGCGCATCGTGGCGGGGCGGCTGGCTCCGGTAGCGGGCCGAACGACCGCCGCCGCGAGGGGCGGGCGGCCCACACCGTGCGGGGGCTACTCGGTCTCGAGGCGGCGGCGGGCCTCTTCGAGCTCGGCGGCCTGCTCCTCGCTCACCGCGGGGAACTCGAGCCCGAGCCCGTCGAGGGTGTCCACGAGCACGCTCGCGACGAGCGCCCGCATCACGAACTTGTGGTCGGCCGGGATCACGTGCCAGGGCGCCCACGGCGTCGACGTCGCCGAGATCGCGTCCTCGTACGCGCGCTGGTAGTCGTCCCACAGGGCCCGCTCGTCGACGTCGCGCGCGGAGAACTTCCACCGTTTGTCGGGCTCGTCCAGCCGGGCCAGGAACCGGCGCTTCTGTTCCTCCTTCGAGACGTGCAGGAAGAACTTCACGACCTTCGTGCCGCTGCGGTCGAGGTGCCGCTCCAGGTCGTTGATGCTCTCGTACCGCTGCTTCCACAGGCGCTTGCCCTCGGGCACCTTCGGCAGCCGCTGCGCGTCGAGGAACTCCGGGTGCACGCGCACGACGAGCACCTCCTCGTAGTACGAGCGGTTGAACACGCCGATGCGCCCGCGCTCAGGCAGGCGCGTCACGCACCGCCACAGGAAGTCGTGGTCGAGCTCCTCGGGCGAGGGCTGCTTGAAGCTCACCACGTGCATCCCCTGCGGGTTCACGCCGGAGAAGACGTGATCGATCGTGCCGTCCTTCCCGGCGGCGTCCATCGCCTGGAACACGACGAGGAGCGCGTACCGGTCGCTCGCCCACAGGTGCTCCTGCAGGTCGGAGAGCTGCTGCACGAGGCCGCGCAGGTGCGCCTCCGCGTCGTCCGTCCGATCGTCCTGTGCGAGCGCCTTGAGCGCCTTGCCGCCCTTCCAGCCGGGATCGCGGTCCCCGAGGCCCGCACGGGCGCCAGGCTCGACGCGGATCCGTTCGAGCACGTCCTTCTGCAGCTCGCTCATCTCCTCACACCTCCGGGAGGGCGGACAGGTCGAGCTCGCGACCCTCCAACCCGAGCAGCCAGTTCCGCACGTTCTCGCCGAGGTGCGGGACGAAGTACCCGCCCTCCTGGAGCACGATGGTCGTGCGCCCGAGCGCGGCGACGCGCCTGCCGACCTCGTGGTACGCCTCGGTCGTGAGCGCGAGGTCGCAGATCGGGTCGCGGCCGTACGTGTCGATCCCGAGCGAGACGACCAGCGTCGAGCCGCCGAACCCTGCGATCGCCTCGAGCCCGCGGTCCAGGTTCGCGAGGTACTCCTCGTTCGAGCACGCCTCGGGCAGCGGCAGGTTGAGGTTCGCGCCCTCGCCGGCGCCGGCGCCGGTCTCCTCGGCGAACCCAGCGAAGTACGGGTACGCGCGGTCCGGATCGCCGTGGAGGCTCACGTACAGCACGTCGCCGCGGGCGTAGAAGATCTGCTGTGTCCCGTTGCCGTGGTGGTAGTCCACGTCGAGGATCGCGACGGGCTCGCCCGTCCGGCGCGCGAGCTCCTCGGCCACGATCGCGGCGTTGTTGAAGAAGCAGTAGCCGCCGAACGCGGCGCGGGCGGCGTGATGGCCGGGCGGCCGGCAGAGTCCGTACACCGCGCGCTCGCCGCCGAGCGCCAGGTCCATCGCCGTGAGCGCCACATCGACCGCATCGCGCACCGCCGGGTACGTCCCCTCGACCATCGGCGTGGCCATGTCGAAGCACCACCGGCCGATGTGCCCGAGCGGCGTGCGCGGCTCACGACCCGGGCCCATGCCCTCGCGCAGGGCCGGGAGCGGGAAGGTGTCGGGGAACATCTCGCGTGCCGTCTGGCCCCACGCGAGCCAGTCCGCCCAGGCGCCCTCGAGGTACGCGAGCATCGCGGGATCGTGCACGGCGGTGATCGGCTCGGCCCCGTGATCGGTGGGTTCGTCGATCGTGAAGCCCCCGTCGGCCTCGAGCGAACGGCGGATCGTCTCGGCGCGCTCGGGCACCTCGAAGTTCTCGATCGGACGCCCGTCCGAGACCTCGTGCTCGGGATCGTGGGACAGGTGCCGCGGGCTGTAGACGACGCGCATCGGATCTCCTCTCGACGGATCGGTCGGCCGGATGCTATCCCGCCCGGCGCGAACGCTCTCAGGCCTCGGCGGCCAGGAGCTCGCGGAGCGCTCGGAAGGCGCGGCCGCGATGGCTGATGCGGTCCTTCTCCCCCGGCTCGAGCTCGGCCATCGTGCGGGCCCAGCCCTCGGGCACGAACAGTGGGTCGTAGCCGAACCCGCCGCTCCCCCGCTCCTTCGTCTCGAGAACGCCCTCGCACGCGCCCTCGGCGTGGAGCTCGCGGCCGCCGGGCCACGCGACGGCCGCCACGCAGCGGAAACGGGCGCTGCGTCCCGCGCCGGGGATGCCCTTCAGGGCCGCGAGCAGTTGGTACCGGTTGTCAGCGTCGGTCGCACCCTGCCCCGCGTACCGCGCCGAGCGCGGGCCCGGCGCGCCGCCGAGCGCGTCGACCTCGAGCCCCGAGTCGTCGGCCACGGCCGGGATGCCGAGCGCCTGGGCCACGGCATGGGCCTTCTCGAGCGCGTTGCGCAGGTACGTGTCGTGGGGCTCCTCGACCTCGGGCCACTCGCCGTCGTGCGTCTCCACGGTGACCCACTCGACCGGCCAGTCCGCGCAGATCGCGGCGAGCTCGCGGAGCTTGTGCGCGTTCCGCGTGGCGATCGCGAGACGCTCTGGGAAGCCCATCTCAGCCGAGCACGTCGTGCTGCATCTTCGTCAGCGCCGTGATGCCCTCACCGGCCAGGTCGAGGATGCGGTCGAGGTCGGCGCGACTGAACGGCTTGCCCTCGGCCGTTCCCTGGAGCTCGACGAGCCGCCCCGAGCCCGTCATCACGACGTTGAAGTCGACCTCGGCCGCGGCGTCCTCCTCGTACGAGGGATCGAGCACGGGCTCGCCGTCGACGATCGCGACGCTCACCGCGGCAACCGAATCCGTCAGCACGTCCGGCTTCACGAGCCCGCGCTCCTGCAGCGAGCGGACCGCCTGCGCGAGCGCGATCCACCCGGCGGTGATCGAGGCGCATCGCGTCCCGGCGTCGGCGAGCAGCACATCGCAGTCGACGGTGACCGTGCGCTCTCCGAGCTTCGAGAGGTCGGTCACCCCGCGGAGCGAGCGGCCGACGAGCCGCTGGATCTCCTGCGTCCGGCCACCGGGGCGACCGCGGTTCACCTCGCGCGCCGTGCGCTCGGTCGTCGCGCGCGGGAGCATCGAGTACTCGGCGGTCACCCATCCCTTGCCGGTTCCGCGGAGCCACCGCGCCGATTCGTCGTCCACTGAGGCGGCAACGAGCACGCGGGTGCGGCCCTGCCGGTACAGGATCGAGCCCTCGGCCCACTCCTGGTACCCGAGCTCGTACTCGATCGGGCGGAGGTCGTCGGTCCCGCGTCCGTCCGGACGGCCGCTCACGCCTTGACCTCGAGCCGCAGACCCTCGGCGGCGAGCTCGATCGGTCCGTCGTAGTCCTCGGCGGCCTGCGCGACGGAAACCTCGTGGTCGAGCGTCGGCCAGATGTGCGTGAGCACGAGACGCCCCGCGCCCGCCTCGCGAGCGTGGACCGCGGCCTGCCGCGCCGACAGGTGGAAGGGCAACAGGTCGTCGCGGTCCTGCCAGGTGGCCTCGGCGAGCAGGAGGTCGGCACCGCGCGCGAGCGTCTCGACGTGCTCGGTCGGGCCGGTGTCGCCCGTGTATGCGAGGACGTGGCCGCCGGCCTCGAGCCGGTACCCGAGCGCCGGCAGTCCCAGATGCTCCATCGGCTCGGTCTTCACCTTGAACGGCCCGAGCTCGAACCCGTCGCCGGGCGTGACCTCGGAGAACGCGAACGCCGTGTCCATCGCGACCTGGCTGTCGATCGAGACCATGCCGGCGAGCTTCTGCCGGAACGTGAGCGGGACGTGCACCGGCAGGCCGGGCGTGCCGAGCTCGCCGTAGAACCACGCGTAGAACGTGGGATACAGGTCCACGAAGTGGTCCGGGTGCTCGTGGGTGATGAGGATGCCGTGGATGTCCGAGAGCCGGATGTGCTGCTGCAGGTTCGCGAGGGTTCCCGTGCCGGCGTCGACGTAGAGGTTGAAGCCGTCGTGCTGCACGAGGTAGCCGCTCGTCGCCGAACCCTCGTTCGGCCACGTGCCACTACACCCCAGGACCGTGAGCTCCACCCATCCCTCCCAGCTCCAGCTTCCGCACGTGCAGGTCGCCGATCTCGGACCCCAGGAACCGCTCGGCGAGCGCCTGGAACTGCATCGGATCGCCGGTGCTGAGGAACTCGTGGGCGGGCGGACCCTGGTCGTCCGCGCGGGCGAGCCCCTCGCGCAGCAACGTAGCGTACACGTCCTTCGCGGTCTCCTCCGCCGAGGAGACCAGGACGACGCCCGGGCCGAGCTCGAGCTGCAGGAGACCCGACAGCAACGGGTAGTGCGTGCAGCCGAGGATGAGCGTGTCGATCCCTCGCTCCTTCAGCGGCGCGAGGTACCCGCGGGCGGCCCGGCGCAGCTCGTCCGAGGTCGTGTCACCGCGCTCGACGTGCTCGACGAAGACCGGGCAGGCCGCCGCGTGCAGCTCGGCCTCGGAGCCCACCGCCCGCTGGTACGCGCCCGTCGAGATGGTGGCCTGGGTCCCGATCACGCCGATGACGCCCGATCGCGTCGCGCGGATCGCCGCCCGCGAACCGGGGTTGATGACGCCGATGACCGGCACGCCGTGGCCGGCCGCGATGTCGCCGATCGCGGAGACCTCGATCGAGTTGCACGCGACGACGAGCAGCTTCACGTCGCGCCCGACGAGGTATGCCGCGATGTCCAGCGCGTAGCTCCGGATCTCGGAGACCGGCTTCGGCCCGTATGGGAAGTGGGCGGAATCCCCGACGTAGACGAGGGATTCGTGCGGCAGCAGGTCCAGGATCGCGCGGGCGACCGTGAGGCCGCCGACGCCGGAGTCGAAGACGCCGATCGGGCGGGGATCAGCCACTCGCTACCACCACAGCGACCCCTCGACGCCCTTCTCGGCGCGCTCGAGGTCGGGCGCCCAGGCCTCGGTCGACAGGTACTTCCACCCGCCGTCGGCGAGCAGGCACACGATGTCGCCGTCGTCGAGCTCCCGTGCGACCCGCTGGGCGACGTGCACGACGGCCCCCGAGCTGATCCCGGCGAAGATGCCTTCCTGCGCGGTGAGCCGACGCGTCGCGCGGAGCGCGTCCTGGGAGCTCACGAGGAACTTCCGGTCGACGACGCTCGGGTCGAAGATCGGCGGCACGAACCCCTCGTCGAGCGAGCGCAGGCCGTACACGAGGTCGCCGAGCTCCGGCTCGGCCGCCACCACCTCCACGTCCGGGTTGTGCTCGTGCAGGCGGCGGCCGTTGCCGGTGAGCGTGCCCCCGGTGCCCATGCCCGCGACGAAGTGCGTGAGGTTCGGGAGGTCCTCGATGATCTCGACGGCGGTGCCCTCGTAGTGCGCGAGCGGGTTCGCGGGGTTCCCGTACTGGAACGGCATGAAGTAGCGCTCATCTCTTGCGAGCGCTCGGGCGACCTCGATCGAGCCGTTCGTCCCCTTGTCGCCGGGCGAGTAGACGACCTCGGCGCCGAAGAGCTCGAGCAGGCGGATCCGCTCGTCGCTCGCGTTGTCGGGGATCACCACGGTGAGGCGGTAGCCCTTCAGCCGCGCGACCATCGCGAGGGCGATGCCGGTGTTGCCCGACGAGGGCTCGAGGATGATCCGGTCCTTCGTGAGCTCGCCCGAGGACTCGGCGGCCTCGACCATCCTCTTCGCGATGCGGTCCTTCGTGGAACCCGTCGGGTTCGCGCCCTCGAGCTTGGCCCACAGCCGCACGCCCGGCTTCGGCGACATGCGAGGCATGCCGACGAGCGGCGTGTGGCCGATCGCGTCGAAGACGTCCTGATAGCGCACGGGAAGCGATTATCCCAGCAACGCAGGAAGGCCCGGTCCACGGACCGGGCCTTCCTGCCGTGCCGCTCGGCTCAGGTCGTCGTCGTGACGATCGCGTGCTGCGAGCCGGGCGCGTTGTTCGGGAACACCGCGAGGATCGACGGGTCGTCGCCGGGGGCCGCGCTCCCGGCTCCGACGGTGATCGTCTCGCAGGTGTTCGCGTCCCCGCCGAAGAATCCCCCGCACGTGAGGTTGTCGAGCGCCAGCGGAGGATCGGTGACGTCGAGCACGGCCGAGTACGTGCCGGTCGCCGGGTCGATGTCGCCCGCCGAGTCGCACGAGAAGGCGGGCACGTCGCCGGCGAACACGCCGGTGCACGCCACCACGCTGTACGCGATCGTGCGGTTCGCGTTGTTGAGCCCGAGCGCGCCGGCATCCACCACGAGCCCGGTCACGCTCGCGCTGTAGTTCGAGTAGTCGGCGTAGTACTCCGCGTCGCAGGCGCTGAAGTCGCTCGGCAGGTTGAAGACGCAGACCGTGCCGCTCGCACCGCCCGCGAACTTCACGACGAGCGCGTCCGCCCCGATCGCCGGGTCGGAGAAGACGCCGTCGGCGCCGATGTCCACGAGGACGTCGACCTCGAGCGTCTCCGTCGTGTCGTGGATCCCGTGGAAGGCGGCCACGAACTCGATCGGCTCGGTCGGCTCGTCACCCTGCGTGAGGAACTCCTGCCACGTGAGCCCGGCGAACGGGTCCGCGCCGTTCGGCAGGAGCTCGGGCGAGCCGTTGATCTGTGGGCCCGTGAACGAGCGCGCGCCGATCGCGGCGATGTCCGCCTCGCCCCCGACCGTCGCGGGGCTCTCGGCGCCGAGCTGGTACAGGTCGGCGTAGGACACGCCGAGGCCCAGCTCGGTGGGACCCATCGTCGCCGGGCCGGCGGTCAGGTCGAGGGTCGACTCGGACAGCCCGGTGTTCGCCGAGGGCAGCGCGGCCGCATGCCACGGGACGTGGAACTCGTCGGCCTTGCCGTCGAGCTGCGTGAACGTCACCTGCCCGTCCACGTTCGGGTTGACGTAGTACCAACCCCACTCCTGCTGCCACCCGGGCGCGTGACTCGGGTCGAGCGTGACCTCGAGCACGATCCGGAGCTTCTTGCCGGCCGGGATGGTGAAGGTCTGCTTCCGCGAGAGCGTGTTCCCGTTCACGCTGACCTTCGCGCCGGCGAACCTGCCGGAGAAGTCCGTGTACCGGACGCCGGCGACCGCCTCGTACGAGTGCGCCTGCGTGTCCAGGTTCCAGACCTTGATGACACGGGTGGCGGTGAAGAGGTCCGAGGCGCCCACGAGGCCGAGCGAGATGCTGCCGGGCATCGCGAGGTTGGTCGTCGTGGCCGACTGGAACGCCTGGACGCGGCCGGAGCCCATCACCGTCGCCGGGACCGGTCCGCTCCCGTCCAGGTTGGCCATGTCCTGGGTGGCCTGGTTCATGATCGCGGCCTTCACCCTCGCGGGCGACCACGCCGGGTGGATCTGACGGAGCAGCGTGGCCACGCCCGACACGTGCGGCGCCGCCATCGAGGTGCCGTCCCAGGTGTAGGCACCGGTCCCGGTGCCCGCCGCGACCGAGGTCACGAGCACGCCGGGCGCCGACACGTCGGGCTTCAGGTCGTTCGTCACGCGGGCGGGGCCCTCGGACGTGAAGTCGGACATGTGGTCCGCGAAGCCCGGCACGACCACGGCATCGGAGGTGATCGTCACGTTGCCGGGCACCGTGTCGTACGCGGCCGGGGCGTCGGGGCTGATGGCGGCCGCGAGCGCCTCGGAGTCGGCCTGGGACAGGTCCACCGCGGGGATCGTGACCGACGCGGCCGAGGTTCCCACCGAGTACTGCGACGGCAGGCCACCGAACCCGTTCCAGATCAGCACGCCGATGGCCCCCGCCTCCTGCGCGTGGAGCACCTTGTCGTCGACGAGGCAGTCTCCCTGGCTGAAGGGGCCCTTGAAGACGAACGCGATCTTCCCCGCGAACGGCGAGCCGGCGGGGGTCGCGTCGCACAGGATCCGGTCGCTCGGCGAGGGCCAGCCGGACGGGTCGGCGATCGTCGCGAACGCGCGCGCGTCGACGATGTCCGCGGTGATGTCGCCGGTCATGGCCGGGGCCCAATCCTGCTGGACGACGAGGCCGCCGAACGGCAGCTCGACACCCGTGGGCGCGTTGACCGTGAGCGCCTGCGACTCGTACTGATCGATCGAGGCCGCGACCGCGATCACGTGCGGCGCGGAGGCCGGCGTGCCGAGGATGTACCCCTGGCCGCCGTTCGCCTGGTTGCCGGCGTTGCCGGCCGAGGCCACGAACACCGTGCCCGCGGCCACGACGGCCTCGGCGGCCTGCGCCTCGGTGGAGCTCGGCGGGCCGTAGTCGACGCCGCCGGAGAAGGACAGGACGTCGGCCGCGTCGTCCATGCTGCCGTCCTGGTTCGGGTCCACCGCGAACTCGTAGCCGGCCACGAGCACGTCGGCCGTCGAGTTCCCGCTCTCCCACACCTTGACGGCCAGGATCTTCGCCCTCGGAGCCACGCCGGCGCCGATGCTGCCGGGCACGCCGATGCCGCAGCAGGTGCCGGCGACGTGGGACCCGTGCTGCCCGTCGATCGCGTCGTCGAGCGGGTCGGGGTCGGGCACCGGCGTGTCGTTCGTCGGGTCGTCGTCGAGCACGTCGTAGCTCTGCCCGACGAAGTCGTAGCCGCCGATCACCTTCGAGGTCGGGAAGGTTCCGGGCTCGATCACGGCGGGGTCGTTCGCCTGGTAGGCGGCGACGGTGCCGGCGCCGCCGAAGTCCGCGTGCGTGTAGTCGACGCCGGTGTCGACGACGGCCACCGTCATGCCCTGGCCCTTCACGCCGAGCTTGCGGTTCACCTTCGTCGCGCCGATGAAGGGTACGCTGTCGGCGTTCTCGGTCTCGAGGGCCTTCACGATCGCCACCGGCTCCACGAGCTTCACGTCGGGCCGCGCCGCGAGTGCGCGCGCCGCATCAGCGGTCATCTGCACCGAGAACGCGTTCACCAGCAACGCGAAACGGAACAGCACCGTTCCGCCGAGCGACTCCGCCAGCCGGATCGCGCTCGACTGGGACCGGAGCGCGTCGGCGGCCGCGGTGCGCTGCGCGCGGGGCGTCCGCAGGCCGCGCTCGACGACCGAGGGGGCGTCCATCTGGACGAACCAACGTCCGGTCTGCTGTGCCCGGACGACGGCGGGGACGGAGATCGTCGGCAAGAGACGCGCGTCGGTCCGAACCGGGCGTCCGCCGACCGGCGCGGCGAGCGTCGGGGCGGACAGGGCCAGCAGGATCACCAGTGCGCCGGCGAGCACAGCTCGTAGCCGCATAGGGCCCCCCTTCTCTCGATGCGCGTCTCTCGGGACGCGCGGTTGTCGATCCGGCGCAAGCCTACTGCGACGCCTCCGGATCGGCTGAGGGGAACGGGCTACGCGGAGCCGCCGGCGACGGCCGGCAGGATCGAGATCGTGTCGCCTTCCTTCAGCTCGGTCTCGAGCGATCCGAGGTAGCGGACGTCCTCGTCGTTCACGTAGATGTTGATGAATCGATGCAGGGCGCCGTCCTCGGTGAGCACGTTCCTCGTGATCCCGGGATACGAGCCCTCGAGGTTGGAGAGCAGCTCGCGCAGGGTGGCACCGTCGGCGTTCACCCTGGCCTCGCCGCCCGCGTGCTTGCGCAGGATCGTCGGTAGTTTCACGTTCACGGACATCGCGGTTCGGTCTCCTTACTCGTCGCGGCTCGGGAGGCCGCAGAACTGCTCGTAGTCGATGAGCTCGGTCACGGTGGGCTCCTTGCCGCAGACCGGGCAGTCGGCGTCCCACCGCAGCTTCACGGTCGTGAAGTCCATCGTGAGGGCGTCGAAGATCAGCAGGCGACCGACGAGCGACTCGCCGAGCCCGATGATGAGCTTGATGGCCTCCGTCGCCTGGATCGTGCCGACGATGCCCGGGAGCACGCCGAACACGCCGCCCTCGGCGCACGAGGGCACCGTGCCGGGGGGTGGCGGCTGCGGGAACAGGCATCGGTAGCATGGCTGCTCCTTGCCCGGCATGAACACGGTCGCCTGGCCCTCGAACTGGTAGATCGAGCCGTAGACGAGCGGCTTGCCGAGCATCTGCGTCGCGTCGTTCACGAGGTAGCGCACGGGGAAGTTGTCGGTGCCGTCGATCACGACGTCCCACGGCTCCAAGATCTCGAACGCGTTCTCGCTCGTCAGCATGGTGTCGTGGGTCACGACCTCGACGTTCGGGTTGATCGCACGCAGCGTGTCCCGCGCGGACTCGACCTTCGGCCGCCCGACGTCGTCCGTACCGTGCGAGATCTGGCGCTGGAGGTTCGAGAGGTCGACCCGGTCGAAGTCGACGAGCCCGATCGTGCCGACGCCCGCGGCCGCGAGGTACATCGCGATCGGCGAGCCGAGCCCACCGGTGCCGATGCACAGCACCTTGGCCTCGAGCAGCTTGCGCTGCCCCTCGGCGCCGACGCCTGGAAGGATGATGTGGCGCGCGTAGCGCTGGACCTCCTCGACGGTGAACTCGCGGGTCACGTGACCGTCAGCTCCTCCTCGGCGACCTCGCCCTCCACGATACGGAAGGCGCGGAGCACCGGATGGTCGCGGTCGGACAGGGACATGACCAGGTAGGAGGCGTCGGGGTAGAAGGCGAGCTTCTTGTCCGTCTCGGACGGGTAGGCCTCCGAGTGCGTGTGCGTGTGGAAGATGCCGAGGAGGTCGAACCCGCCGTCGTCCATCTCGTCGAACGCTCGCAGCTGCTCCTTCGGGTCCAGGCGGTAGGACACCGGGCTCGCGTCGAGGTTCCGCATCGCGAAGAACCTGACCGACAGCCCGTCCCTGCCGGCCAGCAGGCCGCACGCCTCGTTCGGGAACTCCCGGAGGCCGTGCTCCGCCATCTCCTTGAACAGCGCACCGTCGATCTGGGACATTCGCACCTGCAACAACGCTACCAGCGCACGCGTATTCCCCTGATCGCGGCTCAGCGTACCCGCAGCCGTCCGTCGATCCTGATGCGGCCCGGCGGGCCCGGCTCCGTGGCGCCGAACCCCACCATCGCGACGTCCCGGCGGCCGGCCTCCTCGACCAGCCTCGCCGCGCGCCGGCCGCTCGCGACGATCAGCAGGCCGCCCGAGGTCTGCGCGTCGGCGAGCACGAGCTGTTCGGGCTCCGTCAGCCCCCCCCAGGCGACGAACGGGCGGAGGTACGCGTGGTTGCGCTTCGTCCCGCTCGGTACCACGTCCCGGCGCGCGAGGTCGAGCACGCCGGGCAGCACCGGGATCGATCCCGCGTCGATGCTCGCCGCGACGCCCGACGCCTCGAGCAGCTTCTGGAGGTGGCCAAGGAGCCCGAAGCCCGTGACGTCCGTCGCGGCCTCGGCGCCGGCCTCGACCATCGCGGCGGAGGCCCCGGCGTTCAACGACGTCATGAGCTCCACGGCGGCGCGGACCTGGCCCTCGGCCGCGATGCCCCGCTTGATCGCGGTGCTCACGATCCCGGTGCCGATCGGCTTCGTCACGAACAGGCCGGCGCCGGGAGGCGCCGTCGAGTTCCGCACGATCCGCTCCGCATCGGCGAACCCGAGCGCGACCATCCCGTACTTCGGCTCGGGGTCGGTGATCGTGTGCCCCCCGAGCACGACCGCGCCCGCGGCCCTCGCGACGTCCTGCCCGCCCCGCAGGACCTCCGCGAGGAGATCCAGGGGCAGGTCGTCCACCGGCCAGCTCGCGATGTTCAGCGCGAGCGCCGGGGTCGCGCCCATCGCGTAGACGTCGCTGAACGCGTTCGCGGCCGCGATCCGGCCCCAGTCGTACGCGTCGTCGACGATGGGCGTGAAGAAGTCCACCGTCGCCACGAGCGCCCGCCCGCCGGGCAGGCGGTAGGCGGCGGCGTCGTCGCCGGTCTCCGCGGAGACCAGCACCTCCTCCGGCATCGCCGGGGTCTCGAGTCGGCTCAGGACCTGAGCCAGGTCGCTCGGACCGAGCTTGCACGCTCAGCCGGCGCCGTGGCTGAACCTCGTGAGCCGCACCTCTTCTCGCATGGCATGAAGATACGCTCACACCCATGCGCGCCGCGGTGCTCGGGCACGTCGAGTGGGTGGAGTTCGCCCGCGTGGACCACCTTCCCGCGTCGGGCGAGATCCTCCACGCGCGCGAGTGGTGGGAGGAGCCGGCCGGCGGCGGCTCCGTCGCCACGGTGCAGCTCCAGCGGCTCACCGGGGATCGCACGTTCTTCACCGCGCTCGGCAAGGACGCGGTCGGCAGGCGCGCGCATCTCGAGCTCGAGGGACTCGGACCACGCGTCGAGGCGGCCAGGCGGAGCGCCCCCACACGGCGGGCGCTCACCTTCATCGACCCCCAGGGCGAGCGGGCGATCACCACCCTCGGCGAGCGCCTGCATCCCACGGCCGAGGACCCGCTGCCGTGGGGCGAGCTCGAGGGCGTGGACGCGGTCTACGTGTGCGCCGCGGATGCCGGGGCGCTGCGGCTCGCGCGCCGAGCTCGCGTCGTCGTCGCGACGAGCCGGACCGCGGACCTCCTCGCCTCGGCCGGCGTGCGCGTCGACGCCGTCGTCGGCAGCGGGACGGACCCCGCCGAGCGCCTCGCAATGGGCCAGGCGGGCCGTGCCTACGTGGAGG
>CAYUSA010000061.1:0-17015 GCA_964447335.1 uncultured Actinomycetes bacterium
CCTCTCCTTCGCCTGGGCACGCCGGTCGTGATCCACCCCTGACGCTCCGGCGACTGGCACGACGTCTCGAGACACGTGTTCACGATGTCTCGAGACATCACACGGTGCACCAAACCGCGGCTCACGCACGGCCAGGTGGTGCAGCAGCTCGCCGAACGCGCGGAAGTCGTACTCGGCTTCGCTGAACGTGGGATCCTTGTGGACGAGCGCGCGCTTGATCGTCGAGGCGAGCACGGTGCCGCCCGAGGGCCGCTGCAGACCCGCGACCGTTTGGGCCACGTGCACCGCGAGCTCGTCGATTGTCGACCGGCGCGTCTACGTGGACACCACGGTGTCCACGAGACCATGGCAAGCTCAGGGCATTGTCTGGACGCTCGGAAGCGGGGAGGTACTCGCCCTGGCGCGCACCCAGCGTTAGGTCAGGGACCCGGTCTTAGGCCCGAACGATGGTGACGGTGCCAGCAGCGGGCGAGATGAGGGTCTCATGCCCGTCTGCCCACTTGACCCGGTAGCTGACGCTCACTTCGCCGTGGATGACTCTCAGAACCTCTCCCTCTCGAGACGGTGAGCCGACCTGAGGGGAGTCGATGACGATGAGGTCGCCTCGCCGGGCTCGTAGCGCCCCCGTTGACGTACGCCTGACCGGTGTCGCGGCACGGCCAGGCGACCTTGCGCCTCGACGTGCAGGTTCTCCGCCCTGAGACAGAACTTGAGTGCGCCCACTCGCAGCGGTCTTCTTGACGCTGGCCTTCCTCGGAGCGGTCTTCCTCGCAGCGGTCTTCTTGACGCTGGCCTTCCTCGGAACGGTCTTCCTCGCAGCGGTCTTCTTGACGCTGGCCTTCCTCGGAACGGTCTTCCTCGCAGCGGTCTTCTTGACGCTGGCCTTCCTCGCAGCGGTCTTCCTCGCTGGCATGGTTCGCCTCCCTGCCGCCGACGGTTCCCTTTCCATCGAGCCTGTTCCCATCCTTAACCCTCACCCTAGGCTGAACTTGGTCACGCGACCATCGACGTCGAGGTGAAAGGAGACGCCACGCCAACCGACCTCCAGCCCTACCCGTCCGGGTCCCGGACCACGGGTCGGCGAGCGGGAAGGCGGATCCGCGATGTTCTCGTGCAACCTGTAAGCGAGAGGAACACCTACCTAGCTGACGTCGGGGAGGGCGCCCGAGCTCGAGACGGCCACGACCTCCTCGGCACGGTGGCAGGCGGCGTGCCGGCCGGCGGCGATCTCGCGCTCCAGCGGGACCTCCGTCCGGCACCGCTCGACCGCGATCGGACACCGCGGGTGGAACGGACACCCGGATGGTGGGTTCTGCGGGTCGGGCGGCGTTCCAGGCAGGACGACCCGCCGACGGCGTGCGGCGATGTCAATCTCGGGCACCGCCGACCGGAGCACGACGGTGTACGGATGAGCGGGACCGACGAGCAGATCCGAGGTCGGACCACGCTCCACGACCCGTCCGAGGTACAACACCGCGGTCTCCTCGCACAGCTCCTCGACGACGGCGAGGTTGTGCGAGATCAAGACGTACGCCAAGGAGTGCTGACCGCGAAGGCGCGCGATCAGGCGAAGGATCCTCGCCTGAACCGTCACGTCCAGCGCGCTCGTCGGCTCGTCGAGCACGAGCACCCGCGGCTCCACCGCGAGCGTCCGGGCGATCGCGACGCGCTGTCGCTGGCCGCCGGAGAGCTGATGCGGGAGCCGGTCGGCGTACGAGGGCTCGAGTCCCACCTCCTCCAGGAGGGCCGCCACGCGCGCGGGCTCCTCGTCCTTCGGGACCACGTCATGGGTCGCGAGCGCCTCTTGGATCGCGCCGCCGATCCGGATCCGCGGGTCGAGGGTCGTGTCCGGGTTCTGGAAGACGATCTGGACCGCCCGCCGGTAGCGGCGGAGGTCCGCACCGCGGAGGTCGAGGACGCTCCGGCCCTCCAGCAGGACCTCCCCGCTCGACACCGGGACCAGCCGCATGATGGCGCGGCCCACGGTGGTCTTGCCGGATCCGCTCTCCCCGACCAGGCCGAGCCCGAACGGTCCCGCCGGAAGCGAGAACCCGACGCCGTCGACGGCTCGGACCTCGTCGAAGCGAACGTGGAGGTCCCGGACCTCCAACAGCGGGGTCGCGGGCGCGAGCGAGGTACTCACCCCACCAGCCTCCCCCCGATCTTCGGCACGGCGACGACGAGTTCCTTCGTGTAGTCGTCGCGTGGGTCGACCAGCACCTGTCCGGTCGGACCGGACTCCACGACGACGCCACGCTGCATCACCGCGAGCCGGTCGCTCAGCTCGGCGAGCACGGCGAGGTCGTGGCTGATGAACAGGATGCTCATGCCGACCTCGTCGCGGACACGGCGCAGCGCATCCAAGATCTCGGCCTGGACGGTGACGTCGAGCGCGCTCGTCGGCTCGTCGGCGAGGAGCACCTCGGCGCGGAGCGCGAGCGCCTGGGCGATCGCCACGCGCTGCGCCTGCCCTCCGGAGAGTTGGTGCGGGTAGCGACGAAGGAGATCGGGCGAAAGCAGGACCTCGCGCATGGCTGCCTCGGCACGTTCCCTCGCCTCGTCGGCGTCCGCGCCGTGGAGCCGGAGCGCGCCGATGAATCCCTCGCCGACGCGGTAGACGGGGTTGAAGGCCGAGACGGGACTCTGGAAGATCGCCGCGATCCGCCTGCCGCGGATCTCACGCAACCGTCGCTCGGGCGCGCCAACGATCTCCTCGCCCTCGAGCCGGATGCTCCCGTCGACCGTCGCGCCGAGGTGCGTCGCGAGCCCGAGGATCGCCATCGCCGTCATCGACTTCCCCGAGCCCGACTCGCCTGCGAGCCCGACGATCTCGCCGGCCCCGAGGTGCAGCTCGTCGAGGTCCACGACCCGCCTGGAGCCGAACGCGATCTGCAGATCGTGGAGCGCGAGCCGGGGTTCGGCGGCGGTCGTCGCTGCGTTCTCGTTCACCGCGCCTCCTTCCGGCCCATGAACGTCGAGGTCGCGTGCGGGTCGAGGATCTCGCGCAGACCGTCGCCGAGGAGGTTGAAGCCGACCGCGGTGATGAGGATCGCGAGGCCCGGGAAGGTGACGAGCCACCACTGCGTCTGGAAGTACGCCTGCCCCTGGGAGACCATCAGCCCCCAGTCCGGCGTCGGGTCCTGGGCGCCGAGCCCGAGGAACGACAGGGCCGACGCGGTGAGGATGATCCCGCCGACGTCGAGCGACCCCTGCACGATCAACGGGGTGAGCGAGTTCGGCAGGACGTGGCGGAACACGATCCGCCGGTTCGGCACGCCGAGCGCCCGGGCGCTCTCGACGTACGGGCGCCCGGAGACCGACGCCGCCTGACCGCGGAGGAGCCGCGTGTACCACGGCCACCACGCGATCGTGATCGCGAGGGTCGTCGACCAGAGCGACGGGGGCAGCACGGCCGCGAAGACCAGAGCGAGCAGGAGCGCGGGCAGCGCGAGGAACACATCGGTGATCCGCATGATCACGTCGTCCCAGACCTTGCCGAAGTAGCCGGCCGTCACGCCGAGCGGGACGCCGATCAGGATGGAGATCGCGAGCACCATGAACGCGATCGCCGGCGAGACCCGCGCGCCGTACAGGACCCGCGAGAAGACGTCGCGACCGACCTGGTCGGTGCCGAACAGGTGCTGCGACGACGGGGCCTGCAGGACGATCTCAGGGTGGGTCGCGCTTTCCGCGTCCTCGGGGTACGGCACGATCCAGGGCGCGAGGATCCCCACGGCGACGATCGCGACCGCGATGATGGCGCCGAACAGCAAGAGCCGGTTGGAGCGGAGCGCACCGGCGACGCGGATCCAGGCTCGCTCGTCACCGACCACGATGGGCTCGGCTGCCCTCACGAGAGTCGGATCCTCGGGTCCAGGGCTGCCTGCGCGATGTCGACCACCAGGTTGCCGATCACGTACACGATCGCGATGAACAGCGTGACCCCGACGATCGCCGGGGTGTCGAGCGCCGCCACGGAGCTCGCCGCGTACGCGCCGAGGCCCGGCCAGTTGAAGATCGACTCGACGAGGAACGAGTTCGCGAGCGAGTAGGCGAACACGAGCGCCAGCACCGCGATCACCGGGTTCCAGGCCGGCTTCAGCGCCCACTTCGCGAACACCGAGCGCTCGGAGAACCCGAGGGCTCGCACCATCCGCACGTGATCCTCACCGAGGGTGTCCAGCACCGAGGCCCGGACCATCCGCGTGATCACGCCGAACGGATAGGCCGCGACCACGATCGCCGGCAGGACGATGTGCCAGAGCGCGCTCCGAAGCACCCACCAGTTGCCCGTGATCAGGGCGTCGACGATCGGCATGCGCGTGTACTGCACCAGCGGATGCGTGTAGTCGAGGTTCGGGTCGTACTGCCCGGCGACCGGGAACCAGCGCAGCTTCTGGAAGAACAGCAGCTGCAGGATCAGCGCCAGCCAGAACGACGGCATGGAGACCGCGAACACCGAACCGAACCGCACCACCGAATCGGGCAGCCTGCGGTTCCACCTGGCCGAGACGAGCCCGAGCGGGATCCCGAACAGCAGCGCGAACAGCATCGCGACGACGACGAGCTCGATCGACGCCGGCGCCCGGTCCAGCAGGTCTTCGAGCACCGGCCGGTGGGTGTGGACCGCGGTACCCCAGTCGCCCCTCGCCACCCCGGTGAAGTACGAGGCGATCTGCTCGGGCAGCGGGGCGTCCAGCCCGAGCTCCTCGCGGACCTGGTCGAGCTCGGCCTGCGACGCCTTCGGGCCGGCCCAGCTGGCCGCCGGGTCGCCCGGGACGATCCGGGCGACCACGAAGGTCAGCACGACGACCCCCACCACGACCAGGATGGCCTGGGCGAGACGGCGCAGGAGGTACCGGGTCACGCCGTGCCGGGCGTCAGGTCATACACGAAGACGACGTTCGGATATGCCGGGTTGTCGACGTATCCGCCGACCGTCTTCAGCATCGCGCGCTGGTAGGTCTGCGTGTACATTGAGATGGACGGCGCCTCCGTGTAGAGCGTCCTCTGCATGTCCTGGAACATCTGCGTCGCCTGCTCGCGATCCGAGGCTGCGAGCTGCTCCGCCTGCTCCATCTCCGCGTCCAGCGTCGGGTTCGAGTAGTAGGACAGGTTGAAGAACGGCTTGTCCTCGGTGTGGAAAAGGTTGATGAACCACGAGTACGGGTCGGCATAGTCCGGCCACCAGTAGAACAGGAGGATGTCCTGCCGCTCGTCGACGTTGGAGGACTTCGACTTCGCCCACTGCGCGGTCCACTGCAGCCCACGCACGTCGACGTTGATGTTCAGGTCGGCGAGGTTCGACTTGATCAAGGTGGCGACGAGCTGCTCGTCGGAGTCACCCTGGACGTAGGTGAGCTCGAGGTCCATCGGCTCGCCTCCGGGGCCGTACCCCGCCTGTTCGAGCAACGAGGTGGCGGTGTCCGGGTCGTATGTCGGATACAGGTCCTCGACGTGACCCCACAGCCCGGGCGGGATCACACCGGACAGCGGCTCCGCGCCGCCCTGCAGGGCCTGCATGATGCCGTCGTAGTCGATGCCCGCCATCACGGCCTGACGCACGGCCGGGTTGGCGAGCGGGCCATCCGCGGTGTTGAGCATCGCGAGCAGCGTCTGCCAGGAGGCGGTGCTGGTCGTCATCGTCTTCGGGTCGTCCTGGAAGGTCTGCCACAGCTGCGGGTTGAGCCGCTCGACCCACGTGACCTGGCCCGAGCGGAGCAGCTGGGCGGCGGTCGTCGCCTCAGGCACGACGCGGAAGATGACGTTCTGGTAGTGCGTGCCGTCCCATCCGCCCCAGTAGTCGGGGAACGCCTTCAGGCGCAGCTCGACCTCGGCGCCCTTGTCCCAGGTGTCGAGCGTGTACGGACCGGTCCCGGCCTCGTTCCCCTCCTCGAACCACTTCTCCAGGTCGGCGTCACCGGCGGCCTGCGTGTCGTAGATGTACGCCGCGTAGTCGGCTGAGGCGATCAGGTCCAGCGGCGCGGAGTACTTCAGGTTGAAGACCACCGTCGCCGGGTCCGGGGTCTCGATGGACTTCACCGCGCCCCAGATGTACGCGGCGCCCTTGCCGAGCTCGATCGTTCGCTCGAGCGCCGCCTTCACGTCCTCGGACGTCATCGCGCGGCCAGAGTGGAACATCACGTCCGTGCGGAGGTCGAAGCTCCACTGCGTGCCGTCGTCGTTCGAGCTCCACGACGTCGCCAGCAGCGGCACGACCGCCTGCGTCTGCGAGTCGTAGCGCGTGAGGGTCTCGTACATGTCCTGCATGGCGACGACCTCGTTCGAGTAGGACGACGCCGGGTCCCACGAGACCATCACCTCGCCGGTGAGCGAGATGGTGAAGTTCGTGTCCACCGTGCCCCCACCACCGGGACTCCCACTCCCACCGCTCGGCGGCTCCGTCGACGTCCCCGTGCACGCCGCGGCGCCGAGCGCCACGATCGTCGCCACCACGAGCAGCCGCGTGGCTCCCAACTTGCGCATCTCGGCCCCTCCCTCCGGTCAACCCTAGACGCCCAGCGGTCCCGCGGCCTTCACACGTATCCGAACCGCGGGGTTCGTCAGGTACGCCAGTGGTATCTCCTCGAGTTCTACGATCTCGACCTGGTCCGGCGATGCCCCCGCCGCCGCGGCACGCCCGCGAGCCTCCTCCGACGCCTCCTCCACCGCGGCCATGCGCCCTCCCGGTCCGAGGTTGAAGATCCGGTCCACCTCGCCGCTCGCCGAGGCGATCGCCGCCCCGATCGCGTTCGCCACGTCGAAGTGGTCTGGGCGGTGGACCTCGCTCACGCCGGGGACCCGCTCGGGGACCAGGACGCTCCCACCCCCGACCGCGATCAGCGGCCGCGGCTCCCGCGAGGTCTTCACCCGGTCCACGGCCTCGGCGAGCATCGTCTCGGCCGTTGCCAGCGCTCGGCCCAGCAACTCCTCGCGCCCGTCGACGGCTCCCGGGTCGCCGAGCGCGACGCGCCCGGCCGCGACCGCCGCATCCGTGAGCGTCGGCGTGGACCCGCCGAACACGAGCGCTTCCTCGGTCAGGTGGTAGCCGACGCTCTCGGGACCCACGCGCACCTCCCCGTCCTCGACGCCCACGATCGTGCCACCCCCGACGGCGATCGTAACGAGGTCGGGCATCCGGAAGTTGGTCTGGATCCCACCAATCTCGACGCCCGAGTTCGACTCGCGCGGGAACCCGTTGACCAGCACGCCGACGTCGGCCGAGGTCCCGCCCACGTCGACGACGATGGCGTCGGTCGAGCCGGTGAGGAACGCGGCACCCCGGATCGAGTTCGCCGGCCCGCTCCCGATCGTGAGCACCGGGTATCGGAGCGCGTACTCCAGGTCCATCAGCGTCCCGTCGTTCTGCGCGAAGAACGTGACCGGGTCCAGGCCGCACGCCGCGAGCGCGCCCTGGAACGCGCCTGCGACGTCGTTCGCGACGCCGGTCAGCGCGGCGTTCAGGACCGTGGCGTTCTCCCGCTCGAGCAGGCCGATCGACCCGATCTCGTGGCTGAGCGAGACCGGGATCTCGTCCCCGAGCTCCTTGCGCACCACATCGCGAGCGGCCAGCTCGTGCTCGGCTGAGACCGGGGCGAAGACGCTGGAGATGGCCACGCACTCGGCCCGCCCCGCGACCGAGGCCGCGAAGCCGGCGATCTCGTCGGCATCGAGCGGGACGATCTCGCGTCCGTCGAACTCGAACCCGCCGTGCACGATCGCCTCGCCCACCGAGATCGTTGCGCGGAGGTCCTGCGGCCACCCGAACAGCGGGCGCACCGCGAACGTCGCGGGCGCACCGATCCGGATGACGGCGACACGGCGCAGGTGGCGGCGCTCCAAGATCGCGTTCGTCGCGTGGGTGGTACCGAGCATCGCGTGGGTGATCCGACCCCGTTCCGGTCCGAGGTCGGCGACGACGGCCGCGACCGCAGCCGCGATGCCGGAGGACACGTCCGGCGTCGTCGGGACCTTCGCCTTCGCGAGCAGACGGTCGTCGCGGTCGAGCACCACCGCGTCGGTGTTCGTGCCGCCGACGTCGATGCCGAGCCGGAGCTCCAGTCGGCTAGCCACCGGCGGCGCCCTCCGGCGGAACCACGTATCGCTCCCACCGAGTCAGGTCCCGCCACGTCACCTTGGGTCCACGCATCGGCATCTGCTCGGCCGGCGGGGCCGCGTGACCGATGCACACGATCATCCTCGGGAGGAGGTTGGGCGGCAGGTTCAGCACGACGGCGACGGCCACCCACGTGCATGAGCTCACGGGCCCCGCTCCCAGCCCGAGCGCATGGGCGGCGAGCAGCATGGTCTGCAGCGTCGTGCCGACGTCGTAGAGGGGCGTCGGATCGGTCGGGCTGAAGCCCTCGGCCTCGGCGACGTCTCGGTCCAGGCACAGGACGACGGCCGCCTGCGGACGCTGCAGCATCCCCGGCGAGACCATGCGCAGCAGCCGTAGGGTCGCGGGGTCCTGGACGACCACGAATCGGACGGTCCGCTGGTTGCCGCCGACGGGAGCCCACCGGCCGGCCTCGAGGATCCGCTCAAGGTCCTCGCGCGCGACGGGCTCATCGGTCATCGCCCGCACGACGCGTCGGCTCGCGATCAGGTCGAGCATCGGCTCACCCACCGCCGGCCGCCGATCCGCCGAACCGCGCGACGAGGAAGCGGGCCGTCTCCGTGCAGAGCTCGTCGAGGGTCGCCGTGTACGCGTCGAGGTCGTTCGTGTGGGTCTGCGCGAACCGCGTCTTCGGCTGGGTCTGACGGAAGAGCTCCCGCGTCGTCGGGGTCACTCGGTCGAGGATCCGATCTCGTAGCTCTTCAGCGGCCGTGAGCAGGCGCATCGAGGCGTACCTGCACGGGTCGTCGAGCTGACTCCTCGCGGACGTCATGAGGAACGCGAAGAGCTCGATCGCTTCGTCCTCGGTCAGGACCGCGGGTGCGTCGCTCATCAGGATCACCTTCCGCTAGGCATGGATCGCCTCGATCGGGACGTAGTCGAGGTCGTAGCCGAACGCCCTCGGGCCGGCGAGCTCGAGACCCCGCTCGGTCCGCCAGATCGGGTCGCAGGGGAACGCGATCACCGTCACGCGTTGCCCGTACCGGAGCCGCTCGGTGTGGATCGCTCGCCCGGTCTGCGTGTCGCAGACGGTGATGATGTCCGGGACCATCGCGCGCACCACGCCATCCTCGAGCGCGACGAGGTTCTCGTTCTGGATCTCGAGACGCAGGACGCGGCCCGACTCGGCGCCGAGCCCCTCGACGGTCGCGGACCCGCGGACGAACCCGCCCGTGATCCGTCGCTCGACGTCGACGATCTTGCCCTCGATCACCGGGACGGCGTCGATCGCCTCGACGAGGGAGGCGATCGGATCGTGCGGCGCTCCGAGGACGGCATCACCGATCCGGATCGCGAGGGTAACGGTGCCGCGCGCGGTCGCGGTCTTCGCTTGGGCCACGGTCATCTGGTACTCGGAGGAGTACGCCTGCCCGCCGAACTCGACCGCCGCGGCGCGCTCCATCCGTTCCATCCAGTGGCCATCGATGCCCTCGAAGATCACCACGTTGCCGCGCTCGTCGGTCATCACCGCCGGGTTCGCCGAGATGCCCGCAACTTCCATCGTGACCTGAGGCACCTCGGGGAAGGCGCGGCCCATGCCGTCGGCGTCGAGCATCGGCAGCCGGGCCCGCGCGCACCACGTCACGGGCGCCAGCCCGTTCGAGCCGCCGATCTCGGCGGACATCAGGGCCACGACCTTGCGACCGTGGATCCGCTCGACGACGGGGATGATGCGCTCGATCTCGTCGCCGCGGTCGATCTTCTCGATCCAGATCAGCGGTGCGCCGATCCCACCGCAGGGCATGACGAGGTCGTCGTCGTCCAGATCGTCCAGGTCGACCACGTCCACCGGCCCGAAGTCGCCGACGGCTTGGAGCGCGGCGAGCACACCGACCGCGGTGTCACCACCGCCGCCGGCTCCGAGGATCGAGCACCCGATCGCCATCGCCCGCAGGTTGCTCTCGTCGATCCGCAACGGTGCCTTCCCCTCACGAGCTCTGGTAGAACGGTATGCCCGCCGGGCGCCCTGGGGAAGTGCACATCGCACACGACATAGGGTTTGATATGTGCATGTTGCCCAGCATCGACATCCTCGTCGCGGCGCTCGGCCCGAACCGTCTCCGGCCGCTCACCGACGCGGGGGCAGATCGGATCGTGCGGATGATCGCGCTCGCCGAGACCCTGGCGGCCGTCGACGACGCGCCGCCCGAGTCGCTCGTCCTGCTCACGCGCGCGGCCTCCGCGGACGCGACCACCTATCGGTTCGACGTCGCCCTGCGGCGGGGGGCCGAACGAGGTGTGGCCGGTATCGTGCTCGCGGCCGAGGCCGGCGAGGCGCTCCCGCGGTCGGCGCGGGCGATCGGCGTGCGGAGCCGCGTCGGTCTGCTCGCTTACGGCGAGGACGTCGACCTCGCCGAGCTCGCCGCAGCGATCGGGGCCGTCCTCACGGGGGATGCCGCAACGGCGCTCGAACGGGCCGCCACAGGGATCCGTGCCTTGGACGCAGGCCGGGGGTCCGGCGCAGGGATCGCCGAGATGCTCGCCGCGGTCCGGGAGGCGCTGCCGGGCGCCGCGCTGGGCGAGCCTGGACCCGGAGTCCTCGCGGAGCCGGTCGAGGTGGATGGGGTCCGCGAGGCCTGGCTCGTGGCGCCGGAGGGGGGCGCCGTCGAGAGCCTCCTGCTCCGCGCCGGTGCGGCCGACGTCGCGGCGGCGATGGGACGGGTGCGGCGCGAGCAGGACGCGCCGATCCGCAGCCGCTCCGAACTCCTCACCGAGCTACTCGCGACCGAGCCGGGACGCGATGTCGGGCTTCTCCGGCGGGCACGTGCCCTCGGCCTCGCGGTCGATGCATGGCACACGGTGATCCTGGTCGCCTTCGAGCAGGGACCCGTCGAGGACCCCTTCGATCTCGATGAACGCCGCCGCGTGGTCGAACGGGTGGCACTGGGGGTCGCCCGATCCGTGTCGGGTACTTGGCACGTGGCCCGTTCCGAGGGTCACGTCGTGCTGCTCCGCACGAGCGACGCGGAGCCCGGAGGAACCGGTGCCACGGCGGCGCTGTCGGCCGCGACGTCGGTCCTCGCCGCGCTCGAGGAACGCTCGCCGGGAAGCACGCCGCGTGCCGGGGTCGGGGGTGCCCACCTCGGTCCCGCGGGCCTGCGAGCCTCCGCCGCCGAGGCCCGTGCCGCGCTGGCGACCACCCGAGCGGACCAGACCCCGGCGGTGTTCGACGCGACAGGGCTCCGGGCGATGCTCGCCGAGTGGTACGCGACCGATTCGGCGCGCCGGTCCGCCTCGAGCCTGCTCGAACCGCTGGATCGGCTGGGTCCCCGCCGGGCCGGGGAGGCGATCCACACGCTGCAGGTCTTCCTCGAGGAACAGGCGTCGGTGACCCGGACGGCTCGGCGCCTGCACCTGCACCGCAACGCCGTCTCCTACCGGGTCCGGAGGATCTTCGACGCGCTCGGGGTCGAGCGCGACGATCCCGACACGCTCCTCGCTCTGCAGCTGGCGTGCCGTGCACGCTCGCTCGCGTGAGGGATCGACGCAAGACAGCGACCCGTTCCTCGGGCCTTCGAGTCAGGCCGAGAAGCCGTACACCTCGCGGGCCTCGCGCTCCGTGATCACCTCGTCGTCCAGGTCCTGTGCCACGAGCTCGCGCTCTCGCTCGCGTGGGTCGCCGTGGCCGCCGCCGGTGCCCGTGATCAGGCGGACGAGGTCCCCCCTCTGCAGCGGGTAGGCCGCGGCCTTCCCGAAGCGCACGACGGGCGACCCGTCCGCGGGGACGATCTCGACCGCGTTCGGGGAGCCCTCGTGTCCGCCGTCGACGCCCCAGGGCGGGAACCGGTGCCGTCCCCACGCCACGGTGAGGAGCGCTCGCTCCGACAGGATCCGGTACTCGCGGATGAGCCCTCGGCCGCCGCGACGCCGTCCGGCGCCCGCGCCCTCGACGATGTCGAACACGAACCGCTCCACGCGTACCCCGTAGCGCTGCTCGCACACCTCGACCGGGATCACGTAGGTCTCGCCGTCGCCGACCGAGACGAGTCCCGCCTCGCCGTCGGCCGTGGCGCTCGCACCCCAGCCGCCGGGCTGCGGCTCGACGAGCAGGGTGTCCTCGCCCGTGTTGGGGTGCGTCGTCGCGACCGAGGTCGCACAGACGCTGACGAAGCTCCCGGCCGTGAGGCGCTCGGGCAGGACCGGCGCGAGCGCCTTCCACACCAGGTCCGTGGCGGGCTCGGTGGCCTCGAAGTACGCGGCGACCGGCGCCGGGCGCTGCGCGGTGAAGATCGTCCCCGGCGGGCACACGATCCGCAGCGGCCGGAACCAGGCGTCCGATGGCGGCTCCTGCGGGTCGGTCACCGCCTTGAACACGGTGCGCACGCCCGAGACCAGACCGCTCCACGTGCAGTTGACCGGTCCACCGACCTGCGGGTGGCTGCCCGTGAAGTCGCAGACCATCTCCTCAGGCGTGACGGTGACCCGGACCCGGATCGGGAAGGGACCGCCGCCGACGCCGTCGTCGTCGATCATGTCCTCGGCCTCGTAGACGCCGCGAGGCAGCTCGGCAAGCGCGGCCCGGGCGAGGCGCTCGCTCCTCGTGTGGACCTCGCGCATCGCCTCGAGCACCGTCTCCACGCCGTAGCGCGAACAGAGCTCGAGCACTCGCCGCTCGGCTACCTCCAGGCACGCGGCCTGCGCGACCAGGTCTCCGAGCACCTGGTCGGGCAGCCGCGAGTTCGCCTGCAGGACCGCGGCGAGGTCCCGGTCGAGCACGCCCTCGCGCACCACCTTCACGAAGGGCAGCTGCAGCCCCTCCTGGAACACGTCGCGCGAGTCCGACGTCCACGAGCCCGGGTCCTTACCGCCGACCTCGGTCCAGTGGCCCTTGGCCGCCGCGAACGACACCAGCTGTCCGTCGACGAACACCGGCCGGACGAGTGCGACGTCCGACAGGTGCGTGCCGCCGCCCGCGAACGGGTCGTTCGTCGCGACGACGTCGCCCGGCCCAAGATCCGGGACCCGTTCGATCGTGGCGCGCACGGCCTCGCCGAGCGGCCCGAGGAACCCCGCGATCCCGTTCCCCTGCGAGACCAGCTCTCCGGCCGGGTCCGTGACCCCGACCGCGAAGTCGAGCACCTCGTAGATCACCGGACTCTGCGACGTCCGCTGCAGCGACACGAACATCTCGTCTGAGACGGCCAGGAAGGCCTCGCGGAGCACGTCCATCGTGAAGCGGTCGCCCGCCGGCGTGGCGCTCATCCCCCCTCCTCGATCACGAGGTCGCCCATCGCGTCCCGCGTGACGGTCTGGCCCGGGAGCACGAGGGTCGTCGACGCGCTCTCCTCGATCACGCACGGCCCGGGGAGCGGGATCCCCGGCTCGAGCGCACCACGGTAGACGGCCGGGACCGTGCGGACGCCTCCATGCTCGTCGAGGTCGACCTCGCGCGGCGGGAGGTCGTGGTCCGGCGCGGGCTCCTCGACCCGCCACTCGAACGGCGTGGCGGGCGCGGACACCGTCACGCGCGCGGCGACGAGCTGGACCGGCTGGTCCAGCGAGAACGCGTAGGCCTCCTCCGAGGCCCGGTCGAACGCGGACCGGAGCCGGGCGACGAGGTCAGCGTCCACCTCTCCGTCGGGGAGCGGCACCTCGAGGGTGTGCTCCTGGCCCGCGTACCGGAGTTGCGCCGAGCGGTGGACCTCGGGCGTCTCGGCGATCCCGAGCTCCCCGGCGGCCTCGCGCTCGAGCTCGGTGAGCAGCGGGGCGAGAGTCTCGGGCGCGAGCGGACCGACGCGCGTGCGGACCGCGTCGGCCCGAAGACGGCCAAGGAGCATCCCCACCGCCGAGAAGTGCCCGGGCGCGGGCGGGATCACCGTACGGACGATCCCAAGCTCACGGGCGAGCAGCGAAGCGTGCAGCGGCCCAGCTCCTCCGAACGCGACGAAGGCGAAGTCCCGCGGGTCGTGCCCTCGGCGGACGGTCACCAATCGGAGCGCGTGCGCCATCTGGGCAACGGCGTAGCGAAGCACCCCGCGCGCCGTGGCCCGCACGTCCGTGCCGAGCGTCCGGCCGAGCCGCTCGAGCGCCGAGGCGGCCGCATCCACGTCGAGCGGCATCGCGCCGCCGAGGAAGTAGGCCGGGTCGAGGCGTCCGGCGACGAGGTTCGCATCGGTGAGCGTCGGGTCCGTGCCACCGAGCCCGTAGCAGGCCGGACCCGGCTCGGCGCCGGCGCTCATCGGTCCCACGTGGAGTCCGCCGGCCTCGTCGGCCCATGCGAGCGAACCACCACCTGCACCGATCTCGACGATCTGCACCACGGGGACCTGGATCGGGTAGCCGGCAGAGACCGGCGTGCGCTCGATGTGGTACAGGGTCTCGACCTTCGGCCGTCCGTCGCGCACCGCGGATGCCTTCGCGGTCGTGCCGCCGATGTCGAGCGCGAGCACGTGCTCGGCGCCGAGGAGCCGGCCGAGCTCGGCAGCGGCCTCGACGCCGGCGACGGGCCCGGACTCGAGGAGCGTGATCGGGTTGGCCGTGGCGCGCGCGAACGACGCCACCCCACCCGACGAGCGCATCGCGAACAGTGGCGCCTCGACGCCCTCGGCGCGCAGGGCGTGCTCGAGATGGGAGAGGTATCGCTCGACCACCGGCTTCACGTACGCCGAGAGCACGGCGGTCGAGGAGCGCTCGAACTCGCGCCATTGACCGCTCACCTCGTGCGAGGCGACGAGGGCGACGCCCGGCAGCAACGGCCTCAGGATCTCGACCGCGCGGCGCTCGTGCGCAGGTTCAGCCCACGCGTGCAGGAAGCAGATCGCGAGCGCCTCGACACCGGCGTCGCGCAGGCGATCGACGATTGCAGGCAGCGCGTCCTCGTCGAGCGGGGTGAGCTCGCGGCCGAGGTGGTCCAAGCGTTCGCGCACCTCGAACCGCAGGCGTCGTGGGACGAAGGGACGGGGCTTGCGGTAGGCGAGGTTGTACAGGTCGGGACGGTTGGCGCGCCCGATCTCGAGCACGTCCCGGAAGCCCTCCGTGGTCAAGAGCGCCGTGCGGGCACCCCGCCGCTCGGTGACCGCATTGATCACCACGGTCGTGCCGTGGACGAAGGCTGCGACCTCTGCCGGCGCGACGCCCGAGCGCTCGAGCACGACGAGCGCGCCCTCCTCAACGTTCGCGGTCGTGTGGGCCTTCGCCAGCGTCAGTCGTCCGCTCGCCGCGTCCACGGCCGCCAGGTCCGTGAACGTCCCGCCGATGTCCACCGCCACGCGCCGCGAGGCGCTCGGTCGTCCTGACACGACGTGTAGTCAACCACGGAATCCCGCGCGCCCGGACCGTCTCCATCGAAGCTGGGTCCGGGTGGCGCCAGCGCCTTGCTCACCACAAGGAGCGCGCACCCGCATCTCGGCGGGGGCGACCCACCGCAGATCTTGTTGACCGACACACGGCCGCCCAGACCGTGGGTCATCGGTTGTCCTTCTGGATCTCCACCAGCGGCTGGTTTCGTGCGCGCGCGACTGACTGCCACGAACCCGAGTGCGAGATCCTCGCATCCCGCCCGGCTCACTCCGAGCATCCACATAGGAACACGCAGGAAACTGATAGCACCGCTGCGCCCACGCCGAAACTGAGCTGGCCCGGCTGGAGGCCGGGGGCGGCCAGATCGCTCTGGACTTCCGTGCCGGGCAATGGTGAACATCGGCCATGGCGCCCCGAGGGCAGCTGGAGCTGGTGATCACGTTCGGCCCGACCTCATCCCCCCTCTTCAAACGGGCCGCCGCCTACGCCGCCCGCCACGCCACCACCTCGGCGGAGGTGGCCCCCGGCATGTGGCGGGCGGGCTTCTCCCTGGGGACCGACCCCGACCCCTACGGCCGGGCCTGGCGCCTGATCCAGCTGGTGGGGTCCTGGCGGGGCACCGAGGTGGAGGTTGACGGATCGCCCGAGCCGGTGGTCCCGGTCGTCGCGATGGCCTTCTGCGCCCGGGGGTGGCTGCGCCGGGTCGGGGCGTGCCGGGCGTCGTTCCCCTCCGGTCCTTGGCCGAAGTGCGAGTGCTGCCCCATGTACGACGCGGGGTGGGCCGCCGAGTCCTTCGCCCCCTCCTCCTACCTCGCCGGCTTCCCGTTCGAAGGACCGCTCCTGCCGCCTTCCGAGTAACCCCCGCACGTCGGCACACCCCGGGAAGGGACCGCCGACTCCGCCCTTCCCCATCGTTCGCCGCGCTTGCCGATGCGCCGGTCACAGGGCACCGCCGCGGGGCCGAGCTCGTCGTCGGCGCGTAGCGAGCTCACTGCTCCGGGGATGCCTCCAGAAGAGGGCACTCCCTCACCGGGCTATCATCCGCGCTCAATCGTCATGAAAGGCGCTCGGTAGAATCGCCTCCAGTCAACAAGGGGGTTTCCCGGCGAATGGCGCAGACGTTGAAGTGCGACCTCGACCACACCAGAACCGTCCCGGCGGCGATCAGGCTGGAGATCAAGTCCACCCGGGTAGGCAGAGCCGGGCACCCCATGTCCCGGGTGGTTGCCGTGTGCGCGTCCCACGCTCGCAAGCTGCGCGAACTCGTGAAGGGTGCGCAAACTCTGGTTTCCGCAGGTCAAGAGCTGAATCGGGGTTTCTGCACCCTTCACGCCGAGGATCTCACGCCGGGGTATCCGGCACCGAACCGGTGTCTGAGCACAGAATCAGCGTTGGGACGTGATCAGATGACGTTGCGAAGCGCAGGTCGGATTGCTTAGTCGCTCTGGGCGCTCGCTAATCGGTTGTCCGTTTGTCGCGATTCTTTGCGTCTCGTTGCAAGCGTCCCCACGGCCCGGCGCCAGCGCACCCGTTCCTATGTCGCGAGCAGATCGCGCGACAGGAGGCGGGCCACCTCGTCTCCGTCGGGCCAAGGCAAAGGATGGTTCTCCCGATCGCGCACCCCGGACCCCGACTCAGCGATGCCGATGGCGGCAGCCGG
>CAYUSA010000062.1:0-16987 GCA_964447335.1 uncultured Actinomycetes bacterium
GCAACTGATGGAGGACCTCGGCAAGCGCGACGTCCAGGGCGTGCTCCTGGAGGGCGGACCCACCCTCGCGTGGTCCGCCGTCGAGGAGGGCGTCGTGGACAAGGTGGTCGTGTACCTCGCGCCGAAGCTGATCGGCGGGGCTGACGCGCCGACCGTGCTCGGCGGGCGTGGGTTCGCCCCGATCGGGCAGGCGCTCGGGCTGCGGATCCGCTCGTTCGACCGCGTCGGGGAGGACCTGAAGGTGGAGGCGGATGTTCACCGGGATCGTTGAGGAGCGCGGCGCCGTACGCGAGGTCGGCTCGAGCCGGCTCGCCGTCGCCTGCGCCACGGTGAACGCCGACTCGGACGTCGGGTCCTCGGTCGCGGTGAACGGCTGCTGCCTCACCGTCGTCGAGCGCTCGGACGAGCATCTGGCCTTCGACCTGTCCGAGGAGACCCTGCGCCGCACGAGCTTCTCGCGCCTCGCCCAGGGCGACCCCGTGAACCTCGAGCGGCCGCTCACGCTCTCGAGCCGCCTCGGCGGGCACCTGGTGCAGGGCCACGTCGACGGGCTCGGCACGGTGACCGCATTCGAGGGCGACGAGACCGGCGGCGCGTGGCTGACCGTCGAGGCGCCGGAGGACCTGCGCCGCTACCTCGTCGAGAAGGGCTCGGTGTGCGTGGACGGCGTGAGCCTCACGGTCGCGGCGCGCGACGAGCGGACCTTCTCGGTCGCGCTGATCCCACACACGCTCGACGTGACGACGCTCGGCGCCGCGCGCGTCGGCGACCCGGTGAACCTGGAGGTGGACGTGATCGCGAAGTACGTGGAAGCCCTCATGGATGGGAGACAGGCATGAGCCAGACGCAGGAGCAGACCGACCGCTCGGTGTTCGCGACGATCGACGAGGCGCTCGACGAGATCCGCGCGGGCCGGATGGTCATCGTCGTGGACGACGCCGACCGCGAGAACGAGGGCGACTTCATCATGGCCGCCGAGATGGTGACCCCCGAGGCCGTCAACTTTATGGTCACGCACGGCCGCGGCATCATGTGCATGCCGGTGACGGGCCAGCGGCTCGACGAGCTCGGGATCCCGCTCATGGTCTCGAGGAACAACGAGAGCCACGGCACCGCGTTCGCGGTCTCGATCGACATCAAGGGCCGAACGACGACCGGCACGAGCGCCTTCGACCGCGCCGCGACCGCCAAGGCCATCACCGACGGGAGCCTCACGCACGACGACATCCGGATGCCCGGCCACGTCTTCCCGCTCATGGCGCAGGAGGGCGGGGTCCTGCGCCGGGCCGGCCACACCGAGGCCGCGGTGGATCTCGCGACGCTCGCGGGGCTCTACCCGGCCGGCGTGCTCTGCGAGGTCCTGAACCCGGACGGGTCGATGGCTCGGATGCCCGAGCTCGTTCGCGTCGCCCGCGAGCACGGGCTCCGGCTCATCTCGATCGCCGACCTCATCGAGCACCGCCGCCGTCGCGAGAAGCTCGTGCGCCGCGTGGCCGAGGCGCAGATCCCGACCGCCCACGGACCGTTCACCGTCTTCGCCTTCGAGAGCACCGTCGACGGGCTGACGCATGTCGCCCTCGTGCGGGGCGAGATCGGGCAGGGCGAGGACGTCCTGGTGCGCGTGCACTCCGAGTGCCTGACCGGCGACGTGTTCGGCTCGCTGCGGTGCGACTGCGGCATGCAGCTCGAGGCCGCCATCGCCGCCGTCGCGGCCGAGGGTCGCGGCGTCGTTCTGTACATGCGCGGGCACGAGGGCCGGGCGATCGGCCTGCCGCACAAGCTCCGCGCCTACCAGCTCCAGGAGGAGCGGGGGCTCGACACGGTGGAGGCGAACGAGGAGCTCGGGTTCCCCGCGGACCCGCGCGACTACGGGATCGGGGCGCAGATCCTCGCGGACCTCGGGGTGCGCTCGATGCGGCTGCTCACGAACAACCCGGCCAAGCGCGCCGGCCTCGAGGGCTACGGCCTGTCGATCCTTGCGCGCGTGCCGATCGAGATGAGCCCGACGCCGGAGAACATCGAGTACCTGCGCACGAAGCGCGAGAAGCTCGGCCACCTGCTGTCCTTCGAGCCCACCGCGCGGAACGCCCCGTGAGGGAGCTCCGGGGGACCGAGGCGGCCGGCGGCCGGCGCTACGCGATCGTCGCCGCACGGTTCAACGAGGTCGTCGTGCGCAAGCTCGTGGACGGCGCGCTCGAAGGCCTGCGCGCGAAGGGCGCGAGCGAGGACGACGTCGACCTCGCCTGGGTCCCCGGATCGTTCGAGCTCCCGCTCGTCGCCCGCCGGCTGGCAGCGACGGGCCGCTACGGCGCCGTGATCTGCCTCGGCGCGGTGATCCGGGGCGAGACGCCGCACTTCGACCACGTCGCCGAGCAGGCCGCGCACGGGGTGCGCTCGGCGGCCGCCGAGACCGGGGTGCCCGTGATCTTCGGCGTGCTCACGACCGACACGTTGGCGCAGGCGATGGAGCGCGCCGGCGGCAAGCACGGCAACAAGGGCTGGGACGCGGCGATGGCCGCGATGGAGATGGCCTCGCTCCTCGCTGAGCTGCCGGAGGGATGACCCCGTGATCGTGGACAAGCCGTGGGGCAAGGTCGTCACCTACGCGCTCAACCAGCCGAGCTCGGTCCGCGTGATCACCGTCGAGCCGGGGCAGGAGACCAGCGTGCACTTCCACCGGCTCCGCGATGAGATGTGGGTCGTGCTCGACCCGGGGCTCACGATCGCGATCGGCAACCGGGTGGTGCAGGCCGTGCCCGGCGACGAGTTCCAGGTCTCGGCGGAGACCGCCCATCGCATCACGAACGGCGGCCAGACCCGTGGCCGGGTGCTCGAGATCGCCTACGGCTACACCACCGAGGACGACTCGGAGCGCCTGCAGGACGACTACGGACGCCCGCTCGAGCCCGACTGGTGAGCGAGCGCTCGTGCGTCCGTTGCCCCGCACCGGGCCGCGTGCTACGCTCCCGCGCGCTCGACGCACCAGGAGGCACCGTTGGCAGAGCAGGGCACCGTGAAGTGGTTCAGCAACGAGAAGGGGTTCGGCTTCATCTCGCGCGAGGGCGGAGAGGACGTGTTCGTCCACTTCTCCGCGATCGAGGGCGAGGGCTACAAGAGCCTGAACGAGGGCCAGTCGGTCGAGTTCGAGATCGTCGACGGCCCGAAGGGCAAGCAGGCCGCGAACGTCCGGGCGCTCTCCTGAGCTCCGGCTCCCGGCCCGCATCGTCGACACCGTCCCGGACCCGCACCTATACTCTCCGGGAACGGTTCACCGTGTCTCGAACACGCACCGGCGACAGTCGGTGCGTTCTTGTCGGTTGGAGGTGATGCGGGGTCTCGGCTGATCCGCGCATAAACGACAGGATCCGGGCGGCGCAGGTGCGTCTCGTGGGTCCTGATGGAGACCAGATCGGCATCGTGCCGACCTCTGATGCTCTCCGTCGTGCACAGGAGCTCGATCTGGATCTGGTGGAGGTGGCGCCGCAGGCGAACCCTCCGGTCTGCCGGATCATGGACTACGGCAAGTACAAGTACGAGCGGGACATCCGGCAGAAGGAAGCCCGCAAGAAGCAGTCCAAGATCGAGGTCAAGGAGATCAAGTTCCGCCCGAAGATCGATCCGCACGACTACGCCACGAAGAAGGGGCACGTCGTGCGGTTCCTGACGGCCGGAGCGCGGGTCAAGGTGACCATCATGTTCCGTGGGCGCGAGATGGCCCACACCGACCTGGGGCGCAAGATCTTGGACCGCCTGGTGGAGGACCTGAAGGAGCTCGCCGTGGTCGAGGCGGCACCGAAGCAGGACGGTCGGAACATGATCATGGTCATCGCGCCGACGAAGAAGCCGGCGGGCAAGGGCGAGTCGCACGCCGAGCAGGCTCCGCAGACACAGGAAGTGCAGGGGTAGACATGCCGAAGATGAAGACGCACCGGGCGACGGCCAAGCGGTTCCGCATCACGCGGACCGGCAAGGTGCTCCACCGCAAGGCCACCGGGAACCACTTTCTGACGAAGAAGAGCGGGAGCCGCCGGCGCCGCATCGAGGGCATGGCCGAGGTCACGGCCGAGCGCACGAACATCCGCCGGCTCCTCGGGAAGTAGGGGAGAGGGATGGCAAGGGTCAAGCGTTCGGTCAACGCGCGCAAGAAGCGCCGCGAGGTCCTCGAGAAGGCGAAGGGGTACTACGGCAGCCGCTCGCGCCGCTACAAGGTGGCCAAGGAGCAGCTCATCCACTCCGGCGTGTACGCGTATCGCGACCGCCGTGACCGCAAGGGGCAGTTCCGCCGGCTGTGGATCGCGCGCATCGGCGCCGGCTGCCGCCAGCACGATCTGTCCTACTCGCAGTTCATCCACGGCCTGAGCAAGGCCGGGATCGAGGTCGACCGCAAGATCCTCGCGGACATCGCGGTCCGCGATCCCGCCGCCTTCGGCAACCTGGTCGAGGCCGCGAAGAGCGCCCTCGCGGCGTAGCACGCCCCCGTGTCTCCAGTCGCTGCAAGCCTGCTGAGCGGTGGGCTCCCGCGCGCATAGGATGAGCCTCGGACCGGAGCCGTCCTCCGGCCGGGGGGTCCCGTGATCACGTCGGTTCGCAACGCGAAGGTCGCCGCGGCCGCCAAGCTCAAGAAGCGCGCCTTCCGCGAGCGCGACCGCCGGTTCCTCGTCGAGGGCGCCCAGGCGGTGGGCGAGGCCCTCGGGCATCCCGGGGGGCTGCTCGCGCTCCTGCATTCGGACCCCTCCCACGCGCTCGTCGCTCGCGCGACCGAGGCCGGCGCCGACGTCGTGTACGTGAGCGCGGACGTCATGCGCCACCTCACCTCGACCGTGACGCCGCAGGGCCTAGTGGGCGTCGCCTCGTTCGTGGACGTCGGGCTCGCGACCCTGCCGCCGCCCGCGTGCGTCGTCGTCCTGCACGCCGTGCGGGATCCGGGGAACGCCGGCACCGTCCTTCGCTCGGCCGACGCCGTCGGGGCGGGCGGCGTGGTGTTCTCGGCCTCCTCGGTCGACCCGTACAACCCGAAGACCGTGCGCGCCTCGGCCGGGTCGTTGTTCCACGTACCGGTCGTGCGCGGCGTCCAGACCGCCGAGGCCGCGGCCGCCCTGCGCGAGCGTGGGTGTCGCGTCTACGCCATGGCGGCCGACGGCGAGGCCGACCTGTATCACCTCGACCTCAGCCAGCCGACGGCCTTCCTGTTCGGCAACGAGGCGTGGGGTCTGCCCGCCGAGACCGCCGCGCTCGCCGACACGACGGTGCGCGTGCCGATCCCCGGCAAGGCCGAGTCGCTCAACCTCGCGGCGGCGGCCACGGTGTGCCTGTTCGAGTGGGCCCGCCAGCAGCGCGAGGGGCGTCGGGTCGCGCTCGAGACCGTGATCGCGGCGGCCGCTCACGACATCCGCTCGCCCCTCACCGCGATGAAGGGCTTCGGCTACGCGCTCGCGACCCGGTGGGAGCAGATGGCCGAGGACCAGCGCGACCTCATGCTCCAGGGGATCGTCTACGACACGGACCGCCTCAACACGATCCTGCGGCAGCTCGTCGACGCGGCGCGCCTGACCGCCGGCACGCTGGACCTGTTCCCCGAGCGTGTGGCCGTGTCCGAGGTCGTCGCGCAGATCGCGAAGAGCGTCGCCCGAGACCCCGACCACCCGCCGGTGGACTGGGAGGGCGCCGGGCTCGATGCGTTCGTCGACCCGGAGCGGCTGAAGCTCGTGCTCGAGGCCTTCGTGGAGGCGCTCGTGTGGTGGACGAACGAGGGGCCCGTGCGGATCTCTGGCGAGCGTCGGGACGGGCGGATCGTCGTCCGGGCGTTCCGGGCCGGGACCGACCTCGAGCCGGAGATGGCGGCGCGGCTGTTCCAACCGCGAGCCCCCGGCACCGGGGCGGGGAGCAAGATCGGCCTGTTCGTCGCGCTCGGCGTCGCCGAGGCGCAAGGCGGTACGACCACGGTGGAGGTTCAAGACGGCGGCGTGCGCTTCGAGCTCGAGGTCCCCTCGCCCGAGCCCGGGGCCTGAGCGCGTGCTCGAGCGCGTGCTCGAGCGCGTGCTCGAGCACGGCGGCCGGCGCAGGCACGCTTGCTAGACTCGCGACGCCATGGACCCCGCCGACGCGACGCGCATCCTGCAGGACGAGCGCGTCCGCGGTCTCGAGGCGATCGCCGCGGCGGGCTCGGTCGATGAGCTCGACGCCGTCAAGGTCGCGCTCCTCGGCCGCAAGGCGCCGTGGTCCGAGGTCCAGCGCTCGCTCGGCTCGCTCGACGCCGACGCCCGGCGCGAGGTCGGCCGGCTCGCGAACGAGGTGAAGTCGGCGCTCGAGGCCGGACTCGAGGCTCGGCGCGCCGAGCTCGAGGGCTCGGGGCAGGGCGAGCTCCTGCTCGAGGACCGGATCGACGTCACGCTGCCGGGTCGCCGCCCGCGACCGGGGTCCCTGCACCCGCTCACGATCGTGCAGAGCCGGATCGTCGACGTCTTCACCCGGATGGGCTACCGCGTCGCGGAGGGTCCCGAGATCGAGGACGACTGGCACAACTTCGAGGCGCTCAACATCCCGCAGGACCACCCGGCCCGCACGATGAAGGACTCGCTCTACATCGACGTGCCCGGCCTGCTCCTTCGCACCGAGACCTCGGCCGTGCAGATCCGCACGATGGAGTCCCAGGAGCCGCCCGTGTACGTCATCGCGCCGGGGCGCACGTACCGTCGCGAGGCCGTCGACGCCACGCACCTGTCCGTGTTCCACCAGGTCGAGGGGCTCGCGGTGGACGAGGGCATCTCGTTCGCGGACCTGCGGGGGACGCTCGAGGCCTTCGCCCGCGAGATGTTCGGCGAGCGCGTCCGCGTGCGGCTGACCCCCGACTACTTCCCGTTCGTCGAGCCAGGGTGCCAGGCCGCGGTGTCGTGCTTCGTGTGTGACGGCGTGGGCTGCCGGGTCTGCGGCAACGGCTGGCTCGAGCTCCTCGGCGCCGGGATGGTCCACCCCAAGGTGCTCGAGAACTGCGGCTACGACCCCGAGCGCTACACCGGCTTCGCCTTCGGCCTGGGCATCGAGCGCGTCGCGATGGTGCGCTTCGGCGTGCCCGACATGCGCCTGTTCGTCGAGGGCGACGTGCGGTTCCTCGAGCAGTTCGAGGGGGCCGTGTGAGGGTCGTCGTGTCCTGGCTCCGCGAGTTCTGCCCGACCGAGCTCTCGGCTGAGGAGCTCGCCGAGATCCTCACGCGCAAGGGCGCCGAGGTCGAGGGCATCGAGCGCCCGTGGGAGCGCCTCGTCGGCGTGATCGCCGCGCGCGTGCTCGAGGTCCGCGACCATCCGAACAGCGAGAAGCTCTGCCTCGCGCGGGTGCACACGGGCTCGGGGGAGCAGGAGGTCGTCGTCGGCGTCCGGAACATGGCCGTCGGCGACATCGTGCCCCTCGCCGGCCCCGGCGCGACCGTGCCCCTCCTGCCCGAGCCGCTCGGCTCGCGCGAGATCCGCGGCGTGGTCTCCAACGGCATGCTGTGCGCGGCCGACGAGCTCGGCATCTCGCCGCTGCACGAGGGCATCTTGATCCTGCCCGAGGGCGTCGAGCCCGGCTGGGACATCAAGCAGGCGCTCCGTCTCGACGACGCGGTCCTCGACATCGAGGTCACCCCGAACCGTCCGGACTTCCTCTCGGTGATCGGCGTCGCGCGCGAGGTCGCCGCGGCGACCGGTGTGCCACTCAGCCCGGCGGCACCGACCTTCCCCGAGGACCCCGAGCGGGCCGACGCGGTCGCGACGATCGAGGTCGTCGATCTCGAACGCTGCCCGCACTACCTCGCGCGCATCATCCGGGGCGTGGAGCACGTCCCCTCACCGATCGCCGTCCAGGCGCGCCTGACGGCGGCGGGCATGCGGCCGATCTCGGCCGCGGTGGACGCCACGAACTACGCGATGCTCGAGGTCGGCCAGCCGCTCCACCCGTTCGACCTGGCGCTGCTCCGAGGGCCGGGCATCGTGGTCCGCCGGGCGGCCGACGGCGAGCGGCTCGTGACCCTGGACGACGTCGAGCACACGTTCACCTCGGACGATCTGCTCATCTGCGACGTCGAGCGCCCGGTCGCGGTCGCCGGCGTGATGGGCGGCCGGGTCGCAGAGGTCTCCGAGACCACCACCGACATCCTGCTGGAGAGCGCGTCGTTCGAGCGGGGAGGCATCCAGCGCACGCGCCGGCGGATCGACCTGTCGAGCGAGGCCTCGATGCGGTTCGAACGCGGCGTGGATCCCGAGGCCGTCCCGCGGGGCGCCGACCGCGCGTCGCAGCTCGTGGCCGAGTGGTGCGGCGGCCGCGTGCTCGCGGGCGTGGTCGACGTCGGAGTGGTGCCGGAGCGCCGGCGCGTTCCGATGCGGGCCTCGCGTGCGTCGATGCTCATCGGCTACCCGGTCTCGGTGGCCGATGCCGCCGGCGTGTTCGACCGGCTCGGCATGTCCTCCTCGACCGAGGGTGACGTGCTCACCGTCGAGGTCCCCGGCTACCGCGTGGATATCGAGCGCGAGGTCGACCTGATCGAGGACGTCGTCCGCGTGCAGGGCTACGAGCACGTGGGCTCGACGCTCCCGCCCGTGCGCCAGGCCGGCGGGGTGCCGCCGGTCCACGCCTTCCTCGAGCGCACCCGCCGGCTGCTCGTGCGCGCGGGGCTGCGCGAGGTCAAGCTCGTGCCGTTCGTCGCCGGGTCCGATCTCGCGCTCACCGGCGACACCGACGGCGTGCGCGTGACGAACCCGCTCCAGGCCGAGGAGGGCTGGATGCGCACGCGGCTCACGCCGGGCCTGCTGAAGGCGCTGAAGCGGAACCTCTATCGGCAGGTGCGGAGCGCCGCGATCTTCGAGGTCGACACCGTGTTCCGGCTCGTCGACGGCCGGCCGCAGGAGCGTCCGAAGGCGGCGTTCGCGATGACCGGCGCCGCGGATCCCGGCTGGAGCGGCGGGGGTCGCACGTACGACTTCTTCGACGCGAAGGGCGCGCTCGAGGCGCTGATGGCCGAGCTCGGCGTGGCGTGGACCCTCGGTGAGCCTGTCGGCCGCCCGCTGCACCCGGGGCGCTCGGCGTTCGTGCTGGTGCACGGGGAGCGGGCCGGCGTCCTCGGCGAGCTCCATCCGAAGGTCGCCGAGGCCCTCGACCTCCCGGGCCGCGTCGTCGTCGCCGAGCTCGAGGTGGAGGCGCTGATGCGGGCGGCCGCGACGACCGTCACCGCGAGCGACGTCCCGCGATTCCCGCCCGTGCGGCGCGACCTCGCGTTCGTGCTCGCGGCCGATGCCTCCGCCGCGACGGTGCAGGCGGAGCTCGAGGACGCCGCGGGCGACCTGCTCGACGCGTGCCTGCTCTTCGACGTCTTCGAGGGTCCGCCCCTGCCCGAGGGCCGCAAGAGCCTGGCCTTCTCCGTCGACTTCCGCGCGCCCGACCGGACCCTCGAGAGCCAGGAGGCCGACGCCGCGGTCGCCGCGATCGCCGAACGGCTCGCTCGGGTCTTCGGCGCCGAGCTCCGCGCCGGCTGAGACGGCTCGCTTCCGGCCCCGCGGTCGCGCCGGTCGGGGGGCGGGGGATAGACTCACGCCCATGGACCGTGACTACCTCTCTGTGGACGATCTCTCGGCGGAAGAGCTCGCGTCCCTGCTGGACCTGTCCGCCAAGGTGAAGGCGCAGCCCGGCGACTACGCCGGACGGCTGCACGGGCGCTCGGTGGCGATGATCTTCGAGAAGCCCTCGACCCGCACGCGCGTGTCGTTCGAGGTGGCGATCGCCTCGGCCGGCGGGCATCCGGTGGCGCTGTCCTCGGCGGAGCTACAGCTCGGGCGCGGCGAGACGATCGAGGACACCGGGCGGGTGCTGTCGCGCTACGTGCACGCGATCGTGCTCCGCACGTTCGAGCAGGAGCGGCTCGAGGTGCTCGCGCGGGCGGCCACGATCCCGGTCGTGAACGCCCTGTCGGACTTCGAGCACCCCTGCCAGGCGCTCGCCGACCTGCTCACCGTGCGCGAGGTCAAGGGCGATCTCGCCGGCCGCACGCTCGTGTACCTCGGCGACGGCAACAACGTGACGCACTCGCTGCTGCTCGGCGGCGCGAAGATGGGCATGCACGTCCGCACGGCGACCCCGCCGGGGTTCGAGCCGATCCCGCAGATCGTGCAGCGGGCCTCGGAGATCGCGGCGGAGACCGGGGGCAGCGTGCGGCTCTTCCACGACCCGATCGAGGCCTCACGCGACGTCGACGTCCTGTACACCGACGTGTGGGCGAGCATGGGCCAGGAGGCTGAGTCCGAGGAGCGCGCGCTCGTGTTCCCGGCCTACACGCTCGACGCGATGAAGGTGGACATGGCGAAGGACGACGTGACGGTGCTGCACTGCCTTCCCGCTCACCGGGGGCAGGAGATCACCGACGAGGTGATCGACGGGCCGCACTCGGTGGTGTGGGACCAGGCCGAGAACCGGATGCATACGCAGAAGGCGCTGCTGCTCTGGCTCCTCGGCGTCGCGTGACCCCTCGGGGCTGAGCGTGCCGAGGGCGAACGACGCCGTCGAGGCGCTGCTACTCGAGTACGCGGAGCTGCTGTCCATCCTGTCCGAGGACCCCTTCAAGCCGCGCGCGTACGAGAAGGCCGGTCGCGCCGTCGGTGGGTACCCGGCCGACGTCGCGACGCTCGACCTGAAGGGCATCCTCGGCATCCCGAGCGTCGGCAAGTCGATCGGCGAGAAGATCCACGAGTACCTGCAGACCGGCGTCATCGCCGCGCTCGAGGAGCTCCGCACACAGATCCCGGACGGCGTGCGCCGGATGATGGCGATCCCGGGGCTCGGCCCCAAGAAGGCGATGGTCCTGCACCGCGAGCTCGGCATCTCGAGCGTCGAGGAGCTCCGGCACGCCGTGGACGCCCACCAGCTCGCGGGGTTGAGGGGGTTCGGGGCGAAGACCGAGGAGAACATCCGCGCCGGCATCGAGCGGGCCCAGCGCTCGGGCGGTCGGGCCCTCTCGTCGGTCGCGATGGATCTCGCGGACGTCCTGCTCGATCGCCTGCGCGGTCGCAAGGACATCCGGCGGATCGCGTACGCGGGATCGCTGCGGCGGATGTGCGAGACGATCGGCGACCTGGATCTGCTCGTCGCGAGCGATGCGGGTCCGGCCGTGATGGAGGCGTTCGTCGCGCTCGGCGAGGTGGAGAGCGTGCTCGCGAGCGGCGAGACCAAGACCTCCGTCCTCACGCGCGCGGGCCTGCAGGTCGACCTGCGGGTGGTCCCGCTCGATGCCTGGGGTGCCGCGATGATCTACTTCACCGGCTCCAAGGCGCACAACATCCGGATCCGCGAGATGGCGGTCCGCAAGAGCCTGAAGCTGAACGAGTACGGGCTCTTCCGAGCGAAGACGGGCCGGCTCGTCGTCGCGAGCTCCGAGGAGGACGTCTACGCGAAGCTCGGGCTGCCGTGGATCCCGCCCACCCTGCGCGAGGACCGCGGCGAGATCGAGGCCGCGCTCGGGGGCACGCTCCCGGACGTCCTCACGCAGGAACAGCTCCGCGGGGATCTCCACACGCACACGGACCTCACCGATGGGCTCGCGACCCTGGAGCAGATGCTCGACGCGGCGGCCGGGCTCGGCTACGCGTACTACGCGGTCACCGACCACGCGCCGAACCTCGCGATGCAGCGGATGACCGACGAGAAGATGCTCGCCCAGCGGGACCATCTCGCGGACCTCCAGGCGCGGTATCCGAAGATGACGCTCCTGCACGGCTCGGAGCTCAACATCGACGCCGAGGGCGACGTCGACTGGGGTCCCGGGTTCCTCGAGGGCTTCGACGTGTGCGTCGCCTCGGTTCACTCGCACTTCAACCAGTCGAAGGCGCAGATGACCCGGCGTCTGGTCCGTGCGATCGAGAACCCGTACGTGAACGTGATCGGGCATCCGACCGCCCGCCTCATCAACAAGCGCGAGGCGGTCGAGCTCGACCTCGACGAGGTCTTCAAGGCCGCCGCGCGCACGGGCACGGCCCTCGAGGTGAACGCCTACCCCGACCGGCTCGACCTGAAGGACGAGCACATCGCGTGGGCGAAGCGCTACGGCGTGCGGTTCGCGGTCGACACCGACGCGCACTCGACGACGCATCTCGACGTGATGCGCTACGGCGTCGCGACCGCGCAGCGAGGTTGGCTCACGAAGGACGACGTGATCAACGCGTGGCCGCTCTCGAAGCTGCGCCGGTTCCTGCGCAAGGGCCGGTGAGGCTCGGCCGGCGCCTGCCGCGCGCCTTCTTCGAGCGCCCCCCGACCCTGGTGGCTCCCGGCCTCCTCGGCCGCGTGCTCGTTCGCGTGCAGCCGGACGGCACGCGGCTTGCCGCCCGCATCGTGGAGACCGAGGCCTACGCGGAGGGCGACCCGGCGAGCCATGCCTTCCGAGGGCAGACGCCGCGCAACGCCGTCATGTTCGGGCCGCCGGGCCATCTCTACGTGTACTTCACGTACGGCATGCACTTCTGCATGAACGTGGTGACCGGTCGCGATGGCGTGGGGAGCGCGGTCCTGCTCCGGGCGGCCGAACCGATCGAGGGCCTCGACGCGATGGCGCAGCGCCGAGGGACGGACGACCCGAGGCGCCTGTGCTCGGGACCGGCTCGATGGACCCAGGCGTTCGGTATCGGCCGTGCCGACGACGGCCGAGATCTCGTGCACGGGCGCGAGGTCTACCTGCTCGAGGGCGAGCCCATCCCGCCGCGGCGGATCGAGCGCACGACGCGCGTCGGGGTGACGGTCGGGGTCGAGCGGCGCTGGCGGTACCTCGTGCGGCGCGACGCCTTCGTCTCGCCCGGACGACCGGCGGTCCCTAGGGATTGACGACGATCGTGACGGTCGAGCCGACCTCGGCCTTGCTGCCCCCGCCGGGCGACTGCGCCCACACGACGCCCGTCCGGTAGTCGCAGTCCGGGTCCTGGGGGTCGCACACCTGCTGGTACGAGATCGTGACGCGGAACCCGGCGTTCCGAAGCTGCGCCGAGGCGGAACCCTGGGTCGCCCCGATCACGTCGGGCACGGTGGCGAGCACCGGGCTCGGCGAGGCCGCCTCGGCGACCGAGATCGTCACCGTGCTCGTCTGCTGCGCCTGGGCGCCGGCGTCCGGATCCTGGGCGACCACGGTGCCCGTCGGCTGGTCCGAGGGAACCTGCTCCACCGCGACGTTGAAGCCCGCGGAGCGAAGCGTGCTCACCGCGTCGGCCTGCTTCATCCCGATCACCGAGGGCACCGTCAGGTACTGGTACGAGGTCGGTTCCTTGCAGACCTTCGTCGGCTCGGTCCCCGCGATGAACTGAAGCGTCTGGGTGTTCGAGGGCGGGGTGAACGGGTTCGCGACGCACCCCTGCGTGACGTCCATCTTCACGCTCACGTACTCCACGCCGCCCGAGGGCGAGGGGAAGTCCCGGATCGGCATGTTCTTGACCGCGTTGAACATGAACGCGTGCCAGATCTGCGCCGGCCAGGTGCCCCCGAACACCTTGATCCTCGTGGTGGGCGGTTCCATCGAGACCTGTCCCTGCGGGAAGCCGACCCACACGGCGGTCACGAGCTGAGGGATCGCGCCGACGAACCAGGCGTCGCGATACAGGTCCTCGGTGCCGGTCTTGCCGAACTGCGGCCGGTAGAGCCTCGCCGCGGTGCCGGTCCCGTACTGCACGACCTTCTCGAGGATGTCGACGGCGACCGACGCGACCGCCGGGTCCACAACCTGCTCCGGCTTCGAGGGGGACTCATAGATCACGTCGCCGCTGGCGGTCGCGATCCGCACGACGGGGGTCGGCTGCACGTGCACGCCGCCGTACGCGAGCGAACCGTATGCGGACGCCATCTCGAGCGTGCTGACCTCGTTCGCGCCGAGCACGGCCGCCGGTACGGCCCGGAGCGGGGTGTTGGGCTCCGTCGTGCGGGGGCAGCACCGGATGCCGAGACGCTCGGCGGTCTCGACGATCTTCACCGCGCCGGCGAACGCGTCACCGCCGCCGAGCTGCACCTCGAGGTTCGCGTACGCCACGTTGACCGAGTTCACCGTCGCGCTCTCGAGCGAGATCGTCCCGTAGCCGCCGCCCTCGGCGTTCTGCGGCTCCCACGAGGTGCCGTCGGGCAGCGGGATCGACACCGTCGAGCCGTTCAGCGGCGAGGAGGGCGAGAACCCGTTCTCGAGGGCGGCGACGAGCGCGAACGGCTTGAACGCGGAGCCCGTCTGCCTCCCGGTGCTCCCGCCCGTCGCGAGGTTGATCCGCGCGTACCGGGCGTCCTCGTTCCAGTAGTCGCGACCGCCGACCATCGCGCGGACGTAGCCGGTGCGAGGGTCGATCACCGTCATCGCCGCGTACGGGTCGCGGGGGTAGGGCAGGACCTGGTGCACGGCACGCTCGGCCTGCTCCTGCATCCGAGGCATGAGCGTCGTCGTGATCCGCAACCCGCCCTTGAACAGGAGGTCGTATCGCTCCTGCGGCGTGGCCCCGAACTTCGGGTTCGACAGGAACCACTCCTTGAAGTAGTCGACGAAGTACGGCGCGAGGTACTGCTTCTCGTCCTGCTCGCCCAACGAGAGCTCGACCGGCTGCAGGGCCGTGGCGTCGCGGGTGGCCTGGTCGATCATGCCCTGCTCGAGCATCGCGTCCAGCACCCGGTTGCGGCGCTGGCGCGCGTGGGTGTAGTGCACGACGGGGTCGTAGTCCACGGGCGCTCGGATCAGCCCCGCGAGCAGGGATGCCTGCACCAGCGTGAGCTCGGCCGCGTCCTCGTCGAAGTAGGTCTGCGCCGCGGCCTGCACGCCGTAGGCGCCGTTGCCGAAGTACACGGTGTTGAGGTACTTGGTGAGGATCTGCTCCTTCGTCCGCTTGTGCTCGAGCTGCCAGGCCAGGTAGGCCTCCCTGAGCTTGCGGGCGATGCTCTCCTCGTTGCCGACGTAGAGGTTCTTCACGAGCTGCTGCGTGATGGTCGAGGCGCCCTGGACGACGCGACCTTCGGTCGCGTTCACGTACGCCGCGCGGAGCAGCGCCTTGAGGTCGATGCCCGAGTGCTCCCAGAACCGCTGGTCCTCGATGGCGACGACCGCGTCGGCCATGACCTCGGGGATGTTGCTCCACTTCACGACCACGCGGTCCTCACCGGCGTGCAGGAGCGTGATCAGCGTCCCGTCGGCGGCGTACAGGAACGAGGTCTGCGGCAGCGCCTCGGCCTTCTGTCGCTCCTCCTTGAGATCGGGGAGGGCGCAGGCCTGCGCCAGCACCGCGAGGGCGACGAGCGCGGCCGCGGGGAGAAGTCGCCGCTGCATGGTTCGGCCATCTTCGCACACCGCTTCGCCCATCCCCGGCTGGTAGCATCGCGGCGCCCATGGGTCCGTCCGACCTCCCCGAGCTCCTCGCCGGCGCCGCCGACGTCGTGCCGCAGGACGACCTGCAGCGCAAGCTCGAGCTCGGACGCCCGCTCCGCGTGAAGCTCGGGCTGGATCCGACCGCGGCCGACGTGACGCTCGGCTGGGCGGTCGTGCTCCGCAAGCTCCGGCAGTTCCAGGATCTCGGGCATGTGGCCGTGCTCATCGTCGGCGACTTCACCGCGCGGGTCGGCGATCCCTCGGGGAAGAGCGAAACGCGGCCGCGCCTCGCGAAGGACGCTGTGCAGGCCTATGCGGACCGCCTGCTCGAGCAGTTCTGGCACATCTTGGACCGCGACGCGACCGAGGTCCGGTACAACGCCGAGTGGCTCGAGGTCATGGACATGGAGGACGTGCTGCGGCTCACGGCCTCGGCGACGGTCGCCCGCATGCTCGAGCGCGACGATTTCGCGAAGCGCTACGCGCAGGGCCGGCCGATCTCGGTGATGGAGCTCCTGTACCCGCTGCTGCAGGGGATGGACTCGGTGGCGGTGGAGGCCGACGTCGAGCTCGGAGGCAGCGATCAGAAGTTCAACCTGCTCGTCGGGCGCGACCTCCAGCGGGACCACGGCCAGGAGCCGCAGGTCGCCCTCACGATGCCGCTGCTCGTCGGGACCGACGGCATGCAGAAGATGAGCCAGTCGCTCGGCAACTACGTGGGCATCACCGAGGGCCCCGACGACATGTTCGGCAAGCTCGTCCGCGTGCCCGACGAGCTCATCTCCGACTACCGACGCCTCTCCCTGGACTTCTTCCGGGACCCCGCCGAGGCCGATCGCGTGGCCGCCGGCCTGGCCGACGGCTCTCGGGATCCGTGGACCGAGAAGCGTCGGATGGCCGCCGAGGTCGTCGAGCTCTACCACGGCTCCGGCGCCGGCGAGCGGGCCGACGAGCGGTTCGAGGCCGTCCACCGCGAGCACGAGCTGCCCGACGACGTGTCCGAGGCGAGCATCCCCGAGGGGGCCATCCGTGATGGCCGGGTGTGGCTGCCGCGCCTGCTCGCCGAGGCCGGGCTCGCGGCCTCCAACGCCGAGGCTCGTCGCCTGATCGAGCAGGGGGGCGTGCGTCTGGACGGCGAGCTCGTCCAGGCGGTCGACGTCGAGCTCGCGCCGGAGGAGCTCCGGGGGCGGGTCCTGCAGGTCGGCCGGCGCCGGTTCGTGCGCCTGCGCTGAGCCGAACGGCCGTTCGGCCCGCCCGGCACGCTGGTACCATCGACCTGTAGCACAGCAACGCCCGCAGGGAGTGCCTCCGAGGGCGCAGTTGACGCCCTCGGCTTTCGTGCCTACCATAGGGGGTCGGCGCGACCCCTTTCTCGGGATCATCTCCCGCTGGGTGTCGCTCGCACCTTGAGAACTGAACAGTGTGCCAAAAGCCAGTGCGCAACCCCGTCCAAGGGGAAGGGCCGCGATCCGTTGCGTCCGGACCCCGAACGACGGTCGTACGACAAAGCACCACAGGAGACCCTCCGGGACGTGCCTGTCCTGGTTGGTCGACTTTCCAACCAAGAACGCCAAACCGGCCCTCGGGCCGGATGAAGCGATCTCTACGGAGAGTTTGATCCTGGCTCAGGACGAACGCTGGCGGCGTGCTTAACACATG
>CAYUSA010000063.1:0-16520 GCA_964447335.1 uncultured Actinomycetes bacterium
CTCAACATAAACGTGTGGCTGGCCGCCGATCACCATCAGCCCGCCGCCCTGCTGCACAAATCGTTCCAGTTCCGCCTTACGGAATGGCGCGATCGATTCCAGATCCCAGTTGTTGAACATCACGATCTGGTAATCCTCGAAGCGGGCCTGCGCGAACGACACGTTTGAGACCACTTCGAACTGCGCGGCGTTCAGCGTGCCGAACAGATGGGACTCCATGCCCGGCGCGTCCTGCGATAGATACAGCAGGCGCGGGCGACGCAGATTGACGGCCTGCTGGAACCGCAAATCGCCGAGAGTCTGTGTGCGCAGGTTCAGCACGAGATCGATGGCGCCCGGTGTCGCCAGCGAGGCCGTGACGCGCAGGTTGTTCAGTCCGGGCTCCAATGCCACAGGGCTTGCGCCCAAAGCCTTGCCTTCGCCGGTCAGCTCCAGCGTGCCCGTGGCCTTCTCCGGAGACTGCACGCTGATCTCGATTGGGAAGCGCTCACCTGTGAACGCCACCGTGGGCAGGCGGACGGATTCGAGCTGAAGCCGCGGCTGCGCGCGTCCGGCCAGCGGATACGTATCGATGGGGATCCCAAGCTGCCGGGCCTGCCACGCCGCGCGCGCCACGGAGCCGGAATTCTCCTTGCCGTCCGAGATCAGCACCAGCCGGGGCACCATGCCGCTGGGCATCGCCGCGGATGCTTCGCGAATGGCCGCCTCCAGACTTGTGGCGCGGCCGGATTCTCCGCCCGTGCCCCGCAGCTTCCAGCCGGAGGCGAACTCCTGCGCCGTCGTCGTGCGGATAGAACGGGCGAACGGCAGCACTCGCACGATGTTCCGACCCCGGGCGCCGTCTATCGCCGAAGTCAGGCGCGATGCCTCCTCCAGATCCGCGCTTGAGATGCTGGCAGAAGTGTCCGGCAGCACGGCCACCGCCATCTTCGTCTCCTGCACGGAGAGATCGGGCTGGAAGACGCTGATCACGGCGGCGGCAATCGCCGCGACTTTCAGGATCAGCGAGAGCCGCGACGTGGGCTGGTTGCGGAAGAACCACCATTCGATCGCCAGAATGAGCGCGGCCAGCAGGGCCAGGTACTGCCAGAGTTCCTGCGGCAGGGCGGTGGCTGCGGCCGGGGCGCCAAGGCCCCGCGCGATGGTCTCGGCGGGCTGCCACGCCGTGGTGCCCAGGCCGGGCAGCGTCAGCGCGAAGACCAGCTCGGAGTTCGGTGAGAGCACTCGCACCGTCGAGGGCGAGGCCGCGAAAAAGCGCACGCTGCGGCCTTCTACCGTAAACGGCAGGGCGTCGCCTTGGGCGTCCAGCACCCGGAGCTTCTCCGGAGCGTAGGACTCGGCCAGGTCCACGGAAACGGCGCCGGGCGGGCCGGCCAGAACCTCCTGCCGCAGGAACGTTTCCGGCGCGATCCACTGAAAAATGTTCGCGAAGAGGAGAGGCGTGGCCAGCGAGTAGCGCAGGTTGGAGCGCAGCGGATGGAATCCCAGCGTGACCGACTTGGCGCCCGCGACAATCAACGCGCCCTCCTTGGCCGAGGCGATTACCGTCTCGCCGTTGCCGGGAGTGAGAACTCGCGCATTGACGATTCGCATATCCCGCGAACGGATGCCCGCGGCGATCGGGTGGACCGAGTTCCAGCCGGAGATGGTAGCTTCCCCCGTGCCGGGATTCAGGAAGATCGCAGGGCGCTGCGGAGTCTGCAGCGGTTGAAAGGAGTCGATCAGGAACAGATCGGCGTCGGCGCTGGCCTGATACTGTGAGGGCGCCAGGAACGTGGGCTGAATGCGCACGTCGGACGACAGAATCGGGCGCAGCAGTTCGGCCTCGGCCGTGTAGACGTTCACTCGCAACCGGCGCGGCTCGGGTATCTCCAGCGTTACGCGGTCGTCGGCTGCCAGCGCGTCGCGCGTCGAGAGCCGCGCTTCCAGCCAGCCGGAGGCCGTGGAGCGGAACTGGAACGTGGCCGTGGTCTCGGCGTTGGGCGGCAGCGTGACGAGCTGGTTCGAAATCAAAGCCCCGCCCAGTCCGGCAATCAGCGGCACATTGCGGGCCATGTTGCTGTAATTGCGGGCGGTGACCGAGGTGTGGAACAGCGTCGCGTCCTCGGTGGAGCGTCGCAGTTCCACTCGCGTGATGCCGAGATTGGCTGGCGGCTCCTTGGTGAGCAGGACTCGCAGGTTGGCAGGGGCGTTGATGGCAGCGTTCGCCTCGGTGCGGCCAGGACCGGCATAGAGGATCTCACCCGGACGCCGGGCTTCCAACCGCAGCGCCTGCAGCGCCAGATCGAAGGCCGGCTGCAGGTCGAGCGCCGAGGACGAAGGCCGGCTGGCTTCGATGGCCGCGCGCACATCGGCGGCATTGGTCTCGAAGCGCGTGGCCGGGGTGGCCAGAGAGTCGGCGCGCACCAGCATCACGCGGTCCTGCGGCGGCACCCGGCGGAGCCATTCCAGGGCCAGCTTGCGCGATTCGGTGAACAGCGCCGCGTTCTGCTGCCAGGCGGATGTGTCCAGGATCAGCACGTGATCGCGTCCGCTGGTGTCGGGGCTGCCGAGCCGCGGCTGCGCGATGGCAAGCAACAGCAGCGCGATGGCGAGAAGTTGAAGCAGCAGGGACCAGGGTTGATCGATGCGCCGGCGCCGCGTCTGCTGCACCTGCTGCTGCGCGTTCTGCCAGAAGCGCAGGGTTGCCACGGCGAAGCGCTTCCGCGCCCGGATCAACAGGTAGAGCGCGACGGTGACTGCCGAGGCCGCGGAGAAGAGTGCGAGGAATTCGAGCGCGCTGAGATTGGCGAAGAACAAGCTGCTGGGCCTTTATGTGTGCTGAAGGGCCGTCAGAATGGCCTCTTGTAATGGGACGGATGTAGCGAACCCGGCGTAACGGCCGCCGGCGCGGAGAGCGAGATTTTCCAGGGCGCCGGAATAACTATCAAAGGCCTCCGTGTAGGCCGTGCGCGCCGGGCCGTCCAGCGAGAGCTCGAGCGCCGTGCCCGTCTCCGCGTCGGTTAGCGTCACGTCGCCGTCCAGCCCGGGGGCGCGGTCGGAGTCGGCCCAAATCTGGATGATGAGCAGCTCGTGCCCGAAATCGGTCAGGTACTGAAGCGGCTTGAGTATGTCGCCGTCGTCCAGGAAGTCCGAGAGAATCACGAGCAATCCGGGCTTCGGATAGGCGGAGATGAACTGGCGTGCGATCTCAAAAAAAGAGGTGCGGCCGGCTGGTTGAATGCCGGAAAGGAAGTCGTTCACCGGCCCATAGCGGTGCCGGCCGCCGGAAGCCAGATGGGAGTCGTCCAGCCGCTCGTGGAACGGCTGGATCAGGATGGAGTCGTGCCGCACCAGGCCGACATAGGTGAGCGCCGCGGTCAGGCGGCGGGCGTAGTCGAACTTGGATTCGCCGCCGTTCGGGCTGGGTGTGGCGGTCATCGAAAGCGACGAGTCCAGCAGCAGCCGGATCGGCGTGCGCGGCTCCACCTGGAACATCTTCAGGAACAGTTTCTCCAGGCGCATGTAGGCGCGCCAGTTGACGGCGCGCAGGTCGTCGCCCTGATGGAAATTGCGGTGGTCCAGGAACTCCTGGCCGGGCCCTGCGTAGCGCGAAACGTTGTGGCCGCCCACGAGTCCGCGGAACGACTTCTGCCAGCGAATGGTAAGGCGTTCGAGGCGTTCGAGTAGCTGCCGGTCCAGGAGCGGGGAGGCCATTGGTTAGCGTCTAGCGCGCAACGGCGGCGGTCTTGGCCGTCGCGGGGATGATCTCCTTCAGGAGCGTCTCGGGCGTCTGGTCGTCGGCGTGCGCGTCGAAGTTCAGGATGATGCGGTGGCGCAGCACCGCGTGGGCAATCGTGCGGACGTCATCGATCGAAAGGTGGGCGCGGCCGTTCATCAGAGCGTACACTCGGCCGCATTCCACCAGCGATTGGGCGCCGCGGGGGGAAGCCCCGTAGCGAATGTACTTGCTGGCCAGCGGATGGGCGCTCGGCGTGTTCGGCTGTGTGGCCATCACCAGCGAGACGGCGAAGTCGAGAACGTGCGGCGCCACCAGCACCTCGCGGCAGGCGCTGCGGATAGAGAGAATGGTGTCGCGGTCGAGCACCTGGCTCAGTTCGGGCTCATCGCGCTGGATGGTGCGCTCCACAATCCGGTTGAGATCGTCGCGCGTGGGGTACTCGACGAGGATCTTCATCAGGAAGCGGTCCAACTGCGCTTCCGGCAGCGGGTAGGTGCCCTCCATCTCGATGGGATTCTGAGTCGCCATGACCAGGAACGGGCTATCAAGCTGATGCGTGGTGGTCCCGGAGGTGACGGTGCGCTCCTGCATCGCCTCCAGCAGCGCGGACTGCGTCTTCGGCGTCGCGCGGTTGATCTCGTCCGCGAGGAGCACCTGCGTGAACACCGGTCCCGGCCGGAACTCGAAGTCGTTCGTGCGCAGGTTGAGCACGGACGTCCCGGTGACGTCGCTCGGCATCAGGTCCGGCGTGAACTGCACCCGTCGGAACCCGAGCCCGAGCAGGGTCGCGAGCATCCGCACCAGCGTGGTCTTGCCCACCCCCGGCACGTCGTCGATGAGCACGTGGTTCCCGGTGAGGATGCCGACCATGACGAGGCGAAGCGGTTCGCGGAGACCGAAGAGGCGCTCGTCGACGCGCGCGGCGAGCTCGACGAAGAACGCGCGTGCCCTCTGCGGCTCGTCCATCACCCGAAGGATACGGGCGTGGATCCCCCGAGGGCTCGACCGGCCCGGGAGTGCCTCAGGTTCGCCGGTACACGCGGACCGAGAGCGGCACGGCGATCGCGAGGATCCCCAGGAACCACGCGGTCGACTGCCACAGGAGCGTGCCGAGAGCCGGCACATCCGGGAAGTACGAGCTCTTCGCGTAGAGGTCACCGAGCGTGAGCACGCGGAACGTGTCCACCCAGATCGAGACGGGGTTCACGTTCGCCCACGCCTGGAGCCAGCCGGGGAAGGACTCGGCGGGCACGAACGCAGAGCTCGCGAACACGAAGGGGAACACGATGGTGAAGCTCGCCGCCTGGACCGCCTCGACGCTCTTCAGCGAGAGCCCGGTGAACGCGGCGACCCACGTGAAGGCGTAGCCGACGGTCAACGCGCCCGCGAACGCGAGGAGCACCTCGAGCGGTCCCGTGTGGAACCGGAACCCGACGATCGTCGCGACGACGAGCATGAGCACGACCTGGAACGTGATCGCGAAGGAGTCGGCCGTGGTCCGACCCACGAGCACCGCCGAGCGCGCCATCGGCAACGACTTGAAGCGGTCGATCAACCCTTTCTGCAGATCCTCGGCCAGTCCGACGCCGGTCTGCAGCGCGCTGAAGATGGCCGTCTGGACGAAGATGCCGGGCATCAGGAAGTCCACGTAGGGGACGGTGCGCGGCAAGATGCCCTCGATCGCGCCGCCGAACACGTAGACGAACAGCAGCACGAACATCACCGGCTGGATCGTCGAGAAGACGAGCAGGTCGGGCTTGCGGATGTACGTGAGCAGGTTCCGCTTCGTGAGGACCAGGCCGTCGGAGATGGCGGCGGTGAGCCGCCCGCCGCCGCGGACCTCGGTGCGCTCGGTGGTCGTGACGCTCATCCGGCCCCCTTCGCGCGGCGACGGCCCCGACGCCGTTCGCCATCCTCCGCTGCCTCCTCGGACGTGGCGCCCTCCTCGGCCGCGTGGCCGGTGAGGGAGAGGAACACGTCGTCGAGCGTCGGCCGGCGCAGCGAGATGTCCGCGAGCTCGATGCCCTCGGCGTCAAGGCGGCGGACCGCCTCCGTCAGCAGGCGCGGCCCGTCGAGGCCCACCGGGATCGTGAGCTCGCCGGTGTTGTTGTCCACCTTGCCGCCGCCCGGCCCGAGACCGAGCACCGCGCCGGCCGCCGCCGGGACCCTCGCACGGTCCGAGACACGGAGCGCGAGGACCTCGCCGCCGACCCGCGTCTTCAGCTCGTCGGAGGTCCCTCGGGCGATCACCTTGCCGCCGTCGATCACCGCGATGTCGTCCGCGAGGCGATCGGCCTCCTCCAGGTACTGCGTCGTGAGCAGGAGCGTCGTCCCGTCGCGGACGAGCTCGCGGATCACGTCCCAGAGCTCCAGGCGGCTCCGTGGGTCCAGGCCCGTGGTCGGCTCGTCGAGGAAGAGCACCTTCGGCTGCCCGACGAGGCTCGCGCCGAGGTCCAGGCGCCGGCGCATGCCGCCCGAGTAGGTCTTCGCGGTCCGGTTCGCGGCGGCGGCGAGCTCGAAGCGCTCGAGCACCTCGGTGCCGCGGCGGCGCGCCTCGGCGGCGGGCAGGTGGTAGAGGCGCCCGACCATCTCGAGGTTCTCCAGGCCCGTGAGGTTCTCGTCCACGGCCGCGTACTGCCCGGCGAGCCCGATGACGTGGCGCAGCTCCTCGGCCTGCCGGACGACGTCGTACCCGGCCACGACCGCCCGCCCGGCGTCCGGGTGCAGGAGCGTCGTGAGGATCCGCACGGCCGTCGTCTTTCCGGCGCCGTTCGGCCCGAGGAGCCCGAGCACGGTGCTCGGCTGTACGTCGAGATCGACGCCGTCGAGCGCGTGCACGCTCCCGAACGACTTGCGCAGGCCCTCGGCGACGATCATCGGCTCGGCCATGGCGCACCAGCCTACGGGAGGTCGCCGGATGCGACGACCCCTCGCGCCCGAGACCTCGCGAGCGCGGTCTCGTCGTAGGCTGGCCGCCGTGCTCGAGCTCGAGGGTCTCTCGCGGCGGTTCGGGGAGGTGGTCGCCCTCGACGACATCTCGTTCCGCATCGCCGAGGGCGAGATGGTCGGCTTCGTGGGGCCGAACGGCGCCGGCAAGACGACGGCGATGCGCATCGCGCTCGGCGTGCTGCAGCCGGACGCCGGCGAGGTCCGCTGGCGCGGCCGGTCGGTCGACGCGGAGATGCGGCGCCGTTTCGGCTACATGCCCGAGGAGCGTGGCCTGTACCCGAAGATGCGGGTGCTCGACCACCTCGTGTACCTTGCGCGCCTGCACGGCCTGGGTCGGGAGGACGCCCGCGCGCAGGCGCGTCGCGTCGCGGACGTGCTCGGGATCGCCGACCGCGCCGACGCGCGCGTGGAGGCCCTGTCGCTCGGCAACCAGCAGCGCGTGCAGCTCGCGGCGGCGCTCGTGCACCGGCCCGAGGTCCTCGTGCTCGACGAGCCGTTCTCGGGACTCGATCCGGTAGGGGTTGACGTGCTGTCGGGGGTCCTGCGTGAGCAGGCCGCGGCGGGTGTGCCGGTCGTGTTCTCGAGCCACCAGCTCGACCTCGTCGAGCGGCTGTGCGGATCCGTCGTGTTGATCCATCGCGGGCGCATCGTGGCGTCCGGCCGCATCGCCGACCTGCGCGACGCCGACCCCCGACAGCTCGTCCGCGTCGAGCTCGCGGTGGCGGTGCCGGGTTGGGTGGAGCGGATCGCGGGCACACGGGTCGTCGAGCCGCTCGCGGAGGGCGCAGTCCTCGAGCTGCTCGAGCCGGGGCGCGAGGCCGACGTCCTCGACGCGGCGCGCGCGGCCGGCGACGTCCGCACCTTCCTCGTCGTCCGCCCGACCCTGAACGAGATCTTCCGTCGGGCGGTGGGAGCGTGAGGGAGCGCGGCGCGGTGCGGCTCGTGGCACGGCGCGAGTTCGTCGAGCGCATCCGCGACAAGGGGTTCCTCATCTCGACGGGCATCACGCTCGCGATCCTCGTGGTCTTCGTCGGGGCGAGCGCGCTCATCACGGGGAACACGAGCTATGACCTCGGGCTGGTCGGCGATGCCTCCGGGCCGGTGGGGGAGCGCGCGGTCGCCGCCGCCGACGAGCTCGACGTCGAGATCGTGCTCCACACGTACCCAAGCCGCGAGGACGCCGAGCGGGCCGTCCGCGACGGCGAGACCGATGCCGTGCTCGTCGACGCGGAGACCGTCGTGGTCCGTTCCGAACCGCCGTCGGAGCTCGTCGGGGTGATCCAGACGGTCTCGGCGCGGGAGCGCTCGGAGGCCGCGCTCGCCCAGGCCGGGCTCACGCCCGAGGGGGTCGCCGCGGCGCTGGAGCAGGAGCCGCTGCAGGTGAAGGCGCTCGAGCCGCTCGACCGGCGTCGCCGCGAGTACGCGGCCATCGGGTTCGTCGGGGTCCTCGCGCTCTACGGTCAGCTCTTCGCCTACGGCTACTGGGTCGCGTCCGGGGTGGTCGAGGAGAAGGCATCGCGCGTGATCGAGGTGCTCCTCGCCACGGTCCGTCCCTCGCAGCTGTTGCGGGGCAAGATCCTCGGGATCGGGCTGCTCGGGCTCTTCCAGATGTTCGTGATCGGCGCCGTCGGGTTCGCCGCCGGACAGCTGCTCGGAGCCCTACGGTTCCCGGGCGGTGCCCTCGCGGTGATCGGGACGGTCCTGCTCTGGTTCGTGCTCGGATACTTCTTCTACGCGACGCTGTTCGCGGTGGCTGGCTCGCTCGTGCCCCGGCAGGAGGACCTGCAGGCCACGATGACGCCGCTGTCGATCCTCATCGTGATCTCGCTGTTCATCGGCATCCAAGGCACGCGCGAGCCGGGTTCCACGCTCGCGATCGTCGCCTCGATGCTGCCTCCCTCGGCGCCCCTCGTGATGCCGTCGCGGCTCGTGCTCGGCGAGGCGTCGCTGTGGCAGGGGTTGCTGTCCGCGGGGGTGTCGGTCGGTGCGACGCTCGCGCTCATCCCCGTGGCCACCAGGGTCTACTCGCGCGCCGCGCTGCGGAGCGGGAAGGTGCGTATCCGCCAGGTCCTGCGCTCCGACCGGCGCGACTGACCTCGGTCCGTCGGGGTCTCCGGTCGTGCCCGCGTCGAGGGGTTCAGTCCGACCCGGGGACGATGCAGAACTCGTTGCCCTCCGGATCGGCCATCACGCGCCACGCGAACGGGCCGATGCGATGGTCCGCGACGCGGCTGCCGCCCTGCGAGCGGACCCACCGCGTCGCCACCTCGAGATCGTCGACCTCGAGGTCTACGTGCACGCGGTTCTTCGCCTCCTTCGGCTCGGCGACACGTTGCAGGCCGATCGCAGGCACGCCCTCGGTCGCCCGCAGGAACACGAATCGCCCGTCGTCGACCCGCGTCTCGACCTCGGTGTCCAGCAGCCCGGTCCAGAAGGTCGCGAGGGCATCCGGGTCGCGCGCGTCGATCATGACGTGCGAGAGGCGAACCCTCGTCACGCCGTGAGCTCTCCCGCCATCTCGTCGAACACCTTCGTGTGCGCGTCGACGTCGGCGTCGCTCGTCGCCGGCGACATGAGCGCCATGTTGTGGAACGGCGTCAACAGGATGCCGCGGTTCAGCGCGTACAGGTGCGTGAACTGCGCGAGCTCGTGGTCGTCGTTCGCGGCGGCCTGCCCGCCGTTGCGGGGCGGCTCCTGCACGAACCAGTACTCGGCGCGGCAGCCGAGACGCTGGATCGTCCACGGGAGGTCGTGGTCCTCGATCGCGCCCTTCACGCCGTCCGCCCACCGCTCGCCGAGCGCGATCATGCGCTCGAACGCCTCGTCGGTGAGGACCTCCTCGAGCGTCGCCCGCATCGCCGCGAGAGACAGGGCGTTGCCCGAGAGCGTCCCGCCGACCCCGCCGACGTCCGTCGAGGGGAGCGACTCCATGAATCCCTGGATCCGCTGCGCGACCTCCTCGCTCATCCCGTAGCAGGCGGCCGGCACGCCGCTCGCGAGCGGCTTGCCGATCGTGAGGAAGTCGGGCTGCAGGCCCCACGCCTTCGTCGCGCCGCCGGGACCGGCGCAGATCGTGTGGGTCTCGTCGATCACGAGGTACGTGCCGTACTTCCGGGTGAGCTCGCGCAGCGCGTCGTGGTAGCCGGGGTCCGGGAGCACGATGCCGATGTTCGTGAGCGCCGGCTCGGCGAGCACGCACGCGACGTCGCCGTGCGCGAGCGCCGCCTCGAGCGCGTCGACGTCGTTCCACTCGACCGAGCGTGTCGTGAGCTCGGGCGGGACGGGCGCGCCGATGTTCCCCGGCCTGGCCACCGTCCTGCCGCCGTCGGAGATCGCGATCGTCTCGTCGACCGAGCCGTGGTAGCACCAGCTGTAGGTGAGCACCTTCGACCGGCCGGTGATCGCGCGAGCCAGGCGGATCGTGAAGCGGTTCGCGTCGGTCGCGGTCAGGCAGAACTGCCAGTAGGGCAGGCCGAAGCGGCGCGCCATCTCCTCACCGACCCAGATCGAGTCCTCGGACGGCAGCATGAGGGTGATGCCCTTCGCGGCCTGCGCGGCGATGGCCTTCACCGCGGCCTCGGGCGCGTGGCCGGTCATGCCGCCGGTATCGCCGAGGCAGAAGTCGACGTACTCGTGCCCGTCGACGTCGACGAAGCGGGCGCCCTTCGCCTCCTTGACGAAGACCGGGTACGGGCCGGCCCACTCGCTCATCCACGGCATCGGGACGCCGGCGAGGAGCGAGCCCTTGCCGCGCTCGAACAGCTCGCCCGAGCGAGGGTGGGTCTGCACGAAGCGCGCTTCCTCGCGCGCCATGAGCTCGGACAGCCGGGTGCGGTCGACGGTGCTCGGCATCGTGTGGTCCTCCTGAGGCGCGGGTACGGCCCGAGCGTCGCGGAATCCCGGCCCGGCGTCAAACGGTCGGACGACGGGTTCGACGCGCGACCCGGAACGCCACGCGAAGAGGCCCCGCCGCGGGGGCGGGGCCTCTCGGTCGGTCCAACGAGCCGGTCAGTCCCAGGGGATCGGCTCGTAGGGGACGTAGTCGGGGCGCCACACCATCGAGTCGACGGCGTGCTCGATCTCGTCCTCGGCGAAGTGCCGGCCCACGCCGCAGTCCCGAGCGCACGTCGCGACGGCGATCGCCACGGCGTGCGAGACCGTTCGCAGCTCGGACTGGTTCGGGTACAGCGCTCCGATCTCGAGCCGGTCTTCGGTCACCGCGTGGGCGAGGGCCTCGGCGGCGACGAGGAACATCTCGTCGGTCACCTCGCGCGCCTCCGCCACCACCGCGCCGAGCCCGATGCCCGGGAAGACGAACGCGTTGTTCGCTTGCCCGATCACGTGGGTGCGCTCGCCGCGGACCACCGGCGGGAACGGGCTGCCGGTCGAGACGATCGCCCGGCCCTTCGTCCACTCTATGATGTCCGCCGGCTGGGCCTCGGTCTTCGAGGTCGGGTTCGACAGCGGCATGATCACCGGGATGCGGGCGTGCGCCCCCATCTCCCGGATCGCCTTCTCGGTGAAGGTGCCCGGCGTGCCGCTCGTTCCGATGAGGAACGTCGGCCGCACGTGCGTGATGACCTCCTCGAGGTCGTAGTTCTTGCCGGCCTCGAAGCCGTAGGTCTGCATGGCCTCGGGGGTGAGGGCGAGCTCTTCCTTGTCCTCGTCCAGGGGCTCCCGGCCGAGGTACGTGAGCCCGCGCGAGTCGAGCTGCACGATGGCCCGCTTGATCTGCTCGCCGGACACGCCCTCCTTGACCATCTGGGCCCGAACGAGGCGGGCGATGCCGATCCCGGCAGCGCCGGCCCCCAGGAACACGAGCCGCTGGTCCCCGAGGGGCTCCTCCAGGATCCGCAGGGCCGAGTAGATCCCGCCCATGACGACCGCGGCCGTCCCCTGGATGTCGTCGTTGAAGCTCGTGATGCGGTGGCGGTACTCGTCGAGCAGCCGGATCGCGTTGTGCTGCTTGAAGTCCTCCCACTGCAGGAGCGCGTGGGGGAAGACCTCGAGCACGGCCTCGACGAACGCCTCGATGAAGCGGTCGTACTCGGGACCGCGCAGGCGCGGGTGCCGGTAGCCGACGTAGTACGGGTCGGCAAGCAGCGTCTCGTTGTCGGTGCCGACATCGAGCGACACGGGCAGTGTGAGGGCCGGGTAGATGCCGGCGCCGGCCGTGTAGAGCGAGAGCTTCCCGACGGGGATGCCCATGCCACCGGCGCCCTGGTCTCCCAGACCCAAGATCCGCTCGTTGTCGGTCACCACGATCAGCCGGACGTCCTCGTGCCGCGCGTTCGCGAGCAGCTCGGGGATGTGGTCGACGTCATCCGGCGTCAGCCAGAGCCCGCGCGGGCGACGCAAGATGTGGCTGTACTCCTGGCACGCACGTCCCACGACGGGCGTGTAGACGATCGGCAGGAACTCCTCGAGGTTCTCGATGAGCACCCGGTAGAACAGGGTCTCGTTGCGGTCCTGCAGGGCCGCGAGCCCGATGAACTTCTCGAGGTCGTCCTCCTTGCGGCGGATCTTCTCGACCTCGAGCGCGACCTGCTCCTCGATCGAGAACACGCGCATCGGGAGCAGTCCGTGGAGCCGGAACTGATCGCGCTCCTTCTCGGTGAAGGCCCCGTCCTTGTTCAAGAGCGGATGCTCGAGCAGCTCGGCCCCACGGTGGGGTACCGGCACCGGTCCGATCCCCGTACGTAGGGCGCGGACCCATTCATGCTCGAGCTCCCGCTCACGCGATTCTGTGAGCGTCATACGCCTGCCACCTCCTTCGCGGGTAGCTTGGAGAGCTCGTCGATGACCCCGCCGATCACGGTCTTCGCGGTAAGGACGAGGGCGCCTCCGGTCTCCCCGGAGAAGGTCACCCGAGGCACGCCGACGAGCGGTCGGTCGGTCTCCATGCCTCCACGTTGTCAGGTGCGCCTCGATGCAGCATGGGACACATGGTCCCCCGCTCCGGGGACCATCGGTACGGCAGGTCGAGGGCACTTGACCCTGCCCCGCGGGGGCCGAAGGCCCCGGTCGACGGTGGGCTCAGAGCGCGAGCTCGCGGCGCAGGGCCGGGAGCGGGAGCGTGCCGAGCGCGAGCAGGCGGTCGTGGAAGTCCCGTAGCGAGAAGGCGGCGCCCTCGCGGCGCTCGGCCTTGACCCGCTGGCGCTCGATCTCGAACTGCCCGATCTTGTACGACAGTGCCTGGCCGGGCATCGTGATGTAGCGGTCCGTCTCGATCACGGCGTCGACGTGCGGCACGCCGGCCTCCTCGAGCAGGGCGACGGCCCGGTCGCGGCTCCATCCGAACGCGTGGATCCCCGTGTCGACGACGAGGCGCGCGGCGCGCATCGCCTGGGCGTCGAGCATGCCGAGGCGCTCGGCCTCGCCCTCGAACAGGCGCATCTCGTCCGCGAGGCGCTCGCTGTACAGGCCCCAGCCCTCGCAGAAGGACGCACCGCCGAGGAGGCCGCCGAACCGACGGAGAGCCGGACGCTCGCCGATCTCCTGTTCGAGCGTGATCTGGAAGTGGTGCCCCGGGTTCGCCTCGTGATACGTGGTGGTCGCGAGGTGGTGCAGCGGCTTGTGCTGCAGGTCGCCGGCGTTCACGTAGTAGACGCCCCGGCGCGTGCCGTCGGCGGTCGGTGGGTTGTAGAAGGCGAACGGCATGTCCTTCTCGCGGAAGGGCTCGACCGCGCGGACCTCGCAGTTGTCGCTCGGCATCGTGCCGAAGTACGCGGGCGCGGCATCCCAGCTCTTCGCCACCTGCGCCTCGGCGAGCGCGACGAGCGCCTCCCGCGAGGCCGCGGTGTTGCGGCCGCTCGCGTCGAGCTCGGCCACCGCTGTGCGGGCGTCCGGGTGACCCATCGCCTCGGCGGCGTGCCGGCGCTCGTCCTGGATCTTCTCCAGGTCGGCGAGGCCGAGCTCGTGCACCTCGCGCGCCTCGAGCGGCAGCGTGGTGAAGGCGAGGATCTGCGTCGCGTAGATCGCGTCGCCGTCGGGCAGCGCGGACAGGCCGATCGTCTCGGTCGCGGACGGGAGGTACGTGCGCAGCGCCTCGAGATACCTGCCGAGCGCCGGCGCGACGGTCCCCACGATCGCCGCGGCGACGCGCTCGCGCCCCTGCGCGTCGGCCGCCGGGACCGGCATGAGCGCGGGGGAGTCCTCCGGCGGTGCCTCCAGGAGCCGTTCGATCTGCGCGATGGTCCGCTCCACCACGACCCGTGGGGCCGTCACGCCGGCGGCCACGCCCTCGCGCGCGACCTCGGCGGAGGCCTCGTAGAAGGCCGGGGTCGCGGCGAGGCGCGCGACGAGCCGCTCGAGCCGCTCGGGCGTGTTCGCGCGCTGGAACGAGCCGATCTCCGCGAGCAGCTGCCCCGGCCCCCACAGGTGCGAGACCACCTCCAGGCGGTCGACCCGGTGCTCGATCTCGGCGATCTGACGCGAGACGACGGACTCGAGCACGTCGAGCGTGGTGCGGAGGTCCAGGTCGAGCACGCTCCGGTCGATCGTCGCGAGCTCGCGGAGCGCATCGCGGGAGCGGGCTTCCCTGCGCGCGCGGCCGGCGGGGCTCGGATCGGGGAGACGGTCGTCGAAACGCTCGTCCCCGCTCACCGTGGCCAGGAGCGGCGCGTCTTCGATGAGCTCGTCCCAGAAGCCGTCCGCGAGGGCGCGGGCTCGCGCGGCGTCGGTCGTGTCGGTGCTCGGGGTCACGGTCCCTTCATCGGGCAGGAGACCGCGATTCTATCGGGGCACAACCCCGCCGCCCGGCCTCACGATGCCGCGTCGAGCCAGCCGAAGTGCCGCCGCCGCACGTCGTCCTTCACGCCCTGCGGCAGGAAGCTCGCCTCGATCCCGTTGCGGGTCGCCTGAGCCAGGTCCGCATCGGTGAAGCCGAGTTCCTCGCGCGCCACCCGGTACTCGTGCGTGAGGTCGATGCCGAACAGGCCCGGGTCGTCGCTGTTGAGGGTGACCCGGTTTCCCTCGCGCAGCAGCCGAAGGGCGGGGTGCTCGGCCATCGAGGGCACCGCGTTCGTGAGGACGTTGGACGTCGGACACATGTCGAACGCGATGCCGCGGTCTCTCGCGAGCGCGGTCACCTCCGGATCCAGGGCGGCCGAGACGCCGTGCGCGAGCCGCCGCACGCCGAGCTCGAGGATGGCGTCGCGCGGGTACTCGGGCGGTCCGTTCTCGCCGTAGTGCGCGGTGAGCGAGATGCCGGCCTCGTGCAGCGGCGCCACGAGCTCGCGGTACAGGGTCGGCGGATACGGGGGCTCGTCGCCCGCGATGTCGAATCCGACGAGGCGCTCACGATGCCGGAGTGCGAACGCCACCGTGCGCTCCCCGGACGCGATGCCGAAGTCGCGCGAGAAGATCGCCATCAGCCCGACGGCGACATCGTGGCGCTCGGCCGCGCGTGTGACGCCCGCCACGACCGAGTCCATCGCGCGGTCCCAGTCGAGTTCGGCCGGGCCGAAGAAGAACTCCGGGGAGAACCGCAGCTCGGCCAGGCGCACGTTGTCGAGCGCGAGATCCTCGACGGCCTCCTCGGCGATCCGCTCGACCGCCTCATAGCTGCGGAACGAGCCCTGCACGAGCCGCAGCACCTGCAGGACGTCGTCGAGGCTCGACATCGGCGTCCGCACCTGCGCGCGGGGCGCGAGCTCCTCAGGCGTCTGCTCAGGGAGCGGTTCGCCCGCCTCCGCGTACAGGTCGATGATCGTCTGCAGGCGCATGGCGCCCTCGAGGTGGCGGTGGATGTCCGTCTTGGCCACGGAGGCGAGATCCATGGCGAGATTGAACCAGACGCGGTGGGCTCGGGCTCCGCCGCCTGCCGAGGGGCTAGCATGCTGCGAACGGACGAGGAGGATCGATGCTGCTCGAAGGCAAGAAGCTGCTGATCACCGGGGTGCTGACGCGCGAGAGCATCGCGTTCGCCGCCGCCGAGGCCGCACAGGAGCAGGGCGCCGAGATCGTCCTCACGTCGTTCGGCCGCGCGATGGGCCTCACCGAGAAGGTCGCGGCGCGGCTGCCGCGGCCGCCCGACGTCCTCGAGATGGACGCCACGAACCTGGACCACGTGCTGGCGGTGGCCGAGGAGATCGGGACGCGGTGGGGCCGGCTCGACGGCTTCCTGCACGCGATCGCGTTCGCGCCGCAGGACGCGCTCGGCGGCAACTTCCTCACCACTCCCTGGGAGAGCGTCGCGACGGCGGTGCAGGTGAGCGCCTTCAGCCTGAAGACGCTGGCCGTCGGCATGCTGCCGCACATGCGTGAGCACGGCGGCGCGATCGTCTCGCTCGACTTCGACGCCCGCGTCGCCTGGCCCATCTACGACTGGATGGGGGTCGCGAAGGCGAGCCTCGAGTCGATCACCCGGTACCTCGCGAGGGACCTCGGGCCGCACGGCATCCGCGTGAACACGCTCTCGGCCGGGCCGCTCCGCACGATCGCCGGCAAGAGCATCCCCGGCTTCCAGGAGCTCGCGGACGGTTGGGACGAGCGGGCGCCGCTCGGGTGGGACACGTCGGACCCGCGGCCGGTCGCCGACACGGTCGTGTTCCTGCTCTCGGACCTCGCGCGGGGCATCACCGGAGAGCTCGTGCATGTCGACGGCGGGTACCACGCGATGGGCTCGGCGCCGACCCGAGCGTCCGACGGGCCCGCCGAGTAGCCGTCCGCGGAGGCGATACCTAGCCGGGCACCTCGGCGGCGGTGAGCACGCGGCCGTACGGCCCGCGACCGGCGACGCACCACGCGCCGCAGCGCGCCGCGAAACCGAGCGCCTCGGGGACGGCCAGGTCGCGGGCGAGCGCGTGCGCGAGCCCCGCCGCGAAGCAGTCACCGCTGCCGTACGTGT
>CAYUSA010000064.1:0-16483 GCA_964447335.1 uncultured Actinomycetes bacterium
GGGGGCCTCGGGCTCGCTCGCGCTCGACGGCGTGGTGCGGGCGGCCGGGAGCGTGCGGATCGGGCCGGGGCTGCTCTCGGGGGGGCTGCTCGCGCTCGGGTGGGGGGTCGCCGGCGGGGCCGCCGGCGCCGCGTTCACGACCCGGTACCGAATGCCCCGGCCGTGAGGGTCGCGAGGAGCAGGATCCCGACGACGCTGATGACGATGCCCGTGATGAGCATCGCGCGGGCCGTCTTGGGGTCGACGTCCTTGTTCACGAGCCAGGCGACCAGGCCCCCGATCCAGCCGAGCAGGATGGGCAGGAGCCACCAGGCGCCGTTCACGGTCCGAGCGGGCGCCGGGCGGTCCCAGGTCGATCCCTGCTGCCACGAGGATCCCTGCTGCCACGCGGCCGCGGGCGTCGCCGGCGAGGGCCCGCCGCCGATGCCGACCTCGGCGCGGTAGGGCTCCATGCCGACGTACTCGGCCCACGCGCTCTGCCATCCGTCGTCGGTGCGGGGGAAGCGTCGCAGGGGCGCTCCGGGTTGCAGCCGGTCCCAGATGCCGAAGAAGTCCGTCCCGTATCCGAGCAGATAGCGCTGCCCGGAGTGGCTGAACTGGAGCGCCTCGTTCGTCGCGGTCCACGCGGGGGAGGAGCCGGGCGAGCCCGGCGGGACGGCACCGAGGGTCGGGCTCTCGGCGATCAGCATGCTGCCGCAGAACCGGCACTTGATCGCCTCGTCCTGGATCTGCTCGGCGCAGTAGGGGCAGGCCTTCATGGTCGCGCGCTCATCGTACCCCCGGGTCGGGCGCGCTCGGGTGGTCGTGGAGGCGCCTGAGCCCGGGAACGCCGAAGGCCCGACCGCGAAGCGGCCGGGCCTTCGGGACGGACCGTTCGCTGCCTAGGCGGCGGCCTCCGGCTGGCTGTACAGCATGTACGCCCCGTAGGTCCACACGCCGGCCAGGATCACACCCACGAAGATGCCCCAGGAGATGGTGAGGCCCGTGCTCTTGGCCACGATCCCGAGGAGCGTGAAGAGCAGGGCGGCCCCGGCGACGCCGAGGTGCACCTGACCGCGCTTCATGGGGAGCTTGATCTCGTTCCCCATGATCTTAGTGACCACGATCTCGGCAACGGCCACGATCGCGAGGATCCACGAGATGATCAACACCCCGCGGAAGCCGCTGAAGCTGCCGCCCGGGATGCTCGCGCCGAGCAGTGAGCAGCAGCTGTACCAGAAGGGAAGGAAGATCCAGATGAAGTACGCCCCGGCCGCACCGAGGATGATCTTGTCCGCGGAACCAACCTTGGACATGTCGAAGCTGGGACCCTGCTGCGCCATCCCTTCTCCTTTCGCGAGCCCGGTTGGGGCAAGCACGTGGAATCAGGCGTCATTCAAGCCCGTGCCTCTGGCCGAGTCAAATAGCGCGGGCTCGTTCCTCGGGGCGCCGACGGCCGCCGATCGCCCCGACCGACGCGACGATCCCGCCGATGAGGGCCACCCACGGGCCGAGCCACGGTCGCGTGAACGGCGGCGGATGCCAGATCGCGAGGGCGGCCCCGAGCGCCACGAGACCACCGAGCGCCGCGAGCGCGAGGTCGACGCGGCCGTCCACCCCGAGCCACAGGAGCCGGCGCACGACCCACAGGGCGCCGCCGAGCAGTGCCGCGACGGTCGCGAGCAGCGCCCACCGGGGTGAGCGCCCCCAGGCTCCGAACAGGCCTGAGCCGAGCCCGAACCGGCTCCACGGCATCGCGGTCCCGAGGAGCGCGATCGTGAACGCCGCTCCCACGAGCGCGTTCGTGGTCGGCAGGGGGCGTGCTCGGCGGACCGGCTCGCCGCCCGGCCTGCCGAGGGGCTCGGGCAGGCACTCGACGCCGAGGACGCGACCGCGCACCGGGACCGCGCACGGAAGGCAGAGCGCCCTGCCGCAACCCTCGCACCGCGCGACCGAGGACCGGGTCGGGTGCTGATCGCAGCGCTCGGCGCTCCGGGTGCTCCGCTCGTCCGACGGCACGTCCCAAGCCTAACGCCTGGCTTGGCCGGGTCGCGTTTGACGGGCCCCTGGTCACTGCCTAGCGTGGGGCGACGTGAACGCTCGGCTCGCGGTGCTCGCATCCGGCACGGGAACGAACCTCCAGGCCCTGATGGACGATCCGATGGTCGCGCCGCACATCGCGCTCGTCGCCTCGGACCGGCCCGACGCGATGGCGCTCGAGCGGGCCCGCGGTCGCGGCATCGAGACGGCCGTCCTTCGCCCGAGCGACTACCCCGACCGCGCCGCTCACGACCGCGCGCTCCGAGAGCTGCTCGAGGGCAAGGGGATCGACTGCCTCGCGCTCGCCGGCTACATGCGGATCGTCGGCCCAGAGCTCATCGCGGCCTTCCCCGAGCGCATCGTGAACCTGCACCCTGCGCTCCTGCCGGCGTTCCCCGGCATGCGCTCGGTCGCCGACGCCCTCGAGTGGGGCGTGAAGGTCACCGGCGTCACCGTGCACCTCGTGGACGAGGAGGTCGACCACGGGCCGATCGTCGCGCAGGGCACGGTGCCGGTCCTGGCGGACGACGACCTGGACGCGCTCCTTCCGCGCGTGCACGAGCTCGAGCATCGGATCTTCCCCGCGGCGGTCCGCGCCCTCGTCGAGGGCCGGCTGAAGGTGAAGGGACGTGTCGTGCACGTCCTGGAAGAGGAGGAACAAGGATGAGCGACGTCCGTCCTGTCCGCCGGGCGCTGCTGGCGGTCTACGACAAAGCCGGAGTGGTGGAGCTCGCCGGAGCCCTCGTCGAGCAGGGGGTGACGCTCGTGTCCTCGGGCGGCACGGCCAAGACCCTGCGCGAGGCCGGCATCGCCGTCACGCCGGTCGAGGAGGTCACCGGCTTCCCCGAGATGCTCGACGGCCGCGTCAAGACCCTGCACCCGAAGGTGCACGCCGGCATCCTGGCCGACCGCCGCAAGCCCGAGCACGACGCCCAGCTCGCCGAGCACGGCATCGAGCCCTTCGAGCTCGTGGTCGTGAACCTGTACCCGTTCCGCGAGACCGTCGCGAGCGGCGCCGGGCCGCAGGACGTCGTCGAGAAGATCGACGTCGGCGGGCCGACGATGGTCCGCGCCGCGGCGAAGAACTTCGAGTCGGTCGGCGTGGTCGTGAGCCCCGCTCGCTACGACGACGTGCTGCAGGAGATCCGCCGGGAGGGCGGGCTCACGCGCGAGCTCCGTCGCATCCTCGCCGCCGAGGCCTTCGCGCACACCGCCGCCTACGACGCCGCGGTCGCCGGCTGGTTCGCAGCCGAGGGCGAGGGGCTCCCGGCGTTCGTCGGCCTCGCGTACGAGAAGATCGCCGAGTTGCGCTACGGCGAGAACCCGCACCAGCGCGGCGCGCTCTACGCCGAGGCGGCCGGCCCCGGCCCGCTCGGCGGTGCCGAGGTCGTCGTCGAGGGTAAGGAGATGTCGTTCAACAACTGGCTCGACCTCGACGCGGCGTACTCGCTCGCCGCAGCGTTCGACGAGCCGGCGGCCGTCATCGTGAAGCACAACAACCCGTGCGGCGCAGCGGTCGGCGGCTCCCTGGCCGATGCCTACGGACGAGCGTTCGAGTCCGACACTATCTCGGCGTTCGGCGGCATCGTGGCGTTCAACCGCGAGGCCGACGAGGACGCGGCCCGCGCGATGGCCGAGGTCTTCACCGAGGTCGTCGTCGCGCCGGCCTTCACCGAGGGCGCGCTCGGCGCGTTCCGCGAGCGCAAGAGCCTGCGGGTCGTGCGCGCGCCGCTCCCGACGGGCGGTGGGTTCGACGTCCGGCCGCTGCCGGGCGGCGCGCTCGTGCAGGATCGCGACCGGGTGTCGGAGCGTCGCGAGGACATGCACGTCGTCTCCGAGCGCGAGCCGAGCGAGGACGAGTGGCGCGACCTCCTGTTCGCCTGGACGGTGGCGATGCGCGTGAAGTCGAACTCGATCGTGTTCGCGAGGGATTTCGCGACGGTCGGGGTCGGCGCCGGGCAGATGTCGCGCGTGGACTCCTCGTTCCTCGCGGTGCGCAAGGCGGGCGACCGGGCGAAGGGCGCGGTGATGGCGAGCGACGCCTTCTTCCCGTTCCCCGACGCGGTCGAGGTCGCCGCGGACGCGGGCGTGACGGCGGTCATCCACCCGGGCGGCTCGATCCGCGACGGTGACGTTCTCGCGGTCGCCGAGTCCCGCGGCATGGCGGTCGTCGTCACCGGTCGGCGGCACTTCCGGCACTGACCTTCGGTCGGCTCCGCGCCGACCCCGAGGGATAGGATTCCGCTCATGACAGCCAAGATCATCGACGGCAAGGCGATCGCGGCGCAGGTCCGCACCGAGGTTGCCGTCCGTGCCAAAGCGCTCGCCGAGCAGGGGGCGCAGCCGGGACTCGCGGCGATCCTCGTCGGCGAGCACCCCGCGTCCGCGATCTACGTCGGGATGAAGCAGAAGGCGTGCGCGGAGGCGGGCATCTACTCCGAGCGCGTCGACCTGCCGGCCGACGTACCCGAGGAAGAGGTCCTCGCCGAGATCGAGCGGTTGAACAAGGACCCGCGCATCAGCGGGATCATCGTCCAGCTCCCGGTCCCGGACCACGTCTCCGAGTTCGCCGTCCAGCAGGCGATCGATCCCGCGAAGGACGTCGACGGCCTGAACCCGACGAACGTGGGGTTCCTGTCGCGCGGGCATCCCGTGTTCCTACCGGCCACGCCGTTCGGGATCGTCGAGCTCCTGGTCCGCTCCGAGACCCCGATCGCGGGCGCCGACGTGTGCGTCGTCGGCCGCGGCGACCTGGTCGGGATGCCGCTCGCGATCATGCTCGCGCAGCGGCACGATCGGGCGAACGCCACCGTGACGATCTGCCACACGAAGACACGTGACATCGCGAGCCACACGAGCCGGGCGGACATCATCGTGGCCGCTGCGGGCAAGGCCGAGATGATCACCGCCGACATGGTCAAGCCGGGCGCGACCGTCATCGACGTGGGAACCAACCGAGCGCCGGGCGGCGGCCTCGTCGGGGACGTGCACTTCGAGGGCGTCAAGGAGGTCGCGGGTGCGATCACGCCGGTTCCCGGCGGCGTCGGGCCGATGACCGTCGCGATGCTGCTCGTGAACACCGTGACCGCCGCCGAGAGGCAGGCAGCGCAGCGGTGACGGCCGAGAGCCGTCTGGAGCGGCTCGTCGGCTCCGGGACCTTCTGCGTCACGGCCGAGGTCGTCCCGCCGCGCTCGGCGGACGGCGAGGTCGTCTCCGCGCAGGCGCGGCAGCTCGTCGGCTACGCGGATGCCGTGAACGTCACGGACAACCCGACCGCGTCGGCCCACATGTCGCCGGTGGCCGGCGTCGCGCTCGTCGCGGCGGCCGGCATCGAGCCGACGATGCAGCTCACGTGCCGAGACCGGAACCGGCTCGGACTGACGGCCGACCTGCTCGGGGGCTGGGCGCTCGGGGCGCGGAACCTGTTCTGCCTGACCGGCGACCCGGTGGCGGTCGGGGACCACCCCGAGGCGGCCGCGGTGAACGACCTCACGGTGGAGGAACTGGTGGGACTGGCGGCCGGCCTGCGCGCGGAAGGGCGCCTTCTCTCGGGCGCCGGGGTCGACGACCCGCCGCGGTTCTTCATCGGCGTCGCCGACGTGCCGCTCGCACCCAACTACGACCCCGCGCGCCTGGAGGGCAAGCTCGACGCCGGCGCGGGGTTCGTGATGACGCAGATCGTGTACGACGTCGATGCGCTCACAGCGTGGGTCGACCTCGCGCGCGACCGAGGCATCCTCGAGCGCGCGGCGGTGATCATCGGCGTCGCGCCGCTCCGCAGCGCGAAGCAGGCCCGTTTCCTGAACGAGAGGGTCCCCGGCGTCAGCGTGCCCGAGGCGCTGATCCTCGCGCTCGAGCAGGCGGGACCGCAGGCGCCGGTCGAGGGCGCTCGCCAGGCGGTCGAGGTCGTCCGCCGGCTGCGCGAGGTCCCGGGTATCGCAGGGGTGCACGTGATGGGCATGGGGCACGAGGAGGCGGTCCGGACCGTCGTGGACGGCGCAGGTCTCCTTCCGCGCCCGGCCGAGGTCTAGACTAGCGCGACGCTCAGCAGGAGGAGGAAGCATGGCCGAGACGGTCACGATCGAAGGGCAGCAGTACCTGAAGCGGAGCCCGCTCGGTGTCCTCGGGCTGAGCTTCATCACGATCGGGATCTACTTCTTCGTCTGGTACTACAAGATCAACGACGAGCTCCGGCGCGCCGAGCGCGACGAGACGATCAGCCCGACGCGCTCCCTCATGGCGATGATCTTCGGCTGGCTCATCATCGTCCCGCCGTTCATCGCGATGTGGAACACGGCGAAGCACGTCCAGGCGCTGGAGTCGCGTGTGGGGGTGCAGCAGACGATCGAGCCCGCCCTCGTGATCGTGATCATGTTCGTGTTCTCGATCGCGAACTGCATCTACCTGCAGGAGCACCTGAACCGGGCGTGGGACGCAGCCTCGTCCGGCGGGCGCTCGGCCGGTGGCGGCGCGGTGCCGCCTCCTCCGCCGTTCCCGGCGAGCCCGCCGCCCCCGGCGCTCTAGCCGCGCTGCTCGACCGGCACGTAGCGCTGGTGCCGGGGTCCGACGTACTCGGAGCCGGGACGGATCACGCGGTTGTCCGCGTACTGCTCGCGGACGTGCGCCGTCCAGCCGGCCATCCGCGCGATCGCGAAGATCGGCGTCATGAGGTCGGTCGGGATGCCGAGCACGTGGTACACGCTCGCGGCGTAGAAGTCGACGTTCGGATGCAGGCCCTTCAGCTTGGTGACGGCGCGCTCGATCGCCTCGGAGGTCTCGTACCAGCTCGTGTCGCCGTGCCGCTCGCCGACCTCGCGTGAGAGCTTCTTCAACACCGTGGCGCGCGGGTCCGTCGTCTTGTAGACGGCGTGCCCGAACCCCATGATCTTCTGCTTGCGCTCGAGCCGGTCCGCCACGTAGGCCTCGGCCCGCTCCGGCGATCCGACCTCCTCGAGCATCTTCATCGCCTCTTCGTTCGCACCGCCGTGGAGCGGCCCCTTCAGCGCCGCGATCGCGCCGGTGATCGCCGAGAACAGGTCGGCGAGCGTCGAGGCGATGATCCGGGCGGTGAACGTCGAGGCGTTCATCGTGTGGTCGGCGTAGAGCGTGAACGTGGCGTCGAGCACGTCCGCGTCCTCGGGCGAGGGCTCCTCGCCGAGCAGCATCGCGAGGAAGTTGCCCGCGTGCGGGAGCTTCGGGTTCGGCAGCACGATCTCCTGCCCGGTCCGCATGCGGTGGTACATCGCGAGGAGCGTGGGGGTCTTGGCCACGAGCCGGAGCGCCTTGCGCTGGTTCGCCTCGGCCGAGTTGTCCCATCCGTCCGGGTCGTAGGCCGAGGCCGCCGACACGCTCGTGCGGAGCATGGACATCGGCGAGGTCTGTTGCGCGAGGGTCGGCATGACGTCCCGCAGGAAGCGCGAGACCTCGCGCTCCTCGATGAGGAACTCCGTCACCTCGTCGAGCTCGGTCCGGGTGGGCAGTCGCAGGTTGTGCAGGAGGTAGACGACCTCCTCGTACGTGGCGTTCGCGGCCAGGTCGTGGATGTCGTAGCCGACGTACCACAGCTGCCCGTGGTCGCCGTCGATATCCGAGATGCTCGTCGCCGCGGCGACGACCTCGCGCAGGCCCTTCTCGTTCACTCGCTGCCGCCTTGTCGCTCGATCGCCCATCACCCACGATGGACGGTGACCGTGAGCCTACCGCGGAACCCCGCGGCGGTTCTCCGCGACCCGCGGGACCGTCGGCGCCGCACGAGGTCACGCTCGCGCCGGGCGGCGACGTCGGACCCGAGGTCGTCGAGGCCGCAAGCGCCTTCCGCCGCCCCCGGTCGGGTCAACGGGCGACCTGCGTCGATAGGATGGATGCGTTCAAGGAGGTGCCATGCGGATCACGGTCGTCGGAAGCGGGTTCGTAGGCCAGAGCACGGCCATGCGGCTCGTGCAGCAAGGTCTCGGGGAGGTCGTCCTCATCGACATCATCGAGGACCTGCCCCAGGGTCTCGCCCTGGACATGAAGGAGTCGAGCCCGGTCGTCGGCTTCGAGCCCACCATCGTCGGCACGAACGACTACGCCGACACCGCGGGCTCCGACGTCGTCGTGATCACCGCCGGCTTCCCTCGCCAGCCGGGCATGAGCCGGATGGACCTGCTCGACAAGAACGCCGGCATCGTGCGGAGCGTCGTCGAGCAGGTCGTGCCCGGCTCGCCCGACGCCATCATCATCGTGGTCACGAACCCGCTCGACGAGATGACCTTCCTCGCCTCGGAGGTCTCCGGCTTCCCGAGGGAGCGCGTGATGGGGATGGCCGGGGTCCTGGACTCGGCGCGCCTGAGGTACTTCATCGCCGAGGAGCTCGGCGTGTCGCCCCTGCAGGTCGAGGCGATGACGCTCGGCTCCCACGGCGAGGCGATGGTGCCGCTCCCGCGCCAGGCGACCGTCGGCGGCAGGCCGCTCGCCGAGCTCGTGGACGAGGCGACGCTGGAGCGCCTGTTCGCGCGGACGCGCGACGCCGGCGCCGAGATCGTGGCGCTGCTGAAGAAGGGGAGCGCGTACTACGCGCCCTCGGCCTCGGCCACGAAGATGGTCGAGGCGATCGCGACCGACCGCGGCGACGTGCTCCCGGTGTCGGCGTGGGTGACCGGCCAGTACGGCATCTCGGACGTGTACGTCGGCGTGCCCGCTCGGCTGTCTCGCGCCGGGGTCTCCGAAATCGTCGAGCTGGACCTCATCGAGGACGAGCTCGCGGCGCTGCGCTCGGCTGCCGAGGGCATCCGCGCGAAGTGCGCGGACCTCGGCTCCGTCTAGACCGGGGGGGCGCCTGGGTCCGACGGGGCGCCGCCTGGGTCCGCCGGGCCTCCGGGGGGCGCTTCGCTCATTCGGCTCGCTTCGCTCGCCTCATAGCCCCCGGCTGCCCGGCGGGCCCAGGCTTGGCTCAGGGCTCCGCCTAGCGCCGTCAGGATGCCTCCAGCTGTGGTCAACCAAAGTCCGGGGCTGAGGTCGACTCGGAGGTTGTTGCCGAACTGTTGGGCGAGCTGGGCTCTGATGGCGGCTTCGTCTTGGTCGAGTTGTTGGGCGAGGTTGGCGGCGAGCTCGTCGAGGCCTTGGGTGCCGCCGAAACGGGTGGTGGGGCGGATCGCCACCGACAGGGCGAGGGCGAGGGCCAGGGCGCCGAGGGTCACGATCGCGAGGGCGCCGGTTCGGCGGGCGCGGGAGGAGCGGGTCAGGCGCATCGCGATCAGGACGATCAGCGCCAGGGCGGCGGCGGCAAGGACGACCTTGCCTTCCCAGACGTCGGTGCCCTTGATGGGGACGTCGAGCTGCCCGTTCACGTCGCCGGGGAAGCCGACCACGGCCCAGTCCCGGACGGCGCCGAGGCCGGCGAGGAGCGCTCCGAGCGCGACGGACGCGAATCCCCAGAGGCGCAGTGGGCTCGGGCGGGAGGTCGACCAGATCTCGGGCGGCATGCGCGGGGAGTCTCTCACGGCGACCGGACGGGAGGAAGCAGGCGGCGATACCATTGGGACGCACCCCCGTCGACAGGAGCGCCACTCATGGGCGAGGTACGCGAGATCGACGCCGCGGAGGTCACCCGCACCGTTCGTGACCTCTGCATGGAGATCAACTACAAGGTCCCCGAGGACATGGTGGCGGCCGTGAAACGCGCGCGCGAGAAGGAAGAGTCGCCCGTCGGCCGTCAGATCCTCGACCTGCTGATCCGCAACGCGGAGCTCGCCGCGGAGGGCGAGTACCCGTACTGCCAGGACACCGGCTCCACCGTCGTGTTCATCGACATCGGGCAGGACGCGCACGTCACCGGCGCCGACCTCGTCGACGCCATCGACGAGGGAGTCCGCCAGGGGTACAAGGACGCCTACCTGCGGGCCTCGATCGTCGGCGACCCCGTGTTCGAGCGCAAGAACACCGGCGACAACACGCCGGCGTTCGTGCACACGCGGATCGTCTCCGGCGACCAGATCCGCATCCAGGTGGACGCGAAGGGCGGCGGCTCGGAGAACAAGGGGCGTCACGCCATGCTGAAGCCCTCCGACGGCATCGACGGGGTGAAGAGCTTCGTGCTCCGCGTGGTCGCAGAGGCCGGCCCCGACGCCTGCCCCCCCGGGATCATCGGCGTGGGGATCGGCGGGAACTTCGAGTACAGCGCGATGCTCGCCAAGCGCTCGCTGATGCGCAAGGTCGGACAGCCGAACCCCGACCCGCGGGTCGCCGAGCTCGAGGCCGACCTGTTCGAGAAGTGCAACGCGCTCGGCATCGGGCCCCAGTCGCTCGGCGGGACCCAGACCGTGCTGGCCGTCCACGTCGAGATGATGGCCACGCACATCGCGTCGCTGCCGGTCGCGGTCAACATCGAGTGCCACGCCCACCGGACCGGAACGAAGGTGATCTGAGATGCCCGTCGAGATCCTGGAAGACGGTCGCAAGCGCATCCGCGCCCCGCTGTCCGACGACGACGTGAAGCAGCTGGAGGCCGGGGACGTCGTGCTCGTCTCAGGCACGATCTACGCGGCGCGCGACGCCGCGCACAAGCGCCTCATCGAGATGCTCGACGCCGGCGAGGAGCTCCCGTTCGACCCCACCGGCCAGATCGTGTACTACGTGGGCCCGACGCCCGAGCGCCCCGGCAACGTGATCGGCTCGGCGGGTCCGACGACCGCGAGCCGGATGGACAAGTACACGCCACGGATGCTCGAGCTCGGCCTGAAGGGCATCGTCGGCAAGGGGGGTCGTGGGCCGGCCGTCCGCGAGGCGCTCACGAAGCACACGAGCGTGTACATGGCCGCGCTCGGCGGCGGCGGTGCGCTCGCGGCGCTCGCCATCCGGGCGCAGCACGTCATCGCGTTCGAGGAGCTCGGACCCGAGGCGATCCGCGAGATGGACGTCGAGGACCTGCCGGTGTGGGTCGTGAACGACTGCCAGGGGCGCGACTTCTACGCCGAAGCCGTGCCGCCGTGGCGCAAGAACGACCTGCTCCCCGAGGAGTTCCGGCTCACCAAGGACGCATAGGTTCGGCCGCCGCGCCCGCGGGTAGCATCGGGAGCGGTGATGGCGAGCTTCTCCGAGCAACTGCGGTATCGCGCGCGCAGCTTCTTCACGAACTGGCGCGAGTACGACGGCCCGTTCGCGACGAAGGTGTGGCTGACGCTCAAGAACCGGACGCGGTCGATCGTGACCTTCAAGGGCTGCTGCGGCCATGCCGGGCAGCCCGGCTGCTGACAGGTCCCCGGAGGGGGCCCCGGTCGGGGCTCCGAGGGCCACCACCACCCGCACTGACTAGCGCTTCGAGTTCGCCTTCGAGCGTGCTTTCTTGATCACGCGAACGCTCCCGGCGCTCGGCGTGAACGTCGACTCGTGCCCGTCCTCCCACCGCACGCGGTAGCGGACGCCCACCTCGCCCTGGATCACCTCGAGGACCTCGCCCTGCCGCGTGGGGGTGCCAACGGTCTCCGACTCGACGACGATGTGGTCACCGGTCTTCGCCTGCATCTGGACCTCCGTCTCCGTTGCCGTCACTCTACTTGTACGCCTCGCGGGCTCGGTCTGCGAGCCCGTGGGTCCCGAGCCTCACAGGGCGTTCGCCATGCGCTCGCGAGGGCGGACGGGCGGCGGCGGGGGCTAGAAGCGGTCGAACAGGATCGAGCGCTTGACGTCCTGCACGGCGCGCGTGACCTCGATGCCGCGAGGGCAGGCCTCGGTGCAGTTGAACGTCGTCCGGCAGCGGAAGACGCCGGTCTTGTCGGCGAGGATCTTCAGCCGCTGGTCACTCGCGTGGTCGCGCGAGTCGTAGATGAACCGGTGCGCGGTCACGATCGCAGCGGGTCCCACGTACTCCTCGTCGCCCCAGAAGATCGGGCACGAGGTCGTGCAGCAGGCGCACAGGATGCACTTGGTCGTGTCGTCGTAGCGGTGCCGGTCCTCGGGCGACTGGAGCCGCTCGCGGTCCGGGTCGCCCTCGTCGTTCACGAGGTACGGCAGCACCGAGCGATAGCCCGCGAAGAACGGCTCCATGTCGACGATGAGGTCCTTCAGCACCGGGAGGCCGCGGATGGGCTCGACCGTGCACCTGGGCACGAGGTCGCGGACCAGCACCTTGCAGGCGAGCCGGTTCCTGCCGTTCACCATCATCGCGTCCGAGCCGCAGATCGCGTGCGCGCACGAGCGCCGCAGGGCGAGCGTGCCGTCCTGGTACCACTTCACGAGGTGCAGCGCATCGAGCAGCCGGTCGTTCGGCTCGGCCTGCACCGTGAACTCGTCCCACCAGGACTCCTCACCGCGGAGCTCCGGGTTGTACCGGCGGATCTTCAGCGTGAGGCTGACCTTGCCCGTGGCGCCCGCCCGCCGCCGGTCCGAGCTTTCGAGCACGTCGCCCACGTCGGTGACCATCAGTACTTCCTCTCCATCGGGACGTAGGTGCCGAGCTTCACCGGCTTGAACTCCAGGCGCATCGAGCCGTCTGGCTCGCGGTACACGAGCGAGTGCTTCAGCCAGCTCTCGTCGTCGCGGGTGGGGAAGTCGTCGCGCCAGTGGCCGCCTCGGCTCTCCTGCCGCGCGAGGGCGGCGGCCACGAGCGGCTCGGCGTTGTCGAGCAGGAACCCGAGCTCCACCGCCTCCATCAGCTCGGTGTTGTAGAGCTTGCCCTTGTCCTGGACGTACACGTTCGTGAACCGCTCCTGCAGCCCGCGCAGGATCTCCTGCATCTTGCGAAGCCCGTCCTCGGTCCGGATCACGAACGCGAGGTCGAACATGTTGTCCTGCATCTCGATGCGGATGTCGGCGGCGTTCGCGCCGGTCTCGCGTGCGAGCATGCCCTGGAGCATGTCCTGCACGAGGCCCTCGGGACGCTCGGGCAGGTCGGGGAGCTCGGCGTCCCTTGCGAAGCGCGCCATGTGCTTTCCGCTCTTGCGCCCGAACACGACGATGTCGAGCAGCGAGTTCGTGCCGAGGCGGTTCGCGCCGTGGACGCTCACGCAGGCGCACTCGCCGGCCGAGTACAGGCCGGGCACGACGGTCTCCTCCTCGCCGAGGACGACGCAGCCGTCGACGTCGGTGGGGATGCCACCCATCGAGTAGTGCGCGGTGGGCTGGATCGGCACGAGCTCGGTCGTCGGCTCCACGTTGAGGTAGATGCGGGCGAACTCGGTCACGTCGGGAAGCTTCTCCTCGATGACCTCGCGCGGCAGATGCCGCACGTCGAGCCAGACCGCGTCCTTGGCAGGGCCGGCACCGCGGCCTTCCTTGATCTCCTGGTAGATCGCGCGCGAGATCAGGTCACGCGGCGCGAGGTCCTTCACGGTCGGCGCGTAGCGCTCCATGAAGCGCTCCTCGTCGCCGTTCAGCAGGATCCCCCCCTCGCCGCGCACGGCCTCGGAGAGCAGGATGCCCATCTTGTAGACGCCGGTCGGGTGGAACTGGAAGAACTCCATGTCCTCGAGCGGGATGCCGCGGCGGTAGACGATCGCCGGGCCGTCGCCGGTGAGGGTGTGGGCGTTCGAGCTCACCTTGTACATCCGGCCCGAGCCGCCCGTGGTGTAGTTCACGGCCTTCGCGCGGAAGACGTGGATCTCACCGGTCGCGAGCTCGTACGCGACGACCCCCGAGCACCGGCCGTCGGTCATAAGCTGGTCCAGGACGTAGAACTCGTTGAAGAACCGGACGTTGCGCTTCACGCATTGCTGGTAGAGCGTCTGCAGGATCATGTGGCCGGTGCGGTCCGCCGCGTAGCACGCGCGTTTCACCGGCGCCTCGCCGTGGTTGCGCGTGTGTCCGCCGAACCGACGCTGGTCGATCTTGCCGTCCGGCGTGCGGTTGAAGGGCAGGCCCCAGTGCTCGAGCTCGTAGATGGCCTCGATGGCCTCCTCGCACATCACCTGCGCCGCAGGCTGGTCGACGAGGTAGTCGCCACCCTTCACGGTGTCGAAGGCGTGCCACTCCGGGGAGTCCTCCTCGACGTTCGCGAGCGCGGCGCACACGCCGCCCTGCGCGGTGCCGGTGTGCGAGCGCGTGGGGTACAGCTTCGAGATCACGGCCGTCCGGACGTTGTCGGAGGCCTCGATGGCGGCTCGGAGACCGGCGCCGCCGGCCCCGACGATCACGGCGTCATACGTGTGGAAGGTCGTCATGTCAGGAGGTCGGCCAGGCGCTCGGGTCGAACGTGAAGACGATGACCGTCCCGAGCACGAAGAGGATGAAGGTGAGCGTGTAGAAGAACATGTTGACGGCGAACCGCGCGCCCTTGGGCTTCACGTAGTCCTGGACGACGACCCGCAGGCCGTTGACCCCGTGGATCAGCCCGAGCGAGAGCAGCGCCCAGTCCCACGAGCGCCAGAATGGGCTCTGCCAGCGGAGCTGGACGAAGGCGAAGTCGACCCGGTCGATGCCCTCGTCGAACACGTGCATGATCAAGACGTGGCCGATGGCCAGGAACAGCAGGACGATGCCGCTGATCCGCATGAACAGCCACGACCACAGCTCGAAGCCGCCCGACGGGCGGTCGCGGCCGGCGCGGTAGCCGAGGGCCGAGCCGCTCCGCGCGGCCGGGGCCGCCTGCACCTTCTCCTCGACGGCCATCAGAGCCACCCCAGGAGCTCGAGCGTCGCCTTGCCCATGATCCAGGTGATCGGGGCCATCGCGAGCAGGAAGATGCCGGTCGAGGCGAGGGAGAGCTGCGTCATGTAGCGGGTCGTCTTCGGCCAGAAGTCGAAGAGCATGATCTTCAAGCCGTTGAGCGCGTGGTACAGGACCGCGGCGACCAGGCCGAGCTCGAGCAGCCGTACGACCCAGTTCTGGTAGATGGACGCGACGCGGTCGTAGGCCTCGGGGCCCCAACCGACGACCGCGGTGTCCACGACGTGCACGAACAGGAACATGATGATCGCGACGCCGGTGATGCGGTGCGCGATCCAGGACCACTGACCCGGACTGCCCTTGTAGAGGGTTCCGACGTCCGCTTTCCGCTTCGCCACGCGCGTCCCCCCGTTCGCCACGTGCGTTCCACGGTAACTGTATCGCGCACGGTCGACCGCCCGATGTCCGCCTGGTCTCCCGGTCGCTCGGTCCCTACTCCACTTCGTCGAAGCCCGGGTCTTCACGGCCGTCGGTCCCTGCGAACTCGGGCCTCGCGGCCCGTCGCTGACCGTCGGTCACGGTGCCCCGAGGGCAGGGGGTTCCGTCAGCGCATCCACCAGCGAGGTCCTCGGGGTCGTCGCTCACGCGACCCGGAGGGACACCATCAGGCCGTCGCGGGTCGGGACGATCATGGACAGGTACCGCTCGTCCTCGGCGATGAGGGCGTTGTGCTCGAGGATGGCTCGGGTGTCCGGACGATCCGGTCGCGACTCGGTCACGCGCCCGTACCACAGGACGTTGTCGCAAAGGTACAGGCCGCCGACGCGGACGCGCTCGCGCGCGGCGCGCCAGGCATCGGGGTAGCCGTCCTTGTCGATGTCGTTGTAGACGACGTCGAACTCGCCCTCCGTGGCGTTCAAGTGTGTGACCGCGTCACCGACGTGCCACCGGACCCGTCCATCCAGTCCCGCGCGCGCGAGATACGCGAGCGCCTTGGGTTCGTTCGCAGGGTCGCCGTCGGTGCAATGAACCTCGCCGTCCGGCCCCACCGCCCGGGAGAACCAGTATGCGGAGTATCCGTAGCCCGAACCCAGCTCGAACACACGCCGGGCGCCCACCGATCGCGCCAGGACCTCGACGGTCGCCCCGACCAGCCGGCCGATGATCGGGAAGCCATCCCGTCGGGCCTCCGCCTCCATCTCGAGCAGCACCGGCTCGTCGTGGCGCGTGAGGAGCGACGCCATGTATGCCTCGACCCGTGGATCCACGATGTCCATGACGGGATGCTATCCCGCTACCCTGGTGCCCATGAGCGAGGACCGCCGGTTCACCGACAGCGGGATCGAGCTCCGGCCGGTGTATGGGGCGGAGGACCTCGAGGGGTTCGACCCTGCTCGCGAGCTCGGGGCGCCGGGGGAGCCGCCCTACACACGCGGCATCTACCCCTCGATGTACCGGGGCCGGCTGTGGACGATGCGCCAGTACGCGGGGATGGCGACGGCCGCCGAGACGAACGCCCGCTTCCGATACCTGCTCGAGCACGGCCAGACCGGGCTCTCGGTCGCCTTCGACCTGCCCACGCAGATGGGCTACGACTCCGACCACCCACGCGCCGAGGGCGAGGTCGGCAAGACCGGGGTCGCGATCGACTCGGTGCAGGACATGCGACGCCTGTTCGACGGCATCCCGCTCGACCTGGTGTCGACCTCGATGACCATCAACGCGACGGCGCCGATCCTGCTGCTGCTCTACGAGCTCGTGGCCGAGGAGCAAGGCATCGAGCCCGCCGCCCTGTCCGGCCCCGTCCAGAACGACCTGCTGAAGGAGGACGCGGCCCGCGGCACCCACATCCACCCCCAGAGCGCCTACATGCGCCCCACCGCGG
>CAYUSA010000065.1:0-16415 GCA_964447335.1 uncultured Actinomycetes bacterium
CCCGCCGGGTACGGCGCCGCCGCGAGCGCGAGCCCCGACACGCGCTCCGGATGCCGGCTCGCCCACAGCGCCGCGAACACCGCGCCGAGCGAGTGCGACACGACGACGATCGGCCCAGGCCCCCCGAGCTCGCGCGCGACGGCGTCGAGGGTCTCGAGGTGGAACGCCCGGTCGTACGCCGCGGCCGGCTTGTCCGATCTCCCGAAGCCCGCGAGGTCCGGCGCGATCACGCGGTACCGGTCCCCGATCCCGCGGGCCAGCCCCTCCCAGTACCGGCCCGAGCCGCCGAGCCCGTGCACCGCGAGCAGCGGCACGCCCTCGCCGCCCTGCCACACGCGCATCCGCCCCCACGGCAGCCGGAGGGATCCGCTCCGCAGCCGCTCGCCGTTGGGTCCGGTGGCCATCCATCGAGGGTAGAGCACAGCGCTCAGGATGCCGGGCTTCGCCATCCCGCCGTTCCTCACCGACCGGCCTGAGCCCGCGATCGAGGACCTCCTCGCCCACGTCCTGCACGCGATCGACGTGGCCGGGATGCGGCACGTCGGGCTCGGCCTCGACTACTGGTTCGGCATGGAGCCGTGCACCGCGCTCGACCTGGCGGACCCGGGCTAGAGGACCTCGAAGGGGCGCATCATCTCGTTGTCCTCGTGCTCGAGGATGTGACAGTGCCACACGAATCGGCCGGGCACCTTGAACGGCGCGCTGATCCTCGTGATCTCATTCGGGTACGCGATCACCGTGTCCTTGCGACCGGACTCCCAGGCCTCCGGCGCCCGCGGGGCTCCGCCGAAGGGTTGTCGATCGACCACGCGGAACTGGGTCGCGTGCACGTGGATCGGGTGGGCGTCGACGGTGAAGTTGTGGATCTCCCACACCTCGGTCGAGCCGACGGCCGGGGTCTCGGTGATCGGGTGGTCCCAGTCCAGGTGGACCGGTGCGCCGTTCTCGTCGAGCGTGCCGAGCACGGCCTCCGCGGGCCCCACGTCGGGAAGCACCTTCGACATCTCCTCGCCCAGCGACACCCCCCGGACGAGATCGGGATCTCGCGCCACCCCGATCGCCGGCAGGACGAGGTCCCCCGGGTGCGAGCTCGGATCGACGCTCGAGGCGCCGACGACCCGGAACTGCATGACCGAGCCGGTAGTCGCGGGATCGGCGGGCTCGAAGTCGATGCCCGGCTCTCCCCCGCCGAAGGGCTCGTCCGGGCCGAGGTTCTGAAGGATCACCTCCGTGCCGACAGGGACGTTCGTGAGATCGACGACGATGTCGGCCCGCTCCCCCGGGGCGAGGAGCAGTCGCGTCTGTTCGACCGCCTGCGGCAGGAATCCCCCCTCGGCACCGAGGATCCAGAGGGGAAGGTCGTTGTCGAGCTTCAGGATCAGGAAGCGCGAGTTGCAGCCGTTCACGATGCGGAAGCGATACCGGCGCTGCTCGGTCTCCAGGTACGGCCACGTGCGCCCGTTCACCATCATCGCGTCACCGAAGAACTCCGGGTTCCAGATCGGCGAGATGTCGCTGAACGGGACGTACGGCCCCGCGAAGCCGTCGAAGTCCTCCCGGCTGTCGGGGTAGTGCAGCGAGCCGTCGTCGTTGAAGGACCGATCCTGGATCGCGAGTGGGATCTCGTAGTACATGGTGCCGGCTGCGTCGCCCCGCGCCGGCGCCGGGCCGGGCAGCACGCCATCGACCGCGTCCGCGGGTCCCCCGCGGAGCAGGTAGAAGCCGGCGAGGCCCGCATAGACGTTCAGCCGGGTGATCCCGAGCACGTGGTCGTGGTACCAGAGGGTCGCCGCGCGCTGGTGGTTCGGGTACTGGAAGACGGCGGCTCCCGGCTCCCAGCTCTCACCGAGGGGCGAGGACCGCTTGAACGGACCGTGGTACGAGCCGACGCGCGCGTATCCGTCGGGGATGTCGGAGGCCGCCGGCAGGTACCAGGCCTCCGTGTATCCATCGCTCTCCTGCGCGGTCTCGGCCCCGTGCACGTGGGTGACGATGGGCACCGGCCCCGCGTAGGGACCGGGCGTCTCGTCCTCCACGTGGCTGTGACCATCCCGGCCCTCGATGCCGCCGCCCGGGTTCGCCCAGTGCAGCGTCGGGTCCACGGGGAGCAGGTGCGGACGGAACGCCCCCGTCCGGCGGTCGACCAGCTCGTTGATCCACTTCACGCGGACCGGCCTGCCCCAGCGGGCGGCGAGCGTGAACGAGGGCGCGTGGAAGCTCTCGGGATACCGCGCCGACCCGTATCCCCACACGGTCGTCTTCGGCAGCGACGGGGGCAGGATCTGCTGGCGGAACTGGCGGGCGGCGATCTCGTAGTAGTCGATCGCGCCTCCGCCGGGTTTCACGATCCTCGACGTGCGAGGCATGGCGGGAGGGATGACGAGCGGCGTGACGAACCTCCGGATCGCCCCGCCAGCGATGGTGGAGGAGGACTCCCCCGCCAGCCGCGCCAGGGCTCGGGGGATGGGCAGGAACAGGCTCGCCCCCACCGTCGCCCCGCCGACCAGGAACCGCCTGCGAGTGGTCGCCATCCCGTGCTCCTCCCGCTCGACCCTGGCGCGAGTATCGGGCGATGTGGATCGCGCCATGAAGGACCGGTTGCCCTCGGAGCAACGGACCGAACGGCCTCTAGGACCGCGACGGCCGCGACCACTAGCATGAGCCGTCAGCCCGCAGCGGGAGCTCCCGCTGGCAGATCGCGGAAGGAGATGACCGTGACCGCCGAGACGAACGGGGTCGGGAACGCCGCAACGCAACCGTCGACGGGGACGCTCCCCGAGCGCGCCCGGGTAGTGATCGTGGGCGGCGGCGTGATCGGCTGCAATATCGCCTACCACCTCACGAAGCTCGGCTGGACCGACGTCCTCCTGCTCGAGCGCAAGCAGCTCACCGCCGGCACGACGTGGCACGCGGCCGGCCTCATCACATCGGCCGGCATGGCGCACGAGACGCTCCTGTGGATGGCCCGCTACACCCGCGACCTGTACGTCGGGCTCGAGGAGGAGACGGGCCAGGCGACCGGATGGCGGCCGATCGGCCACCTGCACATCGCGCGTACACCCGAGCGCCTCGAGACGCTCCGGCGCGAGGCGGAGTTCGTCCGCGGCTTCGGCGTGGACAACCGGGAGATCTCGCCGAAGGAGTTCCAGGCGATGTGGCCCGAGGCTCGCATCGACGACGTGCTCGCGGCCTTCCACGTCCCCGACGAGGGGCGCATCAACCCGGCCGACGTGACGATGGCGCTCGCGAAGGGCGCGAAGATGGGCGGCGCGACGATCCTCGAGGGCGTGCCGGTCACCGGCTTCACGACCTCGAAGGGCCGCGTCACAGGCGTCGTCACGCCGCAGGGCACCGTCGAGTGCGAGTACGTGGTGCTCGCGGCCGGCATGTGGAGCCGACAGCTCGGCGAGCTCGCGGGCGTGAGCATCCCGCTGCAGGCCTCGGAGCACTACTACATGATCACCGAGCCCGTCGATTGGGCGCATCCGGACCTGCCCATCGTCGAGGATCCGGACCTGTACGGGTACTACCGCGAGGAGGGCGGCGGCATCCTCGTCGGCCTGTTCGAGCCCGTCGGCGGGCCCTGGGCCGTCGACCGCGTGCCCGAGGAGATCGAGTTCGCGAGCCTGCCGCCGGATTGGGACCGCGTGGGCCCGTACCTCGACCGCGCGATGGATCGCTTCCCACGCCTGCGCGAGGCCGGCATCAAGACGATGTTCTGCGGCCCCGAGAGCTTCACGCCCGACCTCGGCCCGATGATGGGCGAGGCGCCCGAGCTCGATGGCTTCTTCGTCGCGGCCGGGCTGAACTCGCTCGGCATCCTGCTCGGGGGCGGGATCGGGGCCCTCACCGCGCAGTGGATCGTCGAGGGCGAACCGGACCAGGACGTGATGGGCTTCGCGATCGACCGGACGCAGCCGCACGAGAGCACGCCGCGGTTCCGCGCCGATCGCACGGTCGAGCAGCTCGGCGCGCTGTTCGGCGACGCCGTCTGGCCGAACTGGCATCCGAGGACCGCGCGGAACGTGCGGCGCTCGGCGATCCACGACCGCCTGGCCGCGGCCGGCGCGTACTTCTCCGCCACCTCGGGCACCGAGTACCCCGAGTGGTTCGCGGGCCCCGGCGTGGAGCCGCACGTCACGCTCGGCTGGCACCGCGACGAGTCGTTCCCCCACCAGGAGCAGGAGCATCGCGCGATCCGCGAGGCCGTCGGCATGATCGACATGTCGCTGATGGCGAACATCCTCGTGCAGGGACGCGATGCCGAGGCCGTCCTCAACACGCTGAGCGCGAACGACGTCTCGGTCCCGATCGGTCGGATCGTCTACACGCAGTGGCTGAACGAGAAGGCCGGCATCGAGGCCGACATCACCATCACGCGCCTCGCCGAGGACCGCTTCATGGTCGTCTCGACCGACCTCACGCACCGGCGGGTGCTCGCACGGCTCCGCCGTCACACGCCCGAGGGCGCGCACGTCGCCGTCACCGACCTGAGCGCCGGCACGACGCTCATGACCGTGCAGGGCCCGAGGTCGCGCGAGCTGCTCTCGCGCCTGTCGAGCGCCGACCTGTCGAACGAGGCCTTCCCGTACCTCACGGCCAAGGAGATCGACGTGCACTACGCGCGCGTACTCGCGATGCGCGTGACGTACGTCGGCGAGCTCGGGTGGGAGCTGCACGTGCCGGCGGACCTCGCCCTCACCGTGTACGACGCGCTCGTCGAGGCCGGCGAGGACCTCGGGTACCGCGACGTCGGCCTGCTCGCGATGAACAGCCTGCGGATGGAGAAGGGGTACCGCGACTACGGGCTCGACGTGGACAACACCGACACACCGATCGAGTGCGGGCTGGGGTTCGCCGTCGCGTGGGACAAGCCCGGCGGGTTCATCGGGCGCGAGGCGCTCCTGCAGCAGCGCGAGGCCGGGCCGCCGAAGCGACGGCTCGTGCAGTTCCTGCTCGAGGACCCCGAGCCGCTGCTGTTCGGCGGCGAGCCGATCCTCCGCGAGGGCGCGTGGGTCGGCTACAACCGGATCGGCGCGTACGGCCACACGCTCGGCGGCGCGGTCGGGCTCGGCATGGTGGAGGACGAGACGGGCATCCCGGCCGAGGCGATCGGCGAGTGGAAGTTCGAGCTCGGCGTCGCCGGCGCGCGGTACTCGGCCAAGGCCTCCCTGGCACCGATGTACGACCCGAAGCGGGAGCGCATCAAGGCCTGAACCTCACGCGGAGGGCCGGGCGCACCGACGGCGTCGACCCGCGCGGTCAGACGCCGATCCTCGAGTGCTCCAGGGCCTCCTGCACGAGCGCGCCCACGCCGTCGACCTCGATGAGGAAGCTGTCGTGGCCGTACGGCGCGTGCACGACGCGCACGCCGTCGCAGGTCGGGACGAGCTCGGCGATCTCGCGCTGCAGGCGCAGTGGGTACAGCCGGTCCGAGTAGACGCCGCCCACGACCATCGGCACGCGGACGTTCTCGAGCACCGCCGCGGTCCCGCCGCGGTCACGGCCGACGTCGTGCGTGTTCATGGCCTCGGTCAGCGCGACGTACGTGTTCGCGTCGAAGCGTCTCGCGAGCTTGTCCGCCTGGTGGTCGAGGTACGACTCGACCGCGTAGCGGCCTCCGGAGAGCGGGTCCTCTCCCGGCTGCTCCTCTCGGCCGAACCGGATCTCGAGCTCGGCCTCGCTCCGGTACGACAGATGCGCGATCCGCCTCGCGAGCCCGAGCCCCACGTGCGGGCCCTCGCCCGGCCGTGCGTCGTAGTAGTCGCCGCCGCGGAACCGAGGGTCGCTCCGGATCGCCGAGACCTGCGCCGCGCACAGGCCGATCTGGTCGGCGGTCGTCGCCGCTCCCACCGCGAGCGCGATCGCCACGCCGACCCGCTCGGGCGCCATCACCGCCCACTCGAGCACGCGCATCCCGCCCATCGAGCCACCGATCACGGCCGCCCACCGCTCGATGCCGAGCCCGTCGGCGAGCGCGACCTCGACGGCGACCTGGTCGCGGATGGTGAGCCTCGGGAAGCGTGAGCCCCACGGCCGCCCGTCCGGCGCGAGTGACGCCGGCCCGGTCGTGCCCTGGCACCCGCCGAGCACGTTGGGGCACACGACGAACCAGCGGCCGGTGTCGAGCGGCTTGCCCGCCCCGACGAGCCCGTCCCACCAGCCCGGCGTTCGGTGTCCCGGCCCGTCGGACCCGGCGACGTGGGAGTCGCCGGTGAGCGCGTGCAGCACGAGCACGGCGTTGCCGCCGCCCGGGTCGAGCGTCCCGAACGTCTCGTACGCCACCCGAACCTCCGGCAGGCTCCCGCCGAGCTCGAGCGCGAACGGCCCGAGGTCGGTGAACCGCCGCCGGCCCGGGTCGTCGCCCTCCCGCCACGCGGCGCTCGCCGGTGCCGCTCCCTCGAAGGAGATCGTCACCGCGTTCACGCTCCCTTCGCCGCCCGGAAGCCGGCCTCGAGGTCCGCCAGGATGTCGGCGATGTTCTCGAGTCCGACCGAAAGGCGGATCAGGCCGGGCGTTACGCCCGTGGCGAGCTGCTCCTCGGCCGTGAGCTGCGAGTGCGTCGTCGAGGCCGGGTGGATCACGAGGCTCCGCACGTCGCCGATGTTCGCGACGTGGCTGTGGAGCTCGAGCGCTTCGACGAACCGACGGCCCGCCTCGACGCCGCCGCGGATCTCGAAGGCGAGCACACCGCCCGTGCCGAGCGGCGCCACCCGCCTCCCTCGCTCGTACCAGGAGCTGCTCGGCAGGCCCGCGTAGCTGACGTGCTCGACCTCGTCCCGGGTCTCGAGCCACTCGGCGACCGCCTGGGCGTTCGCGACGTGCCGCTCGACGCGCAGGCTGAGCGTCTCCATGCCCTGCGCGATGAGGAACGCGTTGAACGGGCTGCTCGAGGACCCCAGGTCGCGAAGGAGCTGCACCCGGGCCTTGAGGATGAATGCGAGGTTCGCACCGAGCGCCGAGCCGACCCCGAGATCGCGTGCGTACACGAGCCCGTGGTACGAGGGGTCGGGCTCGTTGAACCCGGGGAACCGCTCGGGCTGCGCAGCGTAGTCGAACGTCCCGCCGTCGACGATGAAGCCCGCGATGGCGGTCCCGTGACCGCCCAGGTACTTCGTCGCCGAGTGCACCACGATGTCGGCGCCCCACTCGAACGGGCGGATGAGGTACGGCGTCGCCACCGTGTTGTCCACGATGAGCGGCACGCCGGCCTCGTGCGCGATCGTCGCGACCGTCTCGATGTCCAAGATGTCGTTCTTCGGGTTCGAGATCGACTCCCCGAACAGCGCCTTCGTGTTCGGTCGGATGGCGGCCCGCCACTGCTCCGGGTCGTCGGGGTCGCCGACGAACGTGACCTCGATCCCGAGTTTGGGCAACGTGGAGTGGAAGAGGTTGTACGTGCCCCCATACAGGGACGGGCTCGAGACGACGTGATCGCCGTTCTGGGCGAGGTTGAGGATGGCGATGGTCTCGGCGGCCTGACCCGAGGACACGAGCAGGGCGCCGACGCCACCCTCGAGCGAGGCGATCCGCGCTTCCACGACGGCGTGCGTGGGGTTCATGATCCGCGAGTAGATGTTCCCGAACTCCTTCAGGGCGAACAGGTTCGCGGCGTGCTCGCTGCTGTCGAAGGTGAACGCCGTCGACTGGTAGATCGGCAGTGCTCGGGCGTTGGTCTCGGTGTCGGGCGACTGCCCGGCGTGGATCTGGCGGGTCTCGAAGGACCATGCGTTGCTCATGGGATGGCTCCTGTCCGGCTGACGGGCGACGCGCGAGCGCGCGCCGCGGATCGCGTGAGGTGGTGTCTGAGCCGTCGGGACGCCTGCGGGCAGACGCGGACCCGGTGGCCGTCGAGGAGGTTCGGGTGACGGCCTGGCTCTAGCCGGACATCCGACAGCAGAGGCGCGAAGGGATCATGCAGGCCACGATCCCCTGGCAACGTGTGCGAACCACACCGGCCTCCTGTCGATACGGAGCCCTCGGCTCCGCGAGACCCATACCTTCTCGGATCGCGAGGACCGCGTCAACGGGCGGCTCAGGAGGGGCACCGCGTGCGGCTCGCCGAGCAGGGTCCGCACGGCGACGACTAGGAGGACGGCCTCGGCGACCTCGAGGCAGTGCACGAGGACCGACCGCCAGTCCGAGAAGACGCCGCCGCCGATCAGGTTCGTCGCGAGCTCGAACACGAGACCGAGCGCCATCGCCGCGAAGACGCCGGCCGCGATCTTCGCGTGCCCCTGACGGAGGAGCCACACCCCGAGCAGGACGATGACGACGCTGCCCCAGGCACCGACGAGCCACTGGAGGACGAACCGTCCGGGCATCAACGAGAACACCGTCTGATGCCCGTTGCCGTACAGGGGAAGCAGGGGGATCGCGGCATCCACCGCAGCCGCGACGAGCGCGAGGGTCGAGGCCCGTCGGACCTCCGCGCTCGCCACCGTGTCCCGGCCCATGGGCGGATGCTATCCCGTCACCGTTCGGAGGGCCTGGAGCGACCCTGGGGCGGGCTCGAACCTCAGAACGCGGAGCGGAGCGAGTACAGCACGGCGCCGGTCGCGGCGATGGCCAGGATCGCGGCCACGCCGATCAGGATCGCGCCGTAGTCAGTCACGCCCACCTGGGTGGAAAGCTGCGATCCGAGGTCCTCGAACACCCGGATCAGGCTGTCGGCGGTGGCGGCCGAGGCCGTCGAGGCTCCCGTCGTGTCGGCGATGCCCTCCATGAGCGCGACGTTGGCGCCGAACGTGGCCGTCGCCTGGCCCAGGACCACCGTGTACACCTTCACGTCGAGTGTCCTGGCGCGCTCGGCCGCGGTCTCGGGCGCCACCGTGCTCCCGGTGTCACGCCCGTCCGAGAGCAGGATGACCGCCGCGGGCCCGTTGGAACCTGCCGCTTTCGCCGTCTCGATGGAGTCGAGCGCCGCGCTGAGCCCGTCGCCGATCACCGTGCCCTCGCCCTGCTGCGCCACCGCCAGCGCCGCCCGGACCTTGCCCCGGTCCGCCGTGGGCTCGACGAGCACCTGCGCGCTCGTCGCGAACGTGGCGAGGCCGACCTGCAGGTCCGCCGGGACCTCGTCCAGGAAGGCGGTGGCCGCCGACTTGGCGGCCTCGAGCCGGCTCGGCGCAACATCGGTGCGGCTCATCGACTCGGACACGTCGAGCGTGAGCACGGCGATCCCGGGATCGCTCCGCTCGTGCTGGAGCCGGAACTGCGTGAAGCCGAGCGCGAGGAACACGGCGGCACCCACGGTCAGGCCGATCGCGAGCCGCCTCGGCCCTCGGGGCGACCGCCGCCGGTAGGGCGCGGCGCCCCGCTTCGCCGTCGCCGGCGGCGATCGCCGACCCGACAGGGCGAACGCGGAGACCGCGACGACCACGAGCAGCGCCACGATGAGCGTGAGCGGCGAGCGGAGCACGGCGCCACCGTACCCCCGCCGCGGCGCTCGCGGCACGAGCTGCTGGCGACGCCTTCCCGTCGGCCTCGATCACCGGATAGGCGATGAGCCCGGAACCTCAGGCTTCGGTGAGGTGCCGGACCCGGCCGAGGAGCTCTTCGGAGGGCCGGCCCTCGTGCACGGCCTCCCAGCCGACGAGGTCCGGGCGGGGGCCGAACAGGACGACGACCCTCCCGTCCCGGCGCGGCCCGGGGTGCAGACCGCCCTGTACGCGCCAGCCGTGCGCCTGCCAGGGCAGCAGAGCCGCCGAGGTGGCGACGAGCCCGGGCTCGCCGCGCCCACGCAGGCGTGCGGCCTCGCGCCGGCACGTCTGGTAGGTATCGGGTCCGCCGGTGAGCACCGGCCGCAGGAGCCTCGGACGCCCGGGCGGGAGCTCGCCGACCTCGACCGCCCAGAGCGAACGGCGGACCTCCCGGAGGTCCTCGTCCGAGGTGATCTCCTCGTGCCGCAGGAGCTCGGCCCAGGCGCCCTCGGGGGTGTCGGCGAGCGCGTTCGCCGGACCCTCACCCTCCGCGTGCCAGCGGCCGCCGGGCTGATCCGCCGTCTCCCAGAGGAATGGGAACCGCGGGTCGGTGTGTCGGAAGGCGATCACGTCGCGGGCGAGCCCGTGAGCGAGCGCGCCAGCGCGAGCACCCGCTGCCCATCGTCGCCGTCGGGCTCCCAGTCGCCGGACAGGAGATCGGCCGGCGCCTTCCCCGTGAGCTGCGACCGCACGCGCTCGAACCACCGCCGCACGCCGACCGGCGAGTACGCGCCGCGCAGGTCCCCCACGATCCGCGCCAGCAGATGGAGGCGGGCCGCGACGAGGTCCGGCGTGGAGCGCTCGCCTGCCGCGTAGCGGCGCAGGCTCGCGATGGAGACCCCCACGAGCGCGGACAGGCGCTCGGCTCCGAACAGCTCGACCATCGCCGGCCACTCGAACGCCGGAGCCGGCGAGCCCTCGAGCGCGACGTTCAGCTCACGGAGGGCGGCCGCCACCTCCCGCGATCCCGGCCGTGTCGCCTGGAGCGCGGCCGCGGCGGCCTCTCCGATGCCGGCCCGGGCGGCCCGGCCCGCCGCCGAGCGCACCGCATCGAGGTCGAGCACCTCGACCGCCTGGTCGCCGAGGAGACCCATCGCCTCCATCGTCTTCAGCGTCTCGACGGCGGCAGCCGTCGCCTCGCGCGAGTCGAGCGGTGCCTCCACGGAGCGGATATGGAGTGCCATCCTGCTCCGTATCTTATCCGTTCTGGTTCCAAGCGATGCGGGCGCCATCGGCCGACCCTAGCCCCAACCGATGACATCCGAACCACACTCGGGAGTAGCATCGGCCGCCATGAGGGTGCGGGTCCCACTCGTCGCGGGTCTGGTCGCGGTGGTCATGGTGCTCGGGCTCGCCGCGCCGGCGCAGGCGGCCGGGGAGCAAGACGGCGTCGCGTTCACCGGCTGGTGGAACGACGCCTACGACGGCCAGCCGCCCGAGGACGCGATGACGAACCTCGCCGGCACGGACGCCGGATGGGTGAGCACCCTCTCCACCTGGTACCAGAACACCTCCACGTCGACGCACATCGCGGCGAACGATGCGACGCCGACCGACGACGGTGTCGTCCACATGATCCAGACGGCGCACGACCTCGGCCTGAACGTGATGCTGAAGCCGCACGTCGACCTGTCGAGCGACCCCGACCATTGGCGCGGCCAGATCGGCACCGGCTGGAAGGGCAAGCCCGAGAAGTGGCGGCGGTGGTTCCGGAGCTACCGGCGGTTCATCTTCCACTTCGCGGTGCTCGCCGAGGCGAACGGCGTCGAGCAGCTTGCGGTCGGCACCGAGCTCGCGGGGACGACCGGCAAGCAGCAGCAGTGGCGCAGGGTCGTCGCGGGCGTGCGCGAGCGCTTCACCGGCACGCTCGTGTACGCCTCGACCGTCGGCGGCGAGGAGACGCGCATCCGCTGGTGGGACGCGGTCGACCTCATCGGCGTCGATGCCTACTACGACCTCACCGACCAGGACGATCCGACGGTGCAGGATCTGAAGGACGCCTGGGCGCCCCACGTGCAGGATCTCGCCGACCTCTCGGCCGCCTGGGGCGACGAACCGATCGTGTTCACCGAGATCGGCTACCGCAGCATCGACGGCGCGAACCGGCACCCCTGGGACTGGCAGACGAAGGGATCGGTCGACCTGCAGGAGCAGGCCGACTGCTACCGGGCCGCGCTCGAGTCCGTCTGGAACGAGACCTGGTTCGCCGGCATGTTCTGGTGGGACTGGAGCTCGGACCCCGCGGTCGGCGGCGACCAGGACACCGGCTACACCCCGGCCGGTAAGCCCGCCGAGGACGTCCTGCGCACCTGGTACTGAGCGCCCCCTTGTGATCCGCTCAGGCGGAGGCGATCTGCGCGCTCGCGACGACGACGCCCGACGCGTCCCGGACGGTGAGCCGATCGAATCCCCGCATGTCCGCGCGGGTGACGAGCCACCCGTCGCCCTCGCCCTCCACGGCCCGGATCGGGTTGAACGAGAGCTCCCGGCCGCCCGGCCCCGTGAGCGTGGCGGTGAGCGTGTCCGAGGAGCCCGGGACCCGGATGAAGACGGCCGCCCACGAAGTGTCCCAGACGGAGTCGTAGAGGATGACGCTGCCGCTCACGTCGTGTCCCGTGGTGCCCTGCAGCTCACCGACCCGGAACTCCCTGCCCCCGAGGGTGTCGAGCAGCCGGGAGTAGCTCGAGGCGCCGACCTCCGCACGGTCCGCGCGATGCGCCTGCCCCACGCCCCAGCCGAGCGACACCACGACCGCGAGGACCAGAGCCGCGGCGACGGCCCACGCGCCGGAGAAGCGATGACGGAAACCGACCGGCCGGCCGGGGGCGACGCGCGCGTCCGGCGCCGCCTCCCGCCACTCCTCCTCGATCGCCGCGAGCACACGCGTCTCGAGCTCGGGTCGGGGAACCGAATGGTGAGCCGCCTGCGAGAAGAGCGAGAGCCCCTCCTCGAGCGCTCCCATCTCGGTGCGGCACGCGCCGCAGCCCCGGAGGTGCCGCCGCACCCTCGCGTCCTTCGTTTCCGGCAGGGTCGCCAGGAGGTGATCCGAGAGCTGTTCGCGGACCTCGTCGCAGTTCACGTCTCCACCTCCCTTTCTCCCGCCATCGCCTCGCGCAGCCGCAGGAGCGCCGCGTGGATCCGCGTCTTCGCCGTCCCGAGCGGGATCCCCTCAATCTCGGCCACCTCGGCCGTCGTCCGCCCGCCGAAGTAGGCGAGCTCGAGCGCGGCCCGTTGCTGGTCCGACAGCTGCAGCATCGCCCTGCGAGCGCGAGCCGCCAGATCACCGGTCGTCGCGATCTCCTCGGGCCCCGGCCGTCGGTCGGCCTCCCCCGGGACCCCGGCGCGCTCCATCGAACGGGATCCGGCGACACGCCGCCGAAGCGCGTCGATCGCGAGCGACCGGGCCACCATCAGCACGTACGTGTCGAGTCGTCCCCGCGAGGCGTCGAACCGGGCCGCCGACCTCCAGAGCCTCACGAACGTGTCCTGCACCAGATCCTCGGCGGCCGCGCGGTCGCCGAGCATCACGACACCGAGGCCGTACACGCGCGAGGCGTACCGCTCGTACAGGGCGCGTGCGGCGTGCGGATCGCGGGCCGCGTAGGCCCGGACGAGCTCCGTCTCGGCGGCCGGCTCGAGCATCGTTCTCAACGGTATCCCCCTTGGGGTACGGACGGGGCACCCTTCCGGTTCACCGGCGCCCGTGCCGCGCAGGGACGACGACGTGAACCCTCCGCGGGTCTCGCTCGTAGACCCGACGACCTGGGAAGGAAGGAGAGATCCGGTTCACCGTCTCGTGATCGCGCTGCGACCGGCTTCCTCGCCAGATGCAAAGGAGATCGTCCATGTTCCGATCCAGGTTCAGGTTCCTGACGGCGGCGCTCGTTCCGGTCGCGTTGATCCTCGCCGCGTGCGGCGGCGGTTCGACGGACACGGGCTCTGGCGGGACCTCGTCGAGCCCGGCAGCCACGGGATCGACCGGGCAGTCGAGCGACGCGGTCGCAACCGCGGAGGCGTCGGGCGTCGGGACCGTCCTCGTGAACGGCGATGGATCCGCGCTCTACTACCTGAAGACCGACGCGCACAACGAGGTGACCTGCACCGGAGACTGCGCGCAGACCTGGCCCCCGGACCTCGTGACCGCCGTGCCCGATGCCGCGGGTCTCTCGGGGCAGCTCGGGACGATCGAGAACCCGGCCGGGGGGATGCAGCTCACGTACGAAGGCTGGCCGCTCTACACGTACGCCGGCGACTCCGCTCCCGGACAGGCGAACGGCGAAGGGATCGGCGGGGTGTGGTTCGCGATGACGCCGAAGGGTCCCGGGGGCGGCGACAACTCGAGCGGCGGCAAGTACTGATGCGGGGCCCGTCTCCGGACGCCCGTCAAGGCGCGGCAACCTCCCCGCCGACCTCACGACAGCACCACGCGTAGAGCGCGTCGTAGACGAAGGTTCCCCGTTCGAGGAGCCGTTGGTCGTCGTCCTCCACGTCGAGGCCGCCGATCCCGATCGCGAGGAGACCCGGCCCGAGCGGATCCGATCCGAAGTCCTCTGAGACGTCGGCCGCATGGACGACCTCGGCGAGCCGCACGAGGGCTGGGTCGGCGGCGAGGTCGAACTCGCGGATCAGCACCTCGAACGTGCAGAGCGGACCGTCGTGGGCGTAGTCCGCACCAGAAGCGTCGAACGAACGCGCGTCGGAGTCAGCCTGGGCTGCGCCGAGCACCCGCTCGGGCGGAAGGAAGACGATCTCCCCCTGCGGATCGATGAACTTGCGGATCAACCATGGGCAGGCGATCCGATCGGTCTTGGGTCGGGCTCTCGTGATCCACTTCATGGCTCCCCCTTCGGTGCCTCGGCGACCGCGCGCCCGCCCCGGTACCTCGACGAGCAGGGCAACCCCCCGTGGGAGGCGAAGCGATCCCTAGTGGACGCGCTCACCAGCAACGTCCGCCGAAGTGGTGTACGAACGACGGCCCGGAGGTCGTTGAACGAGAAGACCACCGCGGACCACCGGATGTGGAATCCTAGCGACCGGGGATGCCCGAGGTTGGAGGGTGCTTGTCGTACGGGCGATCGGATGGCGCGACCTGGACCGGCGCGGAGGCAGCGGAGCCGCACGCGCCCGCGACGGCGCGCCCTCGTGTCGCCGTGGTTCTCGCTGCCGGCCGTTCCGAGCGACTCGCCGGCGTGACCGGTGGCGGCTCGAAAGCCCTCGCCCGCGTCGGTGGCCTGGCCCTCGTGGAGCGGGCCGTTCGCACGCTCCTGGCGGCCGGCCTCGAGCGGGTCATGGTGGTGGTCGGCTACCAGGCCGGACCCGTGTCCGCCGTCGTCAACCGCTTGGCTCCCGGCCGAGTCCGGGCGGTCTTCGCGGAGAGCTGGGAGCTGGGGAACGGGGCGTCGCTCGCGGCGGCTGAGCCCTTCGTCGCCGAGGAGGGCCTGTTCGTTCTGGTGACCACGGATCATGTCTTCGGCGAGGGTGCCCTCGAGCCGCTGCTGTTCGGCGGCCGCCCCGGCGTCCTCGTCGACCACGTGCCCGACCCCGAGGCATGGGCCGAGGGCATGAGGGTGCGCTTGCACGGGGAGCAGGCCGTCGCGTTCTCCAAGGAGCTCGGCGACCCTTCGATCGACTGCGGGGCGTTCCTGCTGCCGACGGCGATCTTCGACGCCCAGCGCCGGGCCCAGCCTCGAGGCGACGCGTCGCTCGCCGAGGCCGTCACGGAGCTCGCCCGGGAGCAGCCGCTCGCCGCCGTGCCGCTCCCTCAGGGCCTCTGGTGGCAGGACGTCGACACGCCGCAGGACCTGCGCAGGGCCGCGAGGCGGCTCCGTCGATCGCTCACCAAGCAGGACGACGGGCCGGTCTCCCGGTATGTCAACCGCCCCGCCTCGACCAGGATGTCGATGGCGCTCGCCCACCTGCCGATCCACCCCGACGTCGTCTCGCTTGCCGCGCTCCTCCTCGGCGTGCTCGCGGCCTGGCTCCTTGCGAGCGGCCGCGGCATGGTCGGCGGGATCCTGGTGCAGATCGCCTCCATCCTCGACGGTGTCGACGGCGAGATCGCCCGCCTCCAGATGCGCGCCGGTCCCGTGGGCGCCCTGTTGGACGGCGTGCTCGACCGGCTGGCCGACGCAGCGATCGTGGGCGGGCTCGCGCTCTGGGCGCTCGACACCGGAAACGACCCGGGACAGGTCGTCGCCCTCGCCGTCGCGGCGACGACCGGGGCCATGCTCTCGATGGCGACGAAGGACCGGATCGCGGCACTCGGCATCCCGCCGGTGCCGGAGCGCTGGATCGGCTTCCTGCTCGGCGGCCGCGACGCCCGGCTCCTGATCGTCGCGATCGGAGCCTTGCTGGGCCAGCCCGTGGCGACCCTCGTCGTCCTCATCGCGACGTCGGCCCTTAGCCTGGCCGTGCGCCTGTTGCTCGTGCGAACCACGTGGCGGGGTGCCTGGCGGCCCAGGTAGCTCGCCCTAGGATCGGGGTCTCAAGGGGAAGCCACGAGCATCTGGGGTACCGTGATCCGCTCCTAACGGGAGGGCGAAGGATGGAGCCTCGAGTCCTGCAACACGATGTGAAGGGCGACGGCGATCCGATCGTCCTCGTCCCCGGGGGGCTAACCGGTTGGCTCTCGTGGATCCCGCACCAGGAACGACTGGCCGCAACTCGGAGAGCCATCCGCGTACAGCCCGTTCACAACGAGCTCGGCTCGCGCGGCGAACTGGTAGAGGCCGACTACGACGACGAGGTCGAGCGCGGATGCATGCGCGTGACGCTCGATGAGCTCGGGATCGCCGCGACGGATGTCGCCGCGTGGTCCGGGGGTGCCCGGGCCATGATCGAGTTCTCGCTCACCTACCCCGAACGGATCCGCTCGCTGACGCTGTCTGGTTTCAGGACATAGTTCACACCTGTCTCAAGACATCGTTCACACCTCAG
>CAYUSA010000066.1:0-15717 GCA_964447335.1 uncultured Actinomycetes bacterium
GACGGGACTCGCGGCGGCCTCGGCGGCCTGGCTCGCGGGGCAGGGTCTCAAGAAGATCTTCGAACGCCCGCGCCCGTACGAGGCCGATGCGCGGGGCACGCGGCTCCTCGTGGGGCCGCCGAAGGCGTCCTCGTGGCCGAGCAGCCACCCGGCCGTCCTCCTCGCCTTCGTCGAGGCCGCCGGGCGCGGGTCGGACCTCCCCGGTTCCGCGCGCTCGGCGCTCCGGGGACTCGCGGCCGCCGTGGGCGCCTCTCGCGTCTACGTGGGCGTCCACTACCCGGCCGACGTCGCGGGGGGTCTCCTCCTCGGGCGGGCCGTCGCCGAGGCCGTCGCCGGGGACGACCGGTAGACTCGCGCCCGTGACGTCCCTCCTCGCCGCGATCAGCTGGCCGGTCCTCGACCGCATCCACCTCCTCGGCGACTTCGCCATCTCGCCGCACGGGCTCGGCATCGCGCTCGGCGTGCTGTTCGGGGCCTGGATCTGGAGCGTCGAGGGCCCGAAGCGCGGCGTCACCGTCGAGCACATCAACACGATGCTGTTCTGGGTGCTCGTCGGCGCGATCATCGGCGCCCGGCTGTTCTGGGTGATCGCCCACTGGTCCGAGCTCGATGGGATCGCCGAGGCGTTCAGGATCTGGGAGGGCGGCATCAGCCTGCTCGGCGGGATCGCCGGTGCGGTGCTGGTGAACCTGCCACTCATGCGCCGCTATCGCTACTCGTTCTTCCAGGCCGTGGACGGCGCCGTGATGGGCCTCGCGTTCGGCATCGCGTTCGGGCGGATCGGCGACCTCATCATCGGCGACCACCTCGGCAAGCCCACGAGCTGGCCGCTCGCCTTCCGGTACGGCGGCGGGAAGCTGCCCGGGTTCAGCTGCGTGGCGGACGCCTGCAGCGCGACGCTGCAGGGCGGCAAGGAGCTCCTGCTCACGAAGACCGGAGCGACGCTCTCCTCGGCCTCCGGGGACGTCATCGGCACCGGGATCGGCGTGCACCAGACGGCGCTGTACGACATGGGCCTCGCGACGCTGCTGTTCCTCGTGCTCTACCTGCTCTCACGCAAGATGCGGCGCGTCGGCGTGCTCACGCTCACCTTCGGCGCCTGGTACGGACTCACCCGCGTCCTCGAGGACTTCTTGCGCGTCGACAAGCGGTTCTTCGGTATGACGGGGAGCCAGTGGACCGGGCTCACGGTGTCGATCCTGAGCCTGGTCACGCTGCTCGCGTGGGCCCTCCGGGCGCGAGGACGAGCCGCACCGCCCGGTCGGGAGGACGCCGAGCCGGTGCAGGCGTGAAGCCGGCCTCTCCGAGCGTCAACGACGTGCTGGAGCGGTTCCTCGCCCGCCCGGGCACGAGCAGCGAGACCGAAGGCGTCGTCGACCTGCTCCGCTCGTACCTCGACGGGTACGGCCACCAGATGCTCTCGGATGAGGAGGCGGCGTTCTTCCAGGAGCGCTACGACGAGGATGAGGAGGCGGGCGCCTTCTGCAACCTCTTCGGTCCCCAGTACATCCTCGAGGGCCTGTCCGAGTTCCTCGGCTGGTTCGTGATTCGGAAGGTGGCGGCCGGACCTGAGTTGACCGCGGCCTTCGGCCCGGTCACCGCCGAGCTCGTCGCGTGGCTCGTCGAGGAAGGGATCGTCCCGGCGGAGGCCGCCGACGGCGCGAAGGAGCTCGCGACGGCCGCGGCGTACGACCTCCCCGCCGCGGAGGAACTCTCGACGCTGCTGTACGACTCCGGCAAGGACGTCGACCACGATGCCGTCCTCGAGTACGTGGACTGGGAGACCGAGCTCGCCGAGATCTCGCGCATCGAGCCGGGGAGACTCTGGTTCCGGAGCGAGCTCGGGGAGATCGGACCCATGATCGTGCCCGAGCGTGCCACGGAGATCGCCCGGCTCGGATGGGGCGTGAGCGCGCCGGGATTCGGCCGGACCGAGGCCGGTTGGCACGTCCTCGAGATAGGGAACGTGTACCCGAGCTGACGGCCCTCGAGCGAAGGAGGGGACGGGATCCGGGACTGGACGGGAATCCGATGCCTGTGATTCTATGGACGTCATGAACCACAAGGTCACGTTCGTCCTCGGAACCGCCGTCGTCTGCGCGGTCGGGGTTGGCTACATCGCCTGGCGGCACCGTGTGCATGAACTTCCCGAGGTGATCGAGCGAGGGGACTTCGAACGCGCGGACTCCCTAGCCGCGGAGCTGCTCGAAGCTGGGCAGCTCGGTCGCGAGGTCAAGGTGCTGTCGGGGGTGCTCGCCGCCTGCCTCGTCGGGATGGTCCTGCTGAGCCGAGTGGAGTCCGGCCGAGCAGCCATCGCAGGAGCAGCTCCCCAGGCGTTCGGCTTCGGCTCCTACCTGTAGGTTCGGAGTGACCCCGCCGCGCGGAAACGCGTGTCGCGCAAGGGGAACCCGATCTGCACGGTGCTAGACCTGCTTGGTGACGAGAACCTCTTCGCCAAGCATGTCGACGATCTTCACCGCGACGGTCGTCTTCCCCTGGGGAGCATCGAGCTCGTAGGTCCCCGAGATCACGTCGGTCTTGCGGTCGGGGACGTCCGAGCGCGCGATGTCGAATACCTCGTCGTCGTACGAGGAGTCGATCATCACGCAGTCGACCATCGCCCTCCAGTCGTCGATCCGAGGCTCGACCACTCCTGTCTGCTCGGCCAGGCGCTTCACGATCGTCGGGGAGATGAAGTCGTCGATGGTCACGTGGATCGTGCCCTTCTTCCGCTCGATGCGCATCTTCGCTCTCGCGGGCTCGTGCGCGAGCCAGGCGCCGTAGCGCTCGTCGGTCCGCAGCTCGATGACCTCGATGCGGTTCACGGCGTTCCGCCCGCGCCGGTGCCGGTTCCAGTCCTCGAGCCAGGCCTGCGCCGCGATCTCGATCCCGAGGCAGACGACGGTCACGTTCCGGTCGTCCTCGGGACGCGCGTCGAGCTCCTGCCGGATCTCCTCGAGGTCGGCGGGGGAGAGCGGATGGGTGAACGGGGCGATCTTCACGAGCGACTTGCCGAGCGTCCCGTCGAAGAACCGGTCCGTCCGCGTCCGCTGGATGCCGATGTGGTCAACGGCGAGGTTGACCGCCTCGTTATGCTGGATCTGGAGGTCGTAGTCGTTCACGCGCCACGTGGTGAACGAGAGCTGCGCGGGGGCAGGCGAGTCACCCTCGACGAGGGTGCCCTGACTTGCGACGTCGACCTGGTCTTCCATGCTCCCTTGGAGCCGCTTCGCCGTCGTCTGGATTGCACCGTTGTTGATGTCACATCCGATCCAGCGCCGCCCCAGCTTCTGAGCAGTGGCAGCCGTTGTGCCTGACCCGATGAAGCAGTCGAGGATTAGTTCTCCCGGCTTGGATCCAAGCCCCACGATCCTTGACAGAAGCTGCTCATGTTTCTCTGTTCGATAGTCCGAGGTGTAAGAGTAGGCTTCGATGTCGAGCCAGTTGTTGCCAAGGATGCCCTCCTCCTTCGGGGGCAGCCAGTATTCGGGCGACCTAGCACCAGGTTCGTAGCGGATGAACTCGAGTTCCTCACCCGATTCCCGCCAGTAGTCCAGGATGGTCCCCGTCGGTCGCTTCTTCTGCCACGCCAGGAACGCCTTATGGTTCGCAGCAGCTTTGAGTCCCCGCTCCTTCTTCCAGAGGAGCTGGCCGTGTGTGGGCGAGAAGCCGAGGATTTCGTAGCGCAGGCTCGGGCGGTCCACATTGCCCCGCCAGAACGACTGCCACTGCTCACCCGCTGCCCGGGCTGGTGTCGTCAACAAGGGAAGCTTCGCGGAGCGTGACTTCGAGTAGAGCAGAACGGTATCTGTCTCCACGCCTAGAGCATCGATTCCCTCGAATTGACTCTGCAAGTTCTTCTTCCGGCCACGTTTGACAATCAGTTCGTTTCTGAAGTTCTCAGCCCCCATGACTTCGTCGAGGAGCAACCGGAGGTGGTGGGTCTTGTGCCAGTCGGTGTGCATGAACAGCACGCCCTGTTCCGCCAGCAGTTCCTTCAGTAGTAGAAGCCGCTCGAACATGAACTGCAGATACGTGTCGTTCGCCCAGATGTCCGTGTACTGGATCTGCTCGCCGAGCGTGTAGCCCTCGCCATCGAGCTTCGCCGTGCCCTTCGCGCCGCGGAGCGACACGCGCCGGACGTAGTCGGCGCCAGAGTCGAACGGCGGGTCGATGTAGATCAGGTCCACCCTGCCCCGGAAGCCGTTCGCGAGCAGGTGGGCGAGGACCTCCTTGTTGTCGCCGTGGAACAGGAGCCCTCCCCTCGGGTAGGTGGCCGGCCAGTCGTCCCACTCGGGGCCGGTTCGCCGCGCCGCGTCGCCCGAGGGATCGAAGGTCTCCACGTGCTGCGCCGGGAACGAGGTCACGCGCGTGAGGGGCCGCTTGCCGACCCACGACAGCATGGGCCGCCCCTTCGCGGCCGTGATCTTGACCTCCGCGCTCTTCTCGGCGGTCTTCTGCTGGCGTTTCGTCGCCTTCGGCGTCGTCATGACCCATCCTCCGGAGGCACGATGGCCTTCAACTGCTCGATGAGCGGCGGCAGCTCCGTCGTCACGACGCCCCACACGACGTCGAGCTTCACGCGGAAGTACTCATGGATGAGGCGGTTCCTGAGCCCGACGATCTGGGGCCATGGGATCTCGGGGTACTCGGCTCGAACCTCCTCGGACACCCTGCCCGCGGCCTCTCCGAGGACCTCCAGCTCTCTGATCACGGCGTCCTGGTGCAGCTTGCTCGCGAGGAACTCATCCCTCGAGAGCTCGCCCACGTGGTCCCTCGCATGGCCGGCGGCCAGCAGCATGTCGAGCAAGAGCGGGTCGTCACGCCACATAGAACGTCCTTGCGTGCTCGAGGATGTGCCGGCGCCGGATCCAGTTCTCGCTCTCCTCGATGGCCCCGCGGTCGACCAGATCGACCTCTCGGCCGAGGATCGCCGCCAGCTCGTCCTGAGCATCCACGATCTTCCAGCCCCAACGAGCATCCTCGGCGTACGTCACCAGAGCATCGACGTCGCTGTCCGGTCCGAAGTCATCCCGCAGCACGGAGCCGAAGAACGCCAGCTCGACGATCTTCCACTTCTGGCAGAAGGCCTCGATCTTGGTTCGGTCGACCCGGATCCGAAGGCCGTCGGCCGGCTCCGCCGTCGCGCCCATGAACGTACGGATGGGTGCGAGCTCGTCCGGGAGCGGCCGGTCGTTCTTCGCGAACACGATCTCGTACGACAGGCTGTCGGGGTTCAGGTCGACCCACTCGCGGACGGCCATCGCCTTGCGGCCGCCCTCGCCGTTGATCGGGTCCTTGCGCATGTTCTCGCCCTTGACCTCGACGATCATCACCCGCCCGTCCTTGCGGCGGATCACGAAGTCCGGTGTGTAGCGGCGCCACCGCCCATCCGCGTCCCGGTACTCGACGGCGAAGTCCGTCTTGGCCGGGTCGGTGATCGCGCCGGTGAACAGGACGTCGGTGATCTCTTCGGCGTCGACGCCGACCCACGAGAGAACGTCCTCGAAGAAGACCTCCTCCGGCCTGGAGTCGAAGTTGTAGGGGTCGTAGTGGAAGGACACGTCCACACCGGGCGTTCCGGCGAGCTTGGCGAGCGGGACGAGGAGGTCCTCCTTGCCCTTCGGGTAGGCGATCTCGGCCGTGTAGACCGTCTCTCCTTCGGCGGTCGGTTCGGCGCGGAACCCCTCCGGCTTGACCAGGGCCAGCGCGACCTCGAACTCCTCGTCGAGGTGTTCATAGCTCCGGGTCTGGTCCTCGATCTGCTGGGCGAGCGCCGGCAGGTGCGACGCGGCGACCTCGCCGTTCGGGTACAGGCGCCGGAGCTCGTCGAGCACCTGCCACAGGTCGATCCGGTACGTGGCGGCAAGGTCCACGGCGCTCGTGTACAGGTCCACCGTCCGGGGCGCGGTCTGGACCTCGACGGTCTCGCCCAGGTCGCGGAGAACGCGCCGGGTCGTGCGGTACTCGGCCATCGTGAACGTCCGCTTGGTGATCTTCGTCCGTCCACCCACGGGGCGTTCGAGCTTCAGGGGACCGAGCGCGTCGTCGTGGCGGACGACCCGGCGTCGGCGTTGCACGAACCGGAGCGGGGGAACGTCCGGCTTGCGCAGGACGAGTCGCTGCCGCACCCGCTCGACGCGTGCGCGCTGGAGGTCCTCGATGGTCTCGCCGTAGGTCTCCGTGAGCTGACGGTCGAGGACGTTGTAGTTCTCCATCGACAGGTACACGCGAGCCGGGACCTGGTTGTCCGGCACCTGCCGAAGGCACCGGCTCGCGGCCTGGAGCACGAAGTTGTTCGAGGTCTTCAGCGTGCGCGCGAGCGCGCACGCGAACAGCGACGGGCAGTTCCACCCCTCGGTGCCCTTGTTGACCAGCAGGATCACGCGATGCGGGGCCGCCGGGTCGTTCAGGCGGTTGAAGGCGTCGACCTCCTCGACGCGGCTCTCGTTGGTGTTCACGAGGACCACCGACGGATCGACGCCGAGCTCCACGAGCGTGCGGTCGACGACCGGCCGGAGCTCCTTCAGGTCGTCGGTCTGCGGGAAGTACATCGCGAGCTTGGCCGGCGCGCCGTTCGGGAGCGCGACGTCCCGGTACGTCCCGAAGAAGTCCCGAACCACCTCCGCGACGAACGCTCCCGCGTCGCCGTCGAGGTCGTAGCCCTGGATGTTGCCGGCCAGGTCCTTCAGGATGTCCTCGGCGATCCCCTGCGAGAGCCCGTACCAGATCACCACGTCCTTGAGCGGCTGCCGGCGGTGGTAGGGCGTGCCGGTCGTGTTCACGACGCAGACCACGTTGGTCTGCTCCGCCAGGTAGTCGACGGTCCGGCGGACCTTCTTCAGGCCGCTCTCGAGCGACTGGCCGTACGTGTGATGCGCCTCGTCGGAGAACACGGCGAGGTGGGGGAGGCTCGCGATCGCCTGGAGCCGGAGGTTCGCGACCTCCCGCTTGGCCTCCTCGAGCTCGAGGTCCGCGAACAGTCCTCCGAGGTCGGACTTGCGGATCGACTCCTTGCGGATGCGGATCTTCTCGGTGTTGGTGACGACGACGTTGAAGATCGAGCCGCGGACGACCGGCACGTCCTTCTCACCGTCGCGGGTGAAGGCCAGTTTCAGGGACGCCGCGAACGGCTTGTGCAGCCGTGGGGGCAGGATCCGGTCGTAGGGGATCTGTGTCAGCTCACGCAGAGACTCGATGATGGTCTTGCCGGGGGCGAACACCAGGGCGTTCTGCACGAACGGGCCGTCCGGGTACTCGAGCGCCATCGCGAACTCCGTGGCGAAGATCGCGCCGATGAGCACGGTCTTCCCCGCCCCCATCGCGAGCGCCAGGATGTAGCTGGGGTAGGCAAGCGTGAGCGTCTCCCGGAGGGCCTGAAGCCGGTGCGTACGGACGTAGTCGTCGTCGGTCCGCGTGCGCTCCCACAAGCGGTCCAGGTCGTAGTTGGCGTCCCGGAACGCTGCCTCGGGCACACCCAGAGCCTCGAATAGGCCTTGCTTGTCCGTCTCGGGTGGGAGGGTCCGCTGGTAGAGGTCGAAGACATGAGGCGTCTCCTCGACCAGACGGAGGTACCAGTACGTCTCGAGCGCCCGGAGCTGCGGCCGGCGCAGGTAGCGGAGCTCACCGGCTTCGGTCTCGCCGGAGAACTCGAGGATCTCCGCGATCGCGGGGAACTCGGCGCTCGGGTAGCCGTCGGCGCGCCAGGTCGCGACCAGCTCGGCGAGCCGCTCATGCAGGGCGCTCATCGTGCGCATAGCCTAGTCGCAGGGTCGGACGTTGCTCAGTCACCCCCGTAGAGCCGGTCGAGGTCGACGAGCTCCACATCCGTACGGGCATCGGCGGTCCCGACCAGCCCAGGCGTGAACGCCGGAGCGAAGAGCAGGAGACGGGTATCCTCCGACGCGAGATCCCGGGCGACCAGGAGGGAGCGGACCTCTTCGAGCCTGCGGAGCTCCTCGATCCCAACGCGCCCGACCTCGCGCCATTTCGCCTCTCCGATGGCAAGTGCGTGGCCCCGATCGTCGAGCGCGACCACATCGAGCTCATGTTTGGCTTTCCTCGTGGGGTCGTTCACGACGGTGGGCGCCACATGGGCCGGTCGACCCCCGAGCGTTCGCTCCGAAGCGTGCCGGAGGGTCCACTCGCGCGCGAGGTCCTCCAGATGCGGACCGAGGACCAGGGACGAGAAGCCGGCTGCGGTCGCCTTCGGCCATGCCTCCGCCACCTGCTCGAGCCCGTGGCTCCGCACGTGGCGCGAGAGAACCGCGTGGTAGAAGCGGACCAGGGGCTCGAGGATGCGGTACGAGGCCCGGCGTTCCCTGAGCGCGTCCTCCGTCTTGCGGACCAGCCGCAGCTCCTCGAGGACCCGGAGCGGGTGGGCGAGGGCCGTCTGGGGCCGCGCCAGCGTCGAGGCGATCTCTCCGGGCCGGGTCCTGCCGTTCGCGATGGCCGCGAGGATCGAGTTGTAAAGGGCCCGGTCCGACACGCCGGGCTCCTCGGCGAGAAGGATCTGGGGCTCCCGAACCAACGTTCCACGCGGATCGAGGACGACATCTCGCACCCACCCGTCGAAGGTGCGCTGGGACGACGGGGATCGCTCTGCCGCGAACGAGCGATAGGCCGGGGTTCCGCCCAGGATCGCATGGACCCGGAACGCCAGCCGGGGCTGTTCGGACAGGCCCCAGAAGGCGGCAGCCTCTCGGAAGTCGAACGGGTGCAGGAGCATCTGGAGAACCGCCCGCCCGAAGAGCGGCGCCGACCCCGTCATGAGTCGCTCCATCACCGAGATCGCCGATCCGCACAGGATCAGGCGGAGGCGCGAGGAACGATCGAACGTCGCTCGGTCGTGCGCACGCTGGATGATCGAGGCGAGGCGACCGTCTCCCGCCAGGAGGTTCGGGAACTCGTCCAGGACCACCGGGTACGGCCGCGTGGACCCCAGCGCGAACACGGCGTCCATCGCGGCCTCCCAGTCGGGGAGCGCGAGCGGAGCGGGCAGGCCTTGGGCGCGCGCGACGTCCTCGCCGAGCGCCCGGAGTGCGAGCGAGGACTCTTGCTCCAGGGCGACGTGGTAGAGGCCGCCGGCGGCGAGGCACGCGGAGCGGGTGAGCAGCGACTTGCCCTGCCGACGCCGCCCGAAGACGATGCCGAGGCGTGGCCCCTGTCCGCCGTCGGACAGGAATCCCGAGAGGCTCGCCCACTCGGCCTCCCGATCGAAGATCCTCGAGGGACGCTGCAGTCTCACGGGGGAATAGTAGTAAGCGCAGTTATACTAAGTCAAGTTACTATTAGGTCGTCGCTCCTGAGCGTCAGTGCGCGTGGCCGGCGGCGGCGCCGGGGCCGGCGAGCAGCGTCAGGGGACGGCCGACCCGCGTCTTCGTCGCCCGGGCCACGGTGCGCGCGGTCTCGCGGAGCGCGATCCCGGCGGGGGAGTCGGGGTCCGAGACCACGATCGGTGTGCCGGTGTCGCCGCCCTCGCGGAGCTCGGTCATGAGGGGGATCTGCCCCATGAGCGGCACGCCGAGGGTCTCGGCGGCCTCGGCGCCGCCGCCCTCGCCGAAGATCCTCGTCGCCTCGCCGCAGTGCGGGCAGACGAAGCTCGACATGTTCTCCACGACGCCGATCGGGCGCAGGTTCGTGCGCTCGGCCATCTTGCCGGCGAGCTCGGCCACCTTGCGAGCCGCCTCCTGGGGCGTCGTCACGATGAGCACGCTCGCGCCGGGCAGGAACGAGGCGAGGCTGATCGACACGTCGCCCGTGCCGGGTGGCAGGTCCACGAGCAGGAACTCGAGCTCGCCCCAGTAGACGTCGCCGAGGAACTGCTCGATCGCCTTGTGCAGCATGGGTCCGCGCCAGATGACCGGGGTCTCCTCGGGAACGAAGAATCCCATCGAGATGACCTTCACCCCGTACGCCTCGAGCGGCAGGATCATGTCGTTGAACCCCACCGGCTGTCCCGACACGCCGAGCATCCGCGGGATCGAGAACCCCCACACGTCCGCGTCCAGGACGCCGACGCGGTGGCCCTCGGCGGCGAGCGCCGCGGCGAGGTTCACCGTCACGCTGGACTTGCCGACGCCCCCCTTGCCCGAGGCGATCGCGATCACGGTCGTCGAGCCGTCGGTGAAGAACGTGCGCTGCTGCTGTGGAGCCTGGGCGGCGCCCGGGCCGCGGAGCTTCGTGACGAGCTCGGCGCGCTGCTGCTCGCTCATCGGGGCCATGCGGACCTCGACCCGCTCGGCGCCGATCGGAGCGAGCGCGGCCTTCACGTCACCCGTGATGCGCTCCTGGAGCGGGCACCCCGCGATCGTGAGCAGGACGTACACGCGCACCAGGTCGCCGTCGACCTCGATACCCTTCAGCATGCCGAGGTCCTCGATCGGGCGTCCGATCTCGGGGTCGAGGACGTTCCTCAGCGCATCGCGAACCTGCTGCTCGGTCACCACAGGGCGTGCTCCTTCCGGATCATGTTGCCGGACTATGCTGCCGGATTATGCTGATGGACACGGTGCGAACCGTAGGAATCCTTCCCATCATCGTACGGCCGACCCTGCGGGGCGTCGATGCCCGGTCGTGAGCCCACGCCGCTCGAGGTCCACAAGGCCCTCGCCGACGACACCCGTTTCCGCCTGTACCGGTACCTGCGCCTTTCCGGACGCCCGGTCTCCGTGCGCGAGCTCTCGGCCCGGCTGTCGCTGCACCCGAACACCCTGCGCCCGCACCTGCGGCGGCTCGAGGAGGTCGGCCTCGTCGAGAGTGAGATCCGCAAGGGCTCGACGGTCGGCCGGCCACAGACCCTCTACGCGGTGGTCGAGCGCGAGGAGCCCGAGGGCAGCGACTACCGGCTCCTCGCCGAGATCCTCGCCGGCCTGCTCACCGGCCAGCGCTCGCGGGAGCGGGCGCAGGAGCTCGCCCGGGAGTGGGGGGCCTACCTCGTGCTGCAAGGGGGCCCGAAGCCGGGGACCCGGCTGCCGGCCCGTCGCAACCTCGCGGTCCTGCAGGAGGCGATGGCGAGAGCCGGCTTCGATCCGCGGTTCCATCGGCGGAGCGCCGCGACCGTCGAGGTCTCCCTGCGCGCCTGCCCGTTCCGCGACCTCGTGGAGGACCACCGCGAGCTCGTCTGCGCCGTGCACCGCGGCCTCCTCGAGGGCATGCTCCGCGGCCTGAAGCCGCCGCTCACGCTCGCCGAGTTCAACCCGCTCGCGGAGCGAGGCACCTGCCGCCTCGTGGCGCGCGGGCGCCGTTCCTGAGCTCCGCGCTCAGGACCCGGCGCAGGGCGTCCGATACAAGCCAGGGCGGGTCCGACCGGATCGAGGGCCCCGCACGCCGACGACACGCGAAGGAGCTGGGTTGTTGACCGCGGAGGAGATGGAAGGGGCGTCCACCGACGGCCACGCAGCATCCGGCATCGTCGAGGAGTTCAACGGCTGGCTCGCCCTGGTGGTGGAGCGCGACGCGTCGGACCTGCACGTGAAGGTCGGCGTGCCCCCGAAGCTGCGTGAGGCGGGTGTCCTGGCGCCGATCGAGGGCCGCAGGCAGCTCACGCGCGAGGAGACCGAGACCATCGGCGCGGCCATCGTGCCGCCCGAGCGGGCCGAGCGCCTCCGCGAGGCCGGCGAGGTCGACTTCGCCTACTCGCTCGCCGGCGTCGGCCGCTTCCGCGCGAACGTGTTCCGCCAGCGAGGGTCGCTCAGCATGGTGTTCCGCAAGCTCCGCTTCGGGGGTCCGACGTTCGCCGAGATGCACCTGCCGGAGTCGATCCGGGATCTCTCGGACGAGCAGCGCGGGCTCGTCCTCGTAACGGGCCCCACGGGCTCGGGCAAGACGACCACCCTGGCCGCGATGATCGAGCACCTGAACCACACCCGCCCGTGCCACATCGTGACGATCGAGGACCCTATCGAGGTGCTGTTCGCCGACGACATCGCCTCGATCAACCAGCGCGAGGTCGGCAACGACACCGAGAGCTTCCTGTCCGCGCTCCGGGCCGCGCTCCGCCAGGACCCCGACGTCATCTTGATCGGCGAGATGCGGGACACGGAGACGGTGCGCGCGGCGCTCCAGGCCGCGGAGACCGGGCACCTCGTGCTCTCGACGCTCCACACGGTGGACGCGACCGAGACCGTGAACCGCGTGATCGACTTCTTCCCCCCGTACCAGCAGGGGCAGATCCGCCTCACGTTGGCCGGGGCCCTGAAGGGGATCGTCTGCCAGCGGCTCGTGCCGGCGACCGACGGCGGGCTCGTGCCGAGCCACGAGGTCCTCGTGAATACCGGCCGCGTGGCCGAGCGGATCGCCGACGCCGACAAGACCGCCGAGATCCACGACGTCATCGGCGAGGGCAGCTTCTACGGGATGATGACCTTCGACCAGTCGCTGCTGTCGCTCGTGCAAGACGGCAAGATCACCGTGGAGAGCGCCATGACGGCGGCCTCCAACCCGCACGACTTCCAGCTGCACCTCCAGCAGGCGGGCATCTCGCTCCCGGGCTGAGCGCCGTCCTCCGCGAGCCCGATCGGCTCCAGGCGCGAGGTCTACGTGCCGTCCGAGCTCGAGCCGTCGCCGAACGTCTTCTGCGCGAAGCCGCTGATGCCGGACAGCAGGTTCGTGAACTCCATCGGGATCACGAACTTCGTCGCGGGCGACGCGCCGAGCTGCTTCAGCGCCTCGAGGTACTGCAGGCTCATCGTCTTCGCGTCGATGCTCTGCGCCGCCTCGTAGATCTTCGTGAGCGCGAGCGCGAAGCCCTCGGCGCGAAGGATCGCCGCCTGGCGGTCGCCCTCGGCGTTCAGGATGGCCGACTGCTTGTTGCCCTCGGCGACCGTGATCGCGGCCTGCTTGGAGCCCTCGGCCTCGGTGACGACGGCGCGGCGGGTGCGCTCGGCGGACATCTGGCGGGTCATCGCATCCTGAACCTGCGGCGGCGGGATGATCTCGCGGATCTCGACGTTCGTGACCTTCACGCCCCAGCGCTCGGTCACCTCGTCGAGCTTCACCCGCAGGACCTGGTTCATGTGTTCGCGCTGGGCCAGGACCTCATCCAGCGCCATGTCGCCGACGACCGACCGCAGCGTCGTCGAGGCGATGTTCTGCGCGGCGCCCGCGAAGTTCCCGACCTCGATGACCGACATCGCGGCGTCGACGACCCGGTAGAACACGATGAAGTCGATCGAGATCGTGGCGTTGTCCTCGGTGATCGCGGTCTGGTGCGGGATCTCCAGGTAGAGCTCGCGCAGGTCCACCCACACGACGCGGTCCACGAAGGGGATGAGGAGCACGAGCCCGGGCCCCTTCGCGCCGAGGGCGCGCCCGAGCCGGAACACCATGACCCGCTGGTACTCGCGGACGATCTTGATCGCCTGCGGCACGAGCAGGATCAGCAGGACCAGCACGAGGCCGATCCCGATGAGCAGCTGGATCACGTCTGCCTCCCTTCATGCCCGCCGGGCGAGCCCTGGTTCGGTGTCCCGACGGGTTCGACCTTCAGCTTGAGACCCTCGACGGCCACGACCCGGACGCGATCCCCGCGGCCGGGGCTCCCGTCGACGGCCTCGGCCGTCCATTCCTCCGATGCGATCTGCACCACACCGGTCGGCGCGAGGTCGTGCACGACGGTCCCTACCTTGCCGACGAGCGTGTCGTCGCGCATCTCGACGGCGCTGTGGCGCATCCGGATCGCGGCGCGCACGACGACGAGGAAGAACGCGGCCGCGGCCGCCGCGACCGGGACGATGAGGTAGGGGGAGACCCGTGCTTGGTCCTCGAACAGGAGCCAGCCGCCGAGCAGCAGGCACACGCCGCCGCCGCCGGCGAGCGCGCCGATGCCGGGGTGCTTCAGCTCGAGCACGAAGAACACGATCGACGCGAGCAGCAGCACGACGCCGATCAGCTGCACCGGCAGCATCCCGAGCGCGACGATCGACGCGACGAGCATGAGTCCGCCGAGCGTGCCGATGACGCCCCCGGGGACGAACAGCTCGGTCATGAGGAATGCGAGGCCGAGCCAGAAGAACACGAAGGCGAGCTCGGGCGTGAGGAGCGCGTGCAGGAACCGCTGGAACCCGCCGAGGCTCGCGCGCACTATGGGAGCTCCGGTCGTCGCGAGGGTGACCTCGGTGCCGTCGCCGAGGGTCACCGTCCGGCCGTCCAGCTCGCGGAGCAGGCTCGGCACGTCCGGTGCGAGCAGGTCGATCACGCCGAGCTCGAGCGCCTCCTGCGCGGACGCGCTCACCGACTCGCGCACCGCGCTCACGGCCCACTCGGCGTTGCGCCCTCGCGTCTCGGCCAGGCTCCGGATGTAGGCGGCGGCATCGCTCGTCGCCTTCTCCGAGGCGATCGCGCCCGAGAGGCCGACGGGGTGCGCCGCGCCGACGTTCGTGCCGGGCGCCATCGCGGCGATGTGCGCGGAGAGCAGGATGAACGTGCCGGCGGAGGCGGCCCTCGCGCCCGAGGGGGACACGAACGCGATCACCGGCACGCCGGCGTTCAAGATCGCCTGCGTGATCTCGCGCATCGACGAGTCCAGGCCGCCGGGGGTGTCGATCGTGAGCAGCACGGCGGTCGCACCCGCGACGTCGGCGCGCTCGATCTCACGGGTGATGTGGTCCGCGACGAACGGGTCCACGACCCCTTCGAGAGGGATCTCGACGACGGCGCCCCCCGCCGCATCCCCCTGCGCCACCGCAGGAAGGGCGAGCAGCGCGGCGAGCGGCAGCACCACCGCCGCGAGCACGAGCGCGCGTCGCTTGATGATGCTCATGAAGGCATCATCGCACCGGCGCGGGAGCTCCGCACCGGTGAGCGGGCCGGACCCCGACCGCAGCCTCGCAACGACCCTCGGGATGCGATGATGGAGCAACGGTCGCGGCAAGCTCGGGACGAGCCGCGCAGCGTATACCCGGAAGGAGTGACCGAGTGGCCACTCGAGGCGACGGTCCGCTCCTCGCTCGCGAGGAGCTGCAACTCGTGGAGGGACTCCTTGCCGGGAACGAGGACGCGGTTCGCGCGCTCTACGCGCGGTACGCGAGGCCCATCTTCTCGCTCGGCCTGCGCCTGCTCGGCAGCCGCGAGGCCGCCGAGGAGCTCACGCAGGACGTCTTCCTCGCCGCGTGGCGCAAGGCCGCGCGTTTCGACCCGAGCCGCGGGCGGCTCTCGACGTGGCTCATGACCATCGCGCACAACCTCGCCGTGGACCGTCTGCGCCGGGAGACCGGCGCGACCCGGCCGCACCTCGTCCTCGTGGACGAGGTTCCCGAGATGATCGGCGCCGACGAGGACGAGTCGCTCATCGAGCGCGACGTCGCGCTGCGAGCCCTCGCGTCGCTCTCGGACGCCGAGCGCCGGCTGCTCGCGCGCGCCTACTTCGGCGGCTTCACCGCGCGAGAGATCGCCGAAGCCGACGGCATCCCGCTCGGCACGGTGAAGACCCGCTTGCGCACGGCGCTCATCAAGGTCCGCCGCGCGAACCAGGACAAGGAGCGCCCGCTGTGACGTGCGGCGAGGTCCGCGAGCTGCTCCCGGAGTTCGCGGTGGGCGTGCTGTCCGAGCCCGACCGCGCCGCGGTCGAGCGGCACCTCGCCTGGTGCGCCGGCTGCCGCAAGGAGGCGGGCGAGCTCGGCAACGCCGCCGCGACGGTGGCGTTCGCCCTGCCGCAGGCGCAGGTGCCGAAGGGGCTCGGGGACCGCGTGCTCGGCCGGGTCCGGCAGGCCTCGGGCG
>CAYUSA010000067.1:0-15568 GCA_964447335.1 uncultured Actinomycetes bacterium
CCCCTTGGTTGAAAACCAAGGACTAGAGACTGCACCGAACCCGGGGGGACTCAAACTGAGTCTTCTTGAGTGGTCGGCCAGCGCAAACGAGCCGCGCCCCGCTCTGCTCGTCCCTTCTACACTGACCCCTAGTCAGACATGCCGTTCGGATCAAGAGGGTGTCGAGTGAAACCAGCCTATGAGGGCAGCGCACCCGGCGGGCGCGTCTTTGACTGCTTCCTCTTCTCTGATGAGTTGCTCCTGCTCGAGTTTCGTTTGCGACTGTTGGATCCGGTCGTCGACCGCTTCGTGATCGTTGAGGCGGATCGCACGTTCCAGGGGCGTGCGAAGCCGTTCATCTTCCTCGAGAATCGCCTTCGGTTCGCGCAATGGGAGGAGAAGATCATCCATGTTCCGGTAGCGGATCTTCCAGACACCGATGCTCTATGGGCGCGGGAGCAACATCAGCGTCGGGCGATCCTTCGTGGGCTCCGGGAAGCGAGTCCGAACGACATCGTTGTGATCTCCGATGTTGATGAGATCCCGAACCCCGAGGCGATCCGAAATCTCAGGAGAGAGCCGCCTACGACTCATGTGGCCCTCGATATGCAGTTCCTCAACTTCTGCGTGGATCTCGCGGCTCCCCAGGAGTGGTCGCGGGCGAAGGCATGTCTGGCCAAGGATCTCCTGGATCCCGAGTTGCTACGCAACACTCCTCCACCCGAACCAGTCCTCTGGGCCGCGGGATGGCATCTCAGTTGGCTGATGCCTGAAGTGACTGCCGTCTCGAAGTTGGAGTCCTACTCGCACACTGAGAACAATCGCGAGCCCCTGAAGTCCGCGAACCACATACGTAGATGCCGGCGCCTGGGCGTCGGGCTCACCGGTGAGTACCTACTCTCGCCTGTGGCGTGGGACGAGGTAGCCGAGCCGCTGAGGGCTCTCGTGCGGGTTGAGCCAAGCCTGCGTCACGGACCGCCAACCACAGGTCAGGCGCTCCTTGCCCGCTGCTACTTGCTGAACATGTGGTCCACGAAGTACCTCCCCTTCTGGCTCGTAGACGGACACCCGATCGTCGCGTTCCTACTGGCTGCATCGTTGCGGGCCGTGACCTACCCAGCGGCTCTTGCGCGGCGTTGGTGGTGGAGGCAGCGCGGGTGGCCGTCGTCCTGAGTACGGCGGTGAGCCAGATCGGGCGCGTGTCCTGGCCGGGGGAGAACAGCCGCAGACGCATCGATCACGGTTCGCAAGGCGTATCAGAGAGCAGGCGTCATGGGGACTGCTCCCAAGTGGCACCGGTGGCGCAGGTTCAATCGCGGAATGCCTTCAAGCGCTCAAGGAGCATCGCTGCCGCTCTCCTCGTGGTTGCCCGGGGGGCGAGTGCGAACTCCTTCGCTACAAGCGGTACGAGCATCTTGAAGTCATTCGAACGCCACGCATCTTTGAGGCGTGGGCCATTGGCCCACAGCCAGCGGCGATTGCGAATCATACTGCGCCGGATGTCGGCTCTGAGAAGGAGCTTCGTCCTCTGGTCAAGGGGCGCTTCGCGAACATAGGAAAGCATGGCGTGACATCGCCCGCTTATGTTGTGTGAGTAGAGGTGGCCGTCGCTACCAAGCGACTTTTCCCAACCAGGTTGACCGTCCGGAAGGAGGATCTCTCGGTACCCAACGACTCGTTTGGAAACTAGCGCTTGATCTCCGATCACGATTGACCCGTGTAGCGCCAAACGGAAGATGAATGCCACGTCGCCACCGGCTACGTCAGCGAGGGGCCGACCGCCAAGCCCAGGGATGCGTTCGCGCCGGAAGAGACCGGAGTTGACCGCGTAGTTCCCATCCAGCTCCGCTGCCCGCGCTCGAATCAATGGGCTTGCGTCTTGAAGAGTTCTGGGCAGACGTAGGAAGCCAATGTGGTCACCTCGCTCATCGATCGTCACGAGGTCGGTTGCGAAACCTAGGGCGTTCGGGGCACGGTGGAGCTGTCGGATCCCTTCCCTGATGAAACCGCGATCCCACAGGTCGTCGTGACTTGCCCACATGAAGAAGGGACTGCGCGCAGCCTTCAGCACGAATTCGAAGTTCTTGGTGGCGCCGAGGTTGGTTCGCTGGCGGACGTAGGTGATCCTGCTGTCTCGGGCAGCAAACGCGGCGCAGATCTGAGGAGTCCCATCGGTGGAGCAGTTGTCAGATACGAGGATCGACAGGTGGCCTTCCGTCTGCTGAAGAAGCGAACTGAGAGATTCCTCGAGGAATGAGGCCCCGTTGAACACCGGCATCCCGATCGTTACGGGGGGGACGTGCAAGTCCCGTTCGGGGGACTCACCCATCGGGCCTGGAGCGGGCGAGTCGTTGCCTCCTGACATGCAGGTCATGGTGCCACCACGTGGCGCAGATAGCCACCTCGCGGGCTCGTGATCAGCGACTTTGTGCTTGATCTTCGAACGCGGCCCGGTGTCATCCATTCACTCGAAGCCCGGTTGGGGGTGTTGTACTCTGTTTCCGCCTCCCACAGACGCGAGCTCAGCTCTCCACCAATCCACGGTCTGCGTGAGTCCAGCTTCCAGCGACCAGCGAGGCCGCCATCCGGTCCCTGCGAGCCGTGTGCGGTCGCCCGAGATGTCGAGCGGCTCGCCGGCTACGGAAGCTCGCTTGCCGATGCCGATCAGGTCGGCCCGACCAGTCGCCGCCCCGATGGTGCGGAAGACGTCACGGATTGGCGTGGTGGCACCGGAGCAGATGTCCACACCACCCTGGGTATCGCTCTTCATGACGGAGACGATCGCCGAGGCGACGTCCTCAACGTGGAGGAAGTCTCGTTCCTGTTCTCCGGAGGAGACTTCGATCCTCCGTCCTTCGAGGCATGCGTGGATGACTGTCGGCACGACCCGTCGTGGGTCCTCGGCCGGTCCGTACAGGTAGAAGACGTGCGCACATGCAACCCTGGTGTTGTCCAGGTGCATCCCGACCTGATGGAGAGCGCTCTTGGCAGCCGCGTAGATTGTTAGGGGCGAGTCGGTCTGGCCGTCGATGAGGGTGCCGGGCTCAAGGCAGGTGCCGGCGATCACGGCCCTTGGGCACCCTGACCCATCCAGCGCGGACAGCAGCCGAGTTCCCGCGGCCAGGGATGACAGGTTCTCCCGCACCGCGGTGAGGTAGCGGCCCGGCTCTACGTGCCAGGCGAGATGGATGCAGGCGTCGGGCGCGGCTGTCGATACCAACTCGTCCAGATCGGCTGAGGTCAGGTCTGCACCGATGGTGGAGAGCGCTGGAAGGATGTCCGCGATCCGATCGGTTGGCTTCCCCGGGAAGAGGACGGCCGTCACGTCATCGCCTTGCGCGACGAGGAGACGCGCCACGTGCGAGCCGATGAAGCCAGCCGCCCCTGTCAGAAGTACTCGCATCATTCCGTCGCGGCCATGCTCCACGTGTACGGGATGGAACCCTCGTAAGGATCCTCGGACGAGGTGAATTCCTTCGTGTGCGGCTCGGTCGCGCAGTTCGCGATGATGGAGGTCTGTTCCCCGAGTCCTTTGAAGCTGTTCCAGACGTTCGTCGGTATCTGGACAAGATGGTAGTCGTCGGGCCCGAGGAACAGTTCCATGACCTCACCCCGGGTCGAGGAGTCCTCCCGGTCGTCGTAGAGCACCAGCTTGATCCGTCCGTAGACGCAGGCGTAGTTGAGCGCCATCCGTTGGTGCTTGTGCCAGCCCTTCACGACGCCGGGATGGACGGTCGTGAAGTAGATCTCGCCGAACTGGATGAAATGCGGGTCCGTCCGCTTGAGCATGTGCATCACGGTCCCGCGTTCGTCGGAGATCTGCCTGAGCGGAACGACCTTCACCCCTTCGATCACGCGATCACCTCCGGTACGGGTGCCGGGATGATGAACCGTCCACCGCGCCTCCGGTACTCAGCCTGCTGTTCGAGGATCTCGTCGGCGAAGTTCCAGGCCAGGAGCAGCACCTCGTCGGGCATCTCGGCGAGCAGCGCCTCCGGTCCGACGATGGGGACGTGGACCCCGGGCATGTACCGACCCTGTTTGTACTCGCTCCGGTCGGCGACGTACTCGATCCGCTCCGTGCCGATCCCGAAAGCGTTCAGCAGGACGGTCCCCTTGGCGGCTGCGCCGTAGGCCGCGATTCGGTGTCCCTGATCCTTCAGCCCCCCGAGCAGTGCGAGGAGTTGCCCCTTGAGGGTCTCCACCCGGTCGGCGAACCCCTCGAAGTAGTCCAGAGCGGCAAGGCCCAGCCGGGCCTCTTCTTCCAGCAGAGCGGCGACCGTCGGCGCGGGCGCCCGCGCGGTGGCCACCGGCGCGGCGAAGACCCGCAGCGATCCGCCGTGGATCGGGATCCGTTCCACATCCAGGATGCACACCTGGTTCCGCTCGAACAGGCGATCCAGGGCGGTGAGCGAGTAGTAGAAGAGGTGCTCGTGGTAGATCGTGTCGAACTCCACGCGCTCGACCAGGTCGCGTACGTACGGGGTCTCGATCACGGCGACGCCGTCATCGGCGAGCGCGCGCCCGATGCCTCGCACGACACCGTTCACGTCGGGCACGTGGGCGAGCACGTTGTTCGCGTGCAGCACGCTCGCGCGCCGACCAGAGTCGCGGAGCTCCTCGGCCAGGGCCTCGCCGAAGAACGCGCAGAGGGTCTCCACGCCGCGCTCCCTGGCGGCCGCCACCACGTTCCGCGCCGGGTCGATGCCGAGCGCGGGTACCCCTGCACGTAGGTAGTTCTGAAGCAGGTAGCCGTCGTTGCTGGCGATCTCCATCGCGAGGCTGCCCGGCCCCAGGTGGCGCTCCTCGATCATCCGCCGCACGGTCGCCGCCGCGTGTGCCAGCATCGTCGTCGAGTAGGACGAGAAGTACGCGTACTCGTCGAAGAGCTTCACGGGGTCGACCGAAACCGTGATCTGCGCCAACGCGCATGCCGGACAGAAGGCGAGGTCCAGGGGGTAGCGCGTCTCCGGCTCCGCGAGTTGGTCCTCCGTAAGCAGGGCGTTCGACGGCGGCATCTTGCCGAGGGACAGCACGATCTGGAGATCGGAGGCGCCGCAGCCCCTGCACGTGGGCCCAGTCATCCGTTCCCGCCCAGATAGTCGCGATACCAGTCCACCGTACGTGCGAGCCCCTTGTCCAGCGAGTGGGCCGGGCTCCATCCGAGCACGTCATGCGCCTTCTGTGCGCTGACCCGTTGCTCGGGTATCTCGTTCACGGCTTCGTTCCGCACGTCGGGCTCCAGGTCGGATCCCATGAGGCGCAGGATCCGCTCGACGAGCTGCAGTACCGACAGGCACGCATCGGCGCCGAAGTTAAACGCCTCACCGGGGATCTCAGGTCGCGTTGTGACGGCCTCGGCCAACGCGATGACACCGTCTGCGGCATCTTCCACGAAGAAGTAGTCGCGGACGAAGTGGCCGTCGGATCGGATCACCGGCCGTTCACCCCGCAGCACGGAGCGGATGGTGCCGGGGACGATGCGGCTCCACTCCGTGTCGCCCCCACCGTACATGTTGCCGCAGCGGGTGATGGCGACGGGAAGATCGAAGCTCTCTGCGTAGGTCTGCGCCAGCACGTCCGTGCAGGTCTTCGAGGCAGCGTAGGGGTGCCGACCGAGCAGTGCCATGGCTTCGTCGTACGGCGCGCCGCCGTGGTCGCCGTAGGCCTTGTCCGACGACGCGACGACGACGCCGGTCACCTCGGGTCTGCGGCGGCATGCATCCAGCGTGACCCACGTGCCCAGGATGTTGTGCTCGAAGGTCTCCGCCGGGTCCTCGTTGGCGGGACCGACGATCGCCTGCGCGGCCAGGTGGATGACCGTGTAGATCGCCGCGTCTCTGAGCACCCGATCCATGCTGGCGCGATCCCGGACGTCACCGTCGATCCGGTCCACAGGGTCACTGGTGCCGAGCACGGTGCCGTGGGACCAGTCGATGTCCAGGCCGCCGACGCGAGCACCTTTCTCCGCGAGCTTCCGGCATACCCAACCCCCGAGCAGCCCCGCTGCCCCCGTCACCAGGACCGAGCGGCCGCCCCAGAACCCGCGCTTCACGTCCAGGTCACCCAGGGGGGGTTGCCGGACTCCCACAGGCTGCGCAGGTAGCGGACGTCGCGGAGCGTGTCCATGCACTGCCAGAAGGAATCATGCCGGTAGGCGACCAGCTGCCGCTCGTCCGACAGATGCTCCAGAACCTCACCCTCGAGGCTGGTGGCGTCGCCCTCGATCATGTCGAGGACCAGGGGCTCCAGGACCATGAAGCCACCGTTGATCCATCCTTCCCCCATCTGAGGCTTCTCGGTGAAACGAACGACGTCCGCTTCGCCGAGGATCATCTCGCCGAAGCGGGACGGGGGGCGGACCGCGGTGATCGTGGCGAGCTTGCCGTGTTCACGGTGGAACGCGACCAGCTTGTTCACGTCCACGTCGGCGACGCCGTCCCCGTAGGTGAGCATGAAGGTCTCGTCGTGCAACCAGGGGGCGAGGCGCTTCAAACGTCCGCCCGTGTTCGTGTCGTTCCCGCTGTCGATCAGGTTCACGTTCCAGTGCTCGTGAACCGCGTCGAGAGGGGTGAGTTTGCCGTCCCGCAGCGACACGCTGATGCTTCCGGCGAGGGCGTTGTAGTCGAGGAAGTAGCGCTTCACGAACTCACCCTTGTAGCCGAGCGCCACGTAGAAATCGGAGAAACCGAAGGCCTCGTAGTGCTTCATGATGTGCCAGATGAGGGGCTGACCGCCCACCTCAACCATCGGCTTGGGGCGGACGTCGGTCTCCTCCGAAAGCCGCGTCCCGAGGCCGCCGGCGAGGATGGCCACCTTCATGTCGCCAGCTCCTCGGTCACTTGCCACTCGAGCATGGGGCGCACCACACCGGGGAAGTCGCCCACCCACTCGCCTCGCACACCATCGCCCTCGCTCGGGTCCATGACGTGAAACGCTACCGCGTCGTTCTCGATGGCGTGGACCAGGGTCGGCTCATAGGACGAGACGGCCGCCGTGATGAACACCCCTCCCTCGGCGAAGAGGTTGCCCGGGATGCGGCACCGCGTGCGCACCAGCCCCTTGCTCCTCGGTCGCCTGCGCCAAGTCATGTTGTTGTAGTCGTGGCTGACGAAGAGGTACGCGCCCTCGGCATTGAAGAAGTGGATGTTCGCGGCCGGGCGGAAGTTCGGGTCGTCCGATAGGTTCCAGTAGTCGACCTCGACAAAGACCGGCTCGCGGATGTCGACTTCCGGCGCGGGCTCGCCCTGCTCGTTCACGACCCGGACCGACTTCAGCCGCACCCGATCGTCCCCGGGGGCCGACGTGGGGTCGGGCCATTCCCTCTCGGCGGCGCCGCCACCCCGCCCCATGTACTCCTCTACGACGTGGGAGCCGCCGCCATCGGCGGTGAGGTGCCCCCCATCGAGCAGGATCACGCGTGGGCACAGACGCAGCACCGACGGCATGCTGTGCGACACGAACAGCACGGTCCTTCCCGCGCCGCTGAGGTCCTCCATCTTCCCCAAGCACTTCTTCTGGAAGGCCGCGTCGCCGACCGCGAGCACCTCGTCCACCAGCAGGATCTCCGGTTCGAGGTGCGCCGCCACCGAGAACGCCAGCCGCATGTACATGCCGCTGGAGTAGCGCTTCACCGGGGTGTCGAGAAACTGGGCAAGCCCGGAGAACTCGACGATGTCGTCGAACCTTGCGAGCACCTCGTGCCGGCGCATCCCCATGATGGCAGCGGACAGCATGATGTTCTCCCTGCCCGTCAGCTCCGGATGGAAGCCGGTGCCCACCTCCAGCAGCGAGCCCACCCGGCCGACGGTCTCGCCCCGTCCCGAGGTCGGCGGGGTGATCCGCGCCAGGATCTTCAGCATCGTGCTCTTTCCGGCCCCGTTGCGCCCGATGACCCCCACCGTCTCGCCGGCCCGGACCTGGAAGGAGACGTCCTTGAGGGCCCAGAAGTCCTTGTCGGCCTCTCCTGCCTTGCTGCGCCGCTTGGAGGCGAGCCCGGCGATGTCCTCGCGCAGCATGCGGTACCGACCGACGCCCTGGGTCGCACCGAGGCGATAGCGCTTGCCGATGTGCTCGGCCCGGATAGCGATCTCAGATGACATCGGCGAAGAAGTGCTCGACCCGACGGAAGTAGTAGAGGCCGCTCACCAGCAGGATGACGGTAGTCGCTATCGAGAGTCCTACGATCGCCCAGGAAGCGTGGGACCCCAGCAGGGCCCACCTGGAGAAGTCGATGACCCACGACATCGGGTTCAGCCCGGTCAGCCACCGAAGACTCCCAGGCACGGAGGAGGTGGGATAGGCCACCGGGGTGAGGAAGAGCCATGCCTGGATCAGGAACGGCACCACGTACTGCACATCGCGGTAGGCCACGTTCAGCGCCGATAGCCACACGCCGACGCTGATCGCGGCGATCATCGTGGCGATCATCACGAGGGGCAGCAGCACGGCTGTCACCGGCGGGACGAAACGGAATATCGCCATGATCACGAAGAGGATCCCCGAGCCGATCACGAAGTCGGGGATCCAGGCCAGCACCGCCCCGGTGGGTATCACGAGCTTGGGGAAGTACACCTTCGACACCAGGTTCTGGTTGCCGACGAGGCTGCTCCCCGATCCCGCCGCAGCACTCGCGAACATCGTCCAGGGGACGAGCCCGGCGAACGCGAAAACGGGATAGGCGATCCCCCCGGTGGGGACGTTGGCGATCCTGCTGAACAGCAGCGTGAAGATGCCCATCATGACCAGAGGCTGGAGCACGGCCCACGCGGCGCCGAGCAGCGCCTGCTTGTACCGCACCTTCACGTCACGCCAGGCCAGGATGTAGAGCAGGTCTCGGTAGTGCCAGAGCTCGCCCAGGTTCAGGGCCGACCAATTCCCGGGGGGCTGTAGCACGGTTCTGTACGTGTCGTGTCGCGCGGCGCCGGTCACGCCGGCATGTTAGCGCTCACCCCCAGTGACCGTGACCGCACGCGAGGAAGGGGAGTCGAATGGGCGCAGGGACTCACCATGCTGTCCTGGGGCCGGACTCGCATGGATCCCGGCGATCCTGCTGAGATCGATGTCGTGTCTGATGCACGGGAATCGGGGAAGATAGCGCCCGATGAGCACGGGAAGCACGGCATGAGGGTTGCGGTCATCGGGACGGGACATGTCGGCCTGGTGACGGCCGTGACGCTCGCGAGCCTCGGGCACGAGGTGGCGGGGCTCGACGCCGATGCCGAGAAGATCGAGGTGCTCCGGCGCGGCGCGATGCCCTTCTTCGAGCCCGGGCTCCAGGCACTGCTCGAAGAGCAGGCGGCGGCCGGACGGCTGCGGTTCGAGCTGCACGCGGCCGATGCGCTCCCCGGCGCCGAGATCGTCTTCATCTGCGTCGGCACGCCAGCGAACCCCGACGGTGAGGCGAACCTCGCGGCCGTCGAGCGCGCAGCGGTCGACATCGCCCACCACGCCGACGAGGGCGCGGTCGTCGTCGGCAGATCAACGGTCCCGGCCGGCACCGCCGAGCGGATCCGCGAGACGCTCCGACGCGACCGCCCTGATGCCCGTTTCCACTTGGTCTCGAGCCCCGAGTTCCTCCGGGAGGGATCCGCGATCCGGGACTCGCTCGAGCCCGACCGGCTGGTCGTCGGCGCCGATGACGAAGCCGGGCTGGCGGCCATGCGGCGTCTCTACGAGCCGCTGATCCGGACCGGCGTGCTCCTGATCGAGACCGACATCAAGACCGCCGAGTTGGCGAAGCACGCGAGCAACGCCTTCCTCGCGCTGAAGATCTCGTACGCGAACGCCCTCGCACGGATCTGCGACCGTGCTGACGCCGACGTCGTCGCCGTGACCGCGGTCATGGGCGCCGACCCGCGGATCGGACCGGCGTTCCTCGGCGCCGGGCTCGGGTATGGGGGCTACTGCTTCCCCAAGGACGTCGGCGCGTTCGAGCGACTCGCCAGTCGTCTCGGCTATCCATTCCCGATGCTGGCCGAGGTCGCGCGGATCAACGAGGAAGCGGTCGAAGCGGTCGTCGCGATGGTCGGCGATGCCGTTTGGAACCTGCCCGGCAAGCGCGTCGCGATCCTCGGGTTGGCCTTCAAGCCCGACACCGACGACGTACGGCTCTCGCCGGCGCTTGCGCTCGCCGGCCGGTTGCTCGCGCTGGGCGCCGAAGTTGTGGGTGCCGACCCGCGCGCGGGTGCGAACGCGAAGACCGTGCTCCCGACGATCCGTCTGGCCGCCGACGCCTACGACGCCGCCGAGGGCGCGCACGCGGTCGTGCTTGCCACGGAGTGGGTGGAGTTCCGCGAGCTCGATCCCGCGCGCCTCCGCAGCGCGGTCGCCCAGCCGATCCTCGTCGATGCGCGGAACGCTCTCGATGCCCAGGCGTTCGCGGCCGCAGGCTTCGAGGTCCGCCGCGTCGGCCGCCCCACGGTCCGCCCCGGGGGCTAGGCGTGCCTCGCGCCGTCGTCACCGGCGGGGCCGGGTTCCTCGGCTCCCACCTGTGCGAGCGGCTCCTTGCCGAGGGGTGGGACGTGCTGGCGCTCGACACCTTCCTCACGGGTGCTGAGGCCAATCTGGTGGTCTGCATGCAGGACCCGCGGTTCCGCCTGGAGCGCACCGACGTGACCCGGCACATCGTCGTCACGGATGCGGTTGATTGGGTGCTGCACCTGGCCTCGCCCGCCTCACCGGTCGACTACCTGGAGCACCCGATCCACACGCTGAAGGTCGGGGCGATCGGCACGCTGAACGGGCTCGGCCTGGCCAAGGCGAAGGGCGCCGGGTTCCTGCTCGCCTCGACATCGGAGGCCTACGGCGATCCGCTCGTGCACCCGCAGCCCGAGACCTACTGGGGCAACGTGAACCCTGTTGGTCCGCGTGGCGTGTACGACGAGGCGAAGCGGTATGCAGAGGCGATGACCATGGCCTACCACCGGGTCCACGGCATCCCGGTGCGGATCGCACGGATCTTCAACACGTATGGGCCGCGGATGCGAAGGGGTGACGGCCGCGCTGTGCCGACGTTCATGGACCAGGCGATCCGCGGCGAGCCCTTGACCGTGCACGGGAACGGCGAGCAGACCCGCTCGCTCTGCTACGTGGACGATCTGGTCGAGGGCCTGTGGCGACTTCTTCACTCCGATATCGAAGGTCCGGTCAACCTCGGCAACCCTGAGGAGGTGACGGTACGTCAGCTCGCCGAGCAGATCCGCTCGTTGGTGGGTGCAGACGTGCCGATCGTGTTCACCGAGCGCCCACAGGACGACCCGCAGGTCCGCTGTCCCGACATCACGCTCGCGGGTGAAGCGCTCGGCTGGAGGCCGGCCGTTCCTCTTCGTGAAGGGCTCGTCCGGACCATCGCGTGGGCCCGCTCGTCGTGGATGGCTTGACCTCGCCCCCGCAGGGCATCTCCTCGTCACCGGACGGGTCTCGGCCGCCTCGACGTCACCGGGCCCGATCCCTCGTCGTAGCCCTAAGCCTCGTCGTTCTGCTTTGGGTTGCATCGGCTGGGCGGCTGCTCGTCGCGACGGACGAACCGGTCCGCTCAGACGCCGTGGTTGTCCTGTCGGGAGACAGCCTCGGGAACCGGCTGCGCACGGGCGTTGCGGTGTTGCATCATACGCGATCGTCTCGTCTCGTGGCGTTCGTTGAGGATGGGGGGGTGTACGGCGCGCGGGACGCGGCCGCGCGCTTCCTCGCGGGCGAAGACGTGGACGCCGACGTCGTTCGGATGCTGCCTCCCGGTGCGAGCACCGCCGAGGAGGCAGGGGTGATCGCCGCGATGGCACACCGGTGCGCCTGGCGGACCATCACCGTAGTGACCTCAGTGACCTCGCCGTTCCACACGCGGCGCGCGGGATGGCTCGTGCGCCGGGCGGTCGAGCTACCGGTGGAGGTGGTGGTCGTGGCCACCGATGAACCCTTCAACGCTGCGACCTGGTGGTCGGACGAGGCGAGCTCAGAGGCCGTTCTCCTGGAGTGGGTCAAGGGGCTTTCCTCGCTCAGGTACCTGATCCTCACACCGCAGGGGCCAGATTCTCGTGTTCCCTGCTAAGCACGCACTGTCCGCTTAGCGGGGCTTGCCCAGGAGCGAATCCACGTACCACCGGTAGGTTTCCCGCAGGCCATCGCGGAGCTCCACGCGCGCCTTCCAGCCGAGCGCCCCGAGCTTCGACACATCCAGGAGCTTGCGCGGCATGCCGTCGGGCATGTCGGTGTTGAAGACCATCTCGCCCCGCCAGCCCACGGTCGCGGCAACGAGTTCGGCCAGCTCCCGAACGGTGATGTCTCGGCCCGTCCCAACGTTCAGGTGGCTCTCGCCCTCGTAGGTCTTCAGGGCGAAGACGGCGGCATCGGCCAGGTCGTCGACGTGGAGGAACTCACGCCGCGGCGTGCCGGTGCCCCAGACCTCGACGGTCGGGCTCCCAGAGACCTTCGCCTCGTGGACCTTGCGGATCAGCGCGGCGAGGACGTGGCCGTTGACGGGGTGGAAGTTGTCGCCGGGCCCGTACAGGTTGGTGGGCATCAGCGAAACGACGTCCATGCCGAACTGCCGTCGGTACATCTTGCCGAGCTCCAGCGCCGCGATCTTCGCGACGGCGTAGCCCTCGTTCGTCGGCTCCAGCGGGCCGGTGAGGAGCGCCTCCTCCGCGATCGGCTGAGGGGCCTCCCGCGGGTAGATGCACGAGGAGCCCAGGACGATCGTCTTGGCCACGCCCGCCCGCCGTGCAGCCTCAAGGACGTTGGCGCCGATCATCAGGTTGTCGTAGAGGAACGCGCCCTGGGCCGAGCGGTTGGCCTGGATCCCGCCGACCTTGGCCGCCGCGAGGAAGATCACCTCAGGCCTCGTCTCGGACACGAACCGCTCGGTCTCGGCCTGCCTGCGCAGGTCCACCTCCGCCGACCCCGCGGTGACGAGCTCGCCCACCGGCTCGCGTTCAAGGCGGCGGACGAGCGCCGAGCCCACCATGCCGGTATGGCCGGCCACCCAGACGCGCCTGCCGGTCAGGTCAAACAGGGCTCCGCACCTCACCGCTGGCGACGCGGGTCCGCGCGTCCTCCAAGCTCAGGCCGGCCCTGGCCAGGTCGGCCTCGACCATCGCGGTCGCCAGCTCGGAGAAGGCGATCGTGGGTTTCCAGCCGAGCTTCACGCGCGCCTTGGACGCGTCGGCCACGAGCGCTCCCACCTCCGTCGGGCGGAAGTAGCGGGCATCCACCTGCACGAAGGGCTCCCAGTCCAGTCCGACGTGGCCGAACGCCACCTCGCAGAACTCCCTGACCGTGTGCCCCTCCCCGGTCCCGATCACGTAGTCGTCGGGCTCGTCCTGCTGCAGCATCAGGAACATCGCCCGCACGTAGTCCTTCGCATGGCCCCAGTCCCGCACCGCGTCGAGGTTGCCGAGGTACACACGCTCCTGGAGGCCGGCTGCGATCCGTGCGACCGCCGTGCTGACCTTGCGCGTGACGAAGGTCTCCCCCCGACGCTCGCTCTCGTGGTTGAACAGGATCCCGGACACGGCGAACATGCCGTACGCCTCCCGGTAGTTGCGGGTCAGCCAGTACGCGTACAGCTTCGCGGCGGCGTAGGGGGACCGGGGACGGAACGGCGTGTCCTCGGACTGGGGCGGGGGAGCGTCGCCGAACATCTCCGAGGAGGCGGCCTGATACAGACGCGTCTGGATGCCGGTCTCGCGGATCGCCTCGAGGAGCCGGGTCACACCGATCCCGGCGACGTCGCCGGTGTACTCGGGCTGCTCGAAGGAAACCATCACGTGGCTCTGCGCGCCGAGGTTGTAGATCTCGTCGGGTTCGACCGTGCGGATCAGGCGGGCGAGTTGGGAGCCGTCGGTGAGGTCTCCGTAGTGGAGGTGCAACTTGACGTCTGGCTCGTGCGGGTCACGGTAGAGGTGATCGATCCGCCCGGTGTTGAACGAGGACGCCCGGCGGATGACCCCGTGGACCTCGTACCCGTTCTCTAGGAGGAGCTCGGCCAGGTAGGAGCCATCCTGGCCCGTGATCCCCGTGACGAGCGCGCGTTTCATGGTTCCTGAGAGCATGGCTCGCGGCTGGCCCGGAGGCAACCGCGCTGTCGCTCACCCCCCGGTCCGCGCCCACACCTCGAGCGGCGTGAGCGGCACGCCCTCGTAGGCAAGTGTCGAGCCGTTCACGGTGGTACCGGGGGAAGCGTCGGCGATCTCGGCCCCCTCGGGGAACGTCACCTGGACCGTGACCCGGCTCGGGCGGAGCTCGGGCTGGGGCACGATGCCGAGCTCGAAGCCGCCGGGGGGAACCGGCATGCGATAGCCGATCAGCGCGGTCGTGGTCTGGCCCGAGTCCGCGACGAGCACGGTGAGCACGACGCGGCGGTCGTACTCGCGCTCGAAGAGCCTGGCGAGCGCTCCGCCGCCGTCGACCTTGCTCGTGATCTTCGTGGCCTCGGCCGGCAGGTAGACGCTCGCGGCGGCGGCGTACGTGCCGACCGGGAAGTTGTCGCTCTCGAAGCCGAGCAGCAGGCTCTCGGGCTCGGTCGGCGCGTCGTTCGTGAGCGTGACGGTCACGGTGACGTCCGCGGTGCCGTCGCCGTTCACCACCGCGCGGTAGTCGATCTGCTTGCTCGCGAAGAAGCCCGTCCGGCTGGCGACGAACCCGCTCCAGCTCACCATGAGGGGGTTCTGGGGCATCTCGAGGCGGCCGCTCGCGCCCAGCTCGTCGAGCAGGGCCTGCTCCCCGGGATCGGCCGACCAGACCTGGAGGTGCCGCTCGGCGGTCGAGAGCGACAGCGCCTCGCCGAGGGCCTCGGGCGCGAGCGGCCGGGAGACGATCGCCTGCCACAGGGCGGTCGCGATGCCAGCCTGCCACCGGTCCGACTCCTGGTGGTCGGTGGTCCGCTGCGTGTCGCCGTCGATCACCCGGCTCACGTTGTCCGCCGTGATGGGGTCGGGCCACACGGGCGTCTCGACCGGCCCCGCCGCCCGGAGGGCGTACCGCATGAACTCCGAGTCGGCGCCGATCACGCCGTCGAGCGGCTCGCGGCCGCTCGCCTCCCACATCTCCGCCCAGATCTGCGCGCTCGTCGGCCAGTCGGGCGAGTAGGTCGCCGAGATGAAGTGCGTGAGCCCGCCGAAGCGCTCGTAGCGTCGGACGACGTCCTGCGGCGCCTCCACCTGGGGCACCCGGCCGAGGTCGCCCGTCGGCGCCAGCTCCTGCAGCTCGAAGCGCCCGTCGTCCACGTGCAGGACGCCGTACGAGCCCGGGTACCCGCCCGAGCCGCGGGGGTCCGCGAGCGTCATCATCACGATCGCGTACGTGCGGGGGCCCTCGGCGCCGAGGAACCCCGGGAGGAGCTCGGCCACCGCCGCGGCGCGCTCTGCCTGGCGGGCGCGCTCGCCCACCTGCTCCTTCGCGGTCGCGATCGCGTCGGCGACGAGCCCGAGCTTGCCCTCCACCTCGAGCGGCGCGACGAGCGCCTGTGCCCTGCCGAGGAGCGCCGCGGCCTCCTCGAGCGCCGGCGTCGCCGCCCCGATCACGTCGGGATCGATGCGCCCGGGCTCGAAGCCGGGGAGCCGGGTCCCGTCCCACCCGGCGTCGGCGGCCGCGT
>CAYUSA010000068.1:0-15117 GCA_964447335.1 uncultured Actinomycetes bacterium
ACGAGCACCTGGCGGAGCGGTGCCGCGGCGATCTTTCCCGGCGGGTGCGCGGGGCCACCGCGACCAAGGCCGAGCTGTTGGAGCTCGACCGTGCGGCGATGCTCGCGATCCCCGAGGTCGACTTCGAGGCTCGCCGGGTGGTTCAGGCCCGGGCGAACTCGCTCTCGCTCGTGCGCTTCGACCGCAACGACTACTCGGTACCGACGGCCTTCGCCCATCACGAGCTCACCGTGGCGGGCGGGATCGAGCAGGTCCGCATCGCCTGCGGGGACGAGCTCGTGGCGACCCATCCCCGGTGCTGGGACAAGGAGCAGACGACCTTCGATCCCCGCCACTACCTGGCACTTCTCGAACGGAAGCCCGGGGCCCTGGACGTCGCGAGGCCCTTGGAGCGATGGGAGCTGCCGGGGTGCTTCGCGCTCCTTCGCCGCCGTCTGGAGTCAGATCTCGGCCACCGCGGCACCCGGGAGTTCATCAAGGTGCTGCGCCTGTTGGAACGAGCCGCGGTTCGAGAGCTCGCCGGCGCCGTGGAGGTGGCCCTGTCCATCGGAGCGACGAGCTCGGACGCGATCGCGCTGATCCTTCACCACCGTCAGGAGCGCCCGGTTTCGCTGTTCTGCCTGGACGGGCTCCCGCACCTTCGCCCCTACCGGATCGACCCACCCGATCTGGCGGCCTACGCCTCCTTGAAAGGAGCATGAGCATGAAGCAGCTGGAAGCCAGGTCCGTCGTCCTCCTGCACCACCATCTGAAGGCGCTCCGTCTTCCGACGATCGGAGCCGAGTGCGAGAAGGTCGCCCGTCGGGCCGCCTCGGACAACGTCGATCACCTCACCTACCTGCTGCAGGTCTCAGAGCTCGAGCTGTTGGAACGCGAGCGAAAGGCCGCGGAGCGACGGCTGAAGGCCGCGCGCTTCCCGAGCCTGAAGTCCTTCGAGTCCTTCGACTTCACCGCGCGCCCCTCGGTGAACAAGGCGCTCGTCGCCGAGCTCGCCCGGGCCGAGTTCATCGATCGCCGGGAGAACGTCTTGTTCGTCGGGAACCCCGGCACCGGCAAGTCACATCTCGCGATCGCCTTGGCCGCCGCGGCGTGCGCCAAGGGCTACCGCGTGCGCTTTCACCGGGTGACCGAGCTCGTGACCTTGCTGATCGAGGCCCGGGACGAACGGGCGCTGCTCGGGCTGAAGGCGCGTCTGGCGAAGCTCGACCTGCTGGTGCTCGACGAGCTCGGCTACGTGCCTGCTTCCAAGATCGGGGCCGAGCTGCTGTTCGACGTCATCTCGAGCGCCTATGAGCGCACGAGTCTCATCGTGACGACGAACCTTCCGTTCGAGTCGTGGACCGAGGTGCTGGGATCCGAGCGGCTCACCGGAGCGACCCTTGACCGACTCACCCACCGCTGCCAGATCATCGAGACCAAGGGTGAGAGCTACCGGCTCAGGGACGCGAAGGCCAGGGTCCGCAAGCCCCCGGACTCAGCCGGGCCTGCTCCCCAAGAGCGGTCGATACCGGAGCCTCAAGGGGCCATGGAAGGAGGTTCAGCCAGCGTCTAGCATCTGACCCAGGTGCTGTCGTTCTCGACCGGCCCCTGTTCGCCTTTTCGACCGGCCTTTACACGTCGGGCCGGTCACCTACCGCTCGCTCGTCGTGAACCCCACGGCCAAGCGAACCCGTCCGTCACCGCCGCCCACACGCCGGGTTGCCCCGCCGACCCTGGACATCACCGTCCCCGCCAGACCCTGGCGGAGCCCCAACCCATAGCGGGTACCGCACTCAGATGGATACCCCCCTGAGGCTATTCGCAGCATACATGCATACATGAGGTTGGGTGCCGGGTACTGGCTCGGGAGGTCTACCCGGGGGAGCCAACCCGCCGACTCTCTTCGCTTGTCGAAGAGCCAACTGACCGGGTGCCTGACCTCCGACCCGGGGGGTTTCATCTGGGGCGGCCGAGGACTTACGTGGGCACGCGGCGCCCAGCGGCTGCTGCAACATGCAGCACGGCCGGTCCCTGCGTCCACCCCGGGACGAATTCCGGCGGTCGCTGCCACGTCTTGTGACGGCGCTGACCCGTTTCGGCCAGGACGACGCCGGACTCGCTCGTACGGACACAACCGGACACCCTCGCGCGCGCGCGTAAGGGTGTCCGGTTGTGTTCGCCCTCTTCGAGCTACCGGTCGTTAGTCAGCGACCGATCCGCTCGGGGGCGTGTTCTGGTCCCCCAAGCCAAGAGACGAGGTGCCGAGATGGAGTCTTCCTCCATTCGCCGATGGACACAGCTGGTCGGATTCCTTCGCGAGGTGCGTCAAGAGCTCGGGAAGGTGATCTGGCCCACCCGGAGGGAGCTGATCACCTATTCGATCGTCGTGGTGGTAACGGTCGCGGTGCTCGGTTCGTTCGTGTACGTCCTGGACCAGCTGTTCGCCCGACTGATCGTCGATCTCTTCGGGAGGTAACCACCTCAGCCCGAGCTTCCGTGCTGTCTCTGACCCGGGAGCGCAAGGAACACGGCTTGCACCGCTTGTAGTCGCGATCTGGGCGACATTCGGGGGCGTTCGTGTCCTCAACGGACGCGCGGGGTCGAGTACTGGTCCGAGCGGCGTAGGGACCTTCGTCCCTCTACGGCCTTCGGTCACCCTCGGAGAATCAAGGCCGGCGACCCACGGATGCGGTCGCGCGGCCCGATGAGGGGGGCAAGATGCTGGGAGCAACGGGAAGGCTCCTCGGCGTGCCCCGTACCCGCTCAGGGCACGGGAGATCTCGACGAGGAGGACGCACGGCGAGCGCGGCGGTGGTGCTGGCGCTCGTGACCCTGGTCCTCCAGGGGGTTCCGACGCCGGCACAGGCGGCGCCGATCGGCTTCACGATCCTGCATACGAACGACTTCCATGGGAACCTCGAGCTGTTCGGGAGCAACCCCGGTGCGGCCAGGGTGGCCCAGAAGATCGCCGACGTCCGCTCAGCGGTCGGCGCGGACAAAGTCCTCACGCTCGACGCGGGCGACATCATGCAGGGCTCGCTCCTGTCGAACCTGCAGAAGGGCCTGCCGACGATCGACTACTACCGGACGATCGGCTACAACGCGGCGACCTTCGGCAACCACGAGTTCGACTGGGGCCAGACCGTCCTCGGCGACCGCATCGTGCAGGCCGAGGCGGCGGCCACGGCCGACGAGACGCCTATGCAGATGATCGCGGCGAACATCACGCAGAAGGACGCCGGCGGGAACTGCACGTGGACGCCGTTCAACGCCTCGGTGGAGCCGTACGAGGTCTTCACCGTCGGCACGGGTGCGGACACGGTCGACGTGGGCGTGATCGGGGTCGGCTCGGTCGAGACCCCGTACATCACGATCGCCGAGGCCACGGCCGGCCTGTGCTTCCGCGACCCGTTCGAGGCGATCTCGCACTACTACGCGGACCTGGACACGGCCTCTGACGTGATCGTGGTCCTCAGCCACAACGGCTACACGGACGGGGGCTACGGCTACGGCTTCACGGTCTACGGCGACCAGACGCTGGCCTCGAAGCTGAACGCGGCCGGCAAGCCCGTGAACCTCATCATCGGCGGACACTCGCACACGGACGTCACGACGCCGGCAGTTGTGGGGAGCACGACCGTCGTGCAGGCGCATTCCGCCGGGCGGAAGGTCGGCCGGGCCAACTTCACGTTCAACCCCGACACGGGGGCCGTTTCCATCGCCTGGAGCCGGATAGTCGTCGGCACAGGCGACCCGCAGTACCCGCCGATCCAGACGCTCGTGAACGGCTACGCGACCGACCCCGCCTACCAGGCGCTCATCAACCAGCCGGTCGGCTACACGCAGGTCGACCTCCTTCGCAACTACAACGGCGACAGCATGATGGGCGACTTCGTCGACGACGCGATCTACGGGGCGCTGAACGGCGACGCCGAGCCCGCGAACGACGTCGACATGTTCTTCAACAACCCGGGCGGGATCCGCACGGACTGGTGCGACAAGGAGGATCCGGCGAACCCGGGCACGTACATCTGGAGCTCGAACGTCTTGGACTGCTCGGCCGAGGGGCGGTGGTCGCACGACCCGATGCTGCTCACCTACGGCCACATGTTCCAGATCTTGCCGTTCGGGAACGCGACGGCCGTCGGCACGATGACCGGCGCGCAGATCTACGACCTGCTGAACCAGTCGGCGACGCTCTTCAAGGGCGCGCTTCAGCCCTCGGGCATCCGGTACGAGTTCTACCGGTACTCGGACGCGCTGCCGGGGCCGCAGCCATACGCGTGGGGCGCCTACAACGTCGAGGTCTGGAACGGCGCGGCCTGGGAGCCCCTCGACATGTCGAGGACCTACAAGGTCGGGACGAACGAGTTCCTCGCGCCCGCGGGGCAGGACGGGTTCGTGCCCTTCAAGTACATGAGGAACATCACGTACTGGGGCGACATGCTGAACTCCGTCAACGCGTACGTCTTCGCGAACTACACGTTCACGAGCCCGTACCGGGGCCCCGACGGGGACGGCACACTCGACGGGCGGATCGCCCGCAACGGGGACGGCGACAACGAGTACGAGTCGGGCGAGATCGTGCCGGTCACGATCCTTCACCACAACGACTCGCACGGCCGGCTCATGAAGTCCGGCTCCTACCAGGGCTACACGCAGCTCGCCACGCTGATCAAGCAGGAGCGGCTGCACAACCCGACGCGGACGATCCTGCTCACCGCCGGGGACAACGTCCAGGGCGACTCGATGATGTACTACTTCAAGTCGGCCGGTCTGGGCTACGCGGCGGACGGGACGCCGCTCGACCCGACGCTGCAGATCAACCCGCTGCTGAAGGCGTTCAACGCGATGGACTACGACGCCTTCACGCTCGGCAACCACGAGTTCAACTTCGGGGCCGAGGTGTTCGGGACGCTCGCCGACGCCGACGACGAGATGGCGCTGCTGATGGCGAACATCGCCGACGACGGCTCGTACGGCCTGGCCGACATCCCGGTCGAGCCGTACACCGAGGTCACGCTCGGCGCCGAGGCTATCGACGTGGCGATCCTCGGGATCGGCAACCACCGCGTGCCCAACTACGAGCTGCCGAGCAACATCCCCGGGCTCACGTTCTCGGATCCGATCGAGACCGCGAAGGACCTCGCGCCGGGGCTGCAGGCCACTCACGACGCCGTCGTGGCGCTCACGCACATCGGGTTCACCGAGGATCCGAGCAGCGTCGAGGTCGACAAGAACGTGGACACGTTCTTCGCGGCCGACGTCCCCGGGGTGGACGCGGTGATCGGCGGCCACAGCCACACGAACCCCGCCTACGGTTTCGGCGCCTACAAGTACCTGCCGGCCTTCATCGCGGGCCCCGGCAACACGCCGGTGGTGGTCAGCCAGGCCTACCGGTACAACAACAACCTCGGCGAGATCGTGCTCGGCATGGTGGAGGACGGCTCCGGCGGCTGGGAGGTCGTCTCGCGGGCCGGCCGCTACATCCCGGTTCCGATCGGGACGGTCGAGGACGCGGAGATCCTCGGCATCGTCCAGCCGTACCAGAACCTGCTGAACGCCTACAACAACACGGTCATCGGCTCGACGACCACGCCGATCGACGCGCTGAGCGCGTTCACGCAGGAGACGAACGCCGCGAACCTGCAGGCCGACGCCTCCTTGTGGAAGCTCGAGGACGAGGGCATCGACGTCGACTTCCACCTCTCGGGGGCGATGACCAACCGCAGGATCGCCGACGGCGCGACGCCGGCGAGCCCGGTCTCGCTGAAGGTCTCGGACATGTTCACGCTGATGCCGTACGAGAACTCGCTCGTCGTGCTCGAGATGAACGGTCCGCAGCTCAAGGCCGTGCTCGAGCGCGCGTACCGGAACTACTACTACTACAAGTACGTTCCGGGGTACGGCGGCTACTCCTACTACACGACCTGCATGCTCGACACCGACGCGGGCAACCAGATCGTGTACCGGGACGGGTACCCGGCGACGCCGAACGGCGACAACGTCCAAGAACTGCGGATCGGCGGCGTGCCGGTGGACTTCACCGACGCGGACACGTACTACCGGGTCTCGACGGTGAACTACCTCGCGGCCGGCTCGTGCAACTTCAACGACGCCGGGGCCACGCTCTGGCCGCTCGACCAGATCGTGGCGGACACGCAGTACTACGTCCGCGACGCGGTCACCGAGTACATCCAGGCGCAGACCGAGCCGATCTCACCTGCGATCGAGGGACGGCTGGCGTTCGTGCCGGCGGTCCAGACCCCGGTCGTCGTCCCCGAGCCCTCGGCCGAGGGCCAGGCGGTCGTCGCAAGCGCGACGTTCACCGACGCGACGCCGAGCGGACCTTACACGTGCACGGTGGACTACGGTGACGGCTCGGGCGCCCTGCCCGGGACGGTCGCGGGCGACACCTGCACCGGTCCGAGCCACGCCTACGCCGTCGGGGGCACATACCTCGTGACGGTCTCGGTCATCGACGGCTCGCTCACCGGCTGGGGCGTCTCCCTGCACGAGGTCAGGTTCCCGTTCCAGGGGTTCTTCTCACCGTTCCTGAACAAGCCCACGGTGAACCGCGTGACGGCGGGTGCGGCGGCCCCGATCAAGTTCAAGCTCGGTTCCGGCCGGGGGATGGACATCTTTGCCGACGACCAGCCGAGCTACCGGATCTACTCGTGCCCGAGCGGGAGCACGATCAGCTCCGGGGTGGCGGCTGGATCGCTGGCCTTCGACCCGGTCTCCAAGCGCTACACGTTCACGTGGAAGACCAAGAAGGCCTGGGCCGGTAAGTGCGGGACGTTCGAGCTCGGCCTGATCGAGGGCTCGAGCCACGAGCTCGACTTCCGGCTCCGCTGATCTCACGGCGGAACGGCGCCCCTCGTCCTTCGTGGGCGGGGGGCGCCGTCGCGTCGGCCGTGGCTCAGGCGCCGACCCGTCCGGATGGTGCCCCCGGCAGGAATCGAACCTGCGACACACGGTTTAGGAAACGCCGTGCCAGCTGGGACTTCGGCAGTGGGTGCGCGCCCATCCACCCCAGTCTCACCCCGTCCGACCCGACACCCGCCCGTGCGAAGCCCCAGCTAGAGCCGAACATCACCTCCGGACACGCCCGCGTCCACCCTGGCCGACCCGAGGGCGGCCATGCCAAAGTCGCAGCACACGGGCCCTGTTCCGCCGGACGGCCCCGTCCACCCCTCGGGCATCGCCGGACACATCCGGTCATCCCCGCGCCGATGGGAGCGACCTGACCCCCTTTGACCCGAACCAGAGCTATGGTGACCGTCCCCGGTGGCCGCCGGGATCGTTGGGCCGCAAGGAGACGCAGATGAGGTCGAAGCAGGTAGACAGGCTGTATCGGGAGCTCGACGGCGCCGAGCGGTTCCGCCTCGCCCTGTCCGCGGTGGCCGATGGGGACGTCGAGGAGGCCGAGCGCATCCTCGCCACATCCCCGAGGGTCGTGGTGCGCCAGCACGAGCCCGTCGTGGATGCGGCGCTCAGGGCCGGGCTCGGGCTGGGCTGGACGCTCGGCATCCAGGCCGCCGAGCGGATCGGGTCGCTCGATGCCCTCGCCCTCGTGGAAGACTGGTTGCAGGAGGGCGCCCTCGCCGAGGATCCGAGGACCGAGGCCGTCATGCGCCTGGTGGATCGGGCGGGGGCGGTGGCCGCAGAGGGGCTCGCCAGCCTGCTGCAGGCCTTCACCGAGATCTGCGCCGAGGTGCCCGGTCTTGATCCGGCGGTCTTCGTCTCTGCGATGCCACTGCCGGTGTCAGACGGTCTTGAGCGCCACGCCGCGACGATTGATGAGGCCGAGCCTGATCCAGAGCAGGTGGAGGTCGCTCGTGCGAGCTTCCAAGCGGTCCTTGCCGCTACCGGCCTCGAGGCATGAGGGAGGAGCGGCATGCCGTTCAAAGATCCCGAGGCCCGGCGACGCTACGACCGGGAGCGGAAGCGGCGCCTTCGGTCTCAGCCCGCCGAGGTGACGCTGCTGCGCGCCGCGCCCGAGCGACTCCGCGTGGCCGAGGACGTGGAGGCGATCTTGTCCCACGCCGTCGCACTTGCGATGGGCGACCCTAAGGCCCGCGGGGTGGAGCGAGCCCGCACCCTCGGGTACCTGTGCTCGATCGCGCTTCGCCTGATCGAGGCCCATGAGCTCCAGGCTCGGCTCGAGGCGCTTGAGGAGGTGCTCGGAATCACGAGCCGGGGCGGCCGTCGCGCCGGCTGAGGTGATCTCAGTCTCCAGACTTCGCCCCCGGTCGGCCCCAGGGAGGCGCGACGCGGCGCCAACGGCTTCGTGGTCGGCATCCCGCCGCGCCAGGCCAAGATGGCCCCGAGAAGCTCCAGACCGGCAGGACGCGACCGCAGGCCAACCGGCCAGCGACCCTCCCCTTCGCCCCAGAGGTTAGCGGCGGCGGAGCGACATCTACCTGCAAGCTCGGCATCAGGTCCGACCAGGGGCCCGTCGGCTCACCGCCCGTCGTGCGCCGCGCCCCCTTCGTGGTTCCTGCCCGCACGACCGCCCTGCTCTTCTTCCCGGCAGCTCTCCGCCGTCCCGACCGCCGCTCTTGCCCGAGGCCAAGCTCGGCCAGCCACGCTTCATGGCTCAAGCACCTCGAGCTGCATCGCCTCCCGGTCCTCGATCCTTCCGATCTCCTCCAACCCCCTGCTCTAGGGGAGTGCCCGCCTGGGCCCGAGCGCCTCCTGCGTGACCAAGACACCCCCAAACGCCCCGAAACCGGGCCCTAGCGGCCCGAAACGTGGCCGTTGCGATGCTTCCCAGGCACGGGGCGTGGGTACGCGATCGGGGCCAAATGGCACCTGAGCAGCGAGGGCGACATTTTCTTCGCTCCGGGGGCGTTCTCGTTCGAGGCTCCATTCGGGCCCGCCGGGCAGTCCTCGACCCAAGATCGCTCGCCGGGGCAAGGCGCCCTTGTGGCGCCAGACGGGGGATCGAGCAGGGCAGCCACGAGCCGAGTCCCGCCTCCCTCGGGCGTCTGCGTCACACCCAGGTCCACCGGGTCCTGTTCACGATCCGAGAGACCATCGACCGGGAGATGCCGTACTCGGCCGCGAGCCGAGACTGCGGCTCACCGGCCGCGCGCTCGCGGATGGCCTCGACGTCTTCCTCCCCGAGCTTCCCGACGTTCGATTGGCCCCAGGGCTCGAGATGGTGGGGGTTCACGCACCGGCGGTTCCCGCACGTGTGATGGAGCGGGGCGAAAGGGTCGCGGAGCCGGCGGCCGCTGTAGCGCTCGAAGGCAAGGCGGTGGGCGTAGCGCACCCGCCCCTCGACGAAGAGCACCCCGTAGCCGGCGGCGTTCCTTGCCCCCGTCCACTCCCAGCACCCCCCGGGCCTCTCATCGACCTTCTTCCAGAACCGGGGCTCCCAGGGCGCCTCATCCGCCTCCACCAGATGCCTCGGGTTGCAGCACGCCCGGTTGCCGCAGGTGTGCCGGAGGATGCCGAAGCTCAGGTACCCGTGCCGCAGGGCGTAGGCGACGCGGTGAGCGGCGTGGCCGCCGAGGCGATCGGCGAACCGCCCGTAGCCGTCGCCGTCCCGAGGGCCGCGCCACGGCCAGCAGCGCTCGGATCGTCCTCGCTCGACCCCCGACCAAAACGCCTCCTCGTCCCAGATGCGAGGTGCGGGTCTCATCAGGAGACCATTGTATCGGTCAATACCCTCTGACCAGGGAGATTGCCACCGAAGCGGACGTCCCGACGCGGGTCTGCCGATACGATGAGAGCAGCAAAGAACAACGGCTGAGCTCGCCCGCCGTGGGGCGGACCGATCCGGTCGTTCTTCTACCCACCCGGTGACCGCGCGGGCCTGAGGCGGCCCCGCTCACGGTCCGACCCCCGAGATGATCCTCGGGGGTCTTCGGCTTCGGGGTCGATGCTCATCGGGCTCGAAACCGGCCCCGAAGGCCTCCGACCCCGCCCGAATCGATCTTCGCGTTGCCCTCGTGACTCGGCCAGCCGCTCCGCCGTGCCCTGGACGCACGGCGGGGCCGCGGCCACCACGCCTAAGAGAGGAGCCAGCCATGGCTGTTCGCGACCGCATCCTCGAGCTTCGACGCGTGCGAGCACGCGAGCTCATCGCTCATCCTCGCAACTGGCGCCGCCATCCCGATGCCCAGCGGAGCGCGCTCGCCGAGCTGCTTGACCGGGTCGGCTACGCCGACGCCTGCATCGCGAGGCAGAGCCCACAAGGGCTGGTGCTGATCGATGGGCACCTTCGCCGTGACCTTGACGACGAGGCCGAGCTGCCGGTCCTGGTCCTGGATCTGACCGAAGAGGAGGCCGAGCTCGTCCTCGCGAGCCTCGATCCGCTCGCCGCGATGGCGATCCCCGACGAGCAGGCGCTCGCGGAGCTGCTTGCATCCGTGCGGCTTCCCGACGGGCTGCTGGAGGAGCTGTCGCGCTCGCTCGGACCCACGCCCACGCGCGGACGCACCGATCCCGATCTGATCCCGCGCCGCCGAGCCAAGGGCCGTGTTCGGGGCGGCGAGCTCTGGGCGCTCGGGGATCACCTGTTGCTGTGTGGGGACGCCCGGGACGCGTCCTCGCTCGCGCGCCTCATGGGGAGCGAGCGGGCACGGCTCTGCTGGACGGATCCGCCCTACGGCGTGAGCTATGTGGGCAAGACCCCCGAGGGGCTCACGATCGAAGGCGATGAGGCGACCGGATTGGCCGAGCTGTTGCGCCGCGCCTTCGCGGCCGCCGATGCGGTGCTCGCGCCGGGGGCTCGGGTGTACGTGTGCGCTCCGGCGGGGCCGGGATCGCTCGCGTTTGGCCAGGCCTTCGTTGCCGCCGGCTGGCGGCATCACGAGACGCTGGTCTGGGTCAAGAACTCGGCCGTGCTCGGCCACGCCGACTATCACTACCGGCATGAGCCGATCCTGTACGGCTACAAGAGTGGACCCGGACGGTGGGGACGCGGAGGACGAGGCTGGTACGGCGGAAACGACCAGGACTCGGTGCTCGAGGTCCCGCGCCCGGTCGCCTCGCCGGATCATCCGACCGCCAAGCCGACGGAGCTCATCCGCCGCTGCCTTTCGAACAGCTGCAGGCGCGGCGACGTGGTGCTCGACCCGTTCGCGGGATCGGGAACGACCCTCATCGCGTGTGAGGAGCTCGGAAGGCGGGCGCGTGTGGTCGAGATCGATCCGGCCTATGCGGACGTGATCGTGCGCCGCTACGAGGCCTTCACGGGCGCCAAGGGACGACGGATCGATGAGCCATGAGGAGGCGCCCGTTCGGAGAGGCCGCCCACCGCGGCCTCCCAGGCACCTTGGCTCCGACGCGCAGCGGTACTGGCGATCCCAGGTCGGCGAGCTGTGGGCTCGGGAGGACCTTTCGCTCCTTCGACGAGACCTGCTCGCGCGCTACTGCGAGATGGCGGTGATCGCCGACGAGGCGATGCGATGGCTCGCTCCCGGAGTCTTGCTTCGGAAAGGCCGGGGCGACGTCCGGGACGACGTCGGAGGCCGCGTGGTCACCAACCCGGCCTGGCGCATCTACCGCGACGCCGTGAAGGCGCAACTTGAGCTCGCCCGAGAGCTCGGGTTTCGCACTCGCGCGTGAACCCGCCGATCACCGGCGGCGAGTCGGTCGCAGACGGCCTCACGCCGGGGTGGTCGGGCGATCACTTAGATCCCCGGCGTCGTAGAGCTCATCGAGACTGAACGCCGGCGTCGCGGCCGAGACATACACAAGCGCTCCGTCGCCGGTGTTCGAGATCGCGCGCGGTTCGTTCGCTGGGATGTAGACGAGGTCTCCCTCGCCGACCTCGGCCTTCTCGTCCCCCACGCGTATCCGTCCCGCATCGCGGATGATCACGTACACCTGTTGTGGCTCGGATCAAGGTGCTATTAGGACGCCGAGCGGCGAAGGGCTCGGCCTGGCCGGTCCCAGCTCGCCTGGGGCGGCTCTCGGGCGAACGATCGTGTTCTTGGTGATCTTCGGGGCAGGGGCCTCCCATGACTCCGTGCCGGAGGCGAGCCGGACGGTGCCACCGGACCTTCCCCTCCGCCCGCCCCTCGCCAAGGATCTGTTCGACCCGATCCGGCAACCGTTTGTTGAGGCGGCCTACGAGTATCACGAAGGGGCAGGGCTCATCGGGGAGATCCGTTCGCTGGTCCGGTTCGGCACTGGCGTGGAGATCGCCCTCGAGCGCTATGTCGAGGACGCAGGCAGGGGCGACCCCGAGACGATTCGAGGCCTTCTCGCGGTCAGGTACTACATCGTTCGGGTGATCAACGAATGCGCTCAGGAATGGTCCAGGCGTCACGGGAATGTGACGAACTACCGGATTCTCTTCAACCAGCTCGAGCGCTGGAGGCGCAAGAACGACGACAAGGGATTGCTTGTCACCTTCAACTACGACTGGCTCCTTGAGGCCGCCCTCAGATCCTCAGGACGCCAGCTCAACGACATCCGGGACTACGTTTCACGAGATGACTACCGATTGATCAAGCCACACGGATCAACGAGCTGGTTTCGCGGTGTTGACACCGAGGTGAGTGGCGGCGAGCACGCGCTCATCGACATCGCTCCATCCCTCGACCTGACTGCTGGGCCGATCACCCAGGGACCACCGCCCGGATTCCCGAACGCAGTGCCCGCGATCGCGATTCCTACTCAGACGAAGAGCACTTTCGAGTGCCCGCCTGAGCACCTTGTCGCGCTTGAAGAGTGGCTTCCCGAGGTCGACCGAATCCTCGTCATTGGTTGGCGAGCCCAGGAGCGGCATTTCCTCGAACTCTGCGAGAAGCATCTGGCAGAGAAGGCCGGTGTAGAGTGCTTGGTCGTTGCCGGCTCGCAGGACGGCGCGGAGGCGACCGTCTCGGAGCTGCAGCACGTACTACCGAAGGCATGTCTTCATCCCAGCGCTGCTGCAGGCTTCTCCGCTTTCGTGGACTCCGACGACCCGGTGACCGTTTGGCTTGAGCGACGCCTGCATAGCCGGATCGAGCGAGACGATCCTGATCACCGAACGGTCCGCGGAGTATGAGGCCTGACCCTTTCGAGGACCGTCGCGCCTGCGCACTCGAAGCGCCACGAGGAGAAAAGACGGCGAGCCCTGCCGGGGGCACCTGTCCCGAGCACGCCGCGCAAGGGTCCACGGTGAGAGAGGGCGTTGGGCTCACCCGGCTTCACAATCACCGTGTGGTTGAGGATCCTCGCAGCTGCTCATCGGCAACGGCCACGCCGTCCCCAAGCTGACGACGCCGATCACGCCGTTACAGTCCGGGGGCTCAACCCTGATCGATTGGATGCCTCCGACTCTCTCGGTACCAACTTTGGCGCGCTCCCGAGCGGGATCCTTGATCAGGGTGGGAGGTGCCGCCGGGTGCTGGCCACGGCCGCGAAAGATGCTCGGAGCCCCGGTACCGAGTCCACGGAGGATGCGGTTCGTCGCTCCTAGAACAAAGGTGCAGGCCGCCTCGCGGCCCCGAGGGGGCCCCGACCCCCCGATCACCACTCCGGCGGGTACTCCGGAGGAAGGCCCGGGTTGGGGATCCCTCCGGCAAGAAACGGCGGGGAGGAGTAAGACTCCGCCGCCCACCCCGCGTCGTACAGCGGACAGAGCTCGCACTTCGGCCAGGGCCCTGCGGCAAAGGAAGCCCGGCAGGCACCCAGGCGCCGGAGCCACCCCCGGGCGCACTCGGTCATCGCGAGCACCGGGGTGATGGGCTCGGGGGATCCGGCCACCTCCACCTCGGTCCCCCTCCACGCCCCCACCAGCTGAAGGAGCCGCCAGGCCCTCCCGTACGGCTCGGGGTCAAAGGCAAGGACGAAGCCGGCCCGAAACACCCCCGGCGAGGTCTCGGCGAAGGCCGTGGCGTGGCGGCGGGCGTAGGAGACGGCCCGATGAAGAAGAGGGGAAGGGGTGGGACCGAACGTCACCGTGATCTCCACCTGGGCGGCCATGGGGACGTTCAGGCCGAGGCGAACAGCTCGTCGAAGGCCCGCACCGCGTCCTGCTGCATGCTCGGCAACACGTGAGAATACAGGTCGAGCGTGATCCCGACGCTCGCGTGCCCTAACCGCTCGGAGACCACCTTGGGATGGACGCCCTTCAGCAGCATGAGCGTGGCGTGGCCGTGGCGAAGATCATGGAACCTGACGTGGGGGAGCCCGGATCCCTTGAGGAACAGCCGCCACCTCGAGGACAGGGTGTCCGGGTTGAGCGGTCCACCGTCTCCCCGGTCGATCACCAGATCCAGGTCCTGCCACGTCGGCGTTCCTGATCGGCGGAGCGCCTGCTCCGATCGCGCGCGCTCGAGGTAGGGCCGGAGGATCTCGGGCAGGGCGACAGCGCGCCGGGACCTGCGGGTCTTCGGCTCGGAGAATGCAAGTCCCCGGCCGGTGGTGTGAAGGGTCCGGCGGACCTGGGCCTGGGTGAGGTCCGGACCCAGGTCGGCCCACCGGAGCCCCAGGATCTCGCCTCGGCGCATCCCGGTTGCGATCGCGAGCATCCCGGGAAGCTCGACCGCCGATCCCGAGAGCGCGGCGACGATCCGCTTCGCCAGGGCGTGATCGACCACCACCGGCTCGGGGCGAACGGGCCTCGGGGGCTGGGCGCCCTTCACCGGGTTGGAGGCGCAGATGCCCCAGCGCACGGCCTGCCCGAGCGCTTGGGTAAGCACCAGATGCAGGTTCAGCACGGTCCCGGCCGATAGATGACGCTCGGGCACGAGCAGCGAGCTGTACAGGCGCTGGAGGTGAAGGGGGGAGAGCTCGGACACCGGGACCTCCCCGAGCGCGGGCAGGGCATAGCACCGGATGAGGGACTCGTAGCCCTGGTAGGTGGTGGCCCGGACCCGGCCCCTCGTGTGGGCGAGCCACTCCTGCAGGTAGTGACCGAGAGAGGGGTCCTGGTCTTGGCCCAGGACCGACGCCTCGATCATCGGACGGCGACACTAGCTCTGGTGCCGGAGCCGAGCAACCGGCGACGAGCCCCGTGAGCTGGTCGTCCGCAGCGGTGTTGCAGACAGCGTTCTCGAGGGGGGAAGTCGCAGCTAGGCCGGCGGGATACCCTCGTCGCACATCATTACCGTGTCGCAGGTTCGATTCCTGCCGGGGGCACCATCCGGGTGAGGCAGCGCGAGGCCTGGCCGTCTCCCACGTCGTACC
>CAYUSA010000069.1:0-15012 GCA_964447335.1 uncultured Actinomycetes bacterium
CGCTCCGTGCTTGCTCGCGACCGCGAGCGCGACGTCGGCCGCGAGCGGATGCTGCGCGAGCCGAGGACCCGCGAGCACCACCGCCGCGCCGCCGGCCGCCCGGAGCGCCGCCGCGACGCGGTCCTCGGGCGAGTCACCCTCGCCGGTCGCCTCATGGATGCGCTCGAGCACCGACGCCTCGCTCCCCGGCCGGACGAGCAGGTGCTCGGCGACGTCGTGCAGCCTGGTGCGCCGCGTGTGCAGGACGAAGACCTCCGCACCCCGGCGCGCCGCCTTGCGGATGCGAAGGTGCAGGATCGGGAGCTCCTGCTCGGCGTCCAGGCCGGCGACGAGGATGACCTTCGCCTGCTCCACGTCCTTGGACGTGACCTGCATCGGCTGGGCGGCCGCGAACTCCTCGGCGAGACCGCCGTGCACCTCGCGCCGGTGGTCGAGATCGTTCGTCCCGACCGCCATGCGGGCGAGCTTGGAGAGCGCGTACGCGTCCTCGTCGGCGAGACGTCCGCCGGTGAGGAACGCCACCCGCGCGCCCCGGCACCACCCTGCGACCGTGTCGAGCACCTCGGCGAACGAGGCCGGCTGCAGCCCTCGGTCGCGGATGAGCGGCGTGGTGACGCGATCGGGCGCGTCGGCGGATCGGAACGCGTAGCGCCCCTTGTCGCACAGCCAGTCGTCGTTCACCTCGAGGTTGTCTCGGGCGAGGACCCGGACGACGTTCCCGCGGCGCAGGTCGACCCTCACGTTGCAGCCGGACGCGCAGTGCGGACAGACGGTGTCCGCGCTCGACAGGTCGAAGGGGCGCGCCACGAACCGGTACGGCGTCGAGGTGAGCGCGCCGACCGGGCAGATCTGGACCGTGTTCCCGCTGAAGGGCGAGGCGAAGTCCTCGCCGGCCGCGATCGAGACGCGCTCGCCGGCGCCGCGCGCGTACAGCTCGATGAACCGGTCGCCGCTGATCTCGTCGCAGAACCGCGTGCATCGGGCGCAGAGCACGCACCGCTCGCGGTCCAGGTTCACGAGCGGCGAGAGCGGCACGGGCTTCTCGTACGTCCGCTTCGACTCGACGTACCGGCTCTCACCCGGGCCGAACGCGAGAGCCTGGTCCTGCAACGGGCACTCGCCGCCTCGGTCGCAGATCGGGCAATCGAGCGGGTGGTTGAGCAGGAGGAACTCGAGGTTCGCGACCTGAGCCTGCTGCACGATCTCCGAGGTGTTCTGCGTGAGCACGACCATCCCCGGCGCGACCGCCGTCGTGCACGAGGTGAACAGCTTGCGCTGGCCCTCGACCTCGACGTAGCACTGCCGGCAGGCGCCGACCGGCTCGAGCAGCGGGTGGTCGCAGAAGCGCGGGATCTCGATGCCGAGCTGCTCCGCAGCGCGGATGACGACCGTCCCCTTCGGGACGGTCACCTCCTTCCCGTCGATCGTGAGCGTGACCATCTCCCCGGTCACGGGAGGACCTCCGAGAGCGAGATGGGGGCCGGCTCCCCGGTGTGTGGAGCGGGCGGCTCCTCCTCCGCCGGAGGCGCGAGCTCCACAAGCGTCGGCGGCCGGTCGGACAGGGGGCAGCGTCGATCGCGGATGTGAGCCTCGTACTCGGCGCGGAAGTGCGTCAGGCTGGAGGACATCGGCGAGACGGCGCCGTCCAGCAGCGGGCAGAAGCCGCGGAAGAGCATGTTCCCGCACATGTCCTCGAGCAGCGGCAGGTCCTCGGGGCGGCCAAGTCCGTTCTCGATGCGCGCCAGCACGCGAACGGCCCACCAGGTCCCCTCCCGGCACGGTGTGCACTTGCCGCAGGACTCGTGGGCGTAGAAGCGCAGGAGCCTGTGGGTCGCCTCGACCATGCAGTCCCGCTCGTCCGTCACGATCATCGCCCCCGTGCCGAGGAGGGACCCTGCGGCTGCGATCGACTCGAAGTCCAGGCCCACGTCGAGGTGCTCGGCCGTGAGGAACGGCGTCGACGACCCGCCCGGCGTCCAGGCCTTCAGCCGCTTCCCGTCCGGAACCCCACCGGCCAGCTCCTCGATCACGACGCGCGCCGGCGTCCCCATCGGCACCTCGTAGTTACCCGGCCGGCTCACCCTCCCCGAGACCGAGAAGATCTTCGTGCCGGGCGACTTCTCCGGGCCGATCGAGGCGAACCACCTCGCGCCGCGGCTCAGGATGTGCGGGACGTTTGCGAGGGTCTCGACGTTGTTGATCGCGGTCGGGCTCGAGTAGAGGCCCTCGACCGCGGGGAACGGCGGGCGCTGGCGGGGCTGGCCCCGGAACCCCTCGAGCGATGACAGCAGCCCGGTCTCCTCCCCGCAGATGTACGCGCCCGCCCCGCGGTGCAGGACGACGTCGAGGTCGTAGCCGCTGCCGAGGATGTCCCGCCCGAGGAACCCCTTCCCGTAGGCCTCGGCGACGGCCCGCTCGAGCACCTGCCCCGGGTACAGGAACTCGCCCCGGACGTAGACGAACGCCGTCCGGCACCGCACGGCGTAGGCGGCGATGATCGCGCCCTCCAGGAGCTGGTGAGGATCGCGCTCGACGAGCTCCCGGTTGCCGAAGGTGCCCGGCTCGGACTCGTCGAAGTTGACGACCAGGTACGTGGGTTTGCCGGTGTCCTGCGGCACGAACGACCATTTCACGCCGGCCGGGAAGCCGGCGCCGCCGCGGCCGCGGAGACCCGACGCCTTCACTTCCTCGACGACCTCCTGGGGCGTCATCGTCAAGGCCTTGCGCAGCCCCTGGTAGCCACCGGTCTGCAGGTACCGGTCGAGGAACACCGTGTCCGGCTCGTCCCAGCGGGCGGTGAGGATCCGGACCGGCTCGCTCACCGCGGCACCTCCGGTCCGGCCAGGATCCTCGAGGCGTCCCGGAAGTCCTCCGGCGCCTCGCCCCGCGACGGCGGCGGCGCCTGACCGCCCCGCAGCATCTCGATCAGCTCGCGCATCCGCTCGGGCGTCACGCGGTCGTGGTTCGCGAAGTCCACCTGCACGACCGGCGCGGCATCGCACGCGCCGAGGCACTCCTCCTCGTGGACCGTGAACAGACCGTCCTCGGACATCTCCTGCCCGTACGCGACGCCCGCCGCCTCGTGCGCGGCCTCGAAGACCTCCCCCGAGCCGCGGAGCGCGCAGGACAGGTTCGTGCAGACGTTCACGACGTGCTTCCCCGTCGGGCGGAGGCGGAGCATCGTGTAGAACGACGCGACGGCCTCGACCTCGGCGGTCCGCAGGCCGAGGAGGTCGGCCACCTCGCGCAGTCCTTCCTGGCTCACGCGGCCCTCGATCGACTGCACGACGTACAGCAGCGGCAGGATCGCCGAGCGCTCACGCCCCGGTGGATACCGGCCCTTGATCGCCTCCGCCCGCTCGCGGAGCTCCGGGGTGAGCACCGGCATCAGCGGTCCACCCCTCCCAAGACCGGGTCCAGGCTCGCGATCACGGCGACCGCGTCCGCGACGAGGCCGCCTTGCACCATCGTCGGAACGGCCTGGAGGTTCACGAACGAGGGGTCGCGGATCTTCACGCGGTACGGCCGGTGCTCGCCGCCGGAGACCACGTACATGCCGAGTTCGCCCCGCGGCGACTCGACGGGCTGGTAGACCTCGCCCTCGGGGACCTTCACGCCCTCGGTCACCATCTTGAAGTGGTGGATGAGGGCCTCCATCGACTCCTCCATGATGTGCCGGACGTACGCGGGGTCGTTGCCGATCCCGTCCGGCCCGACCGAGAGCTTCGCGGGCCACGCGACCTTCGGGTCCTCCACCATCACCGGACCGGGCTCCCGCAGGCGCTCGAGGCACTGCTCGACGATGCCGAGCGACTCGCGCATCTCCTCGAGACGGATCTCGAACCGCGCGTAGCAGTCGGCCGCCTCCCGGGTGACGACGTCGAACTCGTAGGTCTCGTACCCCGAGTACGGCTCGTCGCGGCGCACGTCCCGCGCGAGCCCGGCGGCGCGCAGCGTCGGACCCGTCACCCCGAGCGCGACGGCGTCCGCCGCCGAGAGCCGCCCGATGCCGACGTTGCGCTCGAGCCAGATGGGGTTCTTCGACAGCAGGCTCTCGTACTCTCGGATCCGGCCCGGCAGCACGCGCAGGAGCTCCTCGATCCGCTCGGTCGCGTCCGGCGGCAGATCCATGATGACGCCGCCGATACGGATGTAGGCGTGGTTCATCCGAAGGCCGGTCGCCATCTCGAAGACGTCGAGGACCATCTCGCGCTCGCGGAAGCCGAACAGCATGACCGAGACCGCGCCGAGCTCCATCCCTGCCGTCGCGAGCCACACCAGGTGCGAGGCGAGCCGGTTGAGCTCACAGAACAGCACGCGGAGCACCCGGGCCCGAGGCGGCGCCTCGATGCCGAGCAGCCGCTCGACGGCCAGGCAGTACGCGAGCTCGTTGTGGAAGGGCGAGAGGTAGTCGGCCCGGGTCACGAACGCGACGCCCTGCTGCCACGAGCGGTACTCGCAGTTCTTCTCGATGCCGGTGTGCAGGTAGCCGACGATCGGCTCGCACGCGACGACCGTCTCGCCGTCGAGCTCGAACAGCAGGCGGAGCACCCCGTGGGTCGAGGGGTGCTGCGGCCCCATGTTGATCACCATCGTCTCCTGGCGGAGCTCCGCCGTGGACGGCGGATCCACGGGATCGAAGTCCGGGCGCGTGTCGAAGGTCACGGCGACATCCTGCGGTCCACGGGCGGGATGAAGGCGCCCTTGTAGCGCGTGTTCACGCCGCCGAGCTCCTCGGTCTTGCGGAGCGGATGCCCGTCCCAACCCTCGGGGAGCAGGAGCCGGCGCAGGTTCGGGTGGCCGTCGAACGCGATGCCGAACAGGTCGAAGGTCTCACGCTCGTGCCAGTCCGCCGTCGGGTAGAGCGACGTGACCGAAGGGGCCCGCGCGTCGTCCTCGGGCAGACCGACCTTCAGCCGGAGCCGATGGAGATGCGCCGTCGAGGCCAGCTCGTAGCTCAGCCAGTAGCGGGGCGTGCGGCCGGGCCGGTCCGTCGCGGTCACGCTCGCGAGGAAGTCGAAGCCGAGGCCGGGGTCGTCGCGGAGGCCGCGGAGGGTCTCGAGGAGCTCGTCCCGGTCCACGACGGCGGTGACCTCGCCCCTCGCGACGATGGTGTCGGGGAGGCGCTCGCGCACCCGAGCCGCCAGGTCGGCCGGACTCACCGGACCGTGCCCTCCGTGCGGACCTTCTCCTGGAGCTTCAGGATGCCGAACATCAGCATCTCGGGCTTGGGCGGGCAGCCGGGCACGTAGACGTCCACCGGAACGATCGTGTCCACCCCCTGGACGATCGCGTAGTTCGTGAACATGCCGCCGGCCGAGGCGCACACGCCCATCGAGATCACCCACTTCGGCTCGGGCATCTGGTCGTAGATCTGCCGAAGGACCGGCGCCATCTTCTGCGAGACCCGCCCGGCGACGATCATGAGGTCGGCCTGGCGCGGGGAAGCCCGGAACAGCTCCATCCCCCATCGGGAGAGGTCGTAGTCGCCGGCGCCCGTCGACATCATCTCGATGGCACAGCACGCGAGCCCGAACGTCGCGGGCCACATCGACTGCTTACGGGCCCAGCTCACGACGCGATCGAGCCTCGTCAGAAGGACGCCACGCTTGACGTCTTCCTCCGCCTCCTCGGCCGTCCTGCCCGTTCGGAAGCCCTCGAGGCGCTCAACCGGCATGGACCGTCTCGTCCTCCTCGAGCGCTCCGGCGAGGGCCGCGGCCGGCGCCGGCTCCGGCGTCGCCCAGTCCAGGCCTCCCTTGCGCCAGACGTACACATAGGCGACGAACACCAGGGCGATGAAGATGGCCATCTCGACCAGCCCGAAGAGGCCGAGCTGCCGGAACCCGACCGCCCAGGGGAACAGGAAGATGGTCTCGATGTCGAAGATGATGAACAGCATCGCGACGACGTAGAACTTCACGCTGAAGCGCTCGCCCTGCGGCAGGCGCTCGGGCTCGATCCCGCACTCGTACGGCGAGAGCTTCGCCGGGGTCGGCCGATGGGGCCGCAGGAGCGCCGAGGCCGAGAGGGATCCCACCGCGAACAGCAGCGAGAACGCCGCCAGGACGACGACGGGCAGGTAGTCGCTCAGCACGCCGAGCATCCTACGTTCACGGCCCGTCTCACGAGGCGGGGACCAGGCGCTCGAGCGCGTACAGCAGCCGGTCCTGTGCGTCGCCGGACCGCCCGTCGGTCAGGTTCGCGAGCACCCGCATCGTGAAGGCCATGAGGCGCCGGTTCGGCAGCAGGTACCGCGTCAAGGCTCGCATCACCGCCGGGTGCCCGATCGCCCGCGCGAAACCCCTCCCGAGGGCGAAGTAGGAGCCGTACCGCTCGCGCAGGACCGTGGGATACATCTGCGCGATGCCCGGACGCCCGCGGACGAGCGCGTCGTGTGCGAGATCCGCGGCGACCTCGCCGGACTCCATCGCGTACGCGATGCCCTCGCCGTTGAAGGGGTTCACCATGCCCGCCGCGTCGCCGATCAGCAACATCCCGGGGACGGCCGCCGGCCGGCGCGAGCCGCCCATCGGCAGCGGGCCCGAGCGGAGGCGTCCCACGGCGGTCTCCTCGGATACCCCCCACTCGGGTGGCATCATCGCGGCGAACGCCTTGAACAGCCGCTGCGCCGAGATGTCCTTGAATCCCCTGAACGTGTTGAGCATCCCGGCACCGACGTTGATCGTGCCGTCAGGGAGCGGGAACAGCCAGCCGTAGCCCGGGAGCAACTTCTCGCCCTCCCACAGGTCGAGCCACGACTCAAACCATGGTCCCGGTTGGCGCTCGACGCGGTAGTAGCGGCGGGCGGCGATCCCGAGGGGCCGGCGGTCGTCGCGGCGCACGCCCGCCTGCGCGCCGAGCTTCGAAGAGGCCCCGTCGGCCGCGAGCACCAGTCGCGCCTTGATCTCGAACGGCTCGGCGTCGTGGTCCTCGGCCGACCGGGCGAGCACGCCTTCGACCCACTCCCCGCGCATGATCGGCGAGACGGCCTCGGTGCGTTCCATGAGACGGGCGCCGGCGCGCTCTGCCCGGCGAGCGAGCAGCTCGTCGAGATCGATCCGCGTTCGGGCGAGCCCGTAGTTGGGGAAGTCGCGGAGCTCCGGCCACGGGAGCTCGATCATCGTGCGGCGCGAGTACACCCGCAGGCCGCGGACCTTCTCGAACCCGGGATCGTCGGTGTCGACGCCCATCCGGAGCAGCGAGCGGACGCTGCGCGGGGTCAGCCCGTCGCCACAGACCTTCTCGCGCGGGAACGCGGACCGCTCGAGGACGGTGACGTCGACCCCGTGGCGCGCGAGGTGGTAAGCCGCCGCGGCCCCACCGGGACCCGCGCCGACGACGAGGACGTCGGTTTCGAAGGCTCTCCTCGAGTCAGGCACGGTCCCCCACCTGGATGTCCGCCGGGCTTGTGAAGGTTTTCACAAGCGATGGTACCCGATGCGATGGGAACCACGAGGGTACGGGGTGGCGCCGCGAGCGCGCAAGCGGGTCCTCACTCCCGTGCGTGGTCCCAGCCGACGACGTGGGTCGCCTCGACGCGCAGGAAGCCGAGGCCGCGGACCTCCTCGGCGAACCGCGCGAAGCCCTCGCCGGAGAGCAGCGAGCGGTACTTCTCGTGCCAGGCCGAGATCGGAGCGCGCATCGAGGCGTGTTCCACGTCGAGGGGCTCAGCGAGTCCCTCGACGGACAGACCGGCGATGTCGGTCCAGCTCCGCCCGAGGTCGATCGTCACCGAGACCCGAGGATCCGCGCTCGCGTTGCGCCACGTGCGGCCCTCGCGGCGCGTGGAGACGTACAGGGCGTCCTCGGGCCAGACGAACCAGAGCGGCACGACGTGCGGAGCGCCATCGGGACCGACCGTGGCCACCCACACGACGGGCAGGCCCCCGAACATCCGGCGTGCGCCCGCGAGGTCCACCTCACGCCTCCGGGAGCCGGATCGCCTGGGCGAGCGCTCGGAGCGCCGCCGCCGCCACCGGGTCGAACCTCGCGCCCTCGAGGGCGGCGAGCGCCTCGTCGACCAGCGCCCGGACCCGCGAGGCGGTCCCGGCGAGCGCCTCGCGGTCGAGCACGTCGTCGCGGAGCTGGAAGGCCTCGCCCGCCGGGCGGCCGAACGCGAGGAGGCGCCGCTCGAGCTCGGGCGGGGCGCCGGCGAGCGCCGCGCCGATCAGCAGGGGGCCCTCGACCGTGTAGGAGCCGGTCTTGAGCTCGGCGACGTGCTCGGCCGTGGCGAGGTCCCGGCGGGCCGCGCCGAGGAGGTCGAGGTACTGGCCGGCGGCCATCTCCAGCCGCATCCGGTCGAAGCGCTCGAGCGCGAGGTCCAAACGCCCTCGCGCGAACCCCGACGTCCGGAAGAGCGCCTCGGCAAGCACCGCCGCGAGGTCGCCGACGAGCACCGCCGCCGAGCGTCCGAACGCGACCGAGCCGCCGATCGCTTCCCCGGCGAACCGCAGCTGGGTGGTCTCGACGCCCCGGCGTGTGGCGGCCTCGTCCATCACGTCGTCGTGCACGAGGGCGAACGTGTGGAGCAGCTCGAGGGCCGCCGCCGCGCGGAGGATCGACTCGTCGTCCGGTCCGCCCGCCGCCCGGTGGCCGAGGTAGCACAGGGCCGGCCGCAGGCGTTTCCCACCGGCGAGGAGGAGGCGCTCGAGCTCGGCGACGAGGACCTCGGCGGCGGGATCGAGCGCGGCGAGCTCGGCCCGGCGGGCGGCCAGCTCGGTCGCGAGCACGGCGTCGACGCGAGCGCGGACGGCCTCGACCACGGGAGGAAGGGCCATCGTGTCCGAGCGTGCGGCCGCGTCCATCGGCCGAAGTATCGCAGCGCCGGGCGCCGGAGAACGCGACGAGGACGCCTCCTCGTCGCGGGGATGCCGCCCGGCGAGGACCTCCCCCTCGATGCGCCCGGCTGCTATCGTCTGCGGACATCGCCTCGACCCCTCACCGGATGACCCGCTTCCAGAAGCTCGCTCTCGCCACCGCCGGTACCACCGTCGTGCTGTTCGCCGTCGGCGGACTCGTGCGAGGCACCGGGTCGGGACTGGGGTGCTCCACCTGGCCGGCATGCGAACCGGGCAAGCTCTTCCCGAGCGGCGCGGTCACCTCGATCATCGAGTTCTCGCACCGGGCGCTCGCGTTCCTCGTCATCGTGCTCACGCTCGGGGCCGCGGTGCTCGCCTGGAGGGACCACCGGAGCGAGCGGAGCATCCTCGTGACGGCGCTCGCGTCCTTCCCACTCGTGCTGGCCCAGGCCGCCCTCGGTGGCGTCGTCGTCGGGACCGAGCTCAACCCGTGGTGGCTCACCGCCCACTTCGTGGCGGCGCTCGCGCTCATCGCGGACGTCACCGCGATGGCAGTGTTCGCCTTCGTGCCCTCGCCGGGCGAGCGAGCGCGCGGTGACTTCCCGCGACTCGCGCTCCTTGCGACCGGCGTGACGGGAGTCCTCCTGCTCGTCGGCACCTACATCCGCGCCAAGGGGCCCGCGTACGGGATCGCGTTCACCGACTGGCCGCTCATGGACGGACGACTCGTACCCACGCTCGGCGGCGTGCGCACGCCGATGTTCCTGCACCGGGTGCTCGCCCTGACCGCCTTCCTGCTCGTGCTGTGGACGGCGATCCGGGCGCGGACCCTGCGCCCGCGCTCGCGGCCGCTGACCGCGCTGTCCACGACCGCGCTCATGCTGTTCGTCGCGCAGATCATGGTCGGCGCCGCCAACGTGTGGACGCGGCTCCGCCCCTGGGCGGTCGTGCTCCACGTCGCGTTCGCGGTCCTCGTGTGGGCCACGCTCGTCGCCTTGTCGATCGCCTCGCGTCGGCTCCTCGAGCCGGCCGGCCTGGCCCTCGAGGGCGTCGGACGCACGAACGGCCACCGGCCCTCGTTCCGCGAGACGACGGCCGCCTACGTCGCGCTCACGAAGCCGCGGATCATCGTTCTGCTGCTCATCACCACGGTGCCCGCGATGATGCTCGCGGCCCGGGGCATGCCGTCGATGTGGCTCGTGCTCGCGACGCTCGGGGGCGGCACGATCGCCGCCGGCTCCGCGAACGCGATCAACTGCTACCTCGATCGCGACATCGACGAGGTGATGCGCCGCACACGCAAGCGCCCGCTGCCGGCCCACCTGATCGATCCCGAACGCGCCCTGGCCTTCGGGTTCGTGCTCGGGACGATCTCGTACCTGTTCCTGTCGATCGTCGTGAACGTGCTCGCCGCGACGCTCGCGCTGTCGGCGATCGCCTTCTACGTCTTCGTCTACACGATGTGGCTGAAGCGCACGAGCACGCAGAACATCGTGATCGGAGGTGCGGCGGGCGCCGTGCCCGCGCTCGTCGGGTGGGCGGCCGTCACCGGCACCGTGGCGCCGGCCGCGTGGATCCTGTTCGCGATCGTGTTCGTGTGGACCCCACCGCACTTCTGGGCGCTCGCGATGCGCTACGCCGGCGACTACGCGGCGGCCGGCATCCCGATGCTGCCCGTGGTACGCGGCGAGGACGAGACGCGCAAGCAGATCCTCCTGTACTCGCTCGCGCTGTTCGGCACGACGCTCCTGCTCGTGCCCGTCGGGCACATGGGAGCGGTCTACGCGGCCACCGCGGTGGTGCTCGGCGGCGTCTTCGTGTTCCGGGCGCTGAAGCTGTGGCGCGGGTCGTCCCCGGCCGAGGCGATGCGCCTGTTCAAGTTCTCGATCGTCTACCTCGGGCTGCTCTTCGCCGCCGTGGCGGTCGACGCGGTCCTGCCGTTCGGTCGCCCCGTCGCCTGAGCCCGGCTCAGGCGGCCGAGGCCCGCGCGATCAGGTCCCGCAACGTCCCTTCGTCGACCGCGCCCACCGCGCGGAACCGCAGCTGGCCGTCGGCCCCGACGACGATCGTGGCGGGGAGGTAGGGCACGCCGAAGCGGTGCGCGATGCTCCCCGACTCGTCCTGCAGGCTCGCGTACGCCACGCCGAACTCCTCCAGGTACGCCCGCGCCGCCGCCTCGTCGTCGCGGAAGTTCACGCCGACGAACACGGCGCCGTCCGGGCCCTGGTCCGCCTGCACGGCCGACAGCGCGGGCTGCTCGCGCCGGCAGGGCCCGCACCACGTCGCCCAGAAGTTCACGACGACCACGCGTCCGGCGAAGTCCCGCGCCGAGAGCACCTGCCCCTGCAGCGTGGTTCCCGAGAGCTCGGGCATCGGCCCGGAGACCTCGACCACACCGCTCGCACCGTCCGCGGCACCGCCGGAGCACGCAGCGAGCAGGACGAGCACGAGAGGAAGGACCCGCTTCACGGCGCCCATGGTCTCACGCGGATCCCGGAAAGGCAGCCACCGGTCAGCGAACGGTGACGACCCCGTTCATGCTGGGGTGGATCGCGCACTGGAAGTAGTAGGTCCCGGCCTCGAGCGGCGGGATCTCGTAGGTGGCCTCGCCGACGCCGGTGACGAGGTCGCCGGAGAAGAGCGTCTCGGACAGGGTCTCGTCGGTCGCGATGACGATGTTGTGCTGCACGCCCGCGTCGTTGTTCATGAAGTGGATCGTCGCGGCCTGGCCGGCCGCGAGCACGATCTCCGCGGTGTCGAACTTGATCCCCTGCGCTGTGACCTCGACCGTGTCTCCCGTCCCGGGGGCCGGTCCCGTGCTCGGCGGCGGCGCGGTGGCACTCGGGGATGGCGCGGTGGCACTCGGCGCGGGACCTCCGCCGCCGTCGCCCCCGACGACGACCGTGCCGTTCATGTTCGGATGCACGTCGCAGTGGAAGAAGTACTCGCCGGCCGGCAGCGGCGGGATCTGGTACTCGACCTTCGCCGGGCCGGTCACGAGCTCGCCCTTGAAGAGCACCGTGGCGAGCGTGTCGTCCTCGTAGGTCGCGATGTTGTGCTGGACCCCCGCGTCCCGGTTGTCGAACACGATCGTCGAGGCCGTGTCGGCCGGGAGCGAGATCGTGTCGGTGTCGAAGGCGATGCCCTCGGCCACGACCGGGACGGTCGGGCCTGCCGGGGCGCCCCCGCCGCCCTCGACGGCCTGGATCGCACCGACCATCGTCGGGTGGACGACGCACTTGAACGGGTACGCGCCGGCCTCGAGCGCCGGGACCTCGTAGGTGATCGAATCCGGACCCGTGATCAGCGCCCCGTCGAAGAGCGCGGTGCCCGCGAAGTCCGGGTTGTCGGCGATCGCGATGTTGTGCTGGGTCCCGGCGTCCTGGTTCGCGAACTCGATCGTGAAGGGCTCGCCCGCCGGCACCGTCAGGTTCGCCGGCTGGAACGCGAGGTTCACGGCGACGACCTTCAGCGCCGTCCCCGGCCCTTCGCTCTGCCCACCCCCGCCCTCGGTCCCGATCGTGGCGAGCGCTATCCCGCCCGCGAGCATCGCCACCCCGGCCACGGCGCCGACCATGCCGGCCAGGCTCGACAGCCGCACGAACTGCCGGCCGGCGACGACCGCCCCGACGACGACGATCGCGAGCGCGACCGCGAGCGCCGTCCCCGTCGCCGCGTCGTGCGAGATGTTCAGCAGGATGCGCGAGAACCCGAACAGCACCCCCCCGAGCACGGCGAGGATGCCGACCGGGAGCACGATCGGCAGGACGAGCCGGTCGCGTGTCTGCTTCTTCACGGCTCCGCCAGCCCCGCTCGGACGTCACGCTCGACCCCGGCCAGGCGAACCGCGTCGAAGCCCTCACGCCCGTCACGCGCGTACCAGCGGAACCAGATCGCGATGATGAACCCCCAGAGGATCGCGCCGCCGCCGAGCTTCATCAGCAACCCTGCGATCAGCTGGTCGTTCAGCGCCGTGACGCCCCAGATCCGCGGGAAGGTGGCGTAGATCGGGTACAAGGGGCTCCGCCCGAACGTGAGGAACGAGGCTGGGATCGTCGGCGCGAGCGACTGGAAGAACAGGTAGAGCATCTGCCCCGGCGCGGCGAGCGGAGGCGCCTCCGGCAGCGGCGACATCACCGGCCACCACATGACGATGCCCGAGCCCACGATGAGCACGTGGAGCGTGAGGTGCAGGAGCTCCGAGCGCACCGACGCGTCGACCACCGCCGGCCAGTGGGTGAACAGCAGGACGGCGTTGAACAGCACGAGCGCGACCAGGGGCCGAACGAGGAACCGGAAGACCACGCCGAGGGGCCGTACCCGCAGGAACCCGCGCCACATCCACGCCGGGATGCCGGCGATGAGCATCGGCGGGGCGACGAGGGTGAAGAGCATGTGCTGGAGCATGTGGACCGAGTACAGGCGCGTCTCGGCCAGGTCGTGGATCGGCCAGGTCGCCCCGACGAGCAGCGTGAGCATCCCGAGCGAGAACAGCAGCCGACGGCGCCGGTCGACACCCTCGTGCGACGGGCCGCCCTCGCGGCGCCGGCGCACGGCGAGCAGGTACACCGCCCACAGGCCTCCGAGGAGCACGACGACGTCGGGATGCACGTGGAAGGTCGGCATCGGCTAGGTGAACGTCCGGAACATCAGCATGACCGCGACGAACAGCGTGACCGCGCCCGCGAGGCCCATGAGGAAGAACCGCGAGTACGTCCGGCTGTCGAACTTGAGGTGCATGAACCACATCGCGACGAGCGCGAACTTGACGATCGCGAACAGGAACAGGAGCGGGATGAGGACGTCGCGCAGGGCGTCGATGTAGTAGACGGTGACCTCGGCGGCGGTCACGAGCGCCAGCACGACCGCGATCCGGATGTACTCCTTCGGGCTCGGGTGCCGGGCCCGAAGCCCCCCGCCGTGCTGCGGGGTCGTCGCGACCTCGTGCCCCGTCGTCTCCACGTGCTCCACCCTCGCCTCCCTACGACCCCGTGGGGATCAGGTACACGACCGTGAAGATCACGATCCACACGATGTCCACGAAGTGCCAGTACAGCCCGACGAGCTCGACGGTCAGTGTGTCTTCCTGCGTGATCTGCCCCCCGAAGGACAGCGAGAACACGCTGAGGAGCATCAGGATGCCGATCGCGACGTGCGTGCCGTGGAACCCGGTCAGCACGAAGAACGTGGTGCCGAACAGGTTCGTCGTCAGGCTGAGCCCCTCGCGGTAGAACGTCGTGAACTCGTACACCTGGCCGCCCACGAAGGTCATGCCGAGCATCGCCGTCGCGAGCAGCCACAGTCGCATCCGCCCGAGGTCCCCCCGCTGGATGGCCGCGAGCGCGAGCACCATCGTGAGGGAGCTCGCGAGCAGCACGAACGATGAGACCGAGGTGTACGGGATGTCGAAGACGTCCTTCGGATACGGGCCGACGACGCTGCGGCCGCGGTACACCACGTAGCTCGTGATGAGCGCGCCGAACAGCAGGCAGTCCGAGGCGAGGAAGATCCACATCGCGAGCTTCGTGTTCGGCAGGCCGGTGCTCGTGGCCTCGTGCTCGCTCTCGAACGCGTGGATCGTCGCGGGTTCCTGCACCGCTTCCTCCCCTACTCCGCCGAGGGCTCCAGCGCCCACGCGTACAGGCCGGCGAGCATCACGACCGCGCCCGCGCCCGCGAGCCACCAGCTGAAGATCACGCCGTAGCCCAGGACGAAGATCCCGAGGGCGGCCACGAGCGGGTAGTACGAGGGCGACGGCAGGTGGATCGCGTGGCTCGCGCCGTGGGGCGACCCGGCGCCGGAGCCACCCGCCGGCACCGGCACGACGCGCCCGTCCTCGGTCTCGGCGTACTTGCGATGCCACGCCTCGTCGAGCGCGTGCACGGCGGGGATCTCGTCGAAGTTGTGCGCAGGCGGTGGCGAGGCCGTCGTCCACTCGAGCGTCCGCGCGTCCCACGGGTCGGCCTCGCGCGCCATCGGCTTGCGCCGGGTGAGAACGGCGTTCACCAGGAAGACGAGCACCGAGAGCGCGATCGTGAAGGATCCGATCGTGGAGACGAGGTTCCAGAACCCGAGCCCGAGCGCCTCCGGGTATGTCTGGATCCGGCGAGGCATCCCCTGCAGGCCGAGCACGTGCATCGGGCCGAACGTGAGGTTGAACCCGACGAGCATCAGCCAGAAGTGGGTCTTGCCGAGCCCCTCGTTCAGCCTGCG
>CAYUSA010000070.1:0-14140 GCA_964447335.1 uncultured Actinomycetes bacterium
GGAGACGACGGCGCTCGGCGCCGCCTACGCCGCCGGCCTCGCGGTCGGGTTCTGGAAGGAAGTCGAGGACCTGCGGGCCAACTGGGGCAAGGACAAGGAGTGGGACCCCAAGATGGCCAAGGACAAGGTCGAGGGCGAGTACGCGGAGTGGAAGAAGGCCGTTACCCGCACGTTCGACTGGGTCGAGCAGTAGGAAACGCGCGCCCGGCGGGGGCGGCCACTGCGCCGCCGCCCCCGCCGGCAGCGTCGCCCGGCCGGGAGCCGGGCACCCGCGAGCAGGAGAGCATCCACGTGGAGCGAGGCCGCGCACGAACCCGCCCAGGCCGCGTAACGTCGTGGGGTCCCGAGCATACGAACCCCTGTCGTTCGGACGACGGAGGTGGGACATGGGCGACGAGCACGGCAACTTCGCCGAAGGGCAGGAGACGTCCGAAGGGGAGCGCCACGAGAGCGACTTCGCCGAGGGCCAGCAGGGCGATCATCAGGGCCACGACGAGCACCACGGCAACTTCGCCGAGGGCCAGGAGATGGAGCACGACGACGAGGCGCACGGCAAGACTGGCTTCGCCGAGGGTCAGAAGGAGCGTTAGTCCGTCGCCGGAGGGGGCGACGGACCTCCGTCTCCCCCTCCGGCCGATGCGACACTCGCTCCATATGGAGCAGACGTCAGGTCTCGTCAGGGACGTCGTCCGAGTGAGGGCGGGCGAGATGCCCGCCCTTCCGTGTATCCGGCCCCGGGTCGCATCGCGCATCCGCGGCATCCCGGGAGGTCGATGACCCTTGTCCACCAGCGCGCCCGCGCACATCCTGATCGTCGGCGGTGGTGGGACCGGAGGGGCACTCGCGCACGACCTCACCTTGCGTGGGCTGAAGGTCACGCTCGTCGATCGCGGTGAGGTGACCTCGGGTACCACCGGCCGCCACCACGGCCTGCTGCACAGCGGTGCACGCTACGCGGTCGGCGACAAGGAGTCCGCCGTCGAGTGCATCGAGGAGAACATGATCCTGCGACGGATCTGCCCGGGGTCGTTCGAGGAGAACGACGGCCTGTTCGTCGCGATCGAGGACGAGGACATGGAGTACCTCGAGCCGTTCCTCAAGGGCTGCGCCGAGAGCGGCATCCCCACCCAGCAACTCACGCCGTCCGAGGCGCTCGCGCTCGAGCCCAACCTGAACCCGAACCTGAAGGCGGCCGTGCGCATCCCCGACGGCACGATGGATGCGATGCGCATGCCGCTGCGGTTCTTCGCGACCGCGAAGCACAACGGCGCCTCGATCCACCCGTACATGGGGGTGAACGACCTGATCGTCCACGACCGCGTGGTCTCCGGCGCGGTGGTGCACGACCACGTCACCGGCAAGGACGGCCAGATCCGCGCCGACATCGTCGTGAACGCCACGGGCCCGTGGTCCGAGCGCATCGCCTCGATGGCCGGCGTCGACGTGCCGATCCGACCCTCGCCGGGCGTGCTCCTCGCGCTGCGGGGTCGGCTGTGCAACATGGTCATCAACCGCCTGCACAAGTCCGGTGACGGCGACATCGTGGTGCCGCAACGCGGCCTCTCGGTCGTCGGGACCAGCTCGTGGACGGTGGAGAACCCCGACGACCTCGGCGTGCCCGAGGATCACGTGCAGCGGATGTACGACGAGGGCGCGAAGCTCATCCCGGCCGTGAAGCGCGTCGAGTTCCGAGCCGCGTGGTCGGCGGCTCGGCCGCTGATCGGCTCGAGGGGCGATGCCGACACCGGCCGCGAGCTCTCACGCACGTTCAAGACCTTCGACCACAAGGACTCGGACGGCGTCGAGGGCTTCGTCACGATCACGGGGGGCAAGGGAACGACGCTCCGCGGCATGGCCGAGCTCTGCGCGAACGTGATCTGCGGCAAGCTCGGCATCGAGGCCGAGTGCCGGACGCGCGAGACCGTCCTGCTCCCCCACACCGCCTACTACTCCGCCGCCTGAGGTGAGCACCGTGCAGACCGCAACCGACCAGCCCGCCGCCGGAGCCGCCGAGGCGACCGAGACCCGGCGGTTCCGCGTCTTCCGCTACAAGCGGGGCGACAAGGCCCCGCACTTCGACACCTTCGACGTGCCGATCGAGCCGCGCACGACGCTGCTCGACGCGATGAAGTGGATCCAGCTCCACCGCGACGCCTCGCTGATACTGCGGCACTCGTGCTACCACGCCTCGTGCGGCACGTGCGGCATCCGCGTGAACGGCCGCGAGGTCCTGATGTGCGTGACCGCCGTCCACGACCTCGGCCTGGAGATCACGGTCGAGCCCGTCGCGAACATCCCGGTCCTCACCGACCTCGTGGTCGACATGGAGGAGTTCTACGCGCGGTTCCCCGACCAGCACCCGTACGTCCGCGAGAGCGAGTTCAATGCCGAGGCGTCCACGCCCGACGGCATCGCGGCCTACATGCGGTACGAGGACTGCATCGAGTGCGGCCTGTGCCTGTCCGCGTGCCCCATCGCGGGCACGACCGACCGGTACGTCGGCCCGGCCGCGCTCGCCGCCGCCCAGCGGATGCTCGAGGAGCCGCGCGGCGCCGACGTGGCGGACCTGCTCGACTGGGCCGACGAGCCCGACGGCGTGTGGCGGTGCCACGCGGCGTTCGAGTGCAGCGAGGCGTGCCCCTCGAACAACCCGGCCGCCCGGATCATGGCGCTCCGGGGCGCGCTCGTCGGCGGCGCCCTCGTGATCCCCGACCGGGTGGAGGAGATCCGATGAGCCAGACGACGACCACCGATGGGATCCCCGGCCTCGCGGAGCGCGCCCAGCGCGGACCCGTGCTGCGCAAGGGCATCGGCGTCGCGCCGATCGGCTGGTTCGACCCTCGGGGCCGAGCGATCGGGTCCTGGGCCTTCGCCGCGAACCGGATCACGGGGCTCGGCCTCGTCTTCTACCTGTACCTGCACCTCGGCGTGCTCTCGATCCTGCTCGTCGGGAAGTCCGGGTGGAACGACTTCGTCGAGCTCGCCACGAACATCGTGTTCCTCGGGCTCGACATCCTGCTGCTGTTCGGCATCCTGTTCCACGGGCTGAACGGCGTGCGCGTCGCGCTCGTCGGCACCGGCGTCGTCCCGGACAAGCAGAAGGCGCTGTTCTGGGCCTTTTCGGTGATCGGGACACTCACGCTCGCGTATGGCGCCTTCCACATCCTGGGGAGTGAGTGAGATGGACGTCGCCCCCACCCGTCCTCGCCCGAGCAAGCGCCGTCTGGTTCCCGGCGGCAAGTCCGTCCGCGCCTGGCGCTGGACCGTCGTCACCGGGGCCGCGCTGCTCGTGCTCCTCTTCGTGCACATGGTCGCCCAGCACTTCGTCGTCAACGAGGTCGGCGGCCTGCGCAGCTACCAGCAGGTGCTCGAGTACATCGGCAACCCGCTGATCTTCACGATCGAGTGCTTCTTCCTCGTCACGGTCACCGCCCACGCCCTCATGGGGCTGCGGAGCGTGCTGCTCGACATGGGCTTCGGGGCCCGCGCGCGGCGGCGGATCGACGTGGGGCTGTGGCTGCTCGGCGTGGTGACGGTCGCCTACGGGTTCTTCCTCGTCGGCACGCTCGCATCCCGCGCCTGAGGACGGGTCATGGTCGGGCTCGTCCTCGTCTCGCACAGTTGGAAGCTGGCCGAGGGCGCGGCCGAGCTGGCCCGCGAGATGGGCGGGCCGGACGTGAAGCTCGAGACAGCGGGAGGTCTGGACCTGCCCGAGCACCCGATCGGCACGGACGCGGTCCTCGTCCTGCAGGCGATCGAGCGCGCGTGGTCCGAGGACGGCGTCGTCGTGCTCATGGACCTCGGCAGCGCGGTGCTCTCCGCGGAGATGGCGCTGGAGATGCTGCCCGAGGCCCGTCGCGCGAAGGTCCTGCTCTGCCCGGCGCCGTTCATCGAGGGCGCCGTCGCCGCGGCCGTGACGGCCAAGCTCGGCTCGAGCGCCGAGCAGGTCGCCGCCGAGGCGCGCGGCGGGCTCGCGCCGAAGACCGTGCAGCTCGGCGGCGAGGAGGCTCCGGCCGCGACGACGCCCGAGGTGTTCGACATCGGCGAGGCGCGCTCGATCCGACTCGTCGTGCCGAACCCACACGGGCTGCACGCTCGGCCGGCGGCGCGGTTCGTGCAGGTCGCCTCGGCGTTCGACGCGGACGTGCGCGTGGCGAAGATCACCTCGGGCCGCGGGCCGGTCACCGCGCGGAGCCTGAACGCCGTCGCCACCCTCGGCGTGGGCAAGGGCGACGAGATCGAGGTGCTGGCGACGGGCCCGGAGGCGGAGCGAGCGCTCGAGGCGATCGAGGAGCTCGCGGCACGGTCCTTCGACGACGAGGTGAGCGAGCCGGAGCTCACAGGAGCGTTGGTCTCGGTGGCCGAGGCGCCGAGCGGCGCGCTCGCGGGCGTGCCGACCTCGCCGGGCGTCGCGCTCGGGCCCGCGCGGCGGTTCCACCCGCCGGTGCTCGAGGCACCCGACCGGAAGACCGACGACCCCGAGGCCGAGCTCCGGGCGCTCGACGAGGCGCTCGCCGCGACGGCCGAGGAGATCGACGCACAGCGTGCCGCGGTCGCCGGGCGGGCGGGCGCATATCAGGCCGCGATCTTCGACGCGCACCGCCTGTTCCTCCAGGACGAGATGCTGCTCGATCCGGTCCGCACGGCGATCAGGGATCGGCGTCGGGGGGCGCCGGGCGCGTGGAAGGCCGCCGTCGAGGCGATGACCGCCGAGTGGGAGGCGCTCGAGGACGAGTACCTGCGGGCTCGCGCGGCCGACCTGCGGAGCGTGGGGCTCCAGGTGCTCGCACACCTCTTGGGCGTGCCCGTCCCGCGGCCGAGCCTGGAGGGACAGGGCATCCTGGTCGCCCCCGACCTCACGCCGGCGGACGCGGCGGGGCTCGATCCCGCACTCGCGCTCGGCATCGCGACGGCGTTCGGCGGGCCGACCTCGCACGCGGCGATCCTCGCGCGCGCGCTCGGGATCCCGGCGGTCGTCGGTCTGGGCGACGGCGCACTCCAGATCGCCGAGGGCACGCCGCTCGCGCTCGACGGTGACGCCGGGCTCCTGCACGTGGACCCGCCCGCGGACCTGGCCGCCGGATTCCGGGAACGCCGCCGGGCCGACGCCGAGGCCGACCGCGAGGCGCGCGCCGAGGCCCGGGCGCCGGCGATCACGCTCGACGGCGTGCCCATCGAGGTGGCCGCGAACGTCGGCTCGCCCGAGGAGATCGCGGCGGCGATCGAGGCCGGGTGCGACGGCGTCGGCCTGTTCCGCACCGAGTTCCTGTTCATGGAGCGCGGGCAGATGCCGTCCGAGGACGAGCAGGAGGCCGCCTACCGGCGCGCGGCCGAGTCGCTCGGCGGCCGTACCATGGTCGTCCGCACGCTCGACGTCGGGGCCGACAAGCCGCTCGCGTACCTCGGACAGCCGGCCGAGGCGAACCCGTTCCTCGGCGTTCGAGGGCTGCGGCTCGGGCTCGAGCGGCCGGACCTGCTCGAGACGCAGCTCCGCGCGATCCTGCGGGTCGCGGCCGATCACCCCGTCCGCGCGATGTTCCCGATGGTCGCCACGCTCGAGGAGCTCCGCGCGGCGCGGGCGGCGGTCTCGGCCGCCGCGGAGTCGCTCGGGGTGCCGGTGCCCGAGGGCCTGCAGGTCGGCATCATGGTCGAGGTTCCCTCGGCCGCGCTCACCGCAAGCGTCCTCGCGGCCGAGGCCGACTTCTTCTCGATCGGGACGAACGACCTCACGCAGTACACGCTCGCGGCCGACCGGGGGAACGAACGCGTGGCCGCGCTCTCGGACGCGCTGCACCCCGCGGTGCTGCGACTCATCGCGGCGACATGCGAGGCCGCGGCCGTGCGGGGCCGGTGGGTCGGCGTCTGCGGCGAGCTCGCGGGTGACGCGCTCGCGACGCCGGTACTCCTCGGCCTCGGCGTCCGCGAGCTCTCGATGAGCGCCCCCGCGATCCCCGGCGTGAAACGTGCCGTGCGCATGGTGGCCCTCGGCCGGGCGCGGGAGATCGCGACGCGCGCGCTCGAGCTACCGAGCGCCAGCGCCGTGCGCGAGATGCTCCGCGCGGAGGGCGCATCCGGCTGAGCGGCGGAGGACATCGACCCGGGTGGCTCCGCGGGCACGGGCGCAGGGTAGGATGCGGCCCGAGCCCGTGAGCGAAGCTGCCGACCGACGCGCCGCGATCTTCCTCGAGGGGATCACCTACCTCCGGGCGATCCTCGTCCCGGTGATCATGTGGCTCGTCCTCATCGGGGACGAGACGTCGTGGGCGTACGACGTCGGGGGGTGGCTCTTCGCGTTCGCCGCGATCACCGACTTCTTCGACGGCTACCTCGCGCGACGGTGGAAGCGGGTCACGGTCCTCGGCAACTTCCTGGACACGACGGCCGACAAGCTGCTCGTCTCGGGCGTGCTCGTCGCGCTCGTCGCGGTCGGACGGGCCTCGCCGTGGATCGCGTTCATCATCGTCGGGCGCGAGCTGCTGATCCTGGGCCTGCGCGGCGTGGTCGCCGCCGGCGGCGAGGTCATGAAGCCCTCGATCTGGGGCAAGCTGAAGGCGAACGTGCAGTTCATCGCGATCTTCCTCGCGATCGTGCGCTGGGGCGAGCCGATCGGGGACCTGTACCTGGACCAGTGGGCGATGCTCGCTGCGGCGGTCGTGACGATCGGCTCGGGCTTCGAGTACCTGAAGCGGTTCGCGGGCGCGATCCCGCGCTCCGCGCGAGCGGCGAAGAAGTAGGCCGGTGGCCGGCCCCGTCCTGCTGACCGGCGGCTCGGGGTTCGTCGGCGGTGCGCTCCTCGAGCGGTTGGTGGTCGATGGTCGCGAGGTGCGAGCCCTCGCCCGCACGAAGGATGCGATGGCGACCGCCGAGTCGCGGGGAGCTCAGGCGGTGCGCGGTGACGTGCTCGATCTCGAGTCGCTCGTCGAGGCCATGCGCGGGTGCGAGGTCGTGTTCCACGCCGCTGGGGTGAACGTGCTGTGCGCTCGGGATCCGAGGCCGATGTACCGGGCGAACATCGAGGGCTCGGGCAACGTGGTGCGCGCCGCCGTCGCGACCGGCGTGCGACGGATGGTCTACACCTCGTCGGCCTCGGCGATCGGCGAGGTGCACGGCACCGTCGGGCGCGAGGACTCTCCCCACCGCGGCTCGTACCTGTCGCACTACGAGCGCTCGAAGTACCTGGCCGAGCGCCGGGTGCTCGGCTGGGCGCGCGAGCTCGGCCTGGACGTCGTGAGCGTGAACCCCTCGTCCGTGCAGGGGCCGGGACGCACCGGCGGCTCGGCGCGCCTGCTCCTGGACCTCGTGAACGGCAAGCTCCCCGTCGTCGTCGAGACCGCCCTGTCGATCGTCGACGTCGAGGACTGCACGAACGGGCATCTCCTGGCCGAGGCGGACGGCGTCCCAGGCGAGCGCTACCTGCTGAACGGCTTCACGATCGACGTCCGCGAGGCCGTCGCGCTGCTCCGGCGTCTCACCGGGCAGCCTCGGAAGGTGCGGTTCGCGCCCCAGTGGCTGGCGTCTCCGGCCGGCGAGCTGGCGCAGGCCGCCCGTGCGATCACCCGCCGGGACCTGCCGTTCTGCCGCGAGGCGGTGCGCACCTTGCTGCACGGCCACCGCTACGACGGCTCGCGCGCCGAGCGCGACCTCGGCCTCGTCTACACGCCGATGGAGGAGACCGTGCGCCGCACGCTGGCCTGGTACGCCGAGCGCGGACTGGCTCCGGCGCCCTTCGAGACCCCGACATAGGATGGAGCCCTCGGCTCCCGGATGCACACAGGAGGGATCGTGATGTCCGACGAGCAGCGCCCCGACCGCAACCTCGCCATCGAGCTCGTGCGCGTGACCGAAGCGGCGGCGCTCGCCGCCGGCCCGTTCATCGGCCGCGGCGACAAGATCGCCGCCGACCAGGCCGCCGTGGACGGCATGCGGCTCATGGTCGACACCGTCTCGATGCAGGGCGTGGTCGTGATCGGCGAGGGCGAGAAGGACGAGGCGCCGATGCTGTTCAACGGCGAGGCCGTGGGCAACGGCGTCGGCCCCGCGGTCGACGTGGCCGTGGACCCGATCGACGGCACGCGCCTCACCTCAGTCGGCCAGCCGAACGCGCTGTCGGTCATCGCGCTCGCCGAGCGCGGCACGATGTTCTTCCCCGGCGCCGCCGTCTACATGGAGAAGGTCGCGACGGGCCCCGAGGCCGCCGACGTCATCGACATCACCGCCCCGCCCGAGGAGAACGTCCGCCTGGTCGCGAAGGCCAAGGGCAAGCGCGTCGAGGAGGTCGCCGTCACGATCTTGGACCGCGACCGCCACGTCGACATGATCAAGGCGGTGCGTGAGGTCGGCGCGAAGGTCTTCCTCATCACCGACGGCGACGTCGCCGGAGCGCTCGCCGCGGCGACCACCCGCCGCTCGGGCATCGACCTGCTGCTCGGCATCGGCGGCACGCCCGAGGGCGTCATCGCGGCCGGCGCGCTGAAGTGCGTCGGCGGCGCGATCCAGGGCCGCCTCTACCCACGGAACGACGGCGAGCGGCAGAAGCTCCTCGACGATGGCTACGACCTCGAGCGGGTGCTCACGACCGACGACCTCGTCTCGGGGCAGGACGTGTTCTTCGCCGCGACCGGGATCACGAGCGGCTCGCTGCTCCGCGGCGTGAAGTACTGGCCAGACGGCGCGACGACGTGGTCGCTCGTGATGCGCTCGCGCACCGGTACGGTCCGCTGGATCGAGGCCGAGCACCGCTTCGAGAAGCTCGAGCACTACACCCGCATCGAGTACCGCTAGGCCGCCCGGTAGACGCCGGTCGTGTCCTTCACGACCGCGCCGTCCTTCACGCCCTGCGCGAGCGCGGCGAGCAGGCGCTTGCGGATGTCCGGCTGCGTGAAGGGGTCGAGGTATCCGCGCCGGAGCGCGAGGTCCTGGATCTTCGTCCAGTGCAGGGGTTCCCTCTCTTGGCGCAGGACGGTGAGGACGGCCTCGAGGAACTCCATCAGAGCTGGTGCGCCGCGGGGATCAGGGTCTCGGCGAGGAGGTCGAGCATCGAGGCGTCCGGCAGGCTGAACCAGAGCGGCGCGGGCGAGACGATCAGCTCCTCGACGCCGAGTTCGGCGAACCGGGCGAGACGCTCGAGCGCCTGCTCGGGCGTGCCGGCCAGACACTCGCGCCGGAGCACCTCGAGCGGCATCTGCCGCGCCACGCCTGCCGGCAGGCGCTCGGCCATCCGCGCGTACCGCCGCTCGAGATCGGCCTCGTCCTCCCCGAGCACCGTGAACAGGCCGAGCGACAGACGCAGGGTGGCCGGGTCCCGGCCGACGCGCTCGCACGCCGCGCGAGCCGCCGCGACACGCTCGGCGTAGGCCTCGGGGGTCCAGCGCCAGGCGGTGTTCCAACCGTCGGCTAGGCGCGCGGCCAGGCCAAGCAGCCGCGGCCCGCCTTTGCCGCCGAGCCAGATCGGCGGGCGCGGGGACTGCGCCGGGCGGGGGTGGTTGTACGCGTCGTGGAGCCGGAAGCGCTCGCCCTCGTACGACGCCGGGCCCTCGGCGAACAGGCGGGTGAGGACCTCGAGCGTCTCCTCGAGCGTGCGGAACCGCTCGCCGGTCGAGCCGAACGGGTAGCCGAAGGCCTCGAACTCGGGCGCGTACCACCCGGCGCCGAGGCCGAGGTCGAGCCGCCCGCCCGAGAGCAGGTCGATCGCCGTCGCCGACTTCGCGAGCACCGCCGGGTGCCGGAACCCCGCCGAGAGCACCAGCGTGCCGAGGCGCACGCGCCCGGTCATCGTCGCGAGCGCGGCGAGCGTCGTGAGCGGCTCGAGCGAGCCCTGCGGCTCGGAGCCGCCGCCGTAGCGCTCGAGCGAGGTGAAGAAGTGATCGCTCATCCACACCGAGTCGAAGCCGAGGCGCTCGGCCGTCGTCGCGACCTCGGCGACGCGCGCGAACGTGACGGGCTCGCCGCCGGGGAGCGAGAAGTCGTAGTGCGGCAGGGCGAGGCCGACACGCATCGGGAGCGACCTTACAGGTAGCGGAGCACGTCCGCGGGGCCGGTGACCTCGACGCCGGACGGGATCGCGATCCCCGTGGGGATCTTCAGGCGCGGGTACACGGAGATGTCGCCGGACAGGAACACGCCCGCGTAGACGATGACCTCGTCGCCCAGCGCGACGTAACCCTCGATGGTGGTCGGGTTGTACGGCTCCGAGCGCACCTCGGACATCGAGCCGACCACGGTCTCGGAGAGCCGAGCCGCGGCGCCGACGATCGCACCGTCGCGGATCTGCGAGCGCTCGATGACCGCATCGCGGTAGATCTCGACGTCGTCGTCCAGGTTCGACTCGCTGATGGTGACGCCGGGGTGGATCTCGCAGTACCGGCCGATCCGCACGGCGGGCCCGATCTTCACCTGGCCATCGGCGATCTTCTCGGCGAGGGTCCTGCCGCTCGTCGAGTCGCGCATCGCGAGGGACTCCGGCGCGATCCACACGTGGTTGTCGGGGTCGAACGGCGGCCCGAGCAGCCGGTCGACCGCCTCGAAGTTGCCGTGGAGCGCGTCGACCATCGTGTCGATGAAGTCCCGCACGTTGCCGAGGTCGCCGATCCGCCGGACCGGGTGGACCTGCACCCGATGGCCGTTGCCGACGAGCCACGGAAGGAGGTCCTTGCCGAAGTCCATGCGCGTCTTGCGGAGCTCGTCGATCTGGTCGTTCGCGCCCAGCTCACGGACCCGCGCGGAGTCGATCAGGTAGAACCCGGCGTTCGTCATGAGCGGGAGCCGACGGAAGTCCTCGTCGGTCTCGGCGCGGAAGTGCTCGCGGAGCTCGGCGAGCGTGGGCTTCTCGACGAACTCGGTGATGCGGCCGTCGTCGTCGGCAAGCATCACGCCGTACTTCTCGGCGACCTCGTCGGGCTCGCGGGTCATCGCCGCGATGGTGGCCACGGCGCCGCTCTCGAAGTGCTCCTTGATCATCGGCGCGAGATCGAAGTCGATGACCGAGTCCGTGGGGAACACCAGGGCGTGATCGGTGATGTCCCAGTACTCGAGCATGCGGAGCGTCGAGTCCGCGCTGCCCTTCGACAGCGAGTCGTACTTCACCGGCGAGTACTTCACCTGGACGCCGAGGCTCTCCCCGTACCCGAGCATGACCTTGATCTGGTAGCGGTTCTCCTTGCCGTGCGCGATGACGTAGTAGCGGTCGATGCCCTCGCTCGACAGGATCTGGACCACCCACCGGATCAGACGACGGCCCAGGAACGACATCGCCGCCTTCGAGCGCAGGTAGCCCGGAGCCTTCAGCGTGAGGGGTCGAGCGCGAACGCCCTGCCCGCCCGCGAGCCCGATCCCAACGATCTCCGACGCTTCCGGCATCTGGGCTGCATGATATCGGGGTTCCTCCCAAGGCAACCTGCCGCTCCTGAGAACGAAGGAAGGAGTCCCGATGAACCCTTGGCGACGCGACATGGCCGGGCGCCTGGACGAGATCGAGATCTCGAGCCAGGCCCTGCGCGGCAATCCGCTCGGCGATCCGGACGTCCGGCCGCTGTGGGTTTACGTGCCGCCGGGCTACGACGAGGAGCCCGAGCGCCGCTACCCGAGCGTCTACGCGATCCAGGGCTTCACCGGTCAGATCGACATGTGGCGGAACCGGGAGGCTCTGCGCCCGAACTTCCCCGAGGCTCTCGACGCGATGTTCGCCGGCGGCGAGGCGCCTCCGTGCGTCGTGGTCTTCGTCGACTGCTGGACCTCGGTCGGCGGGAGCCAGTTCCTGGACTCACCGGGCACCGGCAACTACCACACGTACCTGTGCGAGGAGGTCGTGCCGTTCGTCGACGCCCGCTACCGGACGGACGCCCGTCGCGAGAAGCGCGGGATCCAGGGCAAGTCCTCGGGCGGGTACGGGGCGCTCGTCACGCCGATGCTGCGACCGGACCTGTTCTCCGGGCTCGCGTGCCACTGCGGCGACTCGCTGTTCGAGGCCTGCTACACGCCCGACTTCCCGAAGGTGGTTCGGGCGCTCCGCGACGAGTACGAGGGCTCGTACGAGCGCTTCTGGCGAGACGTGGAGGATCGGCCGCTCGGCACGAAGCCCTCGGACTTCGACCTGCTCGAGACCTGGGGCTACGCGGCGTGCTACTCGGCGGACCCCGACGGGACCGTCCGGCTGCCGTTCGAGCTCGAGACCGGGCGCCTGATCGAGGGCGTGTGGGCCCGCTGGCTCGCATGGGACCCCGTGCGGATGATCCCCCGCCACGCCGAGACCTGGCGCTCGATGCGCGCGGTGTGGCTCGACGCGGGGCGCCGCGACGAGTACTTCCTGGACAACGGGATGGTCGCGGTCGGACGCGAGCTCGAGAAGCTCGGCGTGCCGCACACGCTCGAGCTGTTCGACGCCGGCCACATGTCGATCGGGTACCGCTATCCGAGGAGCCTCGCGTTCCTGGCCCGAGAGCTCTCCGCCTGAGGTACCGTTGCTCCCAAGGGCGACGTCGCCCGGCGCGCCCCGACCGACGGAGGCAGCCATGACCGACGAGCAGACCCCGATCCCGAGCTCCATCCCCCCGATGCCGCCGCCCCCGCCACCCGCCGCCGCGCCCGCGCCGGAGGCCGCACCGCCGAAGCAGCGGACCACCGGTCTGGTCGTCGGTGCGCTCGTGGTGGTCGTCGCGGTGATCGCGGGGCTCGTCGCCTTCAACGTGCTCGTCGACAAGGAGCGCGCGAACGCGACGCCGCTCGCGCTCGCCTTCACCGCGGGCCAGAGCGAGACCTACACGATGCACATGACGATGGACGGCACGTTGAACGCGGGCGAGCTGCTCGGCGAGCAGCCGATCGTGATGGACGTGACGCAGGTCGTGACGTGGGAGGTCGTGTCCGTGGACGACGAGGGCGTCGCGACCATCGAGGTGACGACGACCGAGATGAGCGGGACGATGAACGGCGTCGCGGTCCCGGCCGAGGTCTCCTCGACGCCGACCGTCGAGATGCAGATCGCGCCGGACGGGCGGATCCTGTCCGCGGGCGGGATGTCCTTCTCCGGGCTCGAGCAGACCGGCGGCGCGAGCTTCCCCGGCATGGGCCAGATGACTCCGCTCCTGCCGGACGGGCCGGTCGCCCCGGGCGACACGTGGACGAAGGACTTCTCGCAGGAGATCCCCTTCGGCGAGGGCACGATCGAGTTCACCTCGACGAGCACGCTCGAGCGGTACGAGGACGTGGACGGCGTGAACGCCGCGGTCATCACGACCGAGTTCACGGTGCCGATGGACTTCACGCTCGACTTCGGCGAGCTCCTCGCGAGCTTCGGCGACACGATCGGCGTCACCGGCGCCACCGGACTCGCGGGGTTCGCGGACGCCTCGATCGCCTACGGCGGGCAGGGCACGTTCCGCCAGACGAGCTGGATCGACCCCGGGGCCGAGAAGATGCTCAAGACCTCGAGCGCCGGGTCCTTCGACATGACGATGGCCTTCTCCGGCCTCGACGTCTTCGAGGGCCAGACGATGTCGTTCGCGGGGGACTTCACGCAGGACCTCGCGATCGGGTAACGGAGGCGACTCAGGGGCCGGGCGTCGCCGGCGTCTGGTCGACGCCGCCGGCGAGCACGACGGCGCCGCTCGCGTCGGTCACGAGCACGTCGGTGAAGCCGGTGAGGTCGCGCTCGGCGAACTGGCGGAAGAGCTGGGCGCCGCCGTCCGCATCGAGCTTGGCGATGCGCCCGGCCCGCAGCACCTCGCCGCCGGCGTTCGTGAGAGCGACCCGGTACGGCAGGGCCTCCCCCTCGGGGCCCGGGTCCAGGCCGTTCACGATGACGATGACGAAGTCGATCAGGGTCGGCGAGACCAGCTGCAGCACCGCACCCCCACCGTCGACGCCGGCGGTCTTCGGCGTGAGCTGACCGAGGAACGTCTCCCGCGCCGGGAGCTCCGGCCCCCCGGGCACGAGCTGCATGAGGATCTTCTGGAAGCGCTCGAGCGCCTCGGACTGGCGTTCCTCGGCCTGCTCGGCACGGACGGCGAGCCGATCGGCCCGTCCGGCCATCACGGCTCCCCAGCCGAGACCGGCGACGGCGACGAGCGCCGCAACGGCGGCCGCGCCAGCGGTTCGCAGGCGTCGCGCCGAGCCCGGCGCGCCCGAGGCCTGCCGGACCCGGCCG
>CAYUSA010000071.1:0-12270 GCA_964447335.1 uncultured Actinomycetes bacterium
CGGAGCCGGAGCCGCCGGTCGCCGAGGCCCAGGTATCCGCGGCGCCGGCCGAGCCCGCGGAGCCAGAGCCCGCGGATCCCGAGCCCACGGAGCCGGTCGAGGGCTAGCCCGTGGACCGCCCACCGCATCTGCCGGAGCGCACGTGCGTGGGCTGTCGGGGCAAGGCCGGCAGGCGCGAGCTGCTGCGGTTGGTCCGCTCGGCGGACGGCGCGGTCCGCGCGGATCCGACGGGCTCGGCGCCCGGGCGGGGAGCGTACGTGCACCGCGACCCCGGGTGCGTGGACCTCGCGCTCGCGAAGGGGTCGCTGGGCAGGGCGTTGCGGACCGGCCTGGGGCCGGAGGAAGCCGCTAGGCTAAGGCGAGATATCGAAGGGGAGTCTGCGGGTTGAGGGTTCACGAACTGGCCAAGGAGCTCGGCGTCGCGAGCAAGGATCTGATCGCGGTGCTGAAGGAGATGGGGGTCGACGGCCTCACGGCGTCGTCCTCGGTGCCCGATCAAGCCGTGCCGCGTCTGCGTGCGTCCGGCGGCAAGGCCGTCCCCGAGGCGAAGATCCGCGAGGTGGTCGAGGAGCCCGCGCCGAAGCCCCGTCCGAGGGCCAAGCCGAAGCCGAAGCTCGAGGAGCCCAAGCCGGCGGAACCGAAGGCCGAAGAACCCGTCCCCGCGCCAGCCGAGGTCGTGCCTGCCGCCGAGCCGGTGGCCGCCCCGTCCCCGCAGCCTGCGAAGGCTCCGGCGCCCGCCCTTGCCGAGCCGCGGAAGCCGGGACCGCCGGTGCTGAAGCTCGTGCGCGGAGCCACGGCGCAGGACGTCGGCGACAAGACCAGCCGCTCGGCCGCCGAGATCGTGAAGACCCTCTTCGGTCTGGGCGAGATGACGACGGCCACGCAGTCCCTCACGGACGAGGCGCTGTCCCTCATCGCCTCCGAGCTCGGCTACGAGGCCGAGATCGTGGGGGTCGAGGACGAAGAGATCGAGGAGGAGCCGGTCGACGAGAGCCGGCTCCGCCCGCGCGCCCCGGTCGTCACGATCATGGGACACGTGGACCACGGCAAGACGAAGCTCCTGGACGCGATCCGACAGACCGACGTGGTCTCCGGCGAGTTCGGCGGCATCACACAGCACATCGGCGCCTACCAGACGCACGTCGGCGAGCGCGAGATCACGTTCATCGACACCCCCGGCCATGAGGCTTTCACGGCGATGCGCGCCCGCGGGGCGCAGGTGACCGACATCGCGGTCCTCGTCGTCGCGGCCGATGATGGAGTGAAGCCGCAGACCGTCGAGGCGCTCGACCACGCGAAGGCGGCGGGGGTGCCGATCGTCGTCGCGGTCAACAAGATCGACAAGCCCGAGGCCGACCCGACCCGCGTTCGTCAGCAGATGGTCGAGCTCGAGGTCGTGCCCTCGGAGTGGGGCGGCAGCTTCGAGTTCGTCGACGTGTCGGCGAAGGAGCGGACGAACCTCGACAACCTGCTCGAGACCATCCTGCTCGTCGCGGACCTCGAGGAGCTGAAGGGCGACCCCGAGGGGCGCGCTCGTGGAACCGTCATCGAGGCGAACCTCGACAAGGGCCGAGGCCCCGTCGCCACGGTGCTCGTGCAGAAGGGCACGCTCGACGTCGGCGACACGCTCTTCTGCGGGACGACGTGGGCGAAGATCCGCGCGATGCAGGACGAGCACGGCCGGACGGTGAAGCAGGCCGGCCCGAGCAAGCCGGTGCAGATCCTCGGCTGGTCGCACGTGCCGAACGCCGGCGACGAGTTCCGCGAGGTCGAGGACGAGCGCGAGGCCCGGCACCTGGCGCAAGAGCGCGAGGCCAAGGTCCGCGCAGCCGAGCTCGTCGCGACGCGCGCGCCGACCCTGGCCGAGCTCATGGCCCAGGCGAGCGCGGCCGAGGTGCCCGAGCTCAACCTGATCGTGAAGGCCGACGTCCAGGGCTCGATCGGAGCCCTCGTGGACGCGTTCATGAAGCTCCCGCAGGAGGAGGTTCGCGTCCGGATCATCCGCAGCGCGGCCGGCGCCGTGACCGAGAGCGACATCAAGCTCGCGCTCGCCTCGCGCGCGATCGTCGTCGGGTTCAACGTCCGGCCCGATGCCACGGCGCGCGAGCTCGCCGAGCGCGAGGGTGTCGACGTCCGCCTCTACCGCGTGATCTACGACGCGATCGACGACGTTCGTGGCGCGCTCTCGGGCATGCTGAAGCCGGAGCAGCGCGAGACCGAGCTCGGCCGCGCCGAGGTTCGCGCGCTCTTCCGCGTGCCGAAGGTCGGCGTCGTGGCCGGCTGTTACGTGCTGCAGGGCACCATCGTCCGCAACTCGCGCGCCCGCGTCGTCCGCGACGGCGTCATCGCCTACGACGGGCGCATCGGCTCGCTCCGGCGCTTCAAGGAGGACGTCCGCGAGGTCGCGGAGGGCTTCGAGTGCGGCGTCGGCATCGAGAACTTCAACGACGTCAAGGAAGGCGACGTCATCGAGGCCTACGAGGTCCGCGAGGTCGCCCGCGAGCTCTGAGTCGCGCAGGAGGGCCGATGCTCGTCGCCGTGGAACGCTTCGATCTCCGCATCCCGGGATGCGGGTCCCTGAAGGAGAAGCGACACGTCGTGAAGACCCTCGCGAACGCGATCCGCTCGACGTTCAACGTCGCGGTGGCCGAGGTCGACCATCACGACCTCTGGCAGCGGACCACGCTCGGCGTGGCGGCGGTGGCGACCGACGGATATCACGTGAAGCGTGTCCTGCACGAGGTCGAGAAGCTCGTGGAACGCTGGGCCGAGGTCGACATCATCGAGATGGAGCTCACGCTCCACGATCCGGAGGATTGAGGTGACGCAGGGTTCGCGCACGAGTCGGGTGTCCGAGGAGTTCCGGGAGATCCTCGCCGAGGAGATCCCGAAGCTGAAGGACCCGCGCGTGGGCTTCGTGACGATAACCGGGGTCAGGGTGACGCCCGACCTCCGCCACGCCGTGGTCTCCTACACCGTGCTGGGCGAAGAGAAGGAACGGCGGGCGAGCGCCGCGGGGCTGCGCTCGGCGACGGCGCACCTGCGCCAGGTCGTCGGCCACCAGGTTCGCCTGAAGACGCTGCCCGCTCTCGAGTTCGAGGAGGACGAGGCGGTTCATACGGCCGATCGCGTCGAGGAGCTGCTGCGCGAGCTCCACCGGGAGGAGCCGTGAGCGACGCGCTCGCGCGCGCGGCCGAGGTGCTCTCCGGAGCCGACGAGGTCGCCATCGCGTGCCACGTGAACCCGGACACCGACGCCCTCGGCGCGACGCTCGGGCTGTCGCTGTTCCTGCGCTCGCGCGGGGTGCGGACGGTCTGCTCCTTCCCGAACGACCCGTTCGAGCTCCCGAGGTGGGCGCAGGAGCTCCCGGGGACCGAGTCGCTCGTCGAGCCCTCGGCGTTCCCGAACGCGCCGGCCGTGATGGTGACCTGCGACGTCGCCTCGATGGACCGGCTCGCGATGCTCGCGCCCGCGGCGAGCCGGGCCGGCGAGCTGATCTGGATCGACCACCACCGCAGCAACGACGGCCTCGGGACGGTGCCACTCGTCGATCACGACGCCTCCTCGACCTGCGAGTTGGTCTTCCGCCTCGCGAGGGCGATCGGCGGCGAGCTCCCCGACGAAGCCGCGGAATGCCTCTACGCCGGGCTCGTGACGGACACGGGACGGTTCCAGTACCAGGCCGTGCGGCCCGAGACGCTCCGCGTGGCGGCCGAGCTCCGCGAGCACCCCTTCGACCACGCCCGGCTCTCGCAGGTCCTGTACGAGGACAACGGCGCGGCCTACCTGCGCGTGCTCGGCACGGCGCTCGGGCGGATCCAGCTGGACCCCGAGGCCGACCTGCTGTGGACCTACCTCACGCGGGCGGACCTCTCGGCCGCCGAGGTGCTGCCGGCCGAGGCCGACGACCTCATCGACGTCGTGCGCACCGCCCGGGAGGCCGACGTCGCGGCCGTGATCAAGCAGCAGCGTGACGGCCGGTTCAAGGTGAGTCTGCGCTCGCGCGGCGGGCACGACGTCGCCGCGGTGGCTCAGGTGTTCGGCGGGGGAGGGCACCGGCTCGCGGCCGGGTACACCTCGAACCACGGGCTCGCCGGGACCGTCGAGCGACTGAAGGCGTCGCTGCGAGGCGAGGCGATCGAGCCCTGACCGATCGAGACCCGTCGCTCGAGCGCACCAGGAGCCCAAGGACGACACATGCGAGATCGTGAAGACGCCTTCGGGCACTTGATGTTCGACCATCTCCAAGGGCGGTCGGCCGAGGAGATCGTCGAGCGCGACGACGGCCTCTTCTACGTTGGAGCGGGCCCATCCTTGTACTTCGCAGGATTCCGCGACTGGCGTTCTCATGAACAGCGCTCGATGCGGTTCGTTCGGGGTCGCGTCCTCGATACCGGATGCGGTGCCGGAAGGGTCCTCCTCTACCTGCAGAGGCGTGGCATCGACGCCCGAGGGATCGACAACTCACCACTAGCTGCGGAGGTCTGCCGGCTTCGGGGGGTATCCGGGGTCGAAGTGAGATCGGTGAGCCAGCTTGATGGCGTTGGTCTGTTCGACACACTGTTGCTGATCTGGAGCGGTTTCGGACTGCTCGGCAGCAGAACGGGCGCGCGTCGACTCCTCCACCAGATGCACCGCCTCACGACGACACAAGGGCGCATCATCGCCACGACGCGAGATCCATACGTCACGGGCGATGAGGACGACCTCGTGTACATGGGCACGAACGCTCAGCGCGGTCGCATGCCCGGGCAGTTCCGCATCCGCATCCGGTATCGGCGCTACTGCGGTCGATGGTTCGAGTACCTGACTGTGTCGCGCGATGAGATGACCGACGTCATCGCAGGGACGGGCTGGAAGCTGGCACGGTTCATCGATGGGCCCGAAGGCCGGTTCGCCGGGATCCTCGACAAGGAGTCCTAGCCCAGGATCACCTGTGCGATCGCGACCGCGATTGGCGCGAACAGCAGCGCCGGCAGCAGGTTCCCCACCCGTACCTGCTTCAGCTCGAGCAGCCGGAGCGAGATCCCGAGGATCAGGATGCCCCCCGCGGCGGTGAGCCCCGCGACGACCTCGGGCGTGAAGGCGTCGGAGAGGCCCTTGGCGGCGAGCGTGATCGTGCCCTGGTAGACCAGGATCGGCAGGGCCGCGAACCCCACCCCCCAGCCGAGCGCGGAGGCGAACGCGAGCGCCGCGAACCCGTCGAGGAGCGACTTGATCGCGAGGAGCTGGTAGTCGCCCGACAGGCCGTCCTGGATCGAGCCGAGGATGGCCATCGGGCCGACGCAGAACAAGATCGTGGCGACGACGAACCCCTCGGTGAAGCGGGCGTGGTGGTCGCCGCTCGCGAACCGTCGCTTCAGCGCGTCGCCGATCGTGTTGAGGCGGTCCTCGATGCGCAGGACCTCGCCGACCACGCCACCGACGAGCACGCTCGTCAGCACCAGCAGGACGCTCGCTCGCGTGAGCTCGGACAGGGGAGGACGGAACGCGGCGAGCGCCCCGTCCATGCCGACCGCGAGCGTCACGAGCCCGAGGGCGTGCATCACGGTCTCGCGCAGCCGCTCGGGGAGCCGGTCGCCGAGGAGCGTGCCGGCGAGCGTCCCGACCAGGATCGCGGCGACGTTGATGAAGGTCCCGGTGAGCGGCATAGCCCGCAGAGCCTAGCGGGCGCGGGGTGGGGTAGCCTCGGCCCATGGCGCCCGAGGGACTCCTGCTCGTCGACAAGCCGCCGAGCATGACCTCCCACGACGTCGTGGACGTCGTGCGTCGCGCGCTCGGGACCCGCAAGGTCGGGCACGCGGGCACGCTCGACCCGATGGCGACCGGGCTCCTGCTCGTCGGCGTGGGGCGGGCCACGCGCCTCCTGCGCTTCCTCGGCGACCTGCCGAAGACCTACGAGGGCACGGGGGTGCTCGGCGCCGAGACGACGACGCTCGACGCGGACGGCGAGGTCACGCGGACCGCCCCCGTGACGGTGACCCGCGACGAGCTCGAGCGCGCCGCCGCCGCGCTCGTGGGGGAGTCGATGCAACGCCCGCCCGCCTACTCGGCGGTGAAGGTCGGCGGTCGCAAGCTCTACGAGGCCGCCCGCAAGGGCGAGGCCCTCGAGGCCGAGCCACGGCCGATCCGGGTCGAGGGCTTCGAGATCCTCGCATCCGCGAGCCCGACGTTCGAGTTCCGCGTGACGTGCTCGGGTGGCACCTACGTGCGGGTGCTCGTCGCCGACGTCGGCTCGGCGCTCGGGTGCGGGGCGCACCTCGCGCGCCTGCGCCGCACCGTGATCGGACCCTTCCGCGTGCAGGACGCGGTGCCGCCGTCCCAGCCGGGGGAGCCGTTGCCGGTCGACCGTGTCGTCGCGCACCTACCGCGCGTCGACCTCGAGCAGCCCGAGGAGGCCAGGGCCGCCGCGAACGGCAGCATCCTCGCGCCCGCCGGTCTCGACGGCCCCTATGCGGTGTTCGCGCCCGACGGGCACCTGGTCGGCGTCTGGCGCGACGAGGGAGCGAAGGCCCGGCCCGAGATGGTGCTCGGCCCGGGATGAGCGGGACTCAGCGTGCGTGCGAAGATGCGGCGAGGCAGGACGTGACAGGAGGCCCGTCGTGAAGACGGAGCACGAGCACGACAAGAAGCACCGCAAGCACGCGGACGTGGAGGATCGGCGGACGAGACTGCCGAAGAAGGTCTACGAGAAGGAGCTCCGCCGGCTGCAGGAGGAGCTCGTGAAGATGGAGCAGTGGGTCGCCGACACGGGGGCCCGGCTCGTCGTCGTGTTCGAGGGTCGCGACGCGGCCGGCAAGGGCGGCACGATCAAGCGCATCACGCAGTACATGAACCCGCGCATCACGCGGATCGTCGCCCTGCCCGTCCCCACGGAGCGCGAGCGCACGCAGTGGTACTTCCAGCGGTACATCGAGCACCTGCCGGCGGGCGGCCAGATCGTGCTGTTGGACCGGTCCTGGTACAACCGCGCGGGCGTCGAGAAGGTCTTGGGCTTCTGCACCCCCGAGGAGCACCGCCGGTTCCTGCGACAGTGCTCCATCTTCGAGCGCCTCCTCGTCGAGGACGGGATCATCCTCATCAAGTACTGGTTCTCGGTGAGCGACGAGGAGCAGGAGCACCGGTTCCAGTCGCGGATCGAGGATCCGATGCGCCGCTGGAAGCTCTCGCCGACCGACCTGCACTCGCGAACGAACTGGGTCGACTACTCGCGCGCGAAGGACGAGATGTTCGTTCATACCGACATCCCCGAGGCCCCCTGGTACACGGTCGAGGCCGACGACAAGCCGAGCGCGCGCCTGAACTGCATCGCCCACCTGCTCGCGAAGATCCCCTACGAGGCCCGCCCCGTGTCCGAGATCGAGATCCCACCCCGCCAGAGCGACGAGGGGTACGTCCGCCCGCCGCGCGAGGCCTTCACCTACGTGCCGGACCACGCGGAGACCCTGCTCGGAGACTGACGCCGTCCGGCGGTCCTCGTCCGGTACCCTCGGTGCCCATGGACCCGGTCCGAGGTCTCGAGGCGCTGCCGCCACCCGACGGCCCGACGGTGGTCACCATCGGGTTCTTCGACGGCGTGCACGTCGGCCACCGGGCGGTGCTCGGGCGCGCGGTCCAGGAAGCCGCCGCTCGCGGCGTGCGCTCGGTCGCGGTCACCTTCGACCGTCACCCGCGCGAGATCCTGACGCCCGGCCGGGAGCCACGCCTGCTCACCACCGTCGAGCGCAAGGCCGAGCTCATCACCGCGACCGGCATCGACATGGTCGTCGTCCTCGAGTTCAGCGAGACGTTCTCGCGCTGGCCGGCCGAGGACTTCATCTCGCGCGTGCTCGTCGAGGGGCTGCACGTGGTCCACGCGGTCGTGGGCGCCGACTTCACGTTCGGGTTCAAGGCGCTCGGCACGCCGGAGACCCTGATCGCGCTCGGCCCCGCGTACGGCTTCACCGCCGAGCGCGTCGAGCTGCTGCACCTCGGCGACCGGCGCGTGTCGTCCTCGTCGATCCGCGAGGCGCTGGTCGCCGGCGACCTCGATTGGCCCGAGCGCGCGCTCGGCCGCCGCTTCGTGCTCGACGGGACCGTCGTGCGTGGCGCCGGGCGGGGGGCCGGCCTCGGCTGGCCGACGGCGAACCTCCGGACGGTCCCGCGGCTGCTCCTTCCCGGCAGCGGCATCTACGCCGGCCGCGCGAGCATCCCGGGCGGCGAGCGGGTGGCGGCGATCAACGTCGGCACGAACCCGACCTTCGGCGTCGAGCCGCTCCACGTCGAGTCCTACCTGCTCGATTTCGAGGGCGACCTCCTCGGCCAACCCATGGCCATCGAGTTCTGGGCGCGCCTGCGGGACGAGCTCCGCTTCGACACGGCCGAGGAGCTCTCCCGCGTCATCGCCGAGGACGTCAGCCGGACCCGCGCCCTCGTCCCACCCCCATGAGACACTCCCGCCGATGACCCCCCGCCACGCCCGCCGCGCCAAGATCCCCTTCCCCGTCATCCTGATCCTCCTGCTCATCGCGGTCGTGGCCGGCGTGGCGGTGCTCGCGAACGCGACGGGCGGGACGGAGAAGGGCCCGATCGCGCTCAACTCGCCGGACGATGCAGCTGCGTACTCGCCGAGTGGGTCGCCCTCACCGTCCCCGAGCGCGACCCCGACGCCGTCCCTGCGACAGAAGATCGTGATCCACGGGACGGGCGACGTGAGCCTCGACCCCTCCTACATCCCGGCCTTCCGCACGAACGGCTACGGCTGGGCCTGGAGCGGCCTCGACGGGCTCTTCCAGGACGACGACCTCACGGTCATCAACCACGAGTGCCCCTCGACCGACATCGTCGATCCGATCCCGAAGACCTTCAGCTTCCGATGCGACCCAGCCGCGCTCGAGGCCGCGCGCCGAGCCGGCATCGAGGTCGCGAGCCTCGCGAACAACCACGGCTTCGACCAGGGGCCGGCGGGGCTCCTGGATTCGATCAGGAACATCCGCCGCGCGGGGATCCTGCCCGTCGGGGCCGGCGCGACCGCCGCCGAGGCCGACGCGCCCGGCTACGTCGAGGTGGGGGGCTGGACGATTGGGATCGTCGGCGTCGGCGAGGTCACGGACCCCGACTACCAGGTCGCGGTCGGCAACGAGCCCGGCACCTCGGTCGGCCACGACTTCCGCAGGGCGCTCCGTGCGATCCGCGAGGCCGACGCGAACGCGGACGTCGTGATCGTCGTGATCCACTGGGGCGTCGAGCTCGACACGCAGCCGCGGGACTACCAGGTCGTCGAGGCCCACCGCATGATCGACGCGGGGGCGGACGTCATCTTCGGCCACCACGCCCACCGCCTCCAGCCGATGGAGGTGTACGAGGGCAAGCCGATCTTCTACGGGCTCGGCAACTTCGTCTGGCCCCACTTCTCCGTCGACGGCTCGACGACCGCCGTCGCGGAGGCCGTCGTGCGGCCGGACGGCACGATCACCGGACGCCTGCTGCCGGCCTACATCGTCTCGGACGGCCACCCCGTCCTGCGGTAGTCGCCATGCGCGATCTGTCCACGGTGGCCCTGATCGGCCTCCTGGTGGCGTGCGCGATCGGGGGCATCATCCAGGGAGCGATCGGCTTCGGGTTCGCCCTCGTCGCGGTCCCGACGATCGCGCTCGTCGAGCCGGACGCGATCCCGGTCACCGTGATGCTCATGGCCATCCCGATGACCATCGTCATGGCGCTCCGCGAGCGCGCGCACATCGACGTCGGCGGCTTCGCGACGATCATGGTGGGGCGGGTGGTCGGCATCGCAGGTGGCATCCTGCTCCTCGAGCTGGTGCCGGAGTCCGGCCTATCCGTGCTCGTCGGCGTGATGATCCTGCTCGGCGTCGCCCTGAGCGTCGGCGGTCTCGACATCGAGCCGCGCCCGCTCGTGAACGTCGGCGCGGGCGTGCTCTCCGGGGTGATGGGCACGACCTCGGCGATCGGCGGTCCCGCGCTCGCGGTCGTCTACCAGCGACGGCCTGGGCCGGAGCTGCGCTCCACCCTCGCGCTTTCGTACCTGGCGGGCATCGTGCTCGCGGTGGGTGCGCTCACCGCGGTCGGTCGTGTCGAGGGCTGGCACGTGTGGCTCGCGCTCCGGCTCACGCCGGGCATGCTGGTCGGGCTGTACCTGTCGATCCGGCTCGCGGGCGCGCTCGACCGGGGATGGCTGCGCCAGGCCGTGCTCGCGTTCGCCGCGGTCTCGGGCGTGGTGATCGTGATCCGCGGGCTCGTGTAGCGCGCCCAGGGTGTCCTCACCTGGGCGTCTGGTAGCCTTGGCCACTGCGTATGGCACTCACCACCGAACAGAAGGCGACGATCATCGCCGAGCACCGGCGAAGCGATCCGGACACCGGCTCTGCCGAGGTCCAGATCGCCGTGCTCAGCAAACGGATCTCCGACCTGACCGAGCACCTCAAGCTCCACAGGAAGGACCATGCGTCCCGACGTGGGCTGCTCATGCTCGTCGGCCGCCGCCGCCGGATGCTCGAGTACCTGAAGCGCGAGGACATCAACCGCTACCGAGAGCTGGTCGCCCGCCTCGGCCTGCGGCGATAACGAACGTGGAGACGCCCCGCGGGGCGCCTTCTCCCTAGGAGGGATGCGAACGACCCACTGACCGGACCGAGGGGTGGGGATCCCAGCGGTCGGTTCTCAGTCGCGAGCCTCCGAGCCACGAGCGCGGCGGTTCACCACTGACAACCGGCCGGGTCCCACTCCTCGAAAGCCGCGTGGCGCGAGCGCGCCGCGCACGACGCTTCGAAGGAGGCATCGGCCTATGGCCACCACCCTGTCCCGGAAGATCGGGAACCACACCATGGTGTTCGAGTCGGGCAAGCTCGCCCGGCAGGCGGAGGGATCCGTCGTCGTCACCTACGGCGAGACGCAGGTGCTCGGCACCTGCACGACCGCCAACCCCCGCGAGGGGATCGATTTCTTCCCGCTCACGATCGATGTCGAGGAGCGGATGTACGCGGCCGGGAAGATCCCCGGCGGCTTCTTCCGTCGCGAGGGCCGCCCGTCCGAGACGGCGATCCTCACGGCTCGCCTGACCGACCGCCCGATGCGGCCGAGCTTCAAGGACGGCTACCGCGACGAGGTCCAGGTCGTCATCACGGTGCTCTCGGCCGACATGGCGAACCCGTACGACATCCCCGGCATGAACGCCGCGAGCCTCGCGACGTGCATCGCCGGCCTGCCGTTCGAAGGCCCCGTCGGCTCGGTCCGGCTCGGGCTCATCGGCGGCGAGTGGGTGATCAACCCCACGTTCCAGGAGGTCGAGGAGGCCACGTTCGACATCGTGGTCGCCGGTCGGCGCAACGACGACGGCGGGGTCGACATCCTCATGATCGAGGGCGAGGCCCCCGACGGCACCTGGCAGGCTCTCCAGGGCGGCGAGGGTGCCGTCGCGCCGACCGAGGAGGTCGTCGCCGAGGGTCTCGAGGCCGCGAAGCGCGCGATCGCGGAGATGATCGACTTCCAGAGCGAGTTCATCGGCCAGCTCGGGGTCACAGAGAAGGAGTGGACCCCGCGCCCGCTCTACTCGGCCGAGACCTACGACGCGGTGTCCGCGTTCGCGAAGTCGCGGCTCGAGGGCGCGATCGTGCCCGACCAGGCCGAGCGCGAGGCCAAGCTCGACACCGTCAAGGACGAGCTGAAGGCCCACCTGCTCCAGACCTGGGGCGAGGAGACCTTCGCGACACGCTCGTCCGAGATCTCGCCGGCCTGGAAGGACCTGCAGAAGAAGGTCATGCGCGCGCGTGTCATCGACGAGGGAGTCCGCCTCGACGGCCGCGGGCCGCGAGACATCCGACAGCTCTCGGCCGAGGTCGGCCTCGTGCCGCGCGCGCACGGTAGCAGCCTGTTCCAGCGCGGCGACACGCAGGTCCTCAACGTGACGACGCTCGGCATGCTCCGCATGACGCAGATGATCGACACGCTCGATCCCGAGGACACCAAGCGCTACATCCACCACTACAACTTCCCGCCGTTCTCGACGGGCGAGGTCGGCCGCATCGGCTCGCCCCGCCGCCGCGAGATCGGTCACGGGGCGCTCGCCGAGCGGGCGCTCGTGCCGGTGATCCCGCCGGAGGAGGAGTTCCCCTACGCGCTACGGCTCGTCTCCGACGTGCTCGGCAGCAACGGCTCGACGTCGATGGCCAGCGTCTGCTCCTCGACGCTGTCGCTGATGGACGCCGGCGTGCCGATCAAGTCGCCGGTCGCGGGCATCGCGATGGGCATGATCGCGGGTGACGGCAAGTTCATCAC
>CAYUSA010000072.1:0-10676 GCA_964447335.1 uncultured Actinomycetes bacterium
GTTGCCGTCCGTGCCGGTGCCGGTGACCCACGTGCCGGCGCACGTCTTGCCCGTCATCTTGTCCCCGAGCGTCATCGGGTCCGGGAGGCTCGCCGCGACGACGTCGCGCGGCGCCACCTCGAGCCCGCCGACCGGGATCTTCTCCTTGTTGTCCAGGCCGAGCTTGTGGAGCGTCCGCAGGACCTCGATGAACTCGTCGCCGAGCCCGTACTTGAAGGTCGCCCGCTGGCAGTCGACCCAGCGCGGGATGAGGAGCACCTCTTCGTGCTCGACGTGGACGCACTCGACCGGGCCGATCCCCTCGGGGAACGTGAAGACCTCGGGCTCGGAGAAGGGTGGCAGCGTGTACCACCCGCGCGCCTTCTCCCAGACCACCGGCGGGTTCAGGCACTCCTCGATCGTCGTCCAGATCGAGAATCCGGGGGCGAAGTCGTAGCCGTGCACCACGAGGTTGGCGCCGTCGCGCACACCGACCTCGTCGATGCTCGAGAACAGGTGGTCCTGCGCGTAGCGAGCGAAGACGTCGGAGAGGCCGGGCTCCACGCCGCAGCCGACGAGCGCGAGGAGCCCGCGCTCCTCCCACGCCCCGGCCTTCTCGAACTGGTCGTCCCCGAGCTTCTTGCCGGGGAGCGAGTGCGGCTCCCGCGGATGCGGCTCCGAGAGCGACATCGCCATGTCCATGTACGTGGCGCCGGCCTCGAACGTGCCGTCGAAGATCGGCATGACGAACCGAGGATCGACCGCGTTCAGCACGTGCGTGATGCCGTTCACACGGATCGCCTCCGCCACCTGCACGGCGTCCGAGGCGTCCACCCGCACCGCGCTGAACCGGCCGGTGCCGCCGTCGTACCGCTGCACCGCGCGCTGCGCGCGCGCGAGGTCGTAGTCGGCGAAGAGGATGTGCTCGTAGAAACCGCGTCGGGCCGCGATCGGTGCGAAGGACGCGCCGACGCCGCCGCTGCCCACCACCAGGATCCTCATGGGGCGGAGTCTAGCCCGTGCCCCGAGGCCGATCTTGAGCGGAACGGTCAAGGAGGACGCGTGGACCCTGCCGCTTCGGTCGTCGCGCCGGGATCGGCTCCGGCTCCGCCGCCGACGGATCGACGATCAGAGGGCGGGGTCGCGGATCAGACTCGCGAGAAGGTGACGCGCCGCCGCCCGGAAGCGGGTCACGTCGTCGTGGGGGCGAGCGACCAGCATCGCGCCCTCGAGGGCGCTCACGATCGTCTGTGCCGTCTCTCTCGCCGGACCCGTGAACCGCAAGGTCCCCTCGGCCCGGCCTTGCTCGAGGATGTACTCGAGCCACGTCTCGTTCTGCTTGAAGAAGCCGATCACGGCGTCCCGCATCCGATCCGGGAGCGTCTCGAACTCGGCCGCCAACATCCCGCACAGGCACATCCGCTCGTCGCGCAGGACGTCCGCGTAGAGCTTCATGTAGGCGTCGAGCTTCGACCGCGCGTCGGCTCGCCGCTCGTCGATCGCGGCGAGCGCCGCGGTGAAGCGGGCCGTGTAGCGCGCGACGAGCGCCTCACCCAGCTCGGCCTTGCCGGCGAAGTGGTAGTGGAGGCCGGCCTTCGTGATTCGGACCTCGGCGGCGACGTCCGCGTAGCTGAAACCGTTGAATCCGCGCGTCTGGGCCAAGCGCTCGGCGACGTCCAGGATGCGCGCCGCGGTGCCGGCCTCGACCTGTTCCCCTCCGCCCTCCACGCGCCCGATCCTCTCACCAGCATGCCGCGTCTTGACGACTGACCTACTAGTAGGTCAGTATAGCGCCCACACCCGCCGGGAGGGTGGGTGATCGGGAAGGGAGGTCGGAGATGCAGCCGATGGAGCACGTGAGCTTCCGGACGGCGGACGAGGTCCGCGAGTTCCCGAACGGTCGCGCCGAGATCGTCAAGGCGGGTGGCGCCGAGATCGGGCGACTCGTGCTCGAGCCGGGATGGCGGTGGTCGAACGACGTGAAGCCGATCGCCGGGACGCAGAGCTGCGAGGCCCCCCACTTCCAATACCACGTGTCGGGTCGGCTGGGCGTCCGGATGGACGACGGCACGGAGTTCATCGCCGAGCCGGGCGACGTCACATCGTTGCCGAGCGGCCACGATGCGTGGGTCGTGGGCGACGAGCCAGTCGTGGTCGTCGACTGGTTCGGCGCGAGCAACTACGCGAAGGGCGCCTGACCACCCACGGCGCGCCGGGGACACGGCCGCGACGGACGTAGGTGGCGTGGGTCAGCCGCGAACGAGCTCCGCCACGACCAGCAGGACCATGAACAGCGCGATCGCGAGGGCGTGGAGGACCACGGTCCGCCACGTCTCGCGCGTGCCGGTTGGCCTCGACATCCCATCGCGCTGGGCCGGGTGCGGGAAGTTCCTCCAGAACGAGCTGATGGGATCGTCGAGCGGCACCGCGACCTCGCTCTCGTTGCGCAGTGGACCCAAGGGGACTCGAACCCCTGACCTCTTGGCTGCCAGCCAAGCGCTCTACCAGCTGAGCTATGGGCCCGGGTGCAGCGGCGGTCAGTTTAGCGAACCCGGTCGGACGCCGACCGAGGACGCAGAGAGCCCCGGCCGAGCTACGCTGGGAAGCGCATGTCGGCCGGGGCGCTCGATCCTCGGGCCTACCCGACCGGTGAACCGGGCGTCAGCCCTCGAGCTCACGCTCGAGCAGCACCGGCACCGGCGTCCTCGGCTGGGCTGCCGGGGAGTAGGACGGGTGAGGGGTCAGATCCAGGCTGGCGACCTCCCATCCCTGCTTGCCCAGCTCGTTGAGTCGCTCCGCCAGTCGAACCATCGGTGGCGGCCCCCCGTGCTCGCCGAGCGGGATCTCCTCGATCCGGTACTCGACCCGCCTCATCGCAACCTCCTGCGCGGTCACCGACCGTCGGTCCCGCACCCCCAACGATGGCAGGTGGCTCGACGGCGGTCAGTGACCTGGGTACCCGACGTGGGTGACCGGGGTCACCGACCGCGCGGTCCGGCTCTCGGCGTGCGGCGAATGACCGAGGGCCGGTCCTACACTGAGGGTGGAGCTCCTCTCCGGGAGGGAAACCATGGTTGGGCCCTCGAACGCGCTCGACGAGCTCGTTCGAGACGGGCTGCAGGACGGCTTCCTGTTCACCCTCCCGGCGGACGCGGTCGAGCGCCTCCTGATGGAGGGGATCCGGATCAGCGTCCCGGCCGGGGCGCTCATCTACCGGGATGACGAGCGTCCGCGCGTCATCATCGTCGTGAGCGGTGTGCTGCGCGTCTTCCTCAGCTCGGCGGAGGGGCGCCAGGTCACGGTCCGCTACGCACGCAGCGGCGACGTCGCGGGTCTCGCGCTGGTGATCGCGGGCCCGGCGCCCATGAGCATCCAGGCCGTGACGGGTTCCTCGGTCATCGCCCTGTCTGTCGACACTCTCCGCTCGCTGCTGGCCTCAGAGCCCGGCGTTGCTCGCGCCTGCGCCGAGGAGCTGACCCGCCAGCTCTACCGAGCCCTGGATGACATCTCGGAACAGGCCTTCCTCCCGGTCCGAGAGCGTGTCATCCGGAACCTCCTCGATCTGGCCACACCGCGGGACGGGCGCCGGCTCGTCGCGCCGGTGAGCCAGCAGGAGCTCGCGGATGCCGTGGGCTCGGTCCGAGAGGTCGTCACCCGAACCCTCCATCAGCTCCGCGAGGAGGGGCTGATCGAGACCTCCAGGGACGAGGTGGCGCTCCTCGACCCCGTCAGGCTGACCGAGGAGCTCGCCGCATTCGGACATCGATCGGTGCTCGACGAGGGCGAGCCATCGCGGCCGCCGGCCCTCGGCACGCGAGCCGGTCAGTCGAGCGAACCCGCCGACGCGACGACCCCGCCATCGTCCTCGTCCCACGCGAGGCGGGGAGCGTCGCGCCACAGGCGCTCGAGGTCGTAGAACTCCCGTTCCTCGTCGGCGAACACGTGGACGACCACGTCCACGTAGTCGAGCAGCACCCAGCGGGACTCCTGCTCGCCCTCGCGCCGGACGGGCTTGCGGCCGAGCTCGCGGAGGGCCTTCTCGACCTCGTCGACCACCGTCTTCACCTGGCGGTCACTGGTCGCCGAGCAGATGACGAACAGGTCGGTGATGACGATGAGCTCGTGGACGTCGAGGACGACGATGTGCTCGGCCTGCTTCTCGGACGCGGCGCGCGCAGCGGCCACCGCCGTCTCCCGGCTGCCGGGGTCCCTACCGCTCGGCACGCCGTCCCGCATCTTCCGTCAAGCGCTGAAGTCCTTCCCGATCACGATGGTCACGTCCGCGAGCCCCGATGCCGGCCCGGCCACCTGGACCTCTCCGACACCCAGCAAGTCTCGCACACGCTCGCCGAGCGGGCGGTCCTCCTCGACGCCGACCACGATGATGGTGGTCTCGTGGTCGAAGCTCGAGGCGTTCTCCGAGATCACGATGCGGAAGCCGCCGGGGATGATGCGCTCGGCGGCCCGCTCGCCGATCCCGGGCTCGCCGCTGCCGTTCAGCGTGATCACGGGCACGACCTCCCGGTCGGGCACGCCAAAGGCGGCGGTCACGACCGCGCGGATCGTCTCGGGCTCGGTCCGCAGGAGCCCGCCCGTGACCTCCTCGGTCGGCAGGAGCTCGACCGTCGCCCCGCGGGCCGCGTTCAGGAGCTCGGCGACGGCCGTCGGGCTGTCGGCCTGCGGCAGGTCGGCCGCCTCCCAGCCCCCGGCCGACAGGACCGCCTGCAGCGTTGTGCTCCAGACCTCCTCGCGCGCCCCCTCGGCCGCGAGCAACGAGCCGACGGCCTCGGCGCCCGTGAACGGGGTGCCGCCGATCTCGATGCCGCCCGCGCGGTCGATGATGGTGGCAACCTTGCCCTGCCCGAACACCGCGTAGTGCGGGATCCACACGCCGAGGAGGTTCGCGGCGGCGGTCGCGGCCTCCCGCCCGGTCAGCCCGGCGGCTTCGCCGATCGTCGCGTCGCCCTGTCCGGGGATCGTGATGTCCACCCGGCCCGGGAGCACGAGGCCGGCCGGCGCGCCGGAGCCGCGCGAGCCCACGACCGCCGTCAACGGCCCGGTATCGGTGTTGAGGACGAGCAGGACGAGCTTCGAGGGGCGGGCCTGCTCCACCGGCGAAGGCGGAGCGTCCGAACGCGCGATGGTGACCACGAGCACGCTCGCGACGACGAGCGCCAGCACGGCGGCGAGCGACAGGCGCGCCCGCGTCATCGGTAGAGCCTCGATTTCTCGATGTAGCTCTTGACGCCCTCGGGCACCAGGTACCGGATCGGGCGGCCCTCGGCCACGCGCTGGCGGATGTCGGTGGAGCTGATCGCGAGCGCCGGGATGTTCATCACGCTCACGTTCGGGTGGGCCGTCGGCGCCTCGGCCTCGAAGTGCGCGAGGTCGTACCCGGGGCGCGTGGCGGCGATGAGGTGCGCGATCGACAGGATCTCGGTGGGGTCCTTCCACTGGAAGATCTCGAGCATGGCGTCGGCGCCCGTCACGAAGAACAGCTCCGCGTCGGCGTTCGCGTCGCGCAGGTCGCGCAGGGTGTCCACCGTGTAGGTGGGACCGGTGCGGTCGATCTCGACGCGGGACACCGAGAAGCGCGGGTTGCTCGCCGTCGCGATGACCGTCATCAGGTAACGGTGTTCGGAGCCCGAGACCTCGAGCCCCTCCTTCATCCACGGCTGGCCCGTGGGCACGAAGACGACCTGGTCCAAGCCGAACTGCACCGCGGCCTCCTCGGCCGTCAGCAGGTGTCCGTGATGGACCGGGTCGAACGTGCCGCCCATGACCCCGAGGCGCCGTCCCACGGCGCCTATCCTACGGCGGCCCCGGTGTCCGCCCGTGGAGCGAGCTCAAGCTTCCGAGCGCAGCGTCGGGACGAAGGTCCGCAGGTCGACGACGTGCTTCTCGTAGTGGATGGGTCCGGTCTCGTCGAACCACTCGTCGGCGTCCGGCGTGAGCGGCCCGAAGGAGGCGAAGCGCTCGACCATCACCGTGCGCGAGGCGAACCACTCCGCCTTCACGGTCGTGACCTCGAGCCGCTGCGACTGCTCGAACCAACGCCGGTTCACGTCCTCGGCATCCTCCTCGATCGTCGCCCCAGCGAACGTTCCGGCGCGCATCTGATCGAACGCTCGGACGCAGTCGGCGCTCCAGCATGCGATGTGCCACATCATGTCCTTCACCGACCAGCCGTCCGGGGTGTAGCCCGGCCGCTCGAGCTGCACGGTCGAGAGCCCCTCGATCAGCTCGTTCAGCTCGTGCCAGCCCCGCTCCTCGGCGCGGAGCAGCTCCTCACGCCTGCCCATCCGCGCCCCCCTCCGGCTGGAATTCGAAGGCGCGGTCACCGATCACGACCTCGTCGCCGCGCCGCGCGCCCGTGAGCGCGAGCTGCCGCTCCACCCCCTCCTTCGCGAGGCGCCGCTGCAGCCGCTCTACCTGAGCGGGGTCGTCGAAGTCGGCCTCGGACACCCAGCGCTCGACGTTCCGGCCGACCACGCGGAACCGTTCACCCTCGCGCCGGACGATGAACGACGGTCGCGCCGGGCGGAGCACCACGGTCGGGCGCCGATCCTGCTCCTGGGCGGCCGCCTGTAGCGCGAGGGCGCCGAGCCGTTCGGCGAGCGCATCGAGCCCCGAGCCGCTCAGGCCCGAGACCGCGAGCGCATCGGGGTCGAGCGCCGAGGCGGCCGCGGCGGCATCCTCGACGAGGTCGGCCTTCGTGCCGACCACCACCGCCCGACGGGCCGCGAGGGCCGGATCGTAGGCCTCGAGCTCGGCACGAACGGTCGCGAGATCCGCGGCCGGCTGATCAACCGAGAGGTCGACGACCAGCACGAGGGCGCGGCACCGGGTCACGTGGCGCAAGAACCGGTCCCCGAGCCCTCGGCCCTCGTGCGCTCCCTCGACGAGCCCGGGGATGTCGGCTACGACGAAGCGCTCCGCATCGCCGGCTACACCGAGGTTGGGCGTGAGTGTCGTGAAGGGGTAGGCCGCGATCTTCGGCTTGGCCGCCGTGAGGCGCGACAGCAAGGTCGACTTCCCAGCGTTCGGCAGGCCGACGAGGCCCACGTCCGCCACCATGCGGAGCTCGACCGATATCCGCTTGTCCTCCCCGGGCTCTCCCGCCTCGGCCGAGTGCGGCACGCGGTTCTTCGGTCCGGCGAGCGCCGCGTTCCCACGCCCGCCCCGACCGCCACGGGCCACGACCGCCCGTGTCCCGGCACCGACGAGATCGGCGAGCAGGCCTCGCTCGTCCTCGACACGGGTCCCGTCCGGCACGCGGACGACGAGGTCCTCCCCGTCGCCGCCGGAGCGGTTGCGGCCGCGGCCGCCCTTCCCGTCCTCGGCGCGCTGGTGAGGGTGATCGGCGAGGAGCGACAGGTCTCGAGCCCCCGGATCGACCTCGAACGCGATGTCGCCGCCGCGGCCACCGTCGCCGCCGTCGGGGCCGCCCATCGGCTTGTAGGGCTCGCGCAGGATGGAGGCCGAGCCGTCACCGCCTCGACCGGCACGGACGAAAACCGTGACCTCGTCGACGAATCCCATGGAGGGATTGTCCCCGAAAGCCGCCCCGGTCACCGTCGACGGAGCGCCCGCCTGCGAGATGATGGAAGCCGATGCCAGACGACGTGAGGGTGTGGGCGGTCGATCTCGAAGAGGGTTCCTCGCTGAACGACCGCGAGGGCAGACTCTCCCTGCAGGCGGATGCCCTGTGTTTCGAGCCCTCGAAACAGGGGGCCCGCGCGATGGCGATCCCGCTCCGCGACGTGACGAGGGCCAAGCGCCTGAAGGGCTCGCCCGTGCTCCTCGTGCGCAGTTTGCAGGGCGAGCGTGTCGCGCAGACGGCGTTCTACTTCGCTCAGCCCCCACCGCTCACCGCGTTCACCACCGAGCACCCCGACACGCGGGCGTCCCTCGCGGCCTTCCGCAACCCCAAGCGCAAGGCGCGCAGGGACAACGTCGGCTACCTCGGGCTCACGAACCGCACGAAGAAGGCGCTCGTGATGGAGTGGGAGTACGCGGTCCGCACCGCGGCGAAGGCCGCCCGGGGCCGCTAGCGAGGCTGGATCGTCGCGAACCGGCGGCCGCGCGAGACGTGGAAGCCGACGACCCCGTCCGCAAGGGCGAACAGCGTGTCGTCACTGCCCTTACCGACCCCATCGCCCGGGTGGATCCGGGTGCCGCGCTGGCGCACGATGATGGAGCCAGCGGTCACGTCCTGACCGCCGAAAGCCTTCACCCCGAGACGCTTGGCCTCGGAGTCTCGCCCGTTGCGGGACGAGCCGCCACCCTTCTTGTGTGCCATCGCGCGTTCGAGGCTACCAGACCGCTTCCGACCCGCTACTCCGTGTCCGCCGCCCCCTCGACGACGGCGTCGGCGGGCTCGGCCTCGGCAACGGGCTCGACGACGGGCTCGACGGACAGCTCGGACGGCTCGGACGGCTCCTCGGCCTTCTTCGGCGCCGCCTTCTTGGCCGGCGAGCCGAGGGTCACGTCCTCGATCTCGATGAGCGTGAGGAGTTGACGGTGCCCGGCCCGGCGCGAGTAGCCGGTCTTGTTCTTGTACTTGAAGACCTTGACCTTGTCGCCCTTCTGCTCGCCGAGCAGCTTGGCCGTCACGATCGCCTTCTCGGCGTCCTTGCCGTAGTGGGTCTTGCCGTCGTCGTCCACGACGAGGAGCGGGTGGAACGTGACGGTCTCCCCGTCGCCGTGCAGGTACTCGACCTCGATAACGTCGCCGGGCTTGACCTTGTGCTGCTTGCCGCCCGTCTTGATGACCGCGTACATCTGGATCCTCCTCAGTTCACGTCGTAGGTCAGGAGCACGCCCCGACCCTCGCAGGTGGGGCAGGTCTCGGAGAACGACTCCAAGAGTCCACCAGACACGCGCTTGCGCGTCACCTCGAGCAGCCCGAGCGGACTGATGTCGAAGACCTGGCTGCGCGACTTGTCCTGCGCGAGCGACTCCCGCAGCGTCTCGATCACCTTGTTCTTGTTCTGCTCGAGCAGCATGTCGATCATGTCGATCACGATCATCCCGCCGATGTCGCGCAGGCGCAGCTGGCGGGCGACCTCGCGGGCGGCCTCGAGGTTCGTGTTCACCACGGTCTCCTCGAGGTTCGTCTTGCCGACCGACTTGCCGGTGTTCACGTCGATCACCGTGAGGGCCTCGGTCCGGTCGATCACGATGTAGCCGCCGGAGGGGAGCCACACCTTGCGGTCGAGGCCCTTGTGGATCTGCTCGACCACGTGGAACTCCTCGAAGGCGGACAGCTTGCCCTCGTGCAGCCGGACCTTGCCGACCACGTCGGGGTCGGCCTGGCGCAGGTAGTCGGTCACGATCTTGTACACGCGGGGCGAGTCGGTGACGAGCTCCCGGTACTCCTCGTCGGTGAACAGGTCGCGGACGACGCGCACCGTGAGCTCGGGCTCCTCGTACAGGACGTCGGGCGCCTTGGCCTTCTTCGCCCGCTTCTCGATGCCGGACCACTCGGTCATGAGGCGCTCGAGGTCGGCGGTGAGCGCTTCCTCCGAAGCACCCTCCGCGGCCGTGCGCACGATCAGGCCGTGCTGGTCGGGCTTCATCTTCTTGTAGATGGCCTTCAGGCGCTTGCGCTCCTCTTCGGGGAGGCGGCGGCTGATGCCCGTGACGTTGGAGTTCGGGACGAACACGAGGTACCGGCCGGGCATCGAGATCTGCGCCGTGAGGCGGGCGCCCTTGCCCCCGATCGGGTCCTTGGTGACCTGCACGAGCACCGACTGCCCGTTCTTCAGCACCCGCTCGATACGGGCCGGCGCTCCCTCGAGGTCCTCGGCCGCCCAGTTGACCTCGCCGGCGTACAGGACCGCGTTTCGCCCGCGGCCCACGTCGACGAAGGCCGCCTCCATGCCGGGGAGCACGTTCTGCACCCGCCCGAGGTAGACGTTGCCGACCATCGACGTCGCGCCGATCCGGGTCACGTAGTGCTGCACGAGGTCGCGGCCCTCGAGCACCGCGATCTGGTCTCGCTCTCCGTGCTCGGTGATGACCATGAGCTTATCGGTGACCCTCGGGACGAAGGGCAGGGGCTCACGCCGGCGTCGGGTGCCGGTGCGGGTCATCCGCGTCGGCCGGGCCCGGCGGAGGCGCGTCGAGACCTGCTCTTCCTTCTTGGGCTCTTCCTTCTTCGACCCGGCCCTCCTCGGCTCGGCCTTGGGTTCCGCACGACGAGCCGGGGGCCTGCTGCCGGATGCGGATGCGCCCTCGCCGGCGTCGGCGGGCTTCTTTCTCCCGCGGCCGCGACCGCCGCGGCGGCGTCGCTTCTTCGGGGCAGCGGCACCGGCTTCACCCTCGACGGGGCCCTCTTCCGACGGCTCGGCTCCCTCCGCCGGTTCGGCCGGCTCGGCCGGCTCGGCCGCCTTCGCGCCCTGGGCGCCCGAGGTCCGACGGGAGGCGGGCGGACGGGCCGCTCGTGGCTTGGGAGCGGGTCGGGTCTCGACGTCGGCCGACGGCTCGTCGGCCTCGGGGGCCGGTTCCTCCGTGGCGCTCTCGGCGGGCTTCTTCTTCCCGCGGCCGCGGCCGCCGCGACGGCGTCGCGGTCTTGGCGCGGCCGTGCCTTGGCCATCCGCGGTTCGAGCGGTCGTCCCGTCGGCCTCGACGGTCTCGGTCGCTTCGTCCTCCGTGGCCGGCTTCGGCGTCGCGCGCGGTGCGCGCGGGCGAGG
>CAYUSA010000073.1:0-10406 GCA_964447335.1 uncultured Actinomycetes bacterium
GACGGCTCGGACGCCGCAGACCCGTTGTTCGTGGGTGGGATCGTCACGGGGCTGGGGGCGATCTCAGGCTCGAGGAATAGGAGGTTGGTCCGGCGACGGGGGCGGAGCGGGGACCGGCGTGGGAGGTTGCGGGACCGGCTCGGGTTGCGGGACCGGCTCGGGTTGCGGGACCGGCTCGGGTTGCGGGACCGGCTCGGGCACCGGCGCGGGATCGAGCACCGGCTGCGGCATGGAAGGGCGAGGCACCGTCATCTCGACCGGTCGATGTTCCACACGTTCTCCATGTCGGGTCCTCCTCGGGCAGCCACGGGGTCCTGAGGACGATAGATCCTGAATGGGACGGATCCCGCGGCTTGCTGAAGAGTCGTCACTTGACCCCCGATAGGAATCGAAGTTCCGACATCCGGGATCAGCTTCTGGGAGTCCCCTCGACCTGCGAGCGACGAGACGGCAAGAACCCCCAGGGGGACTGCGAACAGGAAGGCTGCAACAAGCGGTGCCAACTCATCGCCGACGCGGACGACGACTCGTCCCGATGCGTCGAGCAGCGTTCCATCCACGTACCGGTACCCCTCTTCCCACAGTGCGAGGACCTGCTCGTCACCGGACCGCAGGAACAGGCACCCGTCGTGCTCGACCAGCGAGCCGCTCACGATGGCACCCGGCTGGCTTAGGCTGCTCCAGACGGGGAAGAACACCGGGGGTTCCTCGCTCGACGCCTCGAACACGGTGATGGTGATGCCAAGGGCCATTACACCGCCCATGCGACTGACCGCGACGAGGCGATAGCCGTCCACGAAGAGCCACCACGTCTCCCCGGGGACCTCGGCTCGCCACACCGGTGCGCATGCCGCTTCGCATGTGATTGGGTAGGCCAGGATCTCGCCTCCAACGGCGGCAAACACATGCTCTTTCGTGCACTCGGCCTACGAGCCATGGCATGGCGTGAGTCTATGCCGAAGACGGCCAGGGAATGCTGCACGTGAACTACCTGCTGCTTCTGAAGAAGCTTGGGGCTCTCGAGGCCCCCGACACCCCGTTCTTGACTCCTATGGGGCGGGCAGACGATGCCCTCCGTGACGGAATCGTCGAAGCCCACCGGCCCGCAGAAGCTGCTCGCGCTGCTGATCGCTGGAGTCGTGCTCGTCGTTCTCGTCTTGGCCCTGTGGTTCGGCAAGTCGGTCCTATGTGCGTTGACCGGAGGGCACTACGACGTCAGCGAGAGCACCTGATACCAGGACGAGAGCCTTAGCCGTTCGACCGGTTGGCGAGTGGCCAAAAGGACTGGCCGGTGCTGGCGGTGCTCAGCGGCAACCCGTCGGTCAGGGCCGTGGCGCGGCGACCCGCGAAACACGAGGGCCCCCGAATCGGATCCGCGGGTCATGCACGCCGCGCCAAGTGTCGATACAGTTTGCCTAGGATGTCGCCCCGTCCTCGAGACTCCCGTGACGATTGAAGATGACCTTGTCTGGTACCTCGCCTGGCGGGTTCGCCAGGAGGAGGGCGTCCCGGCGAAGACGCGGCTTGTGAAACTGCTCTACCTCGTCGACCTCCTGAACGTCCAGGACAGGAATGAGCAGGCCACCAACTTCGAGTGGGTCTTCTATCACTACGGGCCGTACGCCTTCGCGATCGATACGGTGATCGACCGACAGGTCGGAAACACCATCGACGTTGTCTCGACAGGTTCCTACTTCGGCGACCGGATGTTCGTGTACCGCTCCAGGGAGTACCCTCCCGACACCCTGCTCCCTGACCGTCTTCGGAGGTACTGCGACGAGCTTTGCAGCCGCTGGGCGACGGAGGAGCTCAACCAGTTCCTGTCGTACATCTACTTCGGAACCCCGCCTATGGTCGGCGCGGTCCGCGGCCAAGCCCTCGACCTCCGGCGTGTCCGCGACGTCGAGTGGCCCGCCTACTACCGAGCCCTGCCAGCGCCCGAACTCGACCCACAGTGGGGAGAGCGCCGTGAGGAGTGGCGGCGACGTGTGAACGAGACGCTCCCCAAAACCCCTCTTGGGCCGGCCCCTCGCCGCGACGAGGAGTACAGCCCCGAACCGTTGGAACCCGCGGAGTCCGAGGTGGAAGGAGAACCGTTCATGCGAGGTCGCCTCGTTCTGGCCGTGGAATCAGACGAGGACTAGCCGCATGCACGGTCTCATCGAGCCCTTCTACGAAGAGGCTCCCAAGGGTCAACCGAACAACATCCAACGCGGGCAGATCTATGAGGATCAACCGATGTACATGCCGGCTCGACACGGGATCCGGATCACCAAGATCGACCCGATGGATGACCGGAACGTCGAATATGAGATCACTGGGAGGACGGAGGACATCTTCAGTCATGCGCCGCTGGTCGGACCTCCACCGCTCGCCGATGGGGAAGCGCTCATCGTCGGCAAGGCGAAGCTACGGCGGCCAGTGATCGTTCTGGCCGGGGAGGGGCTCGACCTATTCCCCGGACCGAATCTTGCCAAGCCGTCAGACACGTTCCTTTGCGCTCCCGTATACGGGGGCGACCAGTACGAAGAGGAAATGCGGAAGCGCATCCGCGCGTATGAGTACCCCAGCCTCTTCTACCTGCCGGAATCGAAGGTGCCGCTCTTCCGTGAGGGCATGGTGAGGTTTGACCACCTGCAGGCGATCCGGCGCGACCACCTTCGGAATCGGGCCCGGGCGCAGCTCTCGGCTGACGCACTCCTCGCACTCGAGGATTGGCTCTACCACTACCTGACTGGGCGACTGAGCGTTGACTCCCTCATATCTCTCTACCGTGCTGAGGCGCTAGCGCAGCTCGCAGCCGAGGGAACGGACGGCGCGACGGAGTTCTGAGCCTCACGACGGGCCACGCCAACACAAACCCTCGAAGTGCTCGCCCTCCTCCACATCGCGGCCAGCCGGTTCGGGCAAGACCGAGGTGCACGGCATCCGACCAGGGCCGCCGCCAGTTGACCTCGCCGAGTACGGTGGCTCTGAGGACGACCGTACTCCGCGCACTCGCTAGATATCCCACGCGGCTAAGCGTCAAGCGGCATGGAGATCTTCCCGAGGCCACGCGACGCTTTCCGTGTAGCGCTGCCTGTGCGTGAGGCAGCCCGCGCTGAACGTTTCTGCCCAGGATCTCGCGACGCTTCGGTCATGGTCACGATCGGCCGTGATCGAGGCCGCCCTCGCTGAGCGCTCGCGGATCGTCGCTCTTGCTTCCGAGGGCCTCGCCAACGCCCAGATCGCCGAGCGATCGGGCGTCTCCCGCCCGACGGTGATCCTGTGGAGGGCCCGCTACGCACAGGGTGGCCTTGATGCGCTCGTGGATCGTCATCGATCGGGGCGTCCGCGTCAGATCGACGACGACATGCGCCTTGACATCGTCGCCCGCACGCTCGCCGGGCCCCCGAAGCGGCTCGGCGTCACCCACTGGTCCACGCGCCTGCTCGCCTCACAGGTGGGCGTAACCCTTCAGGGTCGCGTGACCCCGACCGTGGTTCTCGAACCCTTCACCCGTCAGCCAACCATGGGTAACGCTCCACGAGCTTGTCGAGCGCGGCGCTCATGGAGCTGGGCTCCTCGACGTCCACCGCGTCAAGGAAACCCTTTGAGTTGAGCAGGAGCCAGCCGTCCTCGACGTTGAATGATCCGCCTCGACCAAGGACCGATGAGAGGAACAGGTTGTGGAGCCGGAGCGCGTCGGCGTCCCTTCTGGCACTGCGAGGACGCCGTGGGTATCGGTCACCGAGTGGCCGCGGCACCTTCCGTCCTCCCCGCGGACATCCGGGGACTCGTCGATCAACTGCTACGACTTCATTGCGGAGGGGCTGAGACGATTCTGGAGAGCGCTCGTTAGGCGCGGACGACCTCAAGGCCCATTTCACGCAGCTGGCGAGCATGCGTCGCGCAGAGCGCGGCTTCGCGAATCATGGGGTGGCCTGGCCTGCCGGCGCGCGTGGACTTGATCTCCACCCGGACTGTCGCCGCTCTCGGCCGATCGTGCTCCAGATCACACTCGAGCCTGCGCTTCGCCACCATTCGCCTCCGTCTTGGCCACCAATTCTAAGGCCGCGCCCTCTCGAAGAGTTAGTTGAAGGAGTTCAGAGTCGGCGCGCGCTCAGTCCTCCGTAACGAAGTCCAACTCGTCGCGCGGAATGCCCTGCTGCTCGCCGTGCTCGATCGCAGGCAGCCAAGAAGAGCGGTCACTACGAGAGAGGTCGAAGGCCGCGTCGTCATAGACGACGAGCAGACGATCGCCTTCCCAGAAGTGCGAGTACCAACCCCTTTTCGTCTGCTGCTGGACCGCGGAGATGGTCTCTTCGTCGGCCTGGATCCAATAGAGATGCCAACGGCCCTTGTGGCCGTCATAGTCGACCGCGACACCCTCGTCGGTGATCTGGGCCCGGTACACCTTGAGGTTGTTCACGAGCGTCGGGTCTTTGAGCCCCTCGGCGATGACGACTCCCCGGAATGCCATGAACGTATCTCCGTCTCTGCTACCGGACATTAGGGGCCGCCTTCCTGAGAAGCAACGCCCCGCGTGCGGGCTCCCTACCAAGAGGCCCGGTGACTCGGCGTCGGGGAGTCGGCGTCGGGGCTCCCAGTATCGCTGGAACGACGCGGGGGCTAATGTGCATCCAGAGCGCACTGAGCGGGAGGAGGGCGCCATGCGTATCGAGGTCGACTTCGGAGCCGACGAGCAAGAGAAGCTTCGCCAAGCTCTGGGGGAAGACATTGATGTGAACCGCATCGCGCAGATAGTCGCGCGACGACACTCGACGTGACGGCACGACGAATGATCTTCACGGAGGGATCGCCATGGCGTCGACTCCGCACCCGATCCGCCACCACGAGCACCGGCTCTGGCTGTTTCCCGACTCCCGCCTGGGACGCTGGGCGATCGGCGTCTTCGTGGCGGCCCTGCTGCTCGGCCTGTCGTTCCCGATGTTCACTCCGCTCCTCGAGCGTCTGACCGGCGCAAGTCACCGCGACACGCTGTTTGTCACTCCGGCCCCGTACTCGATGATCCTCGGCGGAGTCTCCGGTGTGCTGGCCATCCTTGCGCTCCTCCGCCGGGATCGCGCCGTCGCCCTCCTCTTCCCTGCGGTCGTGGGCACGCTGGCCGGTCTGCTCATCCTGGCTCTCATGGTCGGCGGCTGACCCGCGGCTCCGTCTCGCGCTCGGCCCCGGCGAGGCCCTGTAAGCGGACACACCCTTGTGTGACCGGGCAACGCGGAGGAGGCCGCCGCGGAGGTGATGCGAGGGATCGCGTCCCCATCGACGGAGCTCACCGCCGCTCGGTGTGCAGCGTCTCCTGCTGCGGGCGGCCCGACGGGCATTGCGCCGTCGCGGGCCGCTACCATCGTCTCCTCGGCTCCTCGGCTCGCGGGTCGGCGGGCGCGGACCCGAGACGCGTGAACTCCACCGTCACGGCTTCATCCCACCTGGTGAACGTCGCGCTGCAGCCCGATCACGTTCATCACCAGGCGCGAGAACGTGAGCGCCGTGATCTGAACCTACTCGTCCGGGGCATCCAACGCGTTCGAGGTCGCTACGCCCGCCCCACTCTGTGAACGTCCGGCCGTCCCGGCATCGTTACCTCGCCGCGTGGAATGCCCGGCGCCATGGGCCGGCGGCGGCGTGAGGCGATGCTCTCCAGATCGAGCCTGAGAGACGTCGTGCGCGCGTTCGAGCCAAGCGCCGGGGTTCCGGGTCTTTCGGGCTGAGAGTGCATCCCCACGCCGGGCCACACGCCGGCTTCGGTCGTCCGACCTTGCGGGAGAGCACCTTCACCTGGTGCCGAAGGACGACGACCTCGATCTCCAGTTCGCGATCCGCACTCGGACGACCGGACCCGATCATGCGGCGGAGCAACGTGTAGAAAAGAGCGAACAGCATGACCGGCGATGCTACATCGGCGCTGGTCAGGGCGACGAGTCAGAGAAAACGTACCCTTCACGCCGCCGGGTTAACAGCTGGGACGCGCCCGATCTCGGTCGCCATCGGGGACCTCAATGGCGATGGCAAGCCCGACCTGGCCGTGGCGAATGACACCAGCAGCAACGTCTCGATCCTCCTCGGCACCGGCACCGGCGCCTTCGGATCGGCCACCGACTTCGCCGTGGGGGCGAACCCGTACTCCGTGGCCATCGGGGACCTCGATGGCGATGGCAAGCCCGACCTGGCCGTGGCGAATACCGGCAGCGACAACGTCTCGATCCTCATCAACACCACCACCGATACGACACCGCCGACGATCACGTTGACGACGCCCGACGGCGCGGTCTACACGCTCAACCAGGTCGTTAACGCTGACTACTCGTGTGATGACGAGGTCGGAGGTTCGGGTCTGGCCTCCTGCGTCGGGGACGTGCCCGACGGCGACCCGATCGACACGGCCACGGTGGGCTCGAAGGCGTTCACCGTCGACGCGGAGGACAACACCGGGAACATGGCCTCGGTCACGCACGACTACACGGTCGCCTATGACTTCGACGGCTTCTTCCCGCCCGTCAACAACCCGCCGATCCTGAACGCGATGAAGGCTGGGCAGGCCGTGCCCGTGAAGTTCAGCCTCACCGGCGATCAGGGCCTGGACATCTTCGCGGCGGGCTATCCGAAGTCCGTGCAGATTGCCTGTGGAACAAATCCCGAGGTGGACGGCGTCGAGTCCACGGTCACGGCCGGGTCCAGCGGCCTGTCGTACGACCCGGTTGCGGATCAATACACCTACGTCTGGAAGACAGACAAGGGTTGGGCCGGGACCTGCCGCCAGCTGGTCGTGAAACTGAATGACGGCACCGCCGATCGCGCCAACTTCAGCGTCAGGTAGGCGCGGCGGCCCTCACCCACTACCAAGAGCACGGGAGTCTTCCGGCATTCCCCCGACGGCGAGCTCGACACGGAGGAGCCCGCTCACTAGGCGGGTACGTTCGGTTCCGCCGATCTCTATGTCCCCTCAAGCGCAGGACGGGTTAGGAGATAGAGCCCCTCAAGACGGCACCCCCTGACCCCCGCTCGTGGGTGGGACCCGGCCTATCCCCTGATTGTGAACAGGCACGGATCGGGATTCGAGGTGCCGGTATCCAGGTCGTAGGGTGTGGTCTCGTGGCGCTGCATCAGCATTGTGGTCCCACCGACCGGGGTGGCCGCTGAGGTCATGCTCATCATGTGGGCCCGGGCGAACGCCGCGGTGACGGGCTCATTTACCTCGGTCCTTGGATCATCGAGGTACCAACCGACCATGAGCCGTGTGGGCTGGGCTGGGTTGAACGATGTGATCTGCTGGCACTGTGGCCCAAGCGGTCCGGGTGGCGACGAGGACAACGCGTAGATCCCCGAGACCCGGATCAGGACGAACCCGTGGTACAAGGGGGCCTCGCTGCTCACCGTGAACGTGCCTGCATTTGGGAACCAGGCCTGGAACGGAGGGCCCCACCAGCCGGGCTCGGGAAAGGACCAGTCCGCGTACCAGTCGTAGAAGGACCCGTACTCACCCTCCGCCCAGTACCCGCCTGGCAGATCGGCCGTGAAGTACGTGACCCAGTACCCCGCGTTCCCACCGCCGGGGGGGCCATCCGTCGCCCCGGCAGAACCCGGCGTGAGCGCCGCAAGCATCAGGACTGCCGCCAGGATCGGAATCGTCCTTCGCATCTTCCCCACCTCCCTTTGTCGGGGCGCGCTCCCTTCCGGCGGGGAGCGTGCGCCCTCCGATGCGAACGAACCGGGCCAACACTCCCGCTCGAGTCCGGGGCGTGTACAGGGCTGTAGGTCCCTTGAGCTTGGGGCTGCCCCGAAGTGGTCGGCTCGTGGCTACTCGACCGGCGCGTGCCCTACAGGATGATCCAGTTGACCAAGCCTGTCTTCCAGTCGCCGCTGGTAGTGCTCAACGAGAGCTGCTGCCCGTTCCCTTAGGAAGGGCCGCTTCTTCCAATCGGTTGTCCATCCCCGACGAACTCGCCGACGTGGGCCACTCTGGCATGAGCAGGGTCCTGTCGGCCGCGATAACGTTCCACGCGTGGCGAATCGGTCGCAGCGGTGGGTCGCGTCGGTCTTGGCTGTGGTGGTCCTTCTCGCAGTTGTGGGTCTCGCCGGCTTCCTCCTGGGGCGGTCCTCAAACCCAGTGGAGGAGGCATCACCTTCGCCTTCGCAACCCTCCGTCCCGCCCGAGCCCTCGCCGACGCTGACCCCCGAGCTGACGCCCCCACCCGAACCCTCGAAGACGGACGCCAACTTCCCGGGGTTGGCACGGGGGGACAGGCTGACCATGAGGGTCTATGTGATCGATGAATCAGACCTGGAGAACACCCGGTGTACCGTGCATCGGTTCGGGGGAGAGGGGGCATACGTCACCAACTGCCCGAGCATCGAGCAGAGAACCGACAAGGAGTTGATCCTCGTCGCCGTCGTGCTGACCAACACGAGCGATGAACCTCTGAGTTTCAACCTCGAACGCTTCCTGCTATCGGCACGGAGCGGAGCAACGTATGACCCGGTCGATGTGCGGGCTGACTGGGACTACGCGCCGGTCCTTCTGCCGCGAGAAGGCTTGATACCACCGGGCAAGTCGCGACAGGGCTTGATCACCTTCGATGGGCGCGTCGGCTTCCGGGTCGCGGAATCGCTCACCTACGCCGACGACGATCAGGCCTTGACGGTGCACTTCGCGGGGAAGCCCACATCCGAAGTCGTCTAGGGGATTGCACTCACGTCGAGCGCGCCTCCCGAAGCATCCCCCACCAGCACCGCCCGCAGGTACGGGTCGGCCTCGGCGTCGATCAGCAGTTCAGCGAAGGTACGCGTCCGCTTGTCCGCGTAGAACTCGCCGATCCGCCCGGCTCGGTCGTAGTCGGGGAGCGTCAGGACGTGGAGCAGTTCGGCTCGCGGGGCGGGACCAAGCGCGTCCAGCCGTTCGCGGAGGGCTTGCTCGACGTGTTCGAGGTTCACGGCCGAAGCCTACGTGCACCGAAGGAACACTGCAGAACACCCCTCGGCTGTCAGGCAGCTTGACCGCTACGCCGACTGCATCCGCCGAACGAACGCGTCTCGGAGGTCGCTCTCGCCCCGAAGAAGCTCGGACACGTAGCCTGCGAAGTGGTCCTGCAGGGCGAGGATGAACAAGTAGGGGTCAACCACGAACTCAAGTTCGCCGTCAACCCCACGTTGCGTGTAGACCGCCTGGCGGCCTTCGGGCTTCCGGAACAGGACGATGCCGGCTCGCGTGAGGGCATCGTGGTACAGGCCGCACCGCATCAGCCGGTAAAGCCGTCCCGCTATGTCGTCCAGGGTCGTACCTTCCACCGTGCTCCTGTCTTCGAACACCGCCTTGAAGCCGACCGTGAAGTGATGCCGCGACTTCTTCAGTTCGTCGCCCTCGTACCCCTCCAGGTACTGACCGATCATCTCCAGGTAGCTCATGGCGATGCTCAGCGCCGCGAAACCCGCGTGCTCGTCCTCCCGGATGACCCGTTCAGCGATGTCCAACTGCCATCGCCACACACGGTCCGCGAAGACGAGTACCAACTGCTCCAGCGAGGGCATGGCCGGGCCCAGGTGTCGCCGCTGAAGGTGCGCGCTGATCTTGGACTGCCACGCGCGGTCTTCATCCACCGCATCAGGGGACATCGAATCGACCTCCTTCGATCTGCGGGGGAAGGCTCCAGCACCGTAGCACCGGGGTGCGACACGGAGGGATGGCCGCGCGACGTCAGGGAGACCTGATCCTGATCCGAACACCCATCCGGGCACCTCGGGCGAACGCATTCGCGGAGCGGTTCGTGAGGACCGTGCGCCAAGAGTGCCTCGACCACGTCCTGATCTACGGTCGTCGGCACCTCGAGCGAGTGCTCCAGGCTTACGTCGCTCACTACGTAGAGGAGAGACCACATCGGGGACTGAGCTTGGCCGTACCCGCCGGTAACCGAACACCGCAGGTCCGGGGGACTACCCGAACGCCGGTCGAACGAAAGGACGTGCTCGGCGGTCTGATTCACGAGTATCGCTGGGCGGCGTGATTCGGATTGTTGAACCCTTCACGGTCGGCCAGGGCGCGGAGGAGCAACTCGAGAACCCGCCTGCCACGAGTACATGAGGGCGGCATGATGGAGTTTTCGTCCCGACGGGTTTGTGCGACAGCTTCTTCAGGCTCCGCCACCCGCGAATCGGGGATTCTGAACCCTTCAGGCCGCGGCACCTTCCGTCCTCCCCGCGGACATCCGGGGACTCGTCGATCAACTGCTACGACTTCATTGCGGAGGGGCTGAGACGATTCTGGAGAGCGCTCGTTAGGCGCGGACGACCTCAAGGCCCATTTCACGCAGCTGGCGAGCTGGCGCGGTGATTCTCGACGGTGCGGACCGACAGGAACAGCAGCCGCGCGATCTCGGCGTTCGTGTGACCGAGCGCGATCAGGCGCAGCACCT
>CAYUSA010000074.1:0-7571 GCA_964447335.1 uncultured Actinomycetes bacterium
CGGCGGGGTTCGTCGTGCACGCCGGCGCGGGCGGAACGGGCGAGCCTGCGGCCGCGCGTGCGCGGGCGGCGGGCTTGCTTGGCTCGGCGCTCGAGCTCGCGCAAAGCACGCGCCTGCTCGTCGAGCTCATGGCCGGAACGGCCGGGGCGGTCGCCTCCACGTTCGCCGAGGCCGCTGCGCTGTTCGAGGTCGTCGGGGACGAACGGCTCGGGCTGTGCATCGACACGTGCCACCTGTTCGCCGCCGGCTACGGCCTCGACGACGCCGAAGGGGTCGAGGCGTGCTTCGTCGAGCTCCACGACCTCGGCCTCTCCGAACGGCTCGCGCTGATCCACGCGAACGACGCGAAGTTCCCGCGGGACTCGCACCGCAACCGTCACGAGCGGATCGGTGAGGGTCTCATCGGCGTCGAGGGCTTCTTCGAGATCCTCCACCGGCCCGAGGTGCGGGATCTCGATCTCGTGCTCGAGACGCCGGCCGACCCCGAGCAGCGCACGCGCGAGCTCGCGACGCTCCGCCGCCTCGCGACCTGACTCAGCGGCAGGTCACGGCCCCTGTGTCCGAGTACGGTCGCTCGCCGGCGGCCGGCACGAACTCGAAGTCGGCGCTGCCCTCGTTCAGTGTCAGCTGCAGCACCCCGTACGAGCGGTCCTGGCCGGCGGCGCGGTTCGCTGCGGCATCCCCGCCGGGGAGCTCGCCGTACGTGGAGCCGCCGGTCCCGACGACGAACTGGACCATGCCGTCATCCGTCAGCCTGCCGAACGCGTCCATCGGCTCGAACCGCTGGTAGCTGTGCTCGTGCCCGGAGAGCGCGATGTCGACGCCGTGCGTGTCGAGGAGCTCCCACAGCGGCTGGAGCTGGTAGAGGAACACGCCGTTCGGCCACGGTTCGGAGCCGAACAGCGGGTGGTGCATGTAAACCAGCGTGCAGACCTTGTCCTCGTTCAGGACGAGGTCTTTCTTCAGCCACTCGTACATCGCGGTGCCCGGCCCGCAACCCTCGCCGATGGCCGGGTTCCGCGTGATCGGCGTGTTCTGCCCGAGGTCCGGGTTCCACGTCGAGCCCTTGCAGATCTGGCTGTTCAGCGCGATCAGGTGCCAGCTGCCGAGGTCGAACGAGTAGAACCCTCCCGGGCCGTGCGCGGCCTTGCCGAAGTAGTCGTAGTAGCCCTCGCCGTACAACGTGTAGAGGTCGTGGTTCCCTGGGACCGGCGCCGTGATCGGCTTCAGGTCGGCGAAGACGGGATCGTAGTACGCCGCGAACTGCTCGGCCGAGCCGTGCAGGTACTGGAGATCACCGAGCGCGAGGAACCGGTTCGGGGCGATCGACCGGACAAGCTCCGCGACCTCGTCGTACTTGCACCGCGGCGGGTCCCCGGGAAGGCTCTTGCAGGCGATGTCCCCGACCGCCGCGATCACCGGGGCACCGGGGGCACCGGCATCAGCCGTTTCGGGGGGAAGCTCGCCGCAGGCCGCGGTCACGAACGCCAACACAGCAGCGAACGCGATGGTCCGACGCATCTCGACCTCCCGAGGACGCGAGCGCGCTCATCGAACCTCAACGGTGCGGGCGGGTCAAACGGAGATCGTCCGAGCTACGGCTCGAGCTCGGCGCGCGGGCCTTCCTGGTAGCTGTAGCGCTCCTCCCGCCAGGGGTCGGCGTGGATGTGGTACCCGCGGACCTCCCAGAACCCCCGCGTGTTGCGCTCGGAGAACTCGAGGCCGCGGAGCCACTTCGCGCTCTTCCACGCGTAGCGCTGCGGGACGACGAGCCGGAGCGGGAAGCCATGCTCGGCGGTGAGGGGCTCGCCGTCGTGCGCCCAGGCCACCAGCACGTCGTCGTCCATCATGGCCTCGAGCGACAGGTCCGACGTGTACCCGTAGTCGCAGTGGGCGATGACCCACTTCGCCTCGGGCTTCACGCCGGCGCGCTCGGCGAGCAGGCGGAACGGGATCCCCGTCCAGGCGTTGTCGAGGGTGGACCAGCCGGTCACGCAGTGCATGTCGGCCTGGACGTCCTGCGGGCCTAGCGCCTTCAGGTCGGCGTACGAGAGCGTGAAGGGCTCGTCGACCAGGCCGAAGGCCTTGAAGTCCCACTCGGTCTCGTCGAACCGAGGGATCGGGCCGAAGTGCAGCACCGGCCAGGTCTTCACGAGGCGCTGCCCCGGGGGCACACGCTTCGCGACCCCCTCGGGATACTTGACTCCGAACAGCTCCACGGGTACGGCCTCCTCACCGGGCGGCGGCGACGGCCCGCCAAGCCGCAAGAGCCGTCTCCACGTCCTCGTCGCAGATGTCCACGTGGGTGACCATCCGCACCTTGCCGAACACGAAGGTGGCGCCCACGCCCAGGTCCCGGAGGCGCCCGATCGCCTCGAGCGCGTCCAGTCCCACGGCTTCGGTGTCGGCGAAGACCATGTTCGTTTCAACCCGGGAGAGATCGACCGAGCCGGGGAGGATCAGGGCGAGTCCTTCGGCCAGGCGCCGGGCGCGCTCGTGGTCCTCGTGCAGGCGCTTCGGGCCCTCCTCCAGCGCGACGAGCCCGGCGGCGGCGATGACGCCGGCCTGACGCCATGCGCCCCCGAACAGGATCTTCATGCGGCGGGCCTCGCGCATCAGCTCGGCGGGGCCGCAGACCAGGGAGCCGATCGGCGCGCCGAGCCCCTTCGAGACGCAGAACATCAGCGTGTCGGCCTCGGCGGCGATCTCGGGCACGGGGACACCGCTCGCGGCGCTCGCGTTGAACAGCCGGGCCCCGTCGAGGTGCACCGGCAGGCCGTGCTCGCGGGCGACCTTCGCGATCCCGCGGAGGTCCTCCATCGCCATCACGGTCCCGCCGGCGTGGCCGTGCGTGTCCTCCACGGCGACGAGGTCCACGACGTCGACATCCTCGGGATCCGGCGCGAGCGCGGCCTCGACCTGCTCGGGCGTAATCTGCCCTCGCCCGTCGCCGCGGATCCCCTTGAACGCCATGCCCGAGAGCGCGGCCGAGCTCATCACCTCCGTGGTGGCCACGTGGGCCGACGCCTCGGCGACCACGAAGTGGCCCGTGCCGCGGAAGTGCAGCCGCAGGCCGATCTGGTTCGCCATCGTCCCGGTCGGGACGTAGAGCGCGGCCTCCTTGCCGGTGACCTCCGCGGCGCGCTCCTGGAGGCGGTTCACCGTGGGGTCGTCGCCGAACCAGTCGTCGCCGACCTCGGCCTCGGCCATCGCTCGGCGCATCGCGTCGGAGGGCTTCGTAACGGTGTCCGAACGCAGGTCGACGCGGAAGGCGCTCACGGTCCGGTCAGTATACGGAGCCCGTCCCTCAGTAGAGGAACATCGGCTTGCCGTCGACGTGCCGGATCTTCGGTCGGTACTGCTCCTCGTCGTAGAGCGCCCCTACATCGACGCGCTTCACGCCCTGGCGCACGACGCTGATCGGCACGTTCACGTAGTTGCCGTTGCGGAGCGCGACGAGCCGGCCGTGGTCGCCCCCGACCACGAGGTCCGCGGCCATCACCGCGTAGTTGATCGCGACCATGAGGTCGAGCGAGTCCGGGCTGCCCGAGCGCATCAGGTACCCGATCTGCTGGTAGATGATCCCCTCGCCCGTGAGCTCCTTCAGGGCCTCCCCCGTCGCCTCACCGATCCCGCCCAGCTTCTGGTGCCCGTACGCGTCGGCCGTGCCGCCCTGGACCATCTCGCCGCCGACCATCGTCGCGCCCTCGGAGATCGTCATCATCGCGTAGCGGCTCGGGTTCGAACGCTTGTCGTCCATCAGCATCTGCGCGAGCTTCTCGACGTCGAACGGGACCTCGCTGATGATCGCGCGCTCGACGCCCGACAGGTACGCGGACACGAGCGAGGTCTCGCCGCTGTAGCGACCGAAGACCTCGACGACCGCGAGGCGCTCGTGCGAGCCGGCGCTCGTGCGGAGCTGGTGGATGAAGATGACGGTCCGCGTGATCGCCGTCGAGAACCCGATGCAGTAGTCGGTCCCATGCACGTCGTTGTCCATCGTCTTCGGGATCGCGACGACCGGGACACCCTCGTCGTGCAGACGGAGGGCGAACGACAACGTGTCGTCGCCGCCGATCGGCACCATGGCATCGATGCCGAGCCGATCGAGCACCTTCAGCACGTGGGCGGTGTGGTCGCGGACCTCGTCGCCGTGCCGGCCCTCGCGCAGGAACGCGGGCTCGTCGGAGGCCCGGACCTTCGCCGGGTTCGTCCGCGACGTGTGGAGCACCGTCCCGCCCGTTCGGTCGATCGTGCGGACGGCCGCCGCATCCAGGTCGACGACGTTCGCCGCCACCGACTCGGGGTCGTCGGGATCGCAGTGGAGCAGGCCACCCCAGCCGCGGCGGATGCCGACGACGTCGTGGCCCTCCTCCTCCGCGCGGAGCGTCACCGCCTTGATGCAGGCGTTCAGGCCGGGGACGTCGCCCCCGCCGGTCAAGATGCCGATCTTCATGGCTCGAACCTCCGGCTAGTCATCGAAGAAGACCTCGGCAACGCCGTACAGATCCTCGGGCACCGGGCGGCCCCTGGCGCACTCGCGGAGCGGCACGTCGGTGAGGTCGCCGCCGCGCATCGCCACCATCCTGCCCCACCGCCCCTCGGCTGCGAGGTCCGCCGCGGCCTGACCGTAGCGCGTCGCGAGGATCCGGTCCTCGGCGACGGGGGTCCCACCCCGCTGCACGTGCCCGAGCACCGTCACCCGGGTCTCGAAGCCCGTCCGCTCCTCGAGCAGCGGACCGAGGTGGTGGGCGATGCCGCCGTAGCGGACGAATCCGCGGGGATCGCGCGGGTACTCCGGCAGCGTCATCGTGCCCTCGCGGGGTGTCGCACCCTCGGCGACCACGACGATCGAGAAGGAATGCCCGTGCAGATGCCGTCGACGGACGTGCCTCCCGATCTCGCCCAGGTCGAAGGGTCGCTCGGGGATCAAGATCGCGTCGGCGCCGCCGGCGAGGCCCGCCTCGAGCGCGATCCACCCCGAGCTGCGGCCCATCACCTCGACCAGCATGAGACGGTTGTGGCTCTCGGCCGTGGTGTGGAGCCGGTCGATCGCGTCGGTCGCGACCTGCACCGCCGTCGCGAACCCGATGCACGCGTCGGTCCCGGCGAGGTCGTTGTCGATCGTCTTCGGGATGCCGAGGACGGGCAGCCCCGCCTCGGACAGGCCGGCGGCGACGCCCAGCGTCCCGTCGCCGCCGATCGCGATGATGCCGTCGAGGCGGAGATCCTCGAGCGCGGCATGGACGTCGCCCTCGCGGCCCTCGTGGAACGGGTTCGCGCCCGAGGAGCCGAGGATCGTCCCCCCACGGTGGAGGATCCCCTGGACCGACTCGGCCGTGAGCTCGCGGAGCCGCCCATCCATCACGCCGCCCCAACCGTCCTCGAAGCCGAGCACCTGATGGCCGTGCACGCCGACGGCCTTGCGCACGACCGCTCGGATCGCCGCGTTCAGCCCTGGGCAGTCGCCGCCGCCCGTGAGGATGCCGATGCGCTTGTTCACGTCGCCCCCAGCCTACGGGACCGGGCTCAAGGAACGGCGAAGGAGGGTCGAAGCCCCGAGCGAAGGCCATGCGAGCCCGCTTCCTCCTCGTCGCGGCCGCCGTCGCGGTCGCGCTGGTGATCCCCGTCGTCCCGGCGACGGCGAACGAGCGCGACCGGGTTCGGCACGAGCTCGGCCTGGACGACCCCAGCCTCGCCGGGGATCCCCGAGTGGAACGCCTCGTGCAGCTCCGCATCCAGATGGACGACCTGCTCGAGCGCACCGCCGCCCTCGAGCGCGAGATCGGCCGCGCGGCCATCGCCTACGTCCGTGCCGCCCGCACGGCCGAGGCAGCCGACGCCGCCGTCCGCGAGGCGCACGATCGCCTCGACGAGCGGGTCCGCACGGCGTACGAGCTCGGGCCGGGAGCCGCGGTCGAGGCGCTCCTTTCAGCCGAGACGTTCGGCGACCTCGGGGTGATCTCCGAGTACACCTCGCGCACCGTGTCGCTCGACGAGCGCGCCCTGCACGAGGTCACGCGGTCGCAGGTCGTCGCGGTCTCGCTCCGCGCTCGCGCCGAGGCCGACCTCGCGGCCATGCGCCCACGGCTCGAGGAGCTCCGCGCCGCGCTCGCGGCCCTGGACGCCCAGCTCGAGGAGGCCACCCGCCTGGCCGAGGAGGCCCGCGTGCAGGACGCGTGGTTCGACCAGCAGCGGCTCGCCCTCGCCGACGCCCACGCGCGGGCCGAGAGCTGGGAGGACCTGAAGACGCTCACCTGGGGCGAGGACCAGGCGCCGTACCTGGCGCTCCTCGGGCCGACCGGTGGGCAGACGTGCGACACCCCCGAGGGGCTCGTCGCGACCGGCGAGCGCTTCAGCGGCTACGCCAGCTGGTACGGCTGGGAGTTCGGGGGCCAGCCGACCGCGATGGGCGCGATCTTCGACCCGACCCTGTTCACCGCCGCGAACCGTTGGCTCCCGATGGGCTCGTACCTGCGGGTCCACTACGGGGACCGGTGCGCGATCGTGCTCGTCAACGACCGCGGACCGTACGGGAACCTCGATCGCGTCATCGACCTGTCGATGGCGGCCGCCCACTACCTCGGCGTTGGGGTCTCGTGGGTCGAGGCCGAGGTTCTCGTCGTCGCGACCCCGGGCTGACCCGGGGGATCACCGGCGCCCGCGGCCGTTCGATAGAGTGTGGTCATGCTCGCAGCATGGGGTTTCCTGGAGTGGTTCTTCGCCGGGGTGCTCGCGATCCTCGTGGGCGTGATCGGGATCTTCTTCCTCTACATCGTCGCCCAGCTGTTCGTGAACCCCGCCCGCCGAGCGTCCCGCTGACGGCTCGGTGACCGAGGCGATCCTCCGCGGCGCGGAGCCGTTCCGTTTCGACGGCGGGGACGCCGGTGTCCTCATGCTCCACGGCTTCTCCGGCTCCCCCGCGTCCCTGCGACCCATGGGCGAGTGGTTCGCCGAGCAGGGACTCTCGGTGGTCGGCGTGCGACTCCCCGGCCACGGCACGGACGTGCGGGACTTCGCGAGCCGCCGCTGGCCCGAGTGGGTCGCCGCGGTCGAGGAGGCGTTCGACGAGCTCCTTGCCCGGTGCTCGCGCGTCGTCGTGTTCGCGCAGTCGTTCGGAGCCGCGCTCGCGGTGCACCTGGCCGCCGAGCGCCCCGACGACGTCGACGGCCTCGCGCTCCTCAGCCCGTACCTGTTCGACGCCCGGCTGCTGATCGTCCCGGTGGCGCGACTGGTGAAGCGGCGCTCGAAAGCGGTCGGCGACGACATCGCGAGGCCGGGCGTGAGCGAGCTCGCCTACCCGGAGGTGCCGGTCCCCGCCATCGTGACGATGGCCGGGTTCCTGAAGATCGCCCGCCGCGACCTCCCGAGGGTGACCGCGCCGGCACTCGTGTTCGCCCCGGGGCGCGACCACACGATCCCGCGCTCGAACCCGCGGAAGGTGCTCGAGGCGCTCGGCTCGGCGCGCAAGGAGCTCGTCGAGTGCCCGAGCTCGTACCACGTCATCTCGCTCGACCACGACGCGCCGATGGTGCAGGCGCGGATCCTCGGGTTCCTGCGCTCCCTCTAGG
>CAYUSA010000074.1:7671-10364 GCA_964447335.1 uncultured Actinomycetes bacterium
CCTGCCCTCTAGGCCTGCCCTCTAGGCCTGCCCTCTAGGCCTGCCCTCTAGGCCTGCCCTCTAGGCCTCCGGGGCCTCGGGCTGGCGGGAGCCGAGCTCGCGGTCGAGCATGAACAGCGTCGCGGGGTTGTCGCCGATCGTCCGGAGGGTCTGCACGACCTCGTCGGCCTGCTTCTCCTCCTCGACCTGCTCGGTCACGAACCACTGGAGGAACGCCTGGGCGGCGTAGTCGCCCTGGGCGACCGCCATCGCCGACAGGCGGTCGATCGCGGCGCTCACGTCGCGCTCGGCCTGGAGCGCCTGCTCGAACGCGTCGAGCAGCGAGGCGAACTGCGTGGGCGGGGCGCCGATCGTGCTGAGGGCCACGCGGCCGCCACGGTCCACGATGTGGTCGAGGAACTTCAGCGCGTGCGTGCGCTCCTCGTCGGCCTGCATCCGGAACCAGTGAGCGGCGCCGGGCATGTTCGCCGACTCGCAGTAGGCGGACATCGACAGGTAGAGGTGGCTCGAGTACAGCTCGCCCCCGAGCTGCACGTTGAGCGCGGCCTCGAGCTCCGGGTTCAGCATCGCTCGTCTCCTCGCGTCGCGGACGGTCCCAGCCTACCCGGCGATGACGTCGGCCGGGTCCGCGAGGGTGAGCTCGGCGACGACCGGGAGATGGTCGCTCGCCGTGCGAGCCTCGGGCATGACCGAGGGCACGAGCACACGCTCGACCTTCAGCTCCTCCGAGACGAACAGGAAGTCGATCCGGGCGGTCGGGTCGGTCGCCGGGAAGGTCTCGCCCGAGACGTCGCCGCCGAGGAGCCAAGCGTCCCAGAACCGGTCGGCGAGGAACGTCATCGCGCGTCCGTCCGGTGTCTCGTTGCAGTCGCCGCCGATGAGCACCGGCCCGTCGAGCCCTCGCGCGAGGTCCGCGAGCTCCTGCACCGCGTGCACCCGCTCGAGCGGGTGGAGACCCAGGTGGATCGCGTGCACCCACAGCCGACGTCCCGCCCGTCCGACGTGCGCGATGAGCGCGCCCCGCGGGTACATGGCCTTGCGGACGTCGGCGAACCGATGGAGCCGGTGCTCGACGATCCGCCACGGCGGCTGGACCAGCACCGCGCTCTTGATCCGCCGCCGGAACGGCGACCAAGGGTCGTGCGCGGCCTCCATCCCGAGCGCCTTCGCGAAGCGCCGGAGCGACCGCCGGCTGCCGGTCTCGTTCAGCAGGACGAGGTCGGGCTCGAAGTGCCGGACGACCCGGATCACGTTCTCGAGCCCGTCACGGAACCCCCGCACGTTGTAGACGACGACGCGCATACGCATGTTCGGAGCGTATGCCTCCAGCCGCGGGGACGGAACTACGCGCCGACGATCGTGGTGCCGGTTCGGCCGTCGAGCACCGCCGGGGCCTGCTCCAGATCGCCGATGATCGCTCGGCGGCCGCCGGCCTCGACGAAGCGGACGGCGGCCTCGATCTTCGGGCCCATCGAGCCCTCGCCGAACTCACCGGCGTCGAGGAGCCCGCGGGCCTCGGTCGCGGTCATGCGCTCGATCGGCTCGGCGTGGTCGGTGCCGAACCCGCGCTGCACGTGCTCGACGTCGGTGAGGATCAGGAGCGTCGGCGCCTCGACGTCGCGCGCGAGGATCGCAGCCGCGAGGTCCTTGTCGACGACGCCCTCCTTCGGCGTGAGGCGCGGGCCGTCGTCGATCACCGGCACGCCGCCGCCGCCCGAGGCGATCACGATGACGCCGTCGGCGACGAGCCGGCGGATCGCCGAGGCCTCGACGATCGAGTACGGGTCCGGCGAGGGCACGACGCGGCGCCAGCCGCCGTGCGCGTCGGGCTTCATCACGTAGCCGCGCTCGGCCGCGAGCTTGCTCGCCTCGTCCTCCTCGTAGAAGGGGCCGATCGGCTTCGTCGGATCCTGGAAGGCGGGGTCGTCGGGGCGCACGCGGGTGAGGGTGAGCACCGTCGCGACCGGGCGCGCCATGCCGCGCTCGTAGAACACGTCGCCGATCGTCACCTGTAGCAGGTAGCCGATCTGGCCCTGGCTCTCGGCGCCGCAGACATCCAGCGGCATCGGGTGCACCCAGCCCCGGGCGGCCTCCTGCTGGAGCAGGATGCGGCCGACCTGCGGGCCGTTGCCGTGCGTGACGACGACCTCCCACCCCGCGGCCGCGATGTCGGCGATCTTCTCGGCCGCCCGGCGCGCCGAGGCGAACATGTTCTCGTACGAGTCCTCCTGCCCCCTGCGGAGCAAGGCGTTCCCGCCGAGTGCGATGACCACACGCTCCATGTCGGGGACGTCCTCCTGGAGGAAGGCTAACCGAGCACGGGGGCGAGCACGTCGGTCAGCGAAGGCGACTCGGGCAGGATCTCGAGGTCGTACCGCACGCGCACCGCAGGCTTGCGGATGTCGATCACGCGCCGGAGGTCGATCGGCGTGCCGATGACGACCACGTCCGCGTCTGCCGAGTCGATGATCTTCTCCATCTCCTCGAGCTGGCCGTTCGAGTACCCCATCGCCGGCAGCACCGGACCGACGTCGTACTTGCGGAACGTCTCGTCGATCGTCCCGATCGCCCAGGGTCGCGGGTCGACGATGTCGGCCGCGCCGTGCGCGCGAGCGGCGACCACGCCGGCGCCGAACTTCATCTCGCCGTGCGTGAGCGTCGGGCCGTCCTCGACGACGAGCACGCGCTTGCCG
>CAYUSA010000075.1:0-9886 GCA_964447335.1 uncultured Actinomycetes bacterium
GGCCCGATCGAGCACGGCTGCGACGAGCTGGAAGCGACGGCCGTCAAGGCCCGTGACCTGGCGCCGCGCGGGCCCGTCGGTCGGCGCGACGAGCGCCTGGACCTCGACCGCGAGCGCCCTCCGCCCGGCCTGGGGCAGCGCCGTCGCGGCGCCGGGCTCCCCTTCGCCGGAAACCAGGAGGGCGGTAGGGTCAATCTCGGCCAGGCCCGAGGCGGTCATCTCGAACCAGGCCACCTCGCCCTCGGCGCCGAAGCGGTTCTTCCCGCCGGTCAGCATCCGAAGGCCCGAGCGCGGATCCCCGTCGAAGCCGAGCACGACGTCGACCGCGTGCTCGAGCGCCCGGGGGCCGGCCAGGTCGCCGTCCTTCGTGACATGCCCCGTGAGCAGGACCGCGATGCCCTGGGCCTTCGCGAGTCCGACGAGCGCATCGGCGCAGGAGCGCACCTGGGCCGTCCCGCCCGGCACCTGCCCGGCCTCCGGGTCACGGAGCGCCTGGATCGAGTCCACCGCGAGCAGGAACGGGCGCGCGGAGAGCGCGGCGCCCACCACGCCGCCGAGATCTCGCCCCGGCACGAAGGAGACCGTGTCCCCCGCGATGCCGAGCCGCCGGGCCCGCGCCGCGACCTGCGTGCGGGACTCCTCGCCCGAGGCGAGCAGGCAGGGGAGCCCGGCAGCCGACAGGTTCGCCACCAACTGGAGGAGAAGGGTCGACTTGCCGATGCCGGGCTCGCCGGCCAGCAGGGCAACGGACGCCGGTACGAGTCCGCCGCCGAGGATCCGGTCGATGCCCGGGAACCCCGAGGAGACCCGCCGCTCGACGGCCCCGTCATGCTCGAGCGTCTGGAGGGCGACCGCCGCCGGAGCCGTGCCGCCGGCCCGTTCCTCGATCGTCCCCCACGCGCCGCAACCGGGGCAGCGCCCGGCCCACTGTGCGAGCTGCTGCCCGCACTCCGAGCACGCGAGGAGTGTCCGTACCTTGCCCACCCGGCGAACCTAGCAGGGGGGTCCGACAGGCCCGGCCACCCGTGACTGCGCAGAACGGCGTATGGTGGGGGGGTGGGGTCCTCCAACGTCTACCGGACCAGACTGGGCAAGACGCTCCGGATCTTGTTGGCCGAAGACGGCGCGATCCGCGTCGAGCTCCTCGAGGAGGGCGCCTGGGTAGCCGGCCCGGTCCGGATGGCGGGCCTTCGCCTTGCGCCCACCACGCACAAGCTCACGGCCTCCGAGGTGCTTGGGCTCCCGGCCTGAGACCCGGTAGGCTCCGCGGGAACACACCTGCCGAGCTCACGGAAGGAGGGATGCACGATGACCGAAGCCACTGTCGTCACGCCGCATCCCTCGGAGCAGCTCCTGACGCGACCGTAACCGGTTCGCCCGTCTGAGCCGCCCGAAGGGGCGGCTTTCCTTTCTCCCGACCCACGGAAGGGGGTTCGTCATGCCTGAGCCTGCCCTGCACCGCCCAGCGATGCCCGACACCGAGACCGAAGGGACACGACGTTGGAACCCGAAGAGACGAACGAGAGCACCATCGAGCACTTCCTGGGCGAGGGCCTCATCTCCGAGGTCCTGCGCCCGGTCAAGAGCGGTAAGGAGGCCTCGGTCCACTTGTGCCGCGCCAACCGATCGACCACCGGAGAGGAGCTCGTCGCGCTGAAGGTCTACCACCCGCTCGATCGGCGGGACTTCCGCGACGAGTCCATCTACCGGGACGGCGAGTGGATCAAGGAGCGCCGCATCCGCGTGGCGCTCGAGAAGAAGACCCGGTTCGGCCGGGAGGTGCAGGGCGCGATCTGGGTGCACGGCGAATGGGAGACCCTTCGCGCCCTCTCCGAGGCCGGCGCCGCCGTGCCCAGGCCGATCGCCTCGACCGAGGACGCCATCCTCATGTCCTACGTGGGCGACGAGGCCGCCGCCGCACCGCAGCTCCATCGGTACCGCCCCGACCCGAACGAGGCACGAGACCTGTTCGAGCAGCTGACGGGGCAGGTCGAGCACTTCTTGTACCGCAACGTGATCCACGGCGACCTCTCGCCGTTCAACGTCTTGGTCTGGGAGGGCCGCATCACGGTCATCGACCTGCCGCAGGCCGTGGACCCGCGCAAGAACCGTCACGCGGAGCCCCTGCTCGAGCGCGACGTGCGCCGGATCTGCGAGCACTTCGAGCGGTTCGGCGTTCGCTCGAGCCCCGGGCGCCTCGCGAACGACCTGTGGACCGCGTGGACGCTCGCGGACCTGGTCCCCGAGGAGCTCCGCGGTCTGGTCTAGGGCCCGCGGAACTCGAGCGCGTACGTCCAGGTCGCGCCGTCGGCGCCGCGCTCGAAGCGGAGCAGGCGGCCGGCCTCGCCGCCGGGCAGAAGCACCGGGAGCCCGAGGTGCTCCTGCCCCGGCCACAGATCCTCGCGCTCGCGCGCCTCCATGCGCAGGAGCGTCATGGGCGTTCCGCCGTCACCCTCGAGCGGATCGCACCACTCCGCCTGCTCGAGCGGCACGAGCTGACGGAACCGGACGAACCGGGGGGCCGCGTGGTGGAGCACCTTCTCGTCCGGCCACTTCCAGGCCTTGCCATAGAAGCGCCAGCAATCGCCGTCCTTCGACGTCTCGACGGCCCAAGCCTCGGGGGGTGCGTCCATCGCAGCAGGCTACGCCCGGTCGCGTGATGTGAGAACCCTCCGGACACCGAAGGGCCCGGCAACCTCGCGGCTACCGGGCCATCGGTCTTGCGGCCGACTCGGGCTCGCGGGCCCGGGCCGACGTCTCGTTGCTAGCTCTCGCTCGAGCCGGCGAGCTCGACGGGCGGGGTCTCCGGCGGCGTCGGCGTCTCGAACACGATCTCGCCGTCGCGCACGTCGACGATGATCGCCTGCCCGGCGCGGAACTCCTTCCACAGGAGCTTCTCGGACAGCGGGTCCTCGACGAGGCGCTGGATCGTGCGCCGTAGCGGCCGGGCGCCGAGCGCCATGTCGTACCCCTTCTGGGCGAGCAGCACCTTCGCGGCATCGGTCAGCTCGATGTCCAGGTCCTTGGCCTTCAGCTGCTCGCGCACCCGCTTCATCAGCAGGTCGACGATCTCCTTCACGTTGCCCTCGGTGAGGGAGCGGAACACGATGACCTCGTCGATCCGGTTCAGGAACTCGGGTCGGAAGCTCTTCTTCAGCTCCTCGGTCACGCGGTCGCGCATCTTCTCGTACGTGACCTCCTCGTTGGCGTGGGCGGCGAAGCCGACGCCCGGACCCTTCTGGATGTCCCGGGTCCCGAGGTTCGAGGTCATGATGATGATCGTGTTCTTGAAGTCCACCTGGTGACCCTGCGAGTCCGTCAGGCGCCCGTCCTCGAGGATCTGCAGCAGGATATTGAACACGTCCGGGTGCGCCTTCTCGATCTCGTCGAACAGGATCACGCTGAACGGCTTGCGGCGCACGGCCTCCGTGAGCTGGCCGCCCTCCTCGTAGCCGACGTAGCCGGGCGGCGCGCCGATGAGGCGGCTGACCGTGTGCTTCTCCATGTACTCGGACATGTCGAGCTGCATCAGCGCGGCCTCGTCGCCGAACAGGAACTCGGCGAGCGCCTTGGACAGCTCGGTCTTCCCGACGCCGGTGGGCCCGAGGAAGATGAACGAGCCGGAGGGACGCCGCGGGTCCTTCAGACCCGAGCGCGTGCGCCGGATCGCGCGTGAGACGGCCGAGATGGCCTCGTTCTGCGTGACGATCCGCTTGTGGAGCTCGTCCTCCATGCGCAGCAGCTTCTCGGTCTCCTCCTCGGTGAGCTTGAAGACGGGGATGCCGGTCCAAAGCGACAGGACCTCGGCGATCTCCTCCTCGTCCACCTCGGACAGGATGTCCATCTCGCCGGACTTCCACTCGCGCTCGCGGCGCTGGCGCTCCTCGATGAGCTGGCGTTCCTCGTCACGGAGCGACGCGGCCTTCTCGAAATCCTGCGCGTCGATCGCGGACTCCTTCTTCAGGCGGACGTCGGCGATCTTCTCGTCGACCTCGCGAACGTCCGGCGGTGCGGTCATGCGACGGATCCGCATGCGGCTGCCGGCCTCGTCGATGAGGTCGATCGCCTTGTCGGGCAGGAACCGGTCGCTGATGTAGCGGTCGGCGAGGTTCGCCGCCGCGACGAGCGCGTCGTCGGTGAAGTTCACGCGGTGGTGGGCCTCGTAGCGATCACGGAGGCCCTTCAGGATCTCGATCGTGTGGGCGACGCTCGGCTCCTCGACGCTGATCGGCTGGAACCGGCGCTCGAGGGCCGCGTCCTTCTCGAGGTGCTTGCGGTACTCGTCGCGCGTGGTGGCGCCGATGGTCTGGAGCTCGCCTCGCGCGAGCATCGGCTTGAGGATGCTCGCGGCGTCGATCGCGCCCTCGGCCGCGCCGGCGCCGACGAGCGTGTGCAACTCGTCGATGAACAGCACGATGTCGCCACGGGTGCGGATCTCCTTCAGGACCTTCTTCAGCCGCTCCTCGAAATCGCCGCGGTAGCGCGAGCCGGCCACGAGCGCGCCGAGGTCGAGCGTGTAGATCTGCTTGTCCTTCAGCGTCTCGGGGACGTCGCCCTTCACGATGTCCTGCGCGAGGCCCTCGACGATCGCGGTCTTGCCGACGCCCGGCTCCCCGATCAGCACGGGGTTGTTCTTCGTCCGGCGGGACAGGACCTGCATGACCCGCTCGATCTCCTTCTCGCGCCCGATCACCGGGTCGAGCTTCTGCTCCCGGGCGAGCGAGGTCAGGTTGCGCCCGAACTGGTCCAGGACCATCGAGCCCTGGCCCGGTTGGCCGCCCTGCTCGGGCGAGGTCTGCTCGCCCTTGCCGCCGGTGTAGCCGGACAGGAGCTGGATGACGGTCTGGCGAACGCGGTTCAGGTCCGCGCCGAGCTTCTGGAGGACCTGGGCGGCGACGCCCTCGCCCTCGCGGATGAGCCCGAGCAGGATGTGCTCGGTACCGATGTAGTTGTGGCCGAGCTGGAGCGCCTCGCGGAGCGACAGCTCCAGGACCTTCTTCGCGCGGGGCGTGAAGGGGATGTGACCCGTCGGCGCGGCCTGGCCCTGGCCGATGATCTCCTCGACCTGCTGGCGCACGGCCTCCAGGGAGATGCTCATCGACTCGAGCGCCTTCGCCGCCACGCCCTCGCCCTCGTGGATCAGTCCGAGCAGGATGTGCTCGGTCCCGATGTAGTTGTGGTTGAGCATCCTCGCCTCTTCTTGGGCGAGGACCACCACCCGTCTGGCTCGGTCGGTGAATCGCTCGAACATGTCGTTCCCCCGGGGCGAGGGCCCCTTCTTCTTATCGAACTGCCTCGAGGATCAGCGGACCACGTCCTACCCTCGAGGCACGTCAGGCGCTCCGAGCGCACTCCGCGCGCCCCCGAAGCGCCCCACGAGGGGAGTATACCCCCGGCCTCCGATACGCCCGCCTGCGCCCATCGCACCCGTCCTACCACCGTTCAACGTCGAACGGCCCTCAAGGGTTCTTCGGGCACAACACGCCTCGAGATGAGCTCGTAGGTCGAAAGACCGAGGACGTGACCCGTTCGGGCCACCCCGATTTCCCCCGGATGGGCGTTGTCCGAACTCGGGGCGCTCGGGCAAGATGGGCACGCACCCCCCTGACCGTGCCTTCCCCCCGAGCTCCTTCCCCGTGAGGAGAGGATGACGTTGCGGGTTCTGGTCGTCGACGACCACCCGGGCTTCCGCCGGGCACTCACCTCCGCGTTGAACATGGTGGACGACATCGAGGTCGCCGGCGAGGCCGGTGGCGGTCGGGATGCCACCGCGCAGGCCATCGAGGTCCGGCCGGACCTGGTGATCATGGACCTGTCGATGCCGGACATCTCCGGGATCGACGCGATGAAGGAGATCCACCGCAAGACGCCGGACCTGCCCGTCATCTTCCTCACCGCGCACGCGGACCCCGGCATGGAGAAGGAGGCCCGCCGGGCCGGCGCATCGGGGTTCCTGGCCAAGGGCAGCTCGCTCGAGGACCTCGTGCTCGTGCTCAACGAGGCTCACGAGACCGACGGCGGCTGACCGAGGATCACGGCGTTCCTCGGCGCGACACCTCTGGGCGTCGCGCTCAGCCCTCGTCGGGGCGGCGGTGCGGGAACAAGATCACGTCGCGGATGCTCGGCTGGTCCGCGAGGATCTTCAGCAGTCGGTCGACGCCGAGGCCGAACCCTCCCGCCGGCGGCATGCCGTGCTCGAGCGCGGTGAGGAAGTCCTCGTCCATCGGGTGCGTTTCGTCCTCACCCTTCGCTCGCGCCTCCGCCTGGATACGGAACGACTCCCGCTGCTGGTCGGGGTCGGAGAGCTCCGAGTACGCGGGTATGAGCTCCATGCCGGCGATCACGAGGTCGGCGTGCTCGACGACGCCGGGGCTCGTGCGGTGCGGCCGCGCCAGCGGGGAGACCTCGCGCGGCAGGTCCATCACCCAGATCGGGTCCCACAGGTGCTCCTCGACGAGCTTCTCGTACAGCTCGAGCACGAGCTTGCCGGGACCCCACGTGGGGTGAACCTCGATGCCGCGCATCCGGGCGACGTCGGGGAGGTCCTCGCGATCGAGCGTGATCTCCTCGCCGGTCGCCTCGGAGACCAGGTCGAGCAACGTGGCACGGCGCCACTCGGACTCGAGGTCGAGCGGCCGGCCCTGGTACTCGAACCGCAGCGAGCCGCGCACCTCGAGCGCGGCCGCTCGGATGACCGCCTGGCCGAGCTCCATCATCGAGAAGTAGTCGCCGTAGGCCTGGTACACCTCGAGCATCGTGAACTCGGGGTTGTGATCCCGGTCGATGCCTTCGTTGCGGAAGTTGCGGCCGATCTCGTACACACGCTCTAGGCCACCGACGAGCAGGCGTTTGAGGTACAGCTCGAGCGCGATCCGCAGGTTGAGGTCGATGCCCAGCGCCCCGTGGTGCGTCAGGAACGGGCGCGCGATCGCGCCGCCGGCCGTGGCCTGGAGCACCGGCGTCTCGACCTCGACGAAGGCGCGGTCGTCGAGCACGCGCCGGAACGCCTTGAGCGTCTTCGCCCGCGCCTGGACCACGCCGCGGTAGTCCAGATCCGTCGCGAGGTGCAGGTAGCGCTGCCGCTGCTGGAGGTCGGGGTCCTTCAGCCCGTGCCACTTCTCGGGCAGCGGCCGGAGCGCCTTCGACAGCATCACGAGGTCCTCGACCCCGACGGAGAGCTCCCCCTTGCGCGTGGTCATCACGCGCCCGCGCGCGCCCACGATGTCGCCGAGGTCGACCTCCTCGAGCAGCGCGAAGGTGTCCGCAGACATCACGTCCTCCGAGCAGAAGAGCTGGAGGTCGCCGGTGCGGTCGCGAAGGGTGAAGAACACGAGCTTGCCGAACCGCCGCGCGAGCACCACGCGGCCTGCGACGGCGACGCGGTCCTCGGTGAGGGTCTCGGGCGGCAGGTCGCCGTGCCGCTCGCGAACGTCCGCCGCGTGGGCGTCGGGATCGAAGCCCCAGGCGAACGGCTCGATGCCCTTGCCGCGCAGGCGCTCGAGGCTGTCGCGGCGGGCCTTGAGGACCTCGGCCTCGCGCCCGCCGACGTCCTCAGTCATGGTCGGGCCCCACGTTGCGCTCGAACACCAGGCGGAGGCCCTCGAGGGTGAGCCACTCGTCGTGCTCGTCGATCGTCTCGCAGTGCGGGACGAGGAGCGGCGCGAGCCCGCCCGTCGCGACGGCCCGGGCCTCGGCGCCGAGCTCCTTGCGGATGCGCCGGATCACGCCGTCGGCCTCGGCGGCCGTTCCGAACACCAGGGCCGACTGGATCGACTCCACCGTGTTCCTGCCGATCGTCGCTCGCGGCGCGTGGAGCTCGACCTGGGGCAGCCGCGCGGTGGAGGTCGAGAGCGCGGCGTTCGAGATCTGCACGCCCGGCGCGATGGCCCCGCCGAGGAACTCGCCACCCTCGGAGACGACGTCGTAGGTCGTCGCCGTGCCGAAGTCCACGACGATCACCGGCCCGCCGTAGCGGTGGAACGCCGCGAGCGCGTTCACGATGCGGTCGGCGCCGACCTCGCGCGGGTTGTCGGTGAGGATCGGGATGCCGGTCCGCGTCCCGGGCTCGACGACCACCGGCGGGAAGTTGAAGTAGCGCTGGACCATGTCGCGGAGCGCCGTCGTCGAGGTCGGCACGACCGAGCTGATCGCGACGCCGGTGATCTGATTCGAGAACGACAGGCCGGCCTGCTCGAGCAGCGCGCCGAACACGACGGCCATCTCGTCGGCCGTGCGCCGCGGCGAGGTGGACAGCCGCCAGTGGTGCGCCAGCTCATCCCCCCGGAAGACCCCGAGGGACGTGTTGGAGTTCCCGACGTTCACGGCGAGCAGCACGGCGCCAATCGTGGCATACGGGGACGACCGCCGACACGCGGTCAGGGGCTCGGCAGGAACAGGTTGTCGAGCAGCCGGACGTCACCGAACCAGGCGGCGACCACGGCGCGCGAGCTCCCCTGGAGCTCGCGGACCTCCGCGAACGTCGCCTCGTCGACGACGGCCGCGTAGTCGAGCCGGGCCTGCGGCGTCGCGCCGATCTCGCGCGCCATCGCGGCGACGAGCCGTGCGGCGTCGCTCTCGCCGCCGCGCGCGAGCTCGGCCGCCTCGGACAGCGCGAGGAACAGGCAGCCGGCGGCCTCGCGCTGCTCGCGGGTGAGGCGCCGGTTCCGAGAGGACATCGCGAGGCCGTCGGGCTCGCGCACGGTGGGACACCCGAGGACCTCGACCGGGAAGGCGAGCTCGCGCGCCATCGCTCGGACGACCGCGAGCTGTTGGGCGTCCTTCTCGCCGAAGTACGCGTGGCACGGGCCGGCCGCGTGGAACAGCTTCGCGACGACCGTCGCGACGCCGCGGAGATGACCGGGGCGGCTCGCGCCCTCGAGCCGGTCCCCGAGAGGCCCGGGGTCGACCGTGACCGCCGGTTCCCCGCTCGGGTACATCTCCTCGACGCTCGGGGCGAACACCACGTCGACGCCGAGGGCCTGGGCGGCGTGGACGTCCGCGGCCTCGTCCCGCGGGTACGCCGCGAGGTCGGTCGGGTCGCCGAACTGCGTCGGGTTCACGAAGATCGAGACGACCGCGAGGTCGCACTCGGCGCGCGCCCGCCGCATCAGCGACACATGCCCGGCGTGGAAAGCCCCCATCGTCGGCACGAGGCCGACCGAGCGGCCCTCGGCGCGGGCGGCGTCGCAGGCCGCGCGCGTGCCTGCGACCGTGCGGATCACCTCCACCGCGCGAGCACCTCCTCGACGGCGGCGCGGGCCTCGGCCGGCAGCCGTCCCGAGCCCGTCGCGAGCTCGATCGCGAGGTCTGCGAGCACGACGTACGTGCGGACGGCCGACGGGGCGTGCTCGGCGAGAGCGAGCAGGTTGCGCTCGACGGTCTCCGCGTCGCCGCGCACCGCCGGCCCGGTGAGCGCGATCGCGGTCCCCATCACCTCGATGTTCGCGAGCGTCGCGCGCTGCAGCGGCGCGAGCGCCTCGATCGGCTCCGGCACGCCGGCGGTGCGTTCGAGCGAGGCCGCGAGAGCGGTGAGGGCGACGACGGCGTTCGAGGCGAGCACCGCCCCCGCGTGGTACAGCGGCTTCATCGCGTCGTCGAGCCGGAACGGTCGGCCGCCGGCGTCGAGCGCCAGGCGCTCACCGAGCACATAGCCCGCATCCGCGCGCGCCGTGACGGCGAACGCGCTGCCGGGGATGCGCTCGATCGAGGTCTCGACGTCCGGACACGTCATGAGCGGGTGGACGGACAGCACCGTCGCGCCGGCGGCCTCGGCGGCGTCGAGCGCGCCCAGGCCCGTCGCGCCCGAGAGGTGGGCTACGGCGGCGCCTTCGGCGAGCGCCCCGGCCTCGGCCAGAGCCGAGCACGCCGGCCCGATCGCGGCGTCCGG
>CAYUSA010000076.1:0-9719 GCA_964447335.1 uncultured Actinomycetes bacterium
CGCCGCCCAGGCCGGCGCCGCGGTGGCGGCCGACGGCGTCGATCTCGTCGATGAACACGATCGCCGGCGCGTTCTGCTTCGCCTGCTCGAACAGGTCGCGCACGCGCGCCGCGCCGACGCCGACGAACATCTCCACGAAGTCCGAGCCGCTAATCGAGTAGAACGGCACGCCGGCTTCGCCGGCCACCGCGCGCGCGAGGAGCGTCTTGCCGGCTCCCGGCGGGCCGAACAGCAGCACCCCGCGTGGGATCTTCGCGCCCATCGCCTGGAACTTCGCGGGGTTCTGGAGGTACTCCTTGACCTCCTCGAGCTCCTCGATCGCCTCGTCCACGCCGGCGACGTCGGCGAACGTCGTCTTCGGCTGGTCCTTGGTGACCTGCTTCGCGCGCGCCTTGCCGAACTGCATGACGCGCCCGCCGCCTGCCTGCGACTGGTTCATGATCCAGATGAACGCCCCGATGATGAGCAGCACGGGGATCAGCTGGAACAGGAAGCCGACGAGCGCCGAGCCCTTCTGCGGGTCGACGTCGATCTCGACGCCCTTGGCCTGCATCTGCTTCGTCAGCGACTCCTGCAGGGCGGGGGAGGCCGGATACGCCACGGTGAATGCCTGGCCGTCGGCGAGCTCCCCGCGGATCTCCTGGCTGCCCTCGAGGAAGGTCGCCTTGGCGACCTTGCCCTGGTCGAGGGCGGCCTGGAAGTCGCTGAACGTGAGCTCGGTGCCGGGGTCCTCGCGGTTCGCGAGGACCAAGAAGAGCCAGATACCGATCAGGACGATCAGCAGGTAGACCGCCGGGCCGCGCAAGATCCGGCGGTACGGCGACTCGGGCGGGCTCAGCGGTGCTCCTTTCGGCCTTTGACCTGCGGAGATGCTTCAGGGCCCGAGGTGCACGCTCGCGCACCGGGCCCTCGGCGATGGTAGCACAGGGGTCGCACGCGGCCGATCCCCGACTCAGCGGATGCCGGTGTCCACCGGGACCGTGACGTCGGCGAAGTCGCCCTGCGGGACGGTCACTGCCACGGGCTTCGCGCTCGGCGGACCGCCGCCATCCAGGACCGCTTCCACCACGTAGTCGCCGGGCGCGAGCAGGAGCTCGAACCGACCTCGATCGTCGGTACGGACCGACCCCACGACCGAGCCGTCTTGGAGCGCACGGATCTCGACGTCGGGCACGGGCAGGTCCGGACAGGGCGAGCCCTCCTGCTCGACGGGGCACTGCGGTCCCGCGAGGACCACGCCTCGCACGCCCGAGTGCACCTCGTCGCCGGGAGCCTCGTCTGCGCACGCCGCGAGGACGACGGCGACGAGCGCGAGGAGCGGGGCGATACGTCGCATGCCGCTGCGACGGGTGGGGCGGCGGGTGGGTTCCTGCTCAGTGGGCGTCGCGGTAGGCCTCGGGGCGCAGCGTCCCGATGTACGGCAGGTTCCGGTACTTCTCGCCGAAGTCCAAGCCGTAGCCGACGACGAACTCCGGCGGGATCTCGAAGCCGCAGTACCGCACGTCGATATCCACGCGCTGGATGCCGGTCTTCTTGAGGAGCGCGCAGACCTCCAGGCTCGCCGGCCGACGGCCGCGGAGGTTCTTCAGCAGGTAGTTGAGCGTGAGCCCCGAGTCCACGATGTCCTCGACGAGCAGCACGTCGCGTCCCTCGAGGTCGTGATCGAGGTCCTTCAAGATCCGCACCACGCCCGAGGTCTTCGTCGCCGCGCCGTAGGAGGCGACCGCCATGAAGTCCATCTCGACCGGCAGACCGATGTACCGGGACAGGTCGGCCATCATCACGAAGGCGCCCTTCAGCACGCCGACGAGCAGCAGATCGCGGTCCCGGTAGTCCTCGGTGATCTGGTCGCCGAGCCGCCGGAGCATGTCTTGGATCTCCTGCTCGGTGATCATGACGCGCTCGATGTCCCGTTCCAGCTCGGACACCGAGGGGTGGACCGACACGTCGTTCCGATCGGACAGCGCGACCCGGCCTTCCATCTCGCCCCCCTTCACACCCGGCTCTCGGGGGAAGTGCGAGAGAGGGAAACATACCCCCGCTCCCGCACTGCCTTCAAACCCTGGGAGAGGTCGCGGCGCCGCCCCGGCCGTCCGGCGGAAAGATCCATGATCGCCTCGACGTCCTCGCGCGTCGCGGGAGCGTTGCAGCGCAGGAGCGCGAGACGCACGACGCGCCCGGCGATGGCCCTCGGCAGGCGGCCGAGGCGGGCCACATCCACATCCGCCCCCGCGGGGGTCTCCTCGACCACGTCGGCGAGCGCGTCGAGCGCGCGTCGAGCGAGCTCGTCGGCGTCGACGCGAAGGAGCGCCGCCGTGCTGGCGAGCGGCTCGCGGACGGGGCGCCCGAGCGCCCGCTCGAGCGCCGGCAGGCCGCGCAGGCGGAGCGCGTTGCGCAGGAACCTCGGATCGTCGTTCGTCGGGTCGTGACGGGGGCGAAGGTGGAGCGCGCGGCAGAACGCCTCGACCTGCTCGCGGGTGACCTCGAGCAGGGGGCGGACGAACGGCCCGGCGACCGGCTTCATCCCGCTCGCCGCGTCGAGCCCTCGACCGGTGAGGACCGCGAGCAGCACGGTCTCGGCCTGGTCGTCCAGCGTGTGCGCGAGGGCCACGCGCCGCGCCCCGGTCTCCCGCTGCACGTCGCGGAACGCGCGATGCCGCTGCGCCCGCGCCCAGGCCTCGACGGACTCCCCGCGGGTGGGCCGCCCCTCGGCGACGCGGAGGTGGAACGGGACCTTCAGGCGCTCGGCCGTGCGACGGACGTACGCGGCGTCGGCGGCGGAGCCCTCGCGCAGGCGGTGGTCGAGGTGGACGACCTCGAGCCGGAGCTTCAGCAGGCGCCGGAGGCCGTGCAGGGCATGCAGCAGGCACACCGAGTCCGGACCGCCGGAGACCGCGACGAGCGTGGTGTCGCCGGGAAGGAGCAGGTCGTGCTCGCGGACGGTGGCCGTGACCCGCTCGAGCACGCGGCCGACGGCGGGGGGGCGGGTCATCAGGCCCCCGCGACCCTCGCCACCCAGCGCTCGGGGGCGCCGATCTCGTCGAGCGTCGGCAGGTTCCCCTCGGCCCGCCAGGCGAGGTTGAAACCCTGCATCCCGGCGCGGGCGACGACCTCGCGCACGAAGGCCTCACCCGCCTCGTACTGGCGGACCTTCTGATCGAAGCCGATCGCGCGCTGGAACGTCTTCTCCACGCCGCCCGCCTGCCGCCGCTGCTTCAGCGTACGGCGCATGCGATCGAGGTCGCGGATGTGCTGGCGGCCGAGCTCGTTCATCACGAACGAAGCGTGGCCCTCGAGGAGCGACATCATCGCCTGCATCTTCTTGAACAGCTCGCGCTGCTCGGGCGTAAGGAGCAGGAGCACGCCCTTCACGCCCTTCGGCGCGTTGCCGCCGCGGGCTTCCTCGACGGCGCGCCGAAGCTGCTCGAACACCTGGCGCGAGTCCACCTGCACGGTCGACAGGTACTCGTCGATCTGCCGCTTCAGGTAGCCGGCGAGCCACGGCGTCGCTCCGAACTGGATCCGGTGCGTCGTCTCGTGCATCGCGACCCACAGCCGGAACTCGCGGGGCGACAGGGCGAAGCGGCGCTCGGTGTCGACGAGGTTCGGTCCCACGAAGTAGATGAGGCCCTCATCGTCGGGCGGCAGGAACACGTCGTACTGCCCGAGCACCTTCTTCGAGACGTAGCCCAGGAGCCCCCCGATCTGCGCGCCGAGCGCCTTGCGGCGGACGGGCGACCGGTTGGAGCCCTCGGGCACGAGGCGGGCCGCGAGCGGCTCGAGCAGCCGCTGGAGCCCGTTCAGGTTCGCGCCGATCCACTCGCCGCGCGACATCACCCACGGCCGCGAGCGGTAGCCCTCGGGCACGAGGTCGGTGAACTCCGTCACGAGGGCCTGCGCCTTCGGCACGAGCTCGGCGAGGTCCTCGCGGAGACGAGCGCGATCGGCCGGAGCGGTCTGCGGCCCGGCCCCGCCCACGCGGCGGCCCGTCTGGTGCGCGGTGTCCCAGTCGACCAGGACCCCAGCGCGCGAGCCCATGGACCAGTCGAGCTTCGCGGCCCCCATGGCCCTGGGGCGCTAGCCCCCGGCCTTCTTCCGCGCGACGATCATCGCGGCCCGGCGCGCCTGGCCCTCGGCCACGCGGCGCGCGGTGCCGTTCTCGAGGAGCTCGGCGAGCACGCGGTCGAACGTCTCTTGGTCGATCGCGACCTCCTTGCGCTCGCCGCTCGCGGGGGGGGCGGGGTCCGTCCTGGTGGCACCTCCGCCCGAGGGTACGGTCGCGGCGACGTCCGTGCTCGGCGGGCTCTGCGGAGCGACCGGAGCCTCTGGCTGCGCCACCACCGCGACGGGCGTGGGCGCTGGGGCAGCCGGGGCCGCGAACGCTGGGGCAGCGGCGACCGCCACCGGGACGGGGGCGGGGACGACGACGGGGGCGCCGGTGATGTTCACGGCGCGCCGGGGGGCGTCCCTGCCGGGTTGGATCCGGGCGGCTTTGACGGTTCGGGCGGTTCCCTCGCGCTGGAAACGCGGGGCGAAGCGCATGTACCCGAACACGATCATGAGGGCGAGCAGGGTGCCGAGCACGCCGAGCGCGATGGCGATCCAGTAGATCCAGCCGCCGTCGTTGCGCGTCGCCTCGGCGTTCGGACTCACGATCACCTGGGCCGAGGCGCTCGCCGAGGTCACGGCCAGCGCGGACACGGACAGGGCGGCGACGGCGAGCAACTTCGCGAGGGCGGACCGGAAACGCATCGGCGCGGATTCTAGCAAGGTCGGTCGGGTTGCCGTTCCTCGAGCCGGAGAGGGGATTCGAACCCCTGACCTACCACTTACGAGATAGACGGCAGAGACCTCAGTGCGGTCATCGGGACCAGCCTCGGGTCCAACAACCGTATGCGGTCTAGGTAGACGGTGAGAGCACGACGGGCGCCGGATGGGTAGGGGGAAGGGTAGGGGTCGGCCGTGGGGCTCGTTGTGCTTCTTGAGGCTGCTTTGTTGCGGCTCTGCCGGCGAGGGTTGGGAGCCGTCATCGTCCTAGCTCCCCAGCGACAGCTCGACCGACGCTGCTTCCAGGTCATCCCGCGAACCTTGCCGCACATCACGCACACCTTCGGGTCAGCCAACGTTCCTCCTGCGCTCAGGGTCCTTCATTCACCGACGTCATGACGGCGCTCAACACGACGATTCCCAGGACGACCATCGCAATCCCTGCGCCCAGTTCACCAGTGGCGAACGCCCAGATACCGACAGCGATGAACAGGAAGCCCATCCCGATAGCGAGCAGACCCCAGATGCTCAGTTCGGCAACCATCAGGCCCTCCATCCGTACGAGCCCCCTGGCCTCATCAGCGCCGGTCCGTCCGGCGGACGCCCCTGCGGACAGGGCGTTTCGGCTTCAGGTCTCCGCCTTTCATCATCGCCTTGACCGCAACCACATGCTTGCACTCCCCCGGGTACCGTGCGAACGCCGGGCAACGTGCACTGCCATGTGCCCCGCGTCAGACCTCCTTCGATTGGACGTTCTCCAGCGTCCAGAACCGGAGATACCTCGGGTCAGCGACCGGCTCGCGCTGGTACGTCCGGAGCCGGATGGATACCTCGGCGCCCCCGTGCTTGCCCACGAGCGACGACCCGATTTGCCGCGCATCGAGCTGCCGGACTGGGTACGCGTCGTAGCGCCAGAGAGCCTCGACAGGGAAGCGCCCGCGACCCCGGAGCTCGAAGGTGTACCGCCTCATCTCGCACCCCCCGCTCAAACTCGAATGCCGTCGAGGACCTTCGACTAAGCGAGCCGGAGCGGGGATTCGAACCCCGGACCTGCGGTTTACGAAACCGCTGCTCTGCCACTGAGCTACTCCGGCGTTGCTTCGATACCGGCCTGTAGATAGTCGGTGTGGAACCTCAGTGCGACCCACGTCACCAGGGAATCTGCTCGGTGAGGTGGGGTGATGCGTTCCAGCGCCTTCCTCCTTAGACATGATAGTTACGAGGCGGTTGCTCTGCCAGGCTGAGCTACTCCGGCGGCGCCAGCGAGTGTAGCGAACGACGTCGGCCGGGGCCCGCGTGGTACTGCCACCCCCCGCTCGGTGGTGGGCCCACCGTTGCCGATATCAGCGCGCTCGCGCATGATTCGACCTCGATGAGCAACGGGAACCGCACCTCGAGCTCGAACGGCATCGGCCGCGTGATGGTCGCGACCGACCGCTCGGAGACGGCCGAGCGCGCCGTGCAGTGGGCTGCGACCCTGGCCGAGCGCTACGACGCCGACCTGTACCTGGTGCGGGTCGTCGTGCCGCAGAACCCCGGCGTCACCGAGGGCGGAGCTGCCGAAGCCACGCGCGCCGCCGCCGCGGCCAAGGAGCTCGTGGAGTACGCGAAGGGGATCGCCGGCGCGAGGGGGCACGCTCGGGTCGTGATGGACGACGACCCGGCGCGGGCGATCGTCGGCGCGGCCGAAGAGGCCGGCATCGACACGCTCGTCGTCGGCAACGCGGGGATGACCGGGCGCAAGGAGTTCCTCCTCGGCAACGTGCCGAACCGCATCAGCCACAACGCGCGCTGCAACGTGATCATCGTGAACACGACCGCGCTCGACGCCGACGGGCGGCCGACGGGCGGCGCCGTCGCGGTGCCCGGCGTGTTCGGCGGTCGTCTCGGCGAGGAGCTCGAGGACGTCGAGCCGCGGCTGATGGGGCGCGCGACCCGCATCGCGACGGTGATGGCGAAGCACGGCGTGAAGGAGCTGTTCACGCGCTCGGATCCCGACACGCATGTGAACCGGCGCCGTCAGGGACGGGAGCTGCGCTCGGCGCTCGAGGAGCTCGGGCCGACGTTCAGCAAGATCGGACAGATCCTCTCGACACGCCCCGACCTGCTGCCGGCGGAGTTCATCGAGGAGCTCGCGACGCTGCAGGACGGCGTGCCCGCGCTCACCGAGGCCGAGGTCGTCGCGGTGATGGAGCAGGAGCTCGGCGTGCCGTGGGAGGACGTCTTCGAGTCGATCGACCCCACGCCGATGGCAGCCGGCACGATCGCGCAGGTCCACCGGGCGATGCTCGCGACCGGGGCGCGCGCCGTCGTGAAGGTCCAGCGGCCGAACGCCCGCGAGGACATCATGCAGGACCTCGGGCTGCTCGAGATCTTCGCCGGGAAGGCCGAGCGCCGACCCGCGCTGCGACAGGTGATCGACATGCCCGCGGTGTTCGCGCACCTCTCGGACTCGCTGAAGCGCGAGCTCGACTTCCGGCAGGAGGCCCACAACATCCAACGCATGCACACGGTGCTCGAGTCCTACGAGCGCCTCGATGTCCCCGGCGTGTACGGCGACCTGTCGAGCTCCCGGCTCCTCGTGATGGAGGAGATCCAGGGCGTGCCGATCCGCCAGGCGCCCGAGGGCGCGGCGCGCAAGGAGGCAGCCCGCCAGCTCCTCGAGTCCTACTACCGCCAGATCCTGACCGAGGGCTTCTTCCACGCGGACCCACACCCCGGGAACCTGATGTGGTGGAAGGACAAGATCTACTTCCTGGACTTCGGCATGATCGGGGAGCTCGGCCCCGAGATGCGCGAGAACCTGATGCTCCTGCTACTAGCGTTCTGGCAGGAGGACGTGGCGTTCCTCGCCGACGTGACGCTCATGCTCGCCGGCGGGGCCGACCGGCCGGATCTCGACATGGACCGGCTCCGTGAGGAGCTCGGCGACCTGACGGCGAAGTACCGCAACGTCTCGCTGCAGGAGATCCAGCTCGGCCCGATCCTGCAGGAGATGACCGAGATCTCGATCCGTCACGACATCCCGCTGCCGGCCTCGCTCGCGCTGACGGGCAAGGCGCTCGCGCAGATGCAGCTCGCGACGGCCGAGCTCGACCCGGACCTCGACCCGTTCGTGGTCGCCGGCAAGTTCCTGATGCGCGGGGTGGCCGGCCGGGTCCGCCAGCGCCTCAACCCCCAGCAGATGTTCTACGAGGGCCAGAAGCTGAAGGTCCGGCTCACGCGGCTGATCGAGGCGTTCGAGCGCCTCGCCGGCGCGCGGCCCGGGCCGAAGCTCCAGGTGAACTTCGCGGCCGAGCGCCTCGAGAACACCGTGCGGCGGGCCGGTCGGAGGCTGTCGATCGGTGTCATCGCGGGCGCCGCGCTCCTCGGGACGGCGATCACGGCGAGCTCGGACATCGTCCCGAGGTGGGTCACCGTCGGGCTCGGCGGGATCGGCGCGATCTTCGTCGTCGCCCTCCTCGTGGACCTGCTGCGCCGACGAGCCGACTAGCGCCGGCTCAGGCGGCCGGCCGATCGGGCTGCACGGCCATGCCGTCGGCCGTGCCGGTCGCCGCGAGCCCCGCGGGAGCGCCCTTCTTCGCGCCGAGATCGCCCTTCTTGATCGCCTTGATCACGCGCCGCTCGATGACGAACACGACCACCGCGAACGCCATGCCGAGGACGACCCGTGCCAAGCGGTTCGAGAGTCGCTCAGCGCTCACGCGGCGCTCCCCGAACGAGCACGCAGCTCGCCGGCCACGACGAACGCGACGAGCGAGCCCACGGCGAACATCACGCCGAAGCCATGCGTCACGAGCGCGAAGAGCCCGGGGACGACGCCGAAGGCGATGACCCTCCATCCCGGGGTGGTCTCGGGCGCCCTCGTCGTCTCCATCACGTCCCCCCTTCGACGTGCGGCCAAGGTTCGTATCCTGCGGCCTCCCCCGCCCGAAGGCAACGGGACCGCCGGCACCGCAGCGTGGCGGCCGAAGCTAGCCGGCCGAGACGGCCGCCCAGGTCTCCTCGAGGCGGTCGGGGCCGAACACGGCTTTCGGGATGTAGGCCGCGGCGCCGCACTCGGCCGCGCGCGGCGCGTACTCCTCTTCCTCGTAGGTCGACAGCAGGAGCACGATCACCGGGTCCGCCTGCGTGGCGAGGATCCGGCGCGTCGCTTCGAGGCCGTTGATCCCCGGCAGGTTCACGTCCATGAGGACGAGATCGGGCGTCAGCTCGCGCGCCATGTCGACCGAGTCCTCCCCGGTCTCGGCCTCGCCGACGACCTCGAAGCCGTCCGTGGCTTCGACGACCATCCGCGCGGCCGCCCGGAACGGTTCCTGGTCGTCCACGATGAGCACTCGTACGGGCATGTCCCGTTCCTCCACGGAGCACTCTGCCACGGCGGAGCGGCCACCGGCAGTGATGCTGGCACCACTCCTGCCGAGGGCGTTCGCAGCCCGGCGTTCAGCCGGTCGAGGGAAGGAGCAGGAACGCGCGCTCGAGCACGAGCCGCGGGTTGAGGTTGAGCTCCTCGGCGAGCGCGGCGCGTGCCTCCTCGACGGCACCGAGCCCGGCGGCCGCGCCGCGCACGTTCCCGTCACCGGTCGGCAGGTCCGGGTTCATGAGCAGATCGCTCCCACCTCCGACGGCCACGACGACGCGGTCGCGGAGCATCGAGGAGACCGCCAGCAGAACGCGGTCGACGTAGTCGCGCTCGGCGCGGCGGACGCGGCGCTTGTGCCGCTCCTCCAGCCGGCGCACGGCGCCGCGGTACGCCTCCTCGGGCCGGCCGTGCTCGTCCATGAACGGCGCGAGCTCGTCCTTCAACAGGTCGGTCAGGCCCTTGCGGTACTTCTCGGCGGCCTCCAGGATCCGGTCGGCCGCATCGAGCGCCCCCGCCGGCCCCGACGCCGCGCGCTCCAGCGCATGCCGCGCGACGTCGCGGAACGACAGGCCGTCGGCGTCGGTGGCGA
>CAYUSA010000077.1:0-9659 GCA_964447335.1 uncultured Actinomycetes bacterium
CTCTTGCACGGCGTCGGCCAACGCGTCGGCCGAGAGGTCGCGGAACCCGTCGCGGTGCCCGAGGTCGCGGAGCCCGTGGCGGCCGCCGCGCCAGAGCCCGAGCCGGAGGCCGAGGAGGACGTCTCCCTGGAGTCGATCCTCGAGGACCTGAAGCGTCGCGAAGGCCGCACGGACTAACCCGATGCTGCTCGTCGGCCTCACCGGCGGCATCGGCTCCGGGAAGACGACCGTGGCGCGCTTGCTCAAGGAGCGCGGGGCCGTCGTATTCGACGCCGACGCTCTCGCGCGGAGCGCCACCATGCCGGGGACGCCGGGGCACGAGCGCGTCGTCGAGCGGTTCGGCTCGAACGTGCTCGCGCCCGGGGGCGACATCGACCGTGAGGCGCTCGCGAGCATCGTGTTCTCCGATCCCGCGGCACGGCGCGACCTCGAGGCCATCGTGCACCCGGAGGTGCGACGGCGGTTCGCCGAGGGCGCCGAGGCCTACCGGGACACCGATCGCGTCGTGGTGTTCTCCTCGCCGCTCCTCGTCGAGACGGGGATGCACACGGCGTTCGAGGTCCTGATCGTCGTCGCGACCACGGTTCAGACGCAGGTGGAGCGGCTCCTGCGCGATCGGGGTATGGCCGAGGCCTCCATCCGGGGCCGGATCGCGGCGCAGCGGCCGCTCGAGGACAAGGCCGCGGTCGCGGACATCCTCATCGACAACGAGGGCGATCTCGAGGAGCTGGCCGGCCAGGTGGACCGCGCGTGGGCCGAGCTGAGCGCGCGAGCCGCGGTGGCGACCGGGCGCTGAGGGCTCCACGCGAGCGCGAGCGCGGGGCCGCCCGCCCCCACGACCGATATCCTTTCGCGCCGTGAGGTACGCGGCCGTCTTCTTCGACGCCGGGGAGACCCTCGTCCATCCCCATCCGACCTTCCCCGACCTGTTCGCACGGATCCTGCAGGAGCAGGGGCACGACGTCGATGCCGAGACGGTCAGGGAGCGGATCCACGTGGTCTTCGACCGGTTCAAGCGCGCCGCCGACACGAACGAGCTGTGGACGACCTCGCCCGAGCGATCGCGCGCCTTCTGGCACGACGTGTACGGGGTGTTCCTCGCGGACCTCGGCATCTCCGAGGGCGACGGGCTCGTCGACCGGATGTACGCGGCGTTCACCGACCTCGCGAACTACGTGGCGTTCGAGGACGTGCAGCCGGTCTTGCAGACGCTGCTCGACGCCGGGCTCGAGCTCGGCGTCGTGTCGAACTTCGAGGAGTGGCTCGAGCGGCTCCTGGAGGAGCTCGGCCTGCGGCACTACTTCCGCGTGCGGGTGATCTCGGGGATCGAGGGCGTGGAGAAGCCCGACCCGCGGATCTTCCACCTCGCGATGGAGCGCGCCGGCGTTGGCCCCGAGGAGTCGGTGTACGTCGGCGACAACCCGGAGTTCGACGTCGGTCCGGCGGCCGCCGTCGGGATGTTCCCGGTCCTGATCGACCGCAGGGGGCGGTTCCCGGACGCGGACGTCACGAGGATCACCTCGATGGCCGAGCTCCCGGGGGTGCTCGGATTGTGAGCGAGCCGGAGCGCGTGTTCACCGTGACCGAGGCCGAGGCGATGCTCGAGGACCTCCGTCCGCGCCTCGCGCGGATCCGCGAGACGCGCGAGGTCGTCATCCGCAGCTCGGAGCTGGTGAAGGAGCGGGTCGCGAGCGACGGCGGCGGGGTGGCCGGCGAGCCGGCGTACTGGGAGGCCGCGCGGGCGCTGCGGGCCGAGCTCGAGTACCTGGCCGCCGAGGATGTCGTGCTCCGCGATCCGGGGTCGGGCCTCGTGGATTTCCTCGGCGAGGTCGAGGGTCGTCGCGTGTGGCTCTGCTGGCGGGTCGGCGAGGAGCACGTCGCGCACTTCCACGAGCTGGACTCGGGGTTCTCGAGCCGGAGGCCGCTGTGAGCGAGCGCTCCCGCGTCGTCGTGATCGGCACGACCGCCGACGAACCGCCCCCCGGCATCCACGTGGTCGAGGGCGTCGTCGACCTCGCGTACGCCGCGAGCGTCGAGGGCGTCGTCGACCTCGCGTACGCCGCGAGCGTCGAGGACCTGCGGCGCGAGCTCGAGGGCGCCGATGTGTCGTTCGCCTGGCGTTCCCGCGAGCTGCTGCCGGCCGCGTGGTCGAGTGCGAGCTCCTTGAAGTGGATCCAGGCCGCCTCCGCCGGCGTCGACGGGCTCCTGTTCCCCGAGCTCGTCGAGAGCCACGTCGTCCTCACGAACGCTCGCGGCGTGTTCGACGCCGCGATGGCCGAGTACGTCCTCGGGCTCGTGCTCCTGTTCGCGAAGGATCTCATCGGGGTGCTCGACCGCCAGGCTCGGCGCGAGTGGCGTCACGGGGACACCGAGACGCTCGAGGGCAAGCGCCTGCTCGTTGCCGGCGCCGGCCCCATCGGGCGCGCGATCGGCAAGGCCGGCCGGTCCTTCGGGATGCTCGTCCGGGGTCTCGGTCGTACGCCGCGGCCCGGCGACGCCGTCTTCGGGACCGTGCTCGGGGTGGAGGACCTGCACGACGCCGTCGGCTGGGCGGACTTCGTGGTCGACACCCTGCCGGGAACCCCGGCCACCCGGCACCTGTTCGATCGAGACACCTTCGCGGCGATGAAGCCGTGGGTCCGGTTCCTCAACGTGGGGCGGGGGAGCACGGTGGACGAGGAGGCGCTCGTGGAGGCGCTCCGGTCCGGCACGATCGCGGCAGCCGCACTCGACGTGTTCGAGGACGAGCCGCTGCCGCCGGACTCGCCGCTGTGGACGATGCCGAACGTCGTCGTCTCACCCCACGTCGCCGGCGACTTCGCCGGCTGGCGCGAGGCGGTCGTCGAGCTGTTCGTCGAGAACCTCGAGCGCTACCTCACCGGGAACCCGCTCCGCAACGTCGTGGACAAGCAACTGGGGTTCGTGCCGTGAGCGCACGGAGCGGCGAGAGCGCGATCGTGGTCCGGGACCTCCGGAAGTCCTACGGCGACGTCGAGGCGGTCCGCGGCGTCGACCTGCGCGTCGAGCGCGGCACGCGATGGCGGTCGCGCTCGCGCTCGTCGTGGTGTGCGCGCTCTTCGGCACGCTCGTGTACGACGATCGTGCCGAACGCGGATGCGGCGCCAGCGATCGTGAACGCGACCGTGTTGCCCCTGCTGTTCCTGTCGGACGTGTTCATCAACACGAGCCGGGCGCCGGAGTGGGTCCAGTGGATCGGCAAGATCTTCCCCGTGAAGCACTTCGCCGAGGCGCTGCAGTCCTCGTTCCTGCCCCAGGTGGTGCCGTGGCGATGGACGAACGTCGGCATCGTCGTCGTCTGGGGGCTGGCGGGACTGCTCGTCGCCATCCGACGGTTCCGGTGGGAGCCGAGCCGGTAGCCTGCCAGCCTCCTGGCCAGCCTCCTGGCCGGCTTCGTGCGCGAGGGCGTGTGCTAGGCTCGCGACCTGGGCGCGACGCGCCCGTCCCGTGACGAACCGAGGGGGAAACCGACGATGCGCAGGACCCTACTTGCCGTCGCCGTGGCCGGGCTCCTGCTCGCCGCGTGCGCCGAGGACCAGCCCGCCGTTGGCACGACCGGCACGACGGGTGCCACCGGCACGTCGGCCCCGACCGGCGCCACGGGCTACACCACCGCCGCCGAGTGCGCCCAGCAGAACGGAAGCGCCCTCCTGAACGCCGGGGCCCTGACGATCGGGACGGACAACCCCGCGTATCCCCCCTACTTCCAGGGCGGGGCCGAGAAGGGGTCCGACTGGAAGATCAACGACCCGAACACGGGCGAGGGGTTCGAGTCCGCGGTCGGATACGCGATCGCGTCCGGGATGGGGCTCTCGACGGTCACGTGGGTGGTCGTGCCCTTCAAGCAGTCGTACGCGCCCGGTCCCAAGACGTTCGACCTCGACCTCAACCAGGTCTCGTACAAGCCCGAGCGCGCCGACGCGGTGGACTTCAGCGAGAGCTACTACGACGTGACGCAGGCTCTGGTGATCCGGAAGGACACCCAGATCGCCGGCGCGACGTCGATCGCGGAACTGAGGAGCTACACGCTCGCTGCGCCGCTCGGCACGACCAGCCTCGACGTGATCGAGCAGGTCATCCAGCCGGACAGCGATCCGGGGGTGTATCAGTCCCTCGCCGACGCCGTGGCGGCCCTCAACGCCGGTCAGGTCGACGGGATCATGGTCGACCTGCCGACGGCCCTGTACATCGCGGATCCGTACGTGCAGCAGGTGAAGAACAGCACCGTGCTCGCGCAGTTCCCGACGCCGGCGGGCTCCGAGCAGGAGTACTTCGGCGCGGTCCTGCCCAAGGACAGCGCCCTCACGGCGTGCGTGGATCTCGCCCTGCAGGAGATGAAGGCCGACGGCACCCTGGAGGCCATCACCACCGAGTGGCTGAGCGAGAAGACGAACGTCGGCGCGGTGCCTGAGTTCAGCTAGCCGGCCGCCGGAACGCGATCAGCGGTGGCGTCGATCCGAGACTCGGGCGCCGACCTCCCCGAGGGGAGCCGGCGCCCGCGTCTGTTCGGAGAGACGTTCAGGCAGGAAGGTGCCAAGGGCGTCACCATCGCGACGGTGAGCACCGTCGTCGTCCTCGGGACGCTGGTGTACTTCGTCCTGCACTCGCGATACTGGCCCGACTTCAAGCAGCAGTTCTTCAACGGGGAGCGGTTCGCTGAGGCGTTCCCGGACATCCTGCGCGCCTTCCGACGCAACATCGCGTACTTCCTGGTGGCCGAGCCGATCATCCTGGTCTGGGCGCTGACGCTCGCGGTCCTTCGCTCGTTGCGCGGTCCGGTCTTCTTCCCGCTGCGGCTCCTCGCCACGATCTACGTCGACCTGTTCCGCGGCGTTCCGACGCTCCTCGTCATCTACCTGCTCGGGTTCGGGTTGCCGGCGCTGCAGATCCCCGGGCTGCCCACCGCGCCGTGGTTCTGGGGGATGACCGGTCTGATCCTCAGCTACTCCGCGTACGTGGCCGAGGTCTACCGTGCCGGCATCGAGTCGGTCCACCCGAGTCAGACGGCCGCCGCCCGAGCGCTCGGCCTGTCGCGTTGGCGGACCCTCCGCTACATCGTGATCCCGCAGGCGGTACGGCGGGTGATCCCTCCGCTGATGAACGACTTCATCGCGTTGCAGAAGGACACGGCGCTCATCGCGGTCGTCTCCGGCGTCTACGCGGAGGCGTTCCTGATGGGGCAGATCTACCAGACGGGGAAGTTCAACTTCACGCCGATCCTCGGTGTCGCGCTGTGCTTCCTGGCCATCACGATCCCGATGACCAGGTTCACGGACTGGCTGCTCGAGCGCCAGCGCCGGCGCCGGCAGGCGGGGGTCGCCGCATGAGCTTCCGGACCGGGACCGAGGTCGTGCGCATCGACGGCGTCCACAAGTCGTTCGACAAGCTCCAGGTGTTGAAGGGGATCGACCTATCGGTCGCCGAGCACGAGGTCATCTGCCTCATCGGAGCGTCCGGCTCGGGCAAGTCGACGCTCCTGCGATGCGTGAACCTCCTCGAGCCCATCGACGCCGGCCGCGTCTTCGTGCACGGCGAGGAGATCAGCGCCCGAGGCGTGGATGTGAACCGGATCCGGCGCTCGATCGGCATCGTGTTCCAGTCGTTCAACCTGTTCCCGCACATGACGGTGCTCCGCAACGTCACGCTCGCGCCCCAGAAGGCGCTGAAGCTCTCCAGGAGTGAGGCCGACGCGCGGGCCGTCGAGCTGCTCGAACGGTTCGGGCTGGCAGACAAGAAGGACGAGTACCCAGATCGGCTCTCGGGCGGGCAGCAACAGCGGGTGGCGATCGTGCGGGCGCTCGCGATGCAGCCGGACATCATGCTGCTCGACGAGGTGACGAGCGCGCTCGACCCCGAGCTCGTCGCCGAGGTGCTGAACGTGATCAAGGAGCTCGCGGCCGGCGGCATGACCATGCTCATCGCGACGCACGAGATGGGGTTCGCTCGCGACATCGCGAGCCGGGTGTGCTTCCTCGACGCGGGCGTGATCCTCGAGGAGGGCCCGCCCGAGCAGATCTTCAGCGCCCCGCGCGAGGCGAGGACCCAGCGGTTCCTGCAGAGCATCATCGAGGCCGGGCGCATGTGACGGTCGAGCCGAGCGCGCTCCCGTGACGAACGCGTGGCGATGGAGCTGACACGGACGCGGGCGCGCTGGATCGTCTCGGCGGTGATGGTGGTCGCCGCCCTCGCGGTCGGGAAGGTGTTCGTGCCCGCGGTACCGAGCGGAGACCCACTGCCGCACCCGTCGCCCGATCCCTCGTACCCGGCATCGTGGTCGGAGTACGCCCCACCGGACGGATCCTTCCACGTGATGGCTCCGGGTCGGCCGACCGAGCAGGACGCCCAGACCGATGCCGGCGTCTTGCACCGCACGGATTTCGTCGCCGCGCCCGGCGACGGGGCGTGGTTCGTCGAGTGGCTCGACCTGACCCCCCAGGTTGTCGCGGGCCGATCCGAGGCCGATCTCATCGACCTCACGCTCGCGCCCATGGCCGACCGCCTGGGTGCGCAGATCGACGAGGAGGACCTCCTGCGGGACGGCCCGTACCCGGGCGTCGAGCTCCATCTGTCGGCGAGCGACGGGCGGGCCTACCTGATCCGTGTCTTCTCCGCGAACGGCCGCCTCGTCGAGGCGACCGCCGAGCTCGCACCCGGGGCCGACCGGACCGACTCCCAGCTCTTCGTGCAGTCGCTCGAGCTCGCCCTGCCCTGACGTGCGACGCCGTCGCGGCTGAGCGTCCGTCGAGCGCGGCCACGCTCCACGAGGAGCCAGCGAGTCTTGGCCGGGAGGGATAGGCTCGGCCAGAAGGATCCGTTCCGAGGAGGTGTTGTCATGGTTCGCGCGATGAGGCACCGCTCCGGTCTCACCCTCACCCTCGCGGTGGCCCTCGCGACCGTCGCCGGGTTCGCGCTCGGGCAGCTGTCACGCGACGAAGCCCGGGCGCAGGGGACGGCACCGTTCGGGTACTCCGACGTCGTCTTCCTCTCCCACGTGGTCAGCGAGGACATCCCGATCTTCCCCGGCGATCCGCACCCGCGCGTGCAGACGCTGTTCACCGTCGAGGAGGACGGCTTCCGCCTGAACCTCATGCGGATCGGCGAGCACACCTCCACGCACTGGGGGGCGCCCTGCCACTTCAACCTCGGCGAGCCCTGCGCCGACGAGATGGAAGCCGAGGACTTCTTCCACCCGGCCGTCGTGATCGACGTGCGCGAGGAGACGAAGGCCGACGAGGACTTCCGACTCCGGGTGCACGACATCGAGGCGTTCGAGGCCGAGAACGGCGAGATCCCCGCGAACGCCGTCGTCATCATGTGGACCGGCTTCCAGAACCGTTGGGACCGGCCGAAGGCGTTCCAGAACTTCGGTGAGGACGGCCTCATGCACTACCCGGGCTTCAGCGCCGGCGTGACCGAGTGGCTGATCGCGAACCGGGCGCTCGGGGGTCTCGGGATCGACACGCTCGGCGTGGATCCGGGTACCGACGAGCGGTACCGGGCGAACACCCTGCTCCTGCGCGAACACCGGATCCACCTCGAGTGCCTCGCCGGCCTCGACCAGATGCCGCCGACCGGCGGCTGGGTCGTCGTGGGCGGCACGCAGAACGAGGGGGGCTCGGGCTCGCCCGCCACGGTGTTCGGCCTCGTGCCCTGAGCGGGCGTGGCGTCTCGCACCGAGCTGGGGGCTTGACGTGGAGCCGCCTCGTGCGTTCCACCACGTGACCCTGACCGTGTCCGATCTGGCAGCCAGCGCTGCCTGGTACGTGCGGGTCCTGGGGGCGACCAAAGCGGCCGACCGCGAGGGGCCGGGGTTCCGGCGTGCGATCCTCCGGACCCCCGGAGGCCTGACCCTCGGCCTGACCCAGCACGACGCCACGAGCACTCCCGACCGCTTCGACGAGCGGCGCGTTGGACTCGACCACGTCTCCTTCGCGTGCGTCGACCGGACCGAGGTGGAAGCCTGGGCGCGCAGGCTGGACGAGCTGGGGATCGTCCACGGCGGGATCGTCGCCGCCCCGTACGGTCACGTGCTCACGTTCCGGGACCCCGACGACATCCAGCTCGAGTTCTTCACACCCGCCTGATCGCCCGGCTCGCGCCCTTCCCCGGACCGTCGGCATCGGGCCCTAGAATCGGTGCGTGCCACCCTTCAAGGTCCACGCCGACTTCGAGCCCTCCGGGGATCAGCCGCGGGCGATCGACGACCTCACCGAGGCGGTGCTCGCGGGCAAGGAGCGCCTCACGCTCCTGGGCGCGACGGGGACCGGCAAGACCTTCACCATCGCCCACGTGGTCGAGCGGGTGCAGCGCCCGACGCTCGTGATGGCGCCCAACAAGTCGCTCGGTGCCCAGCTCGCGAACGAGTTCCGAGAGTTCTTCCCCGACAACGCGGTCGAGTACTTCGTCTCCTACTACGACTACTACCAGCCCGAGGCCTACGTCCCGCAGACCGACACCTACATCGAGAAGGACTCGTCGATCAACGACGAGATCGACCGCCTGCGGCACTCGGCGACGGCGGCGCTCCTAACGCGGCGCGACGTGCTTATCGTCGCGAGCGTCTCGGCGATCTACGGCCTCGGCTCACCCGAGGAGTACCTCGGCCAGATCCTGCGGGTGCACCAGGGCGTGGCGACCGACATGGAGTGGGCGAAGCAGCGGCTCGTCGACATCCAGTACGACCGCAACCAGGTGAGCTTCACGCGGGGGAAGTTCCGCGTGCAGGGCGACACGATGGAGGTCTTCCCGGCCTACGAGGAGACCGGGATCCGGATCGAGTGGTGGGGCGAGACGATCGAGCGCATCACGCGGTTCGACCCGATCACGGGCGAGGTGCTGGGCGAGCTGCCCGAGATCACGGTGTACCCGGCGACCCACTACGTCGCCTCCGACGCGCGGATGAAGAGCGCGATCGTCGGCATCGAGGAGGAGCTGCGGGAGCGCCTCGCATGGCTCGAGGGCCAGGGCAAGCTCCTGGAGGCCGAGCGCCTGCGCATGCGCACGACCTACGACCTCGAGATGCTGCGCGAGGTCGGGTTCTGCTCGGGCATCGAGAACTACTCGCGCCACATCGACGGCCGTGTCGCCGGCGAGGCCCCGTACACGCTCCTCGACTACTTCCCTGAGGACTGGCTCTGCGTGATCGACGAGTCCCACGTCACCGTGCCGCAGATCCACGGCATGTTCGAAGGCGACAAGACGCGCAAGGGCACGCTGGTGGACTTCGGGTTCCGCCTGCCCTCCGCGCTCGACAACCGGCCGCTGCGGTTCGAGGAGTTCATCGAGAAGGTGGGGCAGGTCGTCTTCATGTCGGCCACGCCCGCGCCGTACGAGCTCCGCGTGAGCGACGCCGTGGCCGAGCAGATCGTGCGGCCGACCGGGCTCATCGACCCCGAGGTCCAGGTGCGGCCGACGAAGGGTCAGGTCGACGACCTCATCGAGGAGATCCGCAAGCGCGCCGAGGCCAACCAGCGCGTGCTCGTGACCACCCTCACGAAGAAGATGGCCGAGGACCTGACCGACTACCTGCTCGAGATGGGGATCCGCGTCCGCTACTTGCACTCGGAGGTCGACACGATCCAGCGGATCGAGATCATCCGCGACCTGCGCCTGGGGCTGTTCGACGTGCTCGTCGGCATCAA
>CAYUSA010000078.1:0-9648 GCA_964447335.1 uncultured Actinomycetes bacterium
CGATGCTACATCGGCGCTGGTCAGGGCGACGAGTCAGCGAAAACGTACCCTTCAGCCACCGCCGGGTCCAAGAGGCCCGGTTCCCCCGCCTGAAGCGCCTGGAGGACTTCTCCTTCGACGACGCCCCGACCGTCTCGGCCTCGACCGTGGCCGAGCTCGCCACATGCTCGTTCGTCTTTTCGACCGGCGTCTTCAGGCCGCGGGTGTTCGCCTTTTCAACCGGCGTTTACATACTCGGACTCGCGTGATCCCGCCGCTCCCAGAGGGGTCGGGTTCGCACCCATCCAGGTCCCCACACATAGGAGGAGAGCAACATGCCACGAGAGCAAACCGAACGCGGTCTTGCCACCGCGCCGGTCCGCCGGACCCCCAAAGGGGCGGTAGCAGACCTCGTCAACATCCTCGTGAGCGGTGCTTGTGAGGGGCGGCCGTCTATCTGATACGCCAGGTCGGGAGGCGACCCCTGCCGGGTTCAGCCGGTCTTCGCGATGATCCGCTCGAACGCGTCCCGGTCGAACGCCTCCATGGTGGTCGTGCGCACGTTCCCGAGCGACCCGACCTGGAGGAGCACCGCGGTCGCTGCCTCCGCGTCGGGAGCCTCGGTGATCGCCACGAGGTCGTACTCCCCGAGCGTCCAGTAGATGGCCGTGACGCTCCCCCCGGACTTCTGGACGAGCTCGGCGAAGGCGTCGGCGCGCTTCCCCGATTCCCGGAAGCTCTTGACCCCCTGATCCGTCCAGTTGATGAGGCTCACGAAGGTGGCCATCGGCTGTTCCCTCCCTCGAGCGGGCACCAAACCTGTCCGGTAAACGTATGCCTGTCCGGACCGTCTAGGCAAGGCGCAATGTGCATGGCCCCCGTGAAGGCCCGCCTGGCCGCGGGCATGGCCGGGAGGGACTCGGACAAGGAGGGCCTGCTCCTCGCCGAGCTTCAGGAGGGACTCGGCGAGGCGCTGGAGAACCTCCTTCATAGCGTCCACTTCGCCGACGCAACTTGTCGGGCCCGAACCGGCCCCGGACACGACGCGCGCGTCCTCTATCATCCCTACGGCGTGAGACCAGGGGGGTACCAGAATTGTTCGCGAGAGCAACCAGAATCAAGAGTTCCTCAGAGCAGCTTGAGGCCCGGATGCTCCTGACCCGCGAAGAGCTGATAACAGCCGCCAGCAAGCTCGACGGGTTTGAGGGAGGAGTCTGGCTGGTCAATCGCGAGACCAGCCGCTTCCTGTCCGTTACCTTCTGGCAGAGTGAGGAGCAGCTTCGCGAAAGCGAGGAGACGGTCAGCCGACTGAGGGAGCTTGCCATGAGCAAGGTCGGAGGCACCGTCGAGTCGGTGGAATGCTACGAGGTCGTAGCCCAGATCTGACGAGCGTTCTCCATCAGGCGGTCTTGGTCGCCGAGGCGATGAGCAGAGCGCCCGCTGACGCAAACACCGCCGGATCCGGCGAGAGCCAAGGAGGGTCCGAGATGAACGGGCGGCCGTAGTAGACGGATACCGGCAGCTCAAGCCCCGAGAAGACCCACGGCGGACTGGCACTTATCCATGGCAGGAAGCTCCCGACTGCGACCGCTGCAGGTCCGCTAAGCGCAAGAACGACGGAGATCATCTTCCTCACCAAGCAAGTGTGACACGGCCTGAAGGGTGCAGAAACCCCGATTCAGCTCTTGACCTGCGGAAACCAGAGTTTGCGCACCCTTCAGGGTGCCTGATCGAGCTTCTTGCACCCCACGACGTCGCTACAGGTGCTCCAGGAGGTAGTCGACGTACTGCGATCGAAGGGTGCCGGGGAGGTCGCGGTCGGCCCGGGTGTAGCCGTTGATGGCGGAGACCGTGCTGACCATGTCCATGCCCGAGTCATCGAGGTCGCCGACCTCGCCCTCGGCCGCAGGGATCGAGCGCAGGAGGTGCCAAAGCCAATCGAGGTCGCCTTCCGCCTTGGCCGTGCCGATGGCTCGGTCGTGCAGGTCGCGGGAGGTCATGGTCTCGAGGTCCTCGCGGGCGACCACGGTGCAACCCTACCCCGCGTTGGTGACAGCGTCGCCGGAGCCTGCAACGAGGCGGGCGAGCACGCTGACCACCAAGTAGAGGACGAAGGACACTCACGTACCCTACGGATCCGCAGACTGCGGGGCGAATCCGAGTTTTCGCGCCCCACAGCCCGCGAGGTGTTCCAGCGGATGAAGAACTACGCGATCTACCGGCTAATCCACGACACCGGCTTCGGCTGATCCTTGACGGTGGCTCCGGGTGATGCTTGACACCGCCGATGGGAAGCCTCTTGGCCCACAAGGATTCCGTGCGCGCTCGTATCCTGATCCCATGACCTCGACCCGGGCGGTTCTGCTCGACCTGTGGGACACGACCGCGTGGGGCGAGCCACCGCCCCCCGAGGAACGCCTCTCGATCCAGCTCGGCGTGCCGGAGGCGGTGCTGTTCGACGGCTTCGAGCGGACGCGCGTGTACCGGGGAACGGGCGGACCACGTACCGCGGAGGAGAGCCTGGCGGTCGTCGTCGAGGCCTGCGGCGTCGACCCGGAGCCGGGGTTCGTCCGACGCCTCACCGAGATGCACATCTCGTTCCTCCGCCGCGGCGTGCACCTCTACGACGACACGATCCGGGTGCTGCGCGAACTCCGGGGCCGCGGGATGAAGACGGCCATCGTCAGCAACTGCGATCACTTCACCCGCCCGGCCGTCGAGGCCCTCGGCCTCGAGGACGAGGTCGACGCCGTCATCCTGTCGTTCGAGCTCGGCGCGATGAAGCCGGATGCCGATATCTATGAAGGGGCGCTGCGGCGGCTCGACGTGGGCGCCGAGGACTCGACGTTCGTCGATGACCAGGCCGACTACTGCGACGGCGCGGTGGCGCTCGGCATCCGCGCGCTTCGGATCGAGCGCGCTACCGAAGAAGATCCCTACGACCCTGAGCGTCATCCGTTGATCCGCGACCTTGAGACGTTGCTGGATCTGGTCTGAACGGGCTCGTGGCTAGAGCGAGCGCGTCCACCTACACCCCGTGGAGCTTGCGAACGTTGTCCCCAAGCACGCCGCGGCCGATCCGCTCGCCCTCTTCGACGGAGAGCCAGTCGCGGTCGACGAACCCGGACAAGACGCGCTCTAGCGATCGGCGCACGAGCCGCGCGGATGCAGGGAGCATCTCAGGTTCCGAGGACTCGTCGGAGCCGTGGAACACCTTGGCTCCCGGAACCGCGCCCAGCACCGTGGCCCAGCGACTGAAGGATGACCCGCATCTCCAGCTCGCGACGCTGCTGCGGGAGGTTGCAGGCGATCGGGTTCTCCGGGAGCTACCGGACCCTCACCCGACAGGTCCGGGTGCGCTCGCTCCGCCTGCACTGCGAGGCATGCTCGGCGGCCAAGGGACGGCCACGGCCGAGATCACCCACGACCCCGGTACGGAGACCCAGTTCGAATGGCTCGAACTGCCCGAGGCGCCGTGGGGCGGAACAGCGATCGTCCTGGTCGGGGCCCTCGCCCGGCTAGGATTGGCAGCCGGATGACCGCCACCTCCAAGCAGCCGCTGCTGCGCGTCCTCCTCGTGGACGACCACGAGGTGGTCCGCACCGGCGTGAAGGCTCTCCTGCAGGCGACCGACGACATCGTGGTGACCGCCGAGGCCGGCACCGTGCGCGAGGCCGTCGACGAGGCCGACCGGACGCGCCCCGACGTGGTCGTGATGGACGTCCGCCTGGCCGATGGGAGCGGGATCGAGGCCACGCGCGAGATCCGGGCCCAGCACCCGAAGACCCAGGTGATCATGCTCACCACCTTCGCGGACGACGAGGCGCTGTTCGCCTCGATCATGGCCGGGGCCTCCGGCTACGTCCTCAAGCAGGTCCGCAGCGGCGAGCTGGTGCGGGCGATCCGCACCGTGGGCAAGGGCGAGAGCCTGCTCGACCCCGCCGTCACCAGGGCGGTCCTGGACCGCCTGCGCAGGGGCAAGCACCTGCTGAAGGACGAGAAGCTCGCTCGCCTGTCGCCCCAGGAAGAGCGGATCCTGTCGCTCGTGGCCGACGGCAAGACCAACATGGAGATCGGCGACGAGCTCAACCTGGCCGAGAAGACGGTCAAGAACTACGTCTCGAGCATCCTGTCCAAGCTCGAGGTCGCCCGCCGGGCCGCGGCCGCCGCCTACCTGGCCCGCCACACCACCACCCGCTAGCGCCGGGCCGTGCCCCGCAGGGCCGGACGGACTACTAGCGTGAAGGGTTCAACAATCCGAATCACGCCGCCCAGCGATACTCGTGGATCAGACCGCCGAGCACGTCCCTTCGTTCGACCGGCGTTCGGGTAGACCCCCGGACCTGCGGTGTTCGGTTACCGGCGGGTACGGCCAAGCTCAATCCTCGATGTGGTCTCTCCTGGACGTAGTGAGCGACGTAAGCCTGCAGCGCTCGCTCGAGGTGCCGACGACCGTAGATCAGAACGTGGTCGAGGCACTCGCCGCGCACGGTCCTCACGAACCGCTCCGCGAAGGCGTTGGCTCGAGGTGCGCGGATCGGCGTTCGGATCACCCTGGCGCTCTCGGTCTCGAACACCTCGTCGAACGGTCCCGAGAACTTGGCGTCCCGGTCGCGGAGAAGGAACCTGACGTCCCCGAGCCGTTCGTCGATCGCGAGGTTCCTGGCTTGCTGGGTCGGGTACGCAACGGGTGAAGGTCGGCACTGCCCCGTCCGCTGGTGCGCCATACCCTGGGCGGCCCATGAGTACCCCGCAAGAATCCGCCGTTCGACCTACAGCTACACCTATGTCAGGTGATGCGGGACTGCTGCGGTGTGCGGTCTACTCGAGGTCGGAGGCGGGACACGGACGTGACGCTGCAGAAGGAGTCGGGGAACGAGCGCATTCTGGTCGTGGACGACGACCCGTACATCGCCATGTTCCCCAAGGCCATCCTCTCTGCGGCGGGCTACGACGTGAGCGTCGCGTCCGATGGCCAGACGGGTCTAGAGAAGGCTGAAGCCCTTCAGCCCGACCTCGTGCTGCTCGACGTGATGATGCCGGGCATCGACGGCTTCGAGGTGGCCGAGCGCCTACGTCGCAATCCGCGGACGGCCAACATGGCAATCATCATGCTTACCGCCAAGGCGAGCTCGACCGACAGGGCCCTCGGACTCGCAGCCGGTGCCGACGATTACATCGTCCAGCCGTTTGACCCCGTGGACCTCTTGGCTCGAGCCAAGGCGGCGCTGCGACGGCACGAAGCGGTGGGACATCTTGCGCGGCCGTTCTTCGGTCATTCTGATGCAGCCTCAGAGGACGTCGCGAGCTACTTGGCGCTCCGCGGCTGCGTTGACTACCTAGCGGCGGGGTTTTCGGTGGAAACCCGAAGGCGCCCCCTAGAAGCCGTGCCCGTCGGGTCTGGGGACGGAGGATACGCCGCGCTCAGGTATGAAGTCGGGGAACGAGCCTGCCGCCACCTCCTCTCGGAGTTGGACGACATACCTAACGAGATGGAGGCTGCCAGCCAAAGCGCCTCCGACATAATCGACCTCCCGCGAATCATTACCCGCGGCGGTGACCCACGCGATGCGAAGCGCAGCCAGGACGCTGACGAGGGTTAGAGCGCGCCGAGCAGCAGGGCCGCCACGAAGACGCCGATCGCCCAGCGTCCCAGGCGGGAGTCGGGAAACAGCCAGAGCCGGTGCTCGTGGTGGCGGATCGGGTGCGGAGTCGACGCCATGGCGATCCCTCCGTGAAGATCATTCGTCGTGCCGTCACGTCGAGTGTCGTCGCGCGACTATCTGCGCGATGCGGTTCACATCAATGTCTTCCCCCAGAGCTTGGCGAAGCTTCTCTTGCTCGTCGGCTCCGAAGTCGACCTCGATACGCATGGCGCCCTCCTCCCGCTCAGTGCGCTCTGGATGCACATTAGCCCCCGCGTCGTTCCAGCGATACTGGGAGCCCCGACGCCGACTCCCCGACGCCGAGTCACCGGGCCTCTTGGTAGGGAGCCCGCACGCGGGGCGTTGCTTCTCAGGAAGGCGGCCCCTAATGTCCGGTAGCAGAGACGGAGATATACCGGAGCCTCAAGGGGCCATGGAAGGAGGTTCAGCCAGCGTCTAGCATCTGACCCAGGTGCTGTCGTTCTCGACCGGCCCCTGTTCGCCTTTTCGACCGGCCTTTACACCCGGCGCTGCTCGACAGCTGCGACGAGATCACGAAGTTGTCGATCGCCGCGGCGAACACGATGGCCACGCTCGCGAAGATCGCCGGCGAGAGCAGCGGCAGCAGCACGCGCCGCAGCGCCCCGACCGGTGAGGCCCCGAGGTCCATCGCGGCCTCCTCGTACTCCTTGCCAGCCCACTCACGTTGGCAAGAGCGCGCGGCTCAGAGCCGGACAATCGGGCACGTGAGGGTCCGAGTGATCCCCTCGACCGCCTGGATCCGGACCACCACGAGCTTGCCCAGCGCGTCGATGTTGTCTGCCTCGACGCGGGCGATGACGTCGTATGGCCCTGTGACGACGTCGGTCGAGATCGCCCCAGTGATCTTCGCCAGCTCAGCGCCCACCGAGGCGGCCCTCCCGGCCTCGGCCTGGATCAGCACGTACGCCTTCACCACCTGGCATCGCCTCCACGGAGCAGTGGCCTCTTGCCTTCCATCATGGAACTCGCTGCCGCACGTCACAAGGGACCCGCGCGGTAGCCAATCGAGGGCCGCTCAGCGAGAGGGCCTCGGAGGACCATCCAACGGCGGACCACAACAGGAACACCGAGCAAAGGGCGAGGATGACGGGGACGAACTGACCGAAGAGCCACCCCGTGATCGCACCGATAACCCCAGGGTGGTCCCCCATGCCGGCGCCAAGGGGAGCCCTCCTCCGGCTCCGGGTGTTCTCGCACGCCGTGTCAGATACCTGCCCGCCAGGAACGAAGCCGCGATCCCGAGTCCGAGGCCAAGACCCCCCTGGCGCCGGGATGCCGCACGTTGACGGACGTGACTCCTGACGGAGGGAGGTAGGGTCTGCCCCGAAGAGGCACGAGGGACGGGAACGGATGACGAGGCTGCGGACCATGACCTGGGTCGGGGCCTACTTCACCGTGGCGCTGGTGCCCCTCGTGGTGGTCCTGCTCGGGCCGCTGCCGCCACGGCGGGGTTTCCGGGGCGAGTTCGCCGTCGGGCTCGGCTTCGTAGGCCTGGTGATGTTGGGGATGCAGTCCATCCTCACCGCCCGGTTCCCTCGTTTCTCCCGCCTCTTCGGGCAGGACACGCTGTTGCAGTTCCACCGGCAGGTCGGCCTGCTGGCGTTCGGCATCATCTTCGCCCACCCGATCACCCTCCTCCTCCTCAGCCCCTCGTATCGGTCCTTCCTGGATCCCCGGGTGAACGCGATCTGGGCCTTCGCCCTGGCGCTCGTGCTTGTCGCGCTACCGACGCTGATCGCCCTCTCCGTGTGGAGGCAGCGACTTCATCTTCGCTACGGATGGTGGCGTGTCACTCACGGTGCGCTAGCAGTGCTCGTCCTCACGGTCGCCATGGTCCACATCGCCAGGGTCGGTCATTACCTGTCGAACCCGTGGACGCGGGCGCTGTTGGTTGGGATCGCGTCCGCGTCACTTGCCGGCGTCGCCTACGTTCGGCTCGTGAAGCCGTTGCAGCTGTTGCGGCGGCCTTACCGTGTCGCGGCCGTGGATCGGGAAGGCCCCCGCACCTGGACGATCACCGTGACGCCCGAGCGCGGCGAACGGCTGAGCTTCACCCCCGGCCAGTTCGTCTGGCTGACGATCGCCGGCAGCCCGTTCGCCCTCGACCAGCATCCGTTCTCGATCACGTCGAGCGCGTCCGATCCGGATGTGCTGCGATTCACCGTCAAGGAACTCGGAGACTACACGTCTCGGATCGGCGCGGTGAAGGTCGGGCAGCGTGCCTACGTCGAGGGACCCTATGGATCGCTCGCCGTCCCGGCGGATGCGGGTTCGGGGGTCGCGTTCATCGCCGGGGGCATCGGCATCACTCCCATCATGAGCATGCTCCGCACCTTGGCGGACCAACGTGATCCACGGCCCCTGATCCTCATCGACGCCAACGACCGCGCCGAGGACCGCATCTTCTGCGACGAGCTCGAACATCTGGCGACCCGAGTAGACCTGCGGGTCGTGCACGTCCTCCGGGATGCGCCGAACGGGTGGACAGGGGAGACCGGGATCGTGACCGGCGACGTGCTCGATCGGCACCTCCCGGCCCGGGATCGTGATCGGTGGCACTACGTGCTGTGCGGGCCCCCTGCGATGATGGAGTCGGTTGAGCAGGCCCTGCTGAAGCAAGGGATACCCCTCGACCGGATCCGGTCGGAGCGCTTCGACATCGGCGCCGCGGGTGCGATCGGTCCGCGCCGGATCCACGTGCGGCGCCTCGTCGTCGGACTCGGTGTCGTCATGGTTGCGGCGGCGGCTCTGTTCGCCCTGTTGGTACATCGCTCCTGATCGTCTCGGCACCCTGCCCTCGGCGGCTCGGCGACGGACGACCACGCGAGTGGAAGGACGGGCACGGCCCGTCATCATGGCTGCCTGCCCGTTCCGGGGAAAGTACAGTGGAGCCGTGTGCAGGCTGGTCCGAACGCCTCTCTGCCCAAAGGCCTGATGCGGGCGGGACCCGGTGGAGAGGGACCCCGATGGGTTTCGATAGAGCGGGACGTTCGGCGCTCGGGTGCGGGCATCGAAGGCGCCTATGATCCGGGTGAACGGCACGAAGGGGTCAGACGTGCGGCGGATCTTGCACCGCCTGGGGGTGCTGGCGGTGGTTTCGGGACTCGCCGCATGCACGGATCAGCCGACGACCCCGCCCGGCACCGGCCCTGTGACGATCGTCGACCTTCCTGCTCCGCGCACGGAGAGCGCTGAGTCGCTGGAGGAGGCGCTCCTCGAACGGCGATCGGTCCGCGCGTTCACCGGCCAGCGACTGACGCTCACGGAACTTTCCCAACTCCTGTGGGCGGCCCAAGGGATCACGGCGGAGTGGGGCGGGCGGACCGCGCCGTCGGCGGGCGCGCTCTACCCGCTCGAGGTGTACGTCGTGACGCAGGACGGCCTGTACCACTACCTGCCCGAGGGGCACCGTGCTGAGCTGCTCTCCCGCACCGACCTTCGGGTCCAGCTTTCGCGAGCCGCGCTCGGCGAGGCGGCCGTTTACGGCGCGCCGGCGGTTTTCGTGATCACCGCCGTATACGCTCGCACCACCGCGAAGTACGGCGACCGTGGCGAGCGGTACGTACAGCTTGAGGCCGGGCACGTGGCGCAGAACCTCCTTCTGCAGGCCGTCGCGCTGGGACTCGCCGGTGTGCCTATCGGCGCCTTCTCGGACGACGACGTCGGGCGACTGCTCGACCTGCCCTCCGACCGGGTTCCCCTCTACCTGATCCCGGTCGGGCACTCCGCGGAGTGAACGGCTCGAGCCTCGCCGAACTCGGCGGTCTCCTCGCTGCAAGGCGAGCGGACCGAGGTTCCCGCCCAAGTGATCGACCTCTCCGCCCTGCGCGCCTCCGGCGACGTCGTGGCCGAGCGCGCCCTCGTCGACTACGAGGCGGTGATCCCATGAGCACCGCGACGAAGGCGAGGGTCGACACCGCGTACCAGCGTGAAGGGTACGTTTTCGCTGACTCGTCGCCCTGACCAGCGCCGATGTAGCATC
>CAYUSA010000079.1:0-9612 GCA_964447335.1 uncultured Actinomycetes bacterium
GGCGCAACTTCGGCGGGCGCCGGGACCGCGGGTGCGACCGGGGTCGCCGGCACGCCGGCAGCGGCGGGCTCCTCCTAGATCTCGGTGGCCGGAGCCGGCATCGCCGCGCCGACCTGACGCATCGACAGGCTGATCCGCCGGCGCGGCACGTCGACCTCGATCACCTTGACGCGGACCTGATCGGCGACCGTGAGCACCGACTCGGGCGTGTCGACGTGCTGGTCCGAGAGCTCGGAGATGTGGACCAGACCCTCGATCCCCTGCGCGACGCGCACGAAGGCTCCGAACGGCACGAGCTTGGTCACCTGGCCGTCGATGATCTCGCCGGCCTGGTACTTGCGCTCGAACTCCTTCCAGGGGTCCTCCTGCGTCGCCTTCAGGCTGAGCGAGACGCGCTCGCGGTCGAGATCGACGTCGAGCACCTCGACATCGACCTCCTGCCCGACGGCCACGACCTCGCTCGGGTGGTCGACGTGCTTCCACGACAGCTCGGACACGTGGACGAGACCGTCCACGCCGCCGAGGTCGACGAACGCACCGAAGTTCACGATGGACGAGACCGAGCCCTTGCGGCGCTCGCCCTTCTGGAGAGACTCGAGGAACTTCTTGCGGCCCTCGCTCTGCGACTCCTCGAGGAAGGCTCGACGCGACAGGACGACGTTGTTCCGGTTGCGGTCGAGCTCGATGATCTTGCACTCGAGCTCAGTGCCGACGAACGGATGCAGGTCGCGGACGCGACGGAGGTCGACGAGCGAGGCCGGCAGGAACCCGCGCAGGCCGATGTCCAGGATCAGACCGCCCTTGACGACCTCGATCACGGGGCCCTTGATCGTGGAGCCCGAGGTCATGACCTCCTCGATCCGGCCCCAGGCGCGCTCGTACTGCGCGCGCTTCTTGGACAGGATGAGGCGGCCTTCTTTGTCCTCCTTCTGGAGCACGAGGGCTTCGATCCGGTCGCCGACCTTCACGACCTCGTTCGGGTCGACGTCGTGGCGGATCGAGAGCTCCTTGGCGGGGATGACCCCCTCGGACTTGTAGCCGATGTCGAGGAGCACCTCGTCGCGGTCGATCTTCACGACCTCGCCTTCGAGGATGTCCCCATCTTTGAAGTCGCGGAGCGAGGCCTCCATGGCCTCGATCAGCTCCTCCGGTGTCAGGTCGCGCTCAGGCGCGGCCTTCGTCGTCGCGATCGTCTCGTCTATCGGAACCATCTCCTTCCGCGCGCGGGGCGCGCACCGGCGGCGATCGAAGCGATTTCGCCGAGGTGCAGGTGCGCCTCGCGGCCCTGGGATGGTAGTTGTCCTGCGGAAACGCCGTCAACGACGCCTGTTCGCGCGCACACCGCCGTCGTCGGTCTCAGTGGCCCTCGGGAGCGGCCTCCGCCCAGTTGGAGCCCCAACCGAGGTCGGCGCGCAGCGGCACCGAGAGTTCGTACGCCGACTCCATCTCGTGCTTCACCAGCGACTTCGCCTCGTCGAGGTCGGCCTGAGCGACCTCGAAGACGAGCTCGTCGTGCACGGTGAGGAGCATGTGGCAGTCCAGGCTCGACCCGCGGATCGCCGCATCCACCTTCAGCATGCCGAGCTTGAACACGTCGGCCGCGCTCCCCTGGATCGGGGCGTTGAGCGCCATCCGCCGGCCCATGTCCCGCACCCGCGGGTTCGACGCCTGGAGCTCGGGGATGTAGCGACGCCGGCCGAGGAGGGTCTCGGTGAACCCGTCGGAGGTCGCCCGCGCCACCTGGCGGTCGAGGTAGTCGTGGATCTGGGGGAAGCTCGCGAAGTAGGCGTCGATGAACTCCTGGGCCTCGTCGGGCGTGATCTCCAGGCGGGTCGCGAGGCCGTAGGCGTTCATGCCGTACGCGAGACCGTAGTTCACGGCCTTCGCGCGCCCACGGATCGACGCGTCCACCTGCTCGAGCGGCAGGTCGTACATCTTCGCGGCGGTCGCGGCGTGGATGTCCGCGCCGGACTCGAACGCCGCGCCGAGCCCCTCGTCCTGCGCGAGGTGCGCGAGGATCCGCAGCTCGATCTGCGAGTAGTCGGCGACGAGCAGCACCTGTTCGGGCGAGCCCGGCACGAACGCCCGCCGGATCTGACGCCCGAGGTCGCCCCGGGCCGGGATGTTCTGCAGGTTCGGGTTCGACGACGACAGGCGTCCGGTCGCCGCGCCGGTCTGGTTGAACGTCGTGTGCACGCGCCCGTCGGCCGGGTCCACCTGCCGAGGAAGCGCCTCGAGGTACGTCGAGTTCAGCTTGTCGAGCTCACGCCAGGACAGGAGCGCCTCGATGATCGGGTGCTGGAGCTTCAGCTTCTCGAGCACGCTCGCGTCGGTGGAGAGCTGGCCCTTCGGCGTGCGCTTGCCCGGCGACAGGCGGAGCTTGTCGTACAGGATCGTCCGCAGCTGCGGCGGCGAGTTGAGGTTGAACTCCTCGCCGGCGTGCTCGAAGATCTGCGACCGCAGCGCCGCCATCCGCTCGCGTGCCTCGGTGGCCATCTGCTGCAGGTACGGGGCATCGAGCGCGATCCCGCGAGCCTGCATCCGCGCGAGGACCGACGACAGCGGCAGCTCCACGTCCTCGAGCAGGGCGCCCAGACCGGCGCGGTCGATCCGCTCGGCCATCGCGGGCGCGAGGAGCGCCACGGCCGCCGCCTCCGCCGCGACGAGACGCCAGGAGTCCCCGAAGAGCTGGCCTTCGGCTTCCTCGCCGACCGAGCCGAGCACGTCGGCGCCGAGGTAGCGCTCACCGAGCGGCTGCAGCTCGTAGCTCGTGGTCGCCGGGTCGAGCAGGTAGGCCGCGAGCATCGTGTCGAAGACCACCCCGTCGAGGCGCTCGCCGGACGCCAGGGCCGCCGTCTCCGTGTCCTTGGCATCGTGCGCCCACTTCGGGGCGCCGGCATCCGCGAGGGCGCCCGCCACCTCGCCGAGCGAGCGGACGGGCGCGTACGCCGCCTGCCCGCCGCTGGCCGACACCGCGACGCCCCGCACCGCGCGCCCGTCGAGGTGAAGGCGCACGGCCTTCGGCGCATCGGCGGCGAGGAGCCGGACGACCTCCTCGGCCGAGGTCTCCCGCAGGTCGAGCTCGGCCGCGGGGGCCGCGGGCTTGGCGGAGCGACCGATCTCCTCCAGGCGCTCGAAGAGGGTGCGGAACTCGAGCGAGGTGAAGAGCCGCCGCAGAGCCTCCATGTCCCACTCGCCCATCACGCAGTCCTCGGGGCCGATCTCGAGCTCGAGCTCGGTCTGCAGCCGCGCGAGGTCCTTGTTCAGCGCGAGCTGCTCGACGGACTCCTCGATCGACCCGCGGAGCTTGCCCTTCAGCTCCGCCGTGCGCTCGAGCAGCTCCTCGACGGTGCCGAAGTCCTGTACGAGCTTCGACGCGGTCTTCTCCCCGACCCCGGGGACCCCGGGGATGTTGTCGGACGGGTCGCCCTTCAGCGCCACGTAGTCCAGGTAGCGCGAGGGCGGGAGCCCGAACCGCTCCTGCACGGCGGCCTCGTCGTACCGCCGGATGTCCGAGATGCCCTTCACGTTGAACATCACCGTGATGCCGGGCCGCACGAGCTGGAAGAAGTCGCGGTCGGCGGTGACGATCGTCGTGTCGATGCCGAGCGCGGACGCTCGCACCGCGAGCGTGGCGATCGCGTCGTCGGCCTCGTGACCGGGGATTCCGATCACGGGCACGTGGAGGTTCTCCAGGACCTCGACGATCAACCCGAGCTGCTGACGGAACTCGTCCGGCGCCTCCGGACGACCCGCCTTGTACTCGGCGTAGCGCTCGAGCCGAACGGTCGGCGCCCCGATGTCGAAGGCCACCGCGATGAGGTCCGGACGCTCCTCGGCGAGGAGCTTGATGAGCATCGACGTGAAGCCGTAGACCGCGTTCGTCACCTGGCCGCTGGTCGTCGCGAGCGTCGTGGGCAGCGCGAAGAAGGCTCGGTACGACAGGCTGTGCCCGTCGAGGAGGAACAGTCGCTTCGGGGGGTCACCCGTTCCCGCGGTCACCGGCGCGATGCTACCCCAGCCCGGCGACGGCGATCCTCGCGCAGATCGATCGCTGCGCCTCGCGCGCGCCTTTGACGGGAATCCGACCTGCTGAGTAGGATTCCGCCGTGGGTGCCGCGTTCATCATCGCGCTGCGCGAGGGCATCGAGGCCGCGCTCATCGTCTCGATCCTCCTCGCGTACCTGAACCAGCTTGGGCGCGTCGACCGCGCCCGTCTCGTCTGGTGGGGCACGGGCATCGCCGTTGGCCTGTCGGCCCTGGTGGGCACGGTGATCTTCGCGGTCGGCGCCGAGTTCGAGGGCCGCGCCGAGCAGCTCTTCGGGGGCTTCGTGACCCTCGCCGCGGTGAGCGTCCTCACGTGGATGATCTTCTGGATGCGGCGCCAGGGCGGACGCATCCGTTCCGAGCTCCAGGATAAGGTCGACACCGCGCTCGTCGCCGGAGGCCTCGCCCTGTCGCTCCTCGCGTTCACCGCGGTCCTCCGGGAGGGTGTCGAGACGGCCCTGTTCATCTTCGCGGCGAGCCAGGGCACCGCGGTCGCGAGCGGCGGCGTTGGCGCGCAGCTCGTCGGAGCGATCCTGGGCCTCTCGCTCGCCGTGCTCCTCGGTGTCCTGCTGTACCGCGGCGGCATCCGCATGAACCTGCGGACGTTCTTCCGGGTCACCGGCGCCGTGCTGATCGTCATCGCCGCGGGGCTGTTCGCGTACTCGGTGCACGAGCTGCAGGAGGCCGGGTGGCTCGCGCTCCTCACGTCGACCGCGTTCGACCTGTCCGGGACGCTTCCCGACGACAGCGGCATCGGCGCGATCCTGCATGGCCTGCTCGGCTACGACGCGGATCCGACGGTCCTGCAACTCCTCGCGTGGAGCGGGTATCTGGTCGTCGTCGGCTCGCTCTACTTCCGTCCGCAGCCGGCGCTCGCGCCGCGTCCCTCGGTCGTCGTCGCATCGACCGAGCGCTGACCAGCGTTCACCGGATCGGCCGTCCTTTGTCACTCTTTCTTCGCTCGAACGACGCACGGCGCGACCTGCAGCGCGATCTCGTCACATCTGCGGCGCAAGCGTGTCCATCACGTTGACACGCCACGAGCGCGTCGGTACTGTTCGCTCCGGTCCCAAGCGGCCGCTGGGACCGGGAGGCGGGAAACGGCTCCGGGGAGGCGCGGCGATCCAGGCGGCGAGAGTCGTCGGGAGCGCCCAACGACACGGAGGTCGCACCGGCCGACCGGGCACCGGGTCGCTTGGGGCCAACCTTTGACGGACCGAGGAACCGAGTAGAAAACGCTCGCGTATGGGGAAGGCGTGAGCGGCTCCAAAGGTTCCTCGGTCCGTCTCTCGTTGTCCCTCGGGAGCGGCATCGACCCACCGCGTTGACGACACATCCGCGGTGAGGACTCGATACGCGGACTACAGCACCGCGTCGATGAAGCGCTTCGTCTCGGGAGAGCGCGGGTGCAGGAGCACGTCCTGCGGCGTGCCCTCCTCGAGGATGATCCCCTCGTGGAAGAACGCCACGCGGTTGGCGACCTCGCGCGCGAACCCCATCTCGTGGGTGACGACCATCATCGTCATGTGGAGCTCGGTCGAGAGCGACTTCATGACCTCGAGGACCTCGCCGATCAGCTCGGGGTCGAGCGCCGAGGTGGGCTCGTCGAAGAGCATGACCTCGGGCTCCATCGCCAGGGCTCGGGCGATCGCGACCCGCTGCTTCTGACCGCCGGACAGCCGGATCGGGTACTCCTCGGCCTTGTCGGCCATGCCGACCCGCTCGAGGAAGTACATCGCGAGCCCGCGGGCCTCCTCCTCGGTCTTGCCCTTCACCGTCACGGGACCCTCCATCACGTTGGCGAGGGTGGACATGTGCGGGAAGAGCACGAAGTCCTGGAACACCATGCCGGCCCGGATGCGGATCTGGCGGATCTGCTCCCGCTTGTGGCGGGTCCGGTGGCCGCCCTCGAGCCTGATCCCCGCCACCTCGATGCTGCCGCGCGTCGGGTCCTCGAGGAAGTTCACGCATCGGAGCAGGGTGCTCTTGCCCGAGCCGGAGCGGCCGAAGATCACGACCACCTCGCCGCGACGGACCTCCATGTCGATGCCCCTGAGCACCTCGAGGTGTCCGAAGGTCTTGTACAGACCCTGGACCCGCACGACGACGTCGTTGCTCGCGGCCGTCACGTCCCGGCTCCCGGCTCCGGCTCGTGCTCGGCGGCCTCGTCCGGGCCGGGTCCGGCCCCGCCCCCGAGCGGCATCGGCTTGGCCGCCGGGGTCGCGGCACCCCGCACGTAGCCCTTCGACATGCGCTTCTCGAGCCGACCCTGGAAGTACTGGAACACGCTCGTGAGCGCCCAGTAGATCATCGCGGCGATGATGAGCGCCTCGAGGTTGCGGAAGCTCTCCTTCCCGACGAGCTGCGCCCTCCGGAAGATCTCCATCCGCGCGACGATCGTCCCGAGGAAGCTCACGAGCGCCGAGTCCTTCATCATCGCGATGAACTCGTTGCCGGTCGGCGGGATGATGACCCGGAACGCCTGCGGCAGGATGATCCGGCGCGTCTTCTGCCGGTAGGTCATGCCGAGGGCGTCGGCGGCCTCGGCCTGACCGTGGCCGACCGAGACGATCCCCGCCCGGAAGATCTCCGTCATGTACGCGCCGTAGTTCAACCCCAGACCGAGCACGCCCGCGGTGAGCGCGTCGAACGTCAGGATGTTCAGCCACGGCCCCCCGAGCGCGGTCCCGATCTGCGGCAGCCCGGAGTAGATCAGGAACAGCTGGACGATGAGCGGGGTCCCGCGGAAGAACGACGTGTAGAAGCCCGCGATGCCGTACGCGATCGAGTTCCTCGACAGCCGCCCGAGGGCCCCGAGGAGCGCCAGGAAGCAGGCCAGGACGATCGCCAGCAAGGAGATGATGACCGTCCAGGTCAGGCCCTGCGCGATGAACGAGAACTTGTCCTTCATCCACGCCGCGTCGAACTCGGCCGCCGCGAACAGCCCGCCGAGGACCCCGAAGATGCAGATCCACACGACGGTCAGCTTGGCCCAGAACGGGATCCGGGCGCTCACGAGCTCCATGCGCTCGCGGCGCCCGGGAGGAACGGGGGGCCGAGTCGCCCCGGCCCCCGTCGCCCCCATCGTCACCGTCCTGCCTCTCGCCCGGTCAGACCGCCACCGTGTAATCGACGCCGAACCACTGCATCGACAGGTCGGACAGCGTGCCGTCGGCGTGCATCTCGTCGACGATGTCACTCACCTTCTGCAGCAGGCTGGCGTCGTCGAGCGGGGCGCTCTTGTCGAAGGCCACCGCGAGGGGCTCGTAGAACACGGGATCGCCGACGATCTTGATGGGCTTGCCCTTGTCGATGGCGCCCTGGAACACGGTCACCGACGAGATCGCGGCGTCGAGACGGACCCCGTCGCCCAGCGCCAGGTCCTGGACCGCCGTCGAGTCGGTGTCGTACGTCACGATGTTCGCGTCATCGATGATGAAGTCGAAGGTGTAGCCGGGGATCTCGAGCGTCTTCTGGAGGAAGTAGTCGTACGTGCACCCTCCGCAGACGCCGATCGACTTGCCGTCCAGATTCGTCTCGAGGTTCTGGACCGACGTGTTGTCCTGGTGGACCGCCACCGCGGCCGGCGTGTAGTAGTACGCCGGCGTGAAGTCCAGGACCTGAGCCCGCTCGGGCGTGACCGTCATCGAGCCGACGCTCATGTCCCAGCGGTCGTTCCAGCTCCCGGCGATGATCAGGTCCCACGACGGGGCCGTCCACTCGATCTCGACGCCGAGGCGGTTCGCGATCTCGGTGGCGACGTCGATGTCGAAGCCCTCGTACTCACCGGTGTCCTCGTTCAGCGACGACTGCGGCGGGTACGCGGGGTCCGTTGACACGCGGATGACACCGTCATCCAATATCCGCGCGAGGAGATCCTGGCCCCCACCGTTGCCGCCGTTCCCGCCGTCGCCCTCGTCGCCACACGCGGCTGCAACCAGCGCCATGACGAAGACCAGGATCAGCACGGGACTCAACCACTTGCCACGCATGCGCCCTCCTTCGGTTCTCGGCTCCCTGCAGGCACGTGCGATACGGAGCCGACCAGCCGAACTCTACGGCTTCCCGGGGTCCCGGGCAACGCAATGGGTTCAGGGCAGCGGGGCGAGCTCGATCCAGCGCCCGCCCTCGACGCGGAAGCAGCGGACGGCCCCCTCGGGATGCGCGAGATCGCCGCCCGGCCCGAACGCGTAGGCGCCTCCCAGTCCGTCGAAGGACCTCGTCGCCGAGAGCCCGGTGGCCACCTCGTCGCGGGTCGTCGCGCCGTCTCGAAGCACCGCGACGAGCAGCCTGGCGGCGTCCCAGGCCTCGACCGCGTACGGCCCCGGAGGCAGGCCGAACTCGGCCTGGTAGTCCTGGATGAACCGCTGGGCGGCGAGCTCGGTGGAGGTCGAGAGGTCCACGCACGGGCACGTCGCGAGGGTGCCCTCGGCCGCCGGCCCGGCGGCGTCGAGGTAGTCCTGGTCCCGCATCCGGTCGCCGCCGACGAACGCGACACGGCGGAGGCCCTCCTCGACGAGTTGGCGCCGGAGTGCTGCGCCGAGGCTCCCCTCCCCCGCCCACAGCACGACGCCGCAGCCGGCCTCGGCCGCGGCGATCGCCGCGCCCGCGATCTCGGTCTGGCCCTCGGGCACGACCTCGCGCAGGAGGACGTCGGCCCGCAGCGCGGGGACGGCTGCTCCGAGCAGCGAGCGGGCCGCCCGCGACCCGTCACCGATCGCGCACACGCCCGCTCGCGACGCGTGGAGAGCGTCCACCGTCCGCGCGAGCGTCGACCCCTGCGCGGCCACGTCCGCGACGAACCGCCGCCATCCGCTCCACCCGCGATCGCCGAGCCCGGATCCGAGCCCGGACAGCGACACCCACGGCACGCCGGCTCCGTCGAGCGCATCGCCGAGCACGGTCTGCGCGCCGAGCCCGGGGGCGCCGATCGCCGCCACGACGGACGGGTTCGCGGCGAGCTCCGCGGCGATCTCGGCGGTGCGCGTCGGGTCCCCGCCGGTGTCGAACGTGACCACGTCGACCTCCACGGGCAGGTCGCCGAAGACCTCGGCATTCGCGAACGCGAGGGAGGCGGCCTGGAACGCGGGCGCGACCCGGCTCGCGGAGTCCCCGCCGTCGAGCGCCTCCACGAACGCGACGGTCACCGCGACCGGCACGGCCGTCGAGCTCGCGGCCGGTGGCGAGGTCGACACCGATGCGGAACGCGGCCCGGGCCGACCGGGGCTCGCGTCCCCCGTGCACGCTCCGGCCGACATCGCCACGAGCAGCCCGAGCGCAACGAGCTTGGCCGGTCGGGGCTGCTTCACAGGGAGTTCTCCTCGGGCTGGTCGGGCAACGGAGGGGAAGTGTAGAAGCGCCACGGGGCGAGCGGCTCCGCCGGAGACGCGAGGGGCCCCGCAGGGCCATACACTGTCGGCCTGGCCGGGGTGATGGAACGGGAAGACATGGTGGCCTCAAAAGCCATTGCGCGAAAGCGCGTGCGGGTTCGAATCCCGCCCCCGGCACCGTGTGATGTCTCGGGACATCGTTCACACGTGTCCCGGGACATCGTTCCACGTCTCA
>CAYUSA010000080.1:0-9099 GCA_964447335.1 uncultured Actinomycetes bacterium
TGACGCCGGGGCAGTTCGGGCCGACGAGCACCGAGGCCTTGCCCCGCAGGTAGCTCGCGGTGCGGGCCATGTCGCGGATCGGGATGCCCTCGGTGATGCACACGACGAGACGCAGCTCGGAGTCGGCGGCCTCGAGGATCGCCTCGGTCGCGAAGCGGGCGGGGACGAAGATGAGCGAGGTGTTCGCGTCGGTCTCGGCGACGGCGTCGGCGATCGTGTCGAAGACCGGGATGCCCTCGACGTCCTGACCGGCCTTGCCCGGCGTCACGCCGGCGACGACCTGGGTGCCGTACTCGCGGTTCCGAAGGGTGTGGAAGGTTCCCTCGCGGCCGGTGATGCCGGACACGACGACCTTCGTGGTCTCGTCGACGAGGATCGCCATCTACGCGGCCTCCCCGTGCGCGAGGTCGGCCGCCGTCCGCGCGGCCTCGAGCATCGTCCCGGCCGAGACGATCCGCGGGTGCTTCGCGTCCTCGAGGATCCGCCGGCCCTCCTCGGCGTTCGTGCCGTCCAGACGGACGACGATCTGTACCTTCGGGCTCACGCGCTCGAGCGCCTCGAGCAGGCCCTCGGCGACGAGGTCGCACCGCGTGATGCCGCCGAAGATGTTCACGAGCACCGACCGCACGGACGGGTCCGAGAGGATCACCTCGAGCGAGGTCGCGATGGCGTCGGCGCTCGCGCCGCCGCCGACGTCCAGGAAGTTCGCCGCGCCGGCGCCCGCCTGCTGCACGACGTCGAGCGTGGACATCACGAGACCGGCGCCGTTGCCGATGATCCCGACCTCGCCGTCGAGCTTCACGTACTGCAGGCCGGCCTCGCGGGCCCGGAACTCGACGGGGTCGATCGGGAACACGGACTTGAACATCTCGATCTCGGGCTGGCGCCAGAGCGCGTTGTCGTCGATCGTCACCTTCGCGTCGAGCGCGAACACGCGGCCGTCGGTGAGGAGCACGAGCGGGTTGACCTCGACGAGCGTCGCGTCCTCCTTCGTGAGGACGTCGTACAGGCCGGCCAGGATGTTCTCGACTAGGTCGCGCGCCTCGGCCGGCAGCGCGCCGGTGAGCGCGCGCAGGTGGTACGGGTGGATCCCGATCTCGGGGTCGATGTGGAGCCGGCGGAGCGCCTCGGGCCGGGTCCGCGCGAGCTCCTCGATGTCGATGCCGCCCTCGGCCGCGACCATCGCGAGGTCGGTGCCGGTCGAGCGGTCGAGCAGGATCGCCGCGTAGAACTCGGCCGCGATCGACAGCCGCTCCTCGACGAGGACGCGGTTGACCCGGCGCCCGTTGAAGCCCTCGCGCAGCAGGCGTGCCGTGGCGGCCTCGGCCTCGTCGGGCGAGTCGGCGAGCACGACGCCGCCGCCCTTGCCCCGGCCTCCGATCTGGACCTGGACCTTCACGACCGAGGTGCCCCCGAGGATCTCGGTCGCCGCACGGGCCGACTCGGCCGTCTCCGCGATGATCCCGTGCGGCACGGGGATGCCGTGCCGCCGGAACAGCTCCTTGCCCTGGTACTCGTACAGGTCCACTCAGGCTCCCTGGGCCGCGCCGAGGCGCTCGGAGAGCCAGGCCACGATCTCCTGCGTCGAGGCCCCCGACGTGAAGATCCGCTCGACGCCCTCGGCTTCGAGCTTCGGGATGTCGTCGCGCGGGATGACGCCGCCGCCGAACACGAGGACCTCGCCCGCCCCGTGCTCGCGCAGGCCCTTCACGATCTTGGGGAACAGGGTCATGTGCGCGCCGGAGTGCAGCGAGAGGCCGACCGCGTCGGCGTCCTCCTGGATGACCGTCTCGACGATCTGCTCGGGCGTCTGGTGCAGGCCCGTGTAGATGACCTCGAACCCGGCGTCGCGCAGGGCGCGCGCGACGATCTTCGCCCCACGGTCGTGTCCGTCGAGCCCCGGCTTGGCGATGACGATGCGATGCTTGCCCGGCATGCGCGGCCCAGTCTAGCGGAGCCTCTCAACGCCCCCTTGCGGGCCGGGAGCTCGGGGCGCAGGATACGCCGATGGTCGAAGCCCCCGAGACCCGGTACGCGAAGACGCCCGACGGCGTGAGCATCGCGTACCAGGTCGTCGGCGAGGGGCCGGTCGACCTCGTTCACGCCTCGGGCATCTGGTCGAACCTCGAGATGATGTGGGAGCACCCGCCGTGGGCTCGGTACCTGCGGCGCCTCGCGTCGTTCTCCCGGCTCATCGTGTTCGACATGCGCGGGGTCGGGCTCTCCGACCGGGGCCCGGAACCCCCCGTGATAGAGCTCCAGCGAGACGACATCGCTGCGGTCATGGACGCGGCCGGCGCTCGGACCGCGATCGTGTTCGGCGGCGCGCGGGCGGCCTCGATGGCCATCCTGTTCGCGGCCACGCACCCGGAACGGACGGAGGCGCTGATCCTGTATGCGCCGGTCGCCAAGACGGTCTCGACCCCGGACTTCCCGCACGGCAAGAGCCCGCAGGAGCAGCAGGCGTTCTTCGAGCGATTCGTCCGCGAGGTCGGCACCGGCCGCAACCTCGGGCTGCAGGCACCCTCGGTGGCGGACGACGAGCCCTTCGTGCGCTGGTGGGGCCGGTTCGAGCGGCTGGTCGCGAGCCCCAGCCGCTACGAGGAGCTCGCCCGGATCCTCACCGACGTGGACGTGCGCGAGGTGCTCCCGGCGATCCACGTTCCGAGCCTGGTCCTGCACCGGGCCGGCGATCAGATCGTGTCGACGGCGCAGGCTCGCTTCGTGGCCGAGCAGATCGAGGGCGCGCGCTTCGTCGAGCTGGCCGGCGAGGACCACCTCCCGTTCGTCGGCGACGGCGACGTCATCGTGGACGAGGTCGAGGAGTTCGTGACCGGCGCCCGCCCGGCGCCGGAGGTGGCCACGGTGCTCTCGACTGTGCTGTTCACCGACATCGTCGGCTCGACCGAGAGGCAGGCCGCGCTCGGCGACCGCGGGTGGAAGGACCTCGTGGAGCGGCACCACGCGGTAGTGCGAACCGCACTGAGCCGGTGGCGCGGCGTCGAGAACGACACCGCCGGCGACGGCTTCTACGTGACGTTCGACGGCGCGGCCCGAGCCATCAACTGCGCGCTCGAGATCGTCGACCGCGTGCGCGAGCTCGGGATCGAGGTCCGTGCCGGCGTACACACCGGCGAGTGCGAGCTCATCGAGAGCAAGTGCGCCGGCCTCACCGTCTCGATCGGCGCGCGCGTGGCCTCGAGGGCCGCGCCGTCACAGGTCCTCGTCTCGCGCACGGTGCGGGACCTCGTCGCCGGCTCCGCCTTCGCGTTCGAGGACGCCGGCGAGCATGAGCTGAAGGGCGTCCCGGACCGCTGGCGCCTGTACCGGGTCGCGAGCTGACGTCAGGCGCGCAGCTCGCGGAAGCCGGCGGCGCTGAAGTCGCCGTCGAACGCGAGCGCGTCCTTGATCTTCATCGAGCGCATCACCGCGAAGCTGGTCGCGTCGACGAACGAGTACCGCCGCTCGTCGTGCCGGTGGAGCCACGCGAGCGCGACTTCCTCCAAGTCCCCCGGAACGTGCACGACGTCGAGGCGCGGCGACGCCGCGATCGCCTGGAGGCAGGCCACGGCACTCGCGTGCCCTGCCCGCTTGCGCAGGAAGGTCCACGTCTCGCCCCGCACGTGGTTCGACGTCACGAGGTGCATCTCACCGACCGAGCGCAGCAGGGCCGTGGCCTCCGCGTGACGGCTGTCACGCGGGATACGGAGCGCGACCCAGAACGAGGTGTCGACGAAGATCACGTGGGCCCTTCGAGCGGGTAGACGACGTCATCGACGTTCGCCGGCTCGACATCGTCGGAGCCGACCATCTGCCAGATCGGGTCCTCCTCGAGCGGCGGCAGCGGCTGCACCTTCTCCCGCACGAACCGCCGGATGAGTGCGGCCTTCGAGGTGTGTTCCTCGAGGGCCATGCGGTCCAGGGCGGCGTCGAGGTCCTCGTCGATCATGATCTGCAGGCGCTTCACGTCGGGCATGTTACATCACTTCTCCGAACTGATGGAAGCCGTCGGACGAGCCTACCCCACCTGTACGACATCGCCGGTCGGGCACTCCGTAGACTCGGGGCGATGTTCGGGAAGAAACGCGTCCGGTTCCGCCCCCCGGGCCTGAAGCCCACCACGAAGGTCGGGACGCTCGGCCCCTACCGAGGGCGGCTCGGCCTCGCCTGGGTCATCGCGCCTATCGCGGCGGGTGTGATCATCGCCGTGGCCGGCTACATCGCGCTGTTCCGCTGAGGCGATCGTGCGCTGGGATGGGTTCGAGCAGGCCTGTCCCGAGATCGCATCGCTCGCCCGCGAGCGGTTCACGAGGGACGAGGTCGTGCTCGTCGGCACGCTCCGCGCGGACGGCTCGCCGCGGATCAGCCCGAACGAGTGCGACTTCACGGCGGGCCGGTTGTTCGTTTCGATGATGTGGCGCTCGAAGAAGGCGCTCGACCTGCTCCGCGATCCGCGGATCGTCGTCCACAGCGCGCCGAGCGACCGCATGAACCCCGGCGGTGACATCAAGCTCTATGGGCGCATCGTCGACGAGCAGGACCCGACCGTGCGCACCGCCTTCCGCGAGGCCATCCGAGCGCGGATCGACTGGGCACCCGACGAGCCCGAGTACCACTGCTTCTCCCTCGACGTCGAGGAGGCCGGCTACGCCGTCTTCGGCGACGACGCACACGCGCTCGCCTGGGATCCCACCCGCGGGCTCCGTCGCCTCGAGCTCCACTTAACCTGTTGACAACTGCCAACACTCCTGCGTAGTGTCGGTGGCGCGGGCTAGCGTCGCCGGATGCGGCGGCGGCACCCGAAGAAGGACGTCGAGAATGCCCTGCAGCTGGCGGAGGCTGGCTCGGAGATCGCCCGAACGCGGTCGGGCCACCGATGGGGTGTCATGCGCTGCGGGGAGGGTTGCGGACGTCCCATCTGGTCGACGCCGCGGGAACCGGGGAACCACGCGAACGATATCGAGAGGATGGTGAGGAAGTGCCCACACGCAAGACACCGACGGGGGCGAAGCACGAGTTCCGGCTGATCCTCGACCGACTCCCGGACGAGGACGCGGTGTTCGACGCCCTCTTCGAGGCCGGCTGCGGGGACGGAAGCTTCGGGTGGGTGGACGAGCTCACGTTCGTCGACTTCCATCGTCGGGCGGGTTCGTTCCTCGAGGCCGTGACCTCCGCGATCCAGAACGTGGAGTCGGTTCCCACGATCCACGTCGAGCGGGTGGAGACCGACGACCTCCTCACGATGGCCGACATCGCCCGACGGCTCGGCAGGACGCGCGAGAGCGTCCGACTCCTCGTCGAGGGCAAGCGGGGGAAGGGTGGGTTCCCCAGGACGCACTCCGGCACCGGCAGGTGGAGGTTCTGGCGCTGGTCGGACGTCGCGAGCTGGATGGGCGATCTTCCTGCCGAGGAGGTGGAGCGCGCGCGAACGATCGCGGCGGTGAATGCGGCGCTCGAGCTCCGTCGTCAGCGCGCCGGCCTCGACCGGCGGGACCGCAGGCTCATCGACGCGCTGGCGAGCTGACCCCCTCCGGTGCGGCTCGATCGCGCCGTACGCGTACAGGGCCATCGCCGCGGCCGAGAGCACGTGCCACACCGCATGCCACTGGAAGGTGCTGCCGGGGTGGCAGAACCACGCGTCCGTCCGCCCGACGAGGAACGCGGCCGAGGCGAGCGCGAGCACGGCGAGCACGGACAGCCGCGCGAGCCGCCGCGCGGTGACCCCCTCGCGCCGGAGCGCCGGGACCTCGTGCCGGTACTCGACGACCTCGGTCGCGCCGGCGGCGACGGCGAGCACGCCCGAGAGCGCCTGCACCGTCCCAGGGAACGCGGCGATCACCGCGCCGAGCGCCGCCAGGCCGGCCGCGAACGCCCGCAGCAGCCACGCCGTCGGGCGACCCATGATCCGCGCCACGCCGAACGCGACGACGAACCCGAGCACGGCCAGGATCGAGATGTCGTGCACCCACCTCGCCCCCCACGACTGGAGCCCGTGGAAGGCGAGCCCCCCGATCGCGTTCAGCCCGATCGCGACGCCGAACACGGCGAGCTCCACCCGCCGGCCCGAGGAACGAACCGCGATCGCGAGCACCCACAGCCCGCCGATCAGGTAGACGAGGCTCGAGAGCGTGTTGACCGGCTGCGCGAGGGCCCCGTCGCCGAGCCGCTCGCAGTCCGAGCTCGCGAGCCCGGCAGCGGCCACGATCGCCCGGAGCGTCAGCCCACCTTCTTCAGCGGGGCGTAGGCAAGGAGCAGCCGCTTCTCCCCCGCGTCCTCGAACCGCACCGTGGCCTCGACGTCCGAGCCCGAGCCGCTCACCGTGAGCACGACACCCTCGCCCCACTTGTCGTGGCGGACCGTGTCCCCCGCGCCGATCAGCACCGGCTCGTGACGGCCCGAGACCACCGCCTCGCGGATCGAGGAGCGCCCCCCGCCGCCGATGATCGTGCCGCCCTCCTCCTCCTCGCCCTCCATCGAGCGGAGCAGCTCGCTCGGGATCTCAGCGAGGAACCGGGACGGCGGGTTGTACGAGGTGGTGCCGAACAGCATCCGGCTCCACGCGTGGCACAGGTACAGGCGCTCCTGCGCGCGGGTGATGCCCACGTACGCGAGCCGGCGCTCCTCCTCGAGCTCGGCCTGGTCGCCCATCGAGCGGTAGTGCGGGAACACCCCGTCCTCCATCCCGATGATGAACACCACGGGGAACTCGAGGCCCTTCGCGACGTGCAGCGTCATGAGCGTGACGCTGCCGGACTCCTCGTCGTACTCGTCCTGGTCGGAGACGAGAGAGACGGACTCGAGGAAGTCGGTGAGCTCGGCCTCGGGGAACCGCGACTCGTGCTCGGCCGCGACGCCGCCGAGCTCGCGGATGTTCTCGATGCGACCCTCGGCCTCCACGGTGCGCTCGGTCTCGAGCTCGAGGAGGTAGCCGGACTCGGTCGCGGCTGCGTCCACCATCCGCTGGGCCCCGGCGCCGCCCTCGAGCGTCGCGCGGAGCCGGTCCATCACGTCGACGAACCCGGCGACCGCGCCCTTGGCTCGAGCCTGGAGCGTCGGGATCTCGTCCACCCGGCGGCACGCCTCCAGGATCGGCACGCCCTCGAGGACCGCGAAGCCCTCGAGCGCCGCGACGGTCTGGTCGCCGATCCCCCGCTTCGGCGTGTTGATGACCCGACGCGCGCTGATCACGTCCTGCGGGTTCACGAGCAGCCGCAGGTATGCGAGGACGTCCTTGATCTCCTTGCGCTGGTAGAACCGCACACCCCCGACGACCCGGTACGGCGTCCCGGCGCGCATGAAGATGTCCTCGAGCACGCGGCTCTGCGCGTTCGTCCGGTAGAACACCGCGACGTCGGCGTACCGATGGCCGCCCTCCTCGACGAGGCGGTGGGTCTCCTCGGCGACGAACAGCGCCTCCTCGTGCTCGTTGTCCGCGCGGAACCGCACCGCGAGCTCTCCGCCCGCGGTCTTGGTCCACAGGCTCTTCGGCTTGCGCTGCAGGTTGTGCTGGATGAGCGCGTTCGCGACCGCCAGGATGTTCGAGGTCGAACGGTAGTTCTGCTCCATCAGGAACACGGCCGCGTCGGGGTAGTCGCGCTCGAAATCCAGGAGGTTCTGGATCGTCGCCCCGCGCCACGAGTACACGCCCTGGTCGGCGTCGCCGACGACACAGACGTTGCGGTGCTTGGCGGCGAGCTGGTTCACGAGCTGGTACTGGGCGCGGTTCGTGTCCTGGTACTCGTCGACCAGCAGGTAGCCGAACCGCTCCTGGTAGTGCTCGAGCACGGCGGGGTGCTCGCCGAACAGGCGCACGGTCTCGGCGATGAGGTCGTCGAAGTCCAGAGCCCCGGCCGCGCGCTTGCGCTCCTCGTACGCCGTGTAGACCTTCGCGATGATCTGCTCGTAGAAGGTGCCGGCCGCGCCGGCGAACTGCTCGGCCGAGACGACGTGGTCCTTCGCCCTGCCGATCGCGGCGGCCATCGCGCGGGGCGGGAAGCGCTTCACGTCGAGGTTGAGGTCGCGCAGGACGCCGGAGATCAGCCGCTCGGTGTCCCCGTCGTCGTAGATCGTGAAGCTGCTCGGCAGGCCGAGGTGCTCGTGCTCGCGCCGCAGGATCCGCGCGCACGCCGAGTGGAACGTGAGGATCCACATCCCGCTCGAGATCCGCTGGCCGAGGAGTCCCTCGACGCGCTCGGCCATCTCGCGCGCGGCCTTGTTGGTGAACGTGATGGCCAGGATCGCGTATGGGCTCACCCCGTGCTCTCGGATCAGGTAGGCGATGCGATGCGTGAGCGCGCACGTCTTGCCCGACCCGGCGCCGGCCACGATGAGCACCGGGCCCTCCGTGTGCAGGACGGCCTCCGCCTGGACGGGGTTGAGCGATCCGAGGAGTGGGGATCGGGTGGTCACGCAGGAGATTCTAGGGGCCAGCCCGGACGCTCAGGCCGAGAGCCGGAACCTGCGAAACTGCACGGATGCGGGACGCGCGGACCTGGTCGGACGGAACCCTGACGGACCTCCAGCGCGCGATGCGCGAGCGGCGTCGGCGCCAGGGACGCGCGCTCCGGCTCGCGGGCCTGCTGTTCCTGGTCGTCGCGGTCGCGATCGGCGGCTACCTCGGCTGGCTCCTGTGGGGCACCGGGCTCACGACCGATCGGGCCCAGAACGAGCTCCGCCCGGGGTTCGAGCGGTCCGTCGGCACGAAGGACCCGGGGAAGGCGCCGCCGGCCGAGCAGGTCGTCAAGGTCCCCGGCAAGGCCGTCGCGATCTTGGTGATCCCGAAGATGGATCTCGACATGGTGGTCGTCGAGGGCACCGACACGGAGTCGCTCAAGAAGGGGCCCGGCCACTACTCGCAGACCGCGTACCCGTGGGAGGACTCGGGACGGGTCGGCATCGCCGGCCACCGCACGACGTACGGCGCGCCGTTCTGGTCGCTCGACAAGCTCGGGGACGGTGACCGCATCACCCTGCAGACCGAGTACGGCATCTACAACTACCGTGTGACGCGGACGAAGATCATCCTGCCGTCCGAGGGCTGGGTGCTCGACCCGACGAACCGGCCGAGCTTGTCGGAATCGACGCGGCTGATCGCGTACA
>CAYUSA010000081.1:0-8884 GCA_964447335.1 uncultured Actinomycetes bacterium
CCGAGCTCGCCAGCGAGCTGCTCGCGGTCGCCCTCGGCGGTCTGCAGCCGGGCCTCGAGCTCGGGTGCTGCGGCCCCGGCGACGACGACCCCGACGCCGGGCACGCCACGCTTCGGTGCCTCACCAAGGGTCGCCCGCTGGGCGGCTTCCTGCAAGGAGGCCTCGGCGCTCGTCGCGCGCTCCTCGGCCCTGGCGGCCCGATCCTCGAGCTCGCGCAGGCGCGTGACGGCGTCGCCCACGGTGGCCTCGGCCTCGGCGGCGGCGGCCTCGGCTGCCTCGGCGCGCGTGACGGCCGCCCGGAGCTCGTCCTGGGTCTTCGCCATCCGCTTGAGCGCCTTGCGATCCTGGCGCGAGGGCACGGTGGTGACATCCTCGGCCTTCACCTCGGCGGGTCGGGCGCGGAGCGTGAACAGGAACAGCGCCACGGCGAGCGTGAGCGCGATCACGAGCGAGAGGCGGACCGTCTGCCACACGTCGGAGGCCGCGGCCTCGATCGCTGAGTACCGCTGGTCGATCTGCACCACGCCGGAGACCCCGAGCTGGTTCACGAGTCGCAGTGGCACGAGGGTCTGGAAGAGCCGTTCGTCCGAGCCCGCGAGTCCGCTCTTGGGTGCCACGCTGGTATCGGTCGGGACGCTCACCGTGTCGCCGGCAAGCGCCGCCTCGATCTGCGGATTGTCCTGGGCGACGAATTCCCCGATCTTGTCGCGCTGGTCGTCGGAGAAGATCAGCTCGCCGCCGGTGTTCCAGATGCGCACACGCGCCGCCCGGTCGTCGGACAGGATGCCGGCCTGCACCGTTATGAGCAGCTCGCGATAGTCCGGCCCGAGGATCGGCTCCGTCACCTGCTCGGGTGTCAGGGCGTCGAACAAGACGGTGTTCGCCCAGTCGACGGCTCGCGTCTGCGCCTGCGCCTCAGCGTCGTCGATCGAGCCACGCGAGAGGAACACCGTGGCGAGCAGGGCGACCAGGAGCGCGAGAGCCAGCACGCCTGTGGCGATGCGGGCCGCGTTCGACGTGAGGGACCGGCGGTCGATGCTCATGTCGGATGCAGTCTGACGGCTCCGCCTGCCCGGCGGCAAACCCTTTCGTGCAGGTTCCCCGACCCGGTGTCAGGGTCTCGAACGGCGTCGCCGTGGAGACGAGCGGACTCGAACCGCCGACCCCCTGCTTGCAAAGCAGGTGCTCTACCAGCTGAGCTACGTCCCCGCTCAGATGATAGGGGTCCGGTGCGGAGGTTCGAGGCTGCTCACGGGCCGAGTTCGACCGCCAGCCCGCCGATGCCTTCGGCCGTCCGCGTGACCTCGCTGATCGAGGCCTGAGCTACCCGGACCCGGGCTCGGGTGGTGCGCTCGGCTCCTCCGGGGCACTCTTCGTCACGGGGAGCGTGCCCGGCGCCGTCCACAGCGGCTCGCCCTCGGCATCCAGGAACTGGAGCACCGGCGTGCCGTCGGAGGTGAGCCCCATGATCGCGCGGAGCTCGCCGTCCTTGTTCAGCAGCCGCAGGATCGGTGAGCCCTCGGCGGCGAGACCCAGCCGCGCGCGGACCTTGCCGTCCTCGTCCTGGAGCGAGATGGTCGGCGATCCCTGCTGCGCGAGGCTGTAGACGAACCCGAGCTCGCCTCCCTTGTTCCGCAGCGCGAGCGTCGGCGACCCCTCGGTCCCGAGCCCGAACTTCGCGCGGACCTTCCCGTGACGATCCACCATCGCCATGCTGGCCGAGCCGTCGGCGAACAACCCGAACGTGGCCCGTACCTTCCCCTCGTCATCGGCGATCGCCAACCCGGCGGACCCGTCGGGCTGCACCCCGAAGCGGGCCCGCAGGTGCTCGTCCGGTCCGTAGAAGGCGACGAACGGGAAATCGTCGTTCGTCACCCCGAACCGCGCGCGAACGTGACCCTCCGAGTCCTCGATCTCGATCTCACCTGCACGGATGACCCGTTTCCTCATCGACACGTCCCTCTTCGTCCTTCCCCGGCCATGGTCCGTACAGCATGGCCCGTGCGCGGCCGCGGCGCAAAGGAGCAGCAAGGTGGGCGAGGGACGGGAGGCAAGCGCAGGTTCTCCACGAAGCAGGCGAAGTGAGAGACCGCCGCAACCCGAGGGTCACAGCGGTCTCTCATCGGTCACCCTACGGGGCGGCCTCGCGACCCGTCAAGTCGAGCCGCCGGATCTTGTCACTCTTCCTCGAGCCGCTCCACGCGCAGGGTGCAAGCCTCCAGACGCTCGGGCAGCGGCTCGACGCCGATCCCCGGCCCCTGCGGCACGGCCATCGTGCCGTCGGGCGCCATGACGTGCGGCTCCGTGAGGTCCTGCGTGAAGTAGCGCGAGCTCGCGCTCGTGTCCCCCGGGAGCGTGAATCCCGGCAGCGCGGCAAGCGCGAGGTTGGCCGCCCGCCCGAGCCCCGTCTCGAGCATCCCGCCGCACCACACCGGCACGCCGAGCCCGCGTGCGCTGTCGTGCACGCGCCGAGCCTCGAGCAGCCCGCCCACCCTGCCCTGCTTGATGTTCACGATGCGGCACGCGCCGAGCTCGATCGCCGCGCGCGCATCCGCGGCCGAGCGGATCGACTCGTCCAGACACACGTCGGTGCGGATCGCCGCCTGGAGCTTCGCGTGCTCGACGAGGTCCTGGTGGTGCAGAGGCTGCTCCACCATCAGCAGGTCGTACGCATCCAGCGCGCGGAACACGTCGACGTCCTCCAGCGAGTAGGCCGCGTTCGCATCGACCGAGAGCAGGATCTCGGGATGTGCCGCCCGCACCGCCGCCACGCGCTCGACGTCGGTCCCCGGCTCGATCTTGAGCTTGATGCGGCGGTAGCCCTCGGCGAGATACCCGTCGACCTGCTCGAGCAGCCGCTCCGTTGTCGGGGCGATGCCGACCGACACGCCGCACACCACGCGCTCGCGCTCGGCGCCGAGCCACGACGCGAGCGACTCGCCGCGGGCCCGCAGCTCCGCGTCCAGGACCGCGTTGACCAGCGTGGCCTTGGCCATCGGGTTCCCCCGCACCGAGCCGAGCACACGCTCCAGGTTCTCGACCTCCACGTCGCCCGCGCGGAACAGCGCCGGAACGAGGAACTCGCGGAGCGCGAGCCACGCGCCCTCGTTGAACTCCTCGGAGAACCCAGGGTCGACCCCGGCGACGCATTCCCCCCATCCCTCGGCGTCGTCGGTCTCGATGCGCGCGAGGATGCAGACCTTCTCGGTCTCCTCGCCGAAGCTCGTGCGGAACGGCCGGACGAGCGGGAGCCCGATCAGGCGCAGCTCGACCGCCCGGACCCGCGTCATGCGAACACGTACCGGGAGTCGGGGGTGAACGTTCGGGCGATCCGCCCGGTGGCCAGGCACGCCTCGATCGCGCCGGCCGCGGCGTCCCGCCAGCGCTTCGCGAGCTCCGGGTCGGCGATGCGGAGCTCAGTGTGCTCGCGCGGAACCTCGACGATCACCGGGCGGCCGTCCGCGGGAAGCTCGCCCGGCTCGGGAGCGCCCCGCTCGTCGCTGCGAAGGAGGACGGCCGCTCCCTCCGCCGAGATCGGCGCTGGCTCCGTCTCGAGGGGCCACCGGATCACGAGGCGGTCGCTCCGCTCGCCGCGGTTCACGACATCGGTCATCGCGCCGTAGAAGTCGCGGTGGAAGCGATCCGCGACGGCCCGGAGCTTGCCGAGGTTGAACCACGCGTTCCGGGCGATCATCGGGTCGAACGTCCACCGCACGACCTTGATGCCGAGCTCGAGCGCCTGTGCCCGCTGGGCGAGCTTCAGCGCGTACCCGACACCCCGGTGTCGGCGCGTGGGCACCGCCGCGAGCATGTGCGAGTGCACGATGAGGCCGTCGCACTCGTCGGCGGCGATCCAGCCGAGCACGTAGCCGACCATCCCCTCGTCCGCATAGGCGCCGTACGGTGGGTTCGCGCTGTCGCCGAGCGCGCGGAGCATCTCGCGAGGGATGAGCTGGTGCTCCCCCCACGTCTCGATCATGACGTGCAGGATGTCCTCGGCGTCCTCGAGGCTGGTGAGCGGACGGAGCGCGACATCGGCGACCCTCGCGGCCTCGTGGGCCAGATCCCAGGCATCTCGATCGCTCATCGCGGCGAGTGTAGCGGCCACGCGCGAGGGCCCGGGCGGAACGCCCGGGCCCTCGTGAACGGCCGTGTGCGAGAACCTCCTAGCCGCCGGCCGGCGGGGGAAGCTCCTGCCACTCGTCCTCGTCGAGGTCCTGGCCGCGACGACGCTTGAAGACGGCCACGACCGCGCCGACGATGGCGGCGATGAACGCGACCTTCATGAGCTTGCTGAAGAAGCCCTTCTTCTTGCCCTCTTCGGTCTCCTCGGCCATGGGGCCCTCCTTTCACCGTGGGCCTGGTTGGACTTGAACCAACGACCTCATCCTTATCAGGGATGCGCTCTAACCAGCTGAGCTACAGGCCCAAAGGGGACCGTCTCAGGCCGTGCACCCTGGCCCGTGGGCAAGCGTACGCGGGCCGAAAGAAGCGTGTCAATCGATGCGGGCTCCGGTGCGCCGGATCCCACGTGCTCCCGCCATCATGCCCCTGAGCAGGCTCAACGCCGCTCGGCGAGGGTGACCTCGACCCCGCCAACGAGGTCCGAGATCAGGTTGTACAAGAACGCGACGAACACGTTGATGAGCGACCACACGACCACCATCACGATCCCGACCGCGAGCCCCCTCGAGAACAGCCACCGACCGTTGATCTCGAACGACTGGTCGGCGAACAGGTCGCGGATCAAACGCGTGGTGGAATCGAGCGCGCCCATCGCGCCGAGCATGCCGTACAGGATCACGCCGGCGCCGAGCAGCACCAGCATGACGCAGAAGTAGAAGATCACGGACATCTTGAAGACCGACCACGGCCCGACCTTGCGGATCACAACGCGAGCGTGGCGGCGTTGGGACTTGCGGGAGGGCCGCTTCGACGCCGTCGCGACCCGCTGCGTGGGCGCGGGCTCCGCTGCTGGACGGGGCTGCTGGACGGGCTGGCTCATCGGCTCCCGCCCTTTCTACGCGGCATTCCGCGCGGCGGCAACCACCTCGGCCTCACGCCGGCCGCCCGGGCGCACCGAGCACGAACCGGACGTGCAGCGGTGTGAGCGCCGCGAGCCCCGCGAGCGTGACCGCCCAATCGGCGACCCGGGGGTCGTCCTGCAGCAGGAGCACGCCGCCCCCGATCGTCGCGCCGAGCGCGGCGGCGAGCCCGAGGGCGACCTGCGCGGGCAGCCGCCGCCACCCGACGAACAGGAGCAGCAGGACGAGCGAGGTCCCCGACACGATCAGCCCGATGCCGATCTCGGTGCGCACGGTGCGAGATGCTAGCGGCTGCCCATGGTCACCGACCTCGAGATCCGGCATGACCTCCTGCGCATCCTGGGCGTGCAGGCGCTCCGGGCCTTCCTGTACGGGTTCGGCAGCGTCGTGCTCGGCACCTCGCTCGCGGCGGGCGGCCTGTCGGACGCGAGGGTGGGCCTGGTGTTCGCGGCGATGCTCGCGGGCACGGCGGCGTCCTCGATCGCGGTCGGCCTCGCGGGCGACCGGCTCGGCCGACGACGGCTCTACGTCGGGCTGCTCGGGGTGATGGGCGTCGCCGGCGCCGTCTACGCGCTCACCGACTCCTTCGCCGTCCTCGTGCTCGTCGCGCTCACCGGAACGCTGTCGACCGACCCGAACGAGTCCGGACCCATCACCTCGCTCGAGCAGGCGATGCTCGGCGGCGCGCCGTCCGAGGCTCGCGCCCGGGTGTTCGGGCGCTACAACGCCGTGGCGTACCTCGCCGGCGCTGCGGGCGCGCTCGCCGGCGGCGGGCCCGCGCTGTTCCGCACCTGGTACCCGGCGCTCCCCGCCGACCAGCGCTGGCTGCTCGTGTTCCCCGCCGTCGCGCTCGCGTGCGTCGCACTCGGCCTCGGGCTGTCGACTCGGGTCGAAGGTCGAGCCTCGGATGGACGGCGGTCGGGGCGGCCGCTCGAGCGCTCGCGGGGGACCGTGCTGCGCCTCGCCGCGCTGTTCGGGCTCGACGCGTTCGCCGGCGGCTTCGTCGTCTCGACGTTCGTCGTGTTCTGGTTCAACCGGCGGTTCGGCGCGAGCGCCGAGCTCATGGGCGCGGTGATGTTCGCCGGCGGGCTCATCCAGGCCGGCTCCTCGGTGCTGTCCGGCCGGCTCGGCTCGCGGTTCGGACTCCTCAACACGATGGTCTTCACGCACCTGCCGTCGAACGTGCTCCTGGCCCTCGTGCCGCTGATGCCCTCGCTGGGCCTCGCGGCCGCCATGCTCCTGCTCCGCTACACGATCTCGCAGATGGACGTCCCGGCGCGGCAGGCCTACGTCGTCGCGATGGTGGATCCGCAGGAGCGCACGGCCGCCGCGGCGTTCACGAACACCGCGCGCTACGTCGTTCGTCCGTTCGGCGCGCTCGGGGCCGGCACCGTGATGAGCGTTGCGATGGGAGCACCGTTCGTGATCGCGGGCGCGCTGAAGGTCGTCTACGACCTCGCGCTGTACGTCACGTTCCGGCGGGTGACGCTCCCCGAGGAGGGGGCGCCTACTCCTCGTCCATCTGCATGATGACGGGCGCGATCGCGACGACCGTCTCGCCGTCCCCCACACGCATCGTGCGCACGCCCTGACTCGCCCGCCCGACGCGGCGGATGTCCGAGGCCGTCACCCGCTGGACCTTCCCCGAGCTCGAGATCGTGAACAGGTCCTGGTCCTTCGTCCCGACGAAGGCGCCCGCGAGCAGGCCCGTCTTCTTCGTGAGGGTGTGGCCGATGACGCCCTTGCCGCCTCTGCCCTTCAGCGGGTAGTCCTTCAGCGGCGAGCGCTTACCGTACCCCTCGCGCGTGACGCTGATCAGCTCCTCGCCCTCGGAGACCACGCCGAGCGCGATGACCTCGTCGTCCTCGGCCAGGCGCATCCCGATCACGCCCGCCGTCTGGCGGCCCATCGAGCGCACGAGCGACTCCTTGAACCGGATCGCCTGCCCCTTGCGGGAGACCAGGATCACCTCGTCCTTGCCGTCGGTCATCAAGACGTCGACGAGCTCGTCGCCCGGTCGCAGGTTGATGGCGGCAAGGCCCGTGCGCGGCGAGTCGTACTCGGGCAGCACGGTCTTCTTCACCATCCCCTTGCGGGTCGCGAACAGCAGGATCCGCCCGTCCTCGTACTCCTTGAGGTCGATCGCGGCGTTCACCCGCTCGTCGCCGGACACGCCGACGAGATTCGCGGCATACGTCCCGCGCGCGGTGCGCCCCGACTCGGGGATCTCGTGGATCTTCACGCGGTAGACCTTGCCCTTGCTGGTGAAGAACAGCATCCAGTGGTGGGTCGTCGTCGTGAAGACGTGCTTGATGACGTCCTCTTCCTTCAGGTTCGCGCCGATGACACCCTTGCCGCCGCGCCCCTGGCGCTTGAACGCGTCGATCGGCTGGCGCTTCACGTACCCGGCGCGGCTGACGGTGATGACCACGTCCTCTTCGGCGATGAGGTCTTCGACGTCGAGGTCGCCGACATCGGCCTTGAGCTGTGTTCGGCGCGCGTTCGCGTGCTTCTTGCGGACCTCGAGCAGCTCCTCCTTGATGAGGGCGCGGATCTTCCTCGGGTCCTTCAGCAGGGTCTTCAGGTGCTTGATCTTCCCGAGCAGCTCCTTGTGCTCCTGCTCGAGCTCGGCACGTGCGAGGCGCGTGAGCCGACGAAGCGGCATGTCCAGGATGTGGTTCGCCTGGATCTCGGAGAGTTTGAACTTCGTCATCAGCTTCGTCCGGGCCTCGTCGGCGTCCTGCGATGCGCGGATGACCTTGATCACCTCATCGAGGTTCTGGAGCGCGATGAGCAGGCCCTGGACGATGTGGTCGCGCTCTTCGGCGCGCCGGAGCTCGTACTGGGTGCGCCGCGTCGTGACGTCGATCTGGTGGTCGACGTAGTAGCCGATCATCTCGGCCAGGTTCAACGTGCGCGGCACGTTGTCGACGAGCGCGAGCATGATCACGCCGAAGTTGTCCTGCAGCTGCGTGTGCTTGTAGAGCTGGTTGAGGACGACGTGCGGGTTCGCGGCGCGCTTCGTGTAGACGACGAGCCGCATGCCCTCCTTGTTCGACTCGTCCCGGACGTCCGCGACGTCCTTCAGCCGCCCGGCGTTCGCGAGCTCGGCGATCTTCTCGGCCACCCGAGCCTTGTTCACCTGGTAGGGGAGCTCGGTCACCACGATCTTCGAGCGCCCCTGCAGGCCCTCCTCGATATGGCTGACGGCACGCACCTTGATCGAGCCACGCCCGGTCTCGTACGCGTCCTTCACGCCCTGCTTGCCCATGATCACGGCACCGGTCGGGAAGTCCGGGCCCTTCACGAATCGCATGAGCTCGGTCGGGGTGGACTCGGGATGGTCGAGGTAGTGCGCCACGGCGTCGATGACCTCGCCCATGTTGTGCGGCGGGATGTTCGTGGCCATGCCGACCGCGATGCCGCCGGCTCCGTTCACGAGCAGGTTCGGGAACCGGGCCGGCAGGACGAGGGGCTCCTGCTCGTAGCCGTCGAAGTTCGGGATGAAATCGACGGTCTCGGCCTCGATGTCGCGCAGGAGCTCGAGCGCCATCGGCGCGAGCCGCGCCTCGGTGTATCGGTACGCCGCCGGTGGGTCTCCGTCGACCGAGCCGAAGTTGCCGTGGCCGTCGATCAGGGGCGCGCGCATCGACCAGTCCTGGGCCATCCGAACCAACGCGTCGTAGACGCTCTGGTCCCCGTGCGGGTGGTACTTCTTCAGCACCTCGCCGACGGCCGCGACCGACTTGCGGTGCGGGCGATCGGGCCGCAGGCCCGACTCGAGCATCGACCGGAGGGAGCCGGAGGCGCCGGAGGACCGGCAACAGCGGGGCCAGCGG
>CAYUSA010000082.1:0-8600 GCA_964447335.1 uncultured Actinomycetes bacterium
CCGCTGGAAGAGGCGGCGGCAGTGGAAGTGACGCTAATGTTGTCGCGGGGGATGGGGTTCACGGCGCCACCGGTGCCGGCATTGGGGTTGGTGACGGTGACGATGAAGGGCAGGTCCAGGGTGCCGCCCACCCCGACATTCAGGGAGGTGGCAACCGCCGGCTGGGTGAAGGTCACCACGGGCACCGAGGTGGCCATCACGCCGAAGCTGACGGCGGGGCCGGGCTCCGTGAAGTTCACCTGCGGCGGGCCGGCCTCGCGCAGCGCCTCCTCGACCTCGAAGAACTCCTCTTCCTTGAAGTCGAACATCCGCGCCACGATCCCCGACGGGAACTGCTGCACCCGCTGGTTGTAGTCGCGCACGTTCGCGTTGTAGAAGCGCCGCGAGGTCTGCAGGCGATCCTCCGTGTTCGTGAGCTCACCCTGCAGGGCGAGGAAGTTCTGGTTCGCCTTCAGGTCCGGGTAATTCTCGACGACCGCGAACAGCTGGCGCAGGGCGGCGACGAACGGACCCTCGGCGGCGGCCTGCGAGGCCGGCGAGCCGGTCGCGGACGCGGCCGCGGCCCGGGCACGGGTGACGTTCTCGAACACCTCGCGCTCGTGGGTGGCGTAGCCCTTGACGGTCTCGACGAGGTTCGGGATGAGGTCGTACCGGCGGCGCAGCTCGGTGTCGATGTTCGCCCACGCGTCCTTGATGAGCTGTCGCTGCGAGACGAACCGGTTGTAGGAGACGATGCCGAAGACGGCGACGAGCGCCACCAGCCCCAGGACGACCCAGAGAACCCACATCGCGATCTCGTTCCTTCCACTCGGAGGGACGCCGCCACGCTCGGCGGCCCGGCGTGGAGCCTACCCGCTCGCGTCCGGCCCGTACAGCTCGAACACGACCCGAGGCACGTGCTCGCGGAACCCCTTGAGCGTCCCGAGGAGCGGCACGAGCTCGGTCGGCCGGCGTCGCTTGCTGAAGCACAGGAGCCAACGCCCGCACACCTCGAACCCGAAGGCACGGTCGGTCTGGAGCAGGAACCGCATCATCCGTTGGTCGACGAGGTCGCTCGCGAACCGGCGGTCCTTGGACTTCACGTTGAAGGCGTCGTTGAACTCCTGGAGCTCGTACTGGATGTCGTCAAGCCCGATCGCGTCGGCGAGCCGCGTGAAGAAACCCTCGCGGCCGATCGTGATCGGAGAGCAAGCCGCGTCGATCTCGGCTACGGCGCACGAGAACCGGTAGTAGGTCTTCGTCCGGTTGCCCTTGGAGTCGGTGGACTCCTCGTAGTACCAGTAGTCGAACTCGCGGAGCGGGAGGTCCTGCCATGCCCCCCACATCACGTTCTCGGTCCCGCGGCCGTCGCCCTTCGTGAGCAGCGCGAACGGAAAGCCGAGGCACCCCTGGGAGTCGTCGGGCGTGAACTCGAGCCCGAGCTGGCGAGCCATGAGCGCCAGCTCGCGGATGCGCTTGCGCTTCAGGTGATACGAGATCGCGGCGCCCGCGACGATCGCGGCGACGACGAGGACGACGATGATCGCAACGTCCATGATGGATATCCGAACCCACGCGGGGCGCCGGAGCAAGCAGCCCGGCTCAGCCGGCCGGGGGGGGCTCCTTCGAACGGCCGCCGAGCAACAGCCCGACGCCGAGCGCGATGAGGAACACCGGGAGCACGTAGGAGACCTTGAGCTCCCACATGTCCAGGCGGTCGAGCAGGAACAGCACGCCGGCCACGACGAACGCGATCCCGAACGCGAGCGCCACCCGGTCGACCGACCGATCAGCCACGCCGCACCTCCACCTGCCCGAGCCCAACCGACAGGTTCAGGTTGATCGCCGGTGCCGATACGCAGGACATCACCGGCGTGCGGTACTCGGGCGCCACACCCCCTTCGGCTCGACCGAACACATCAACCTCTCCCAGACCCGCACGAGCGTGAGCCGAGACGCAGGGGAACCGACGAGGCACGATCACGACCAGGTCCCCGATGCCGACCCGGGCCTCGATCTTCGCAGCGGTCGGATCCCGACCGGGCGAGTACGTCAAGTCGCTGAGGTCGACCGTGAGCCTCCCGATCGTCAACTCGTAGGTTGCGTCCCGCAGCGAGACGGGCCGCTCCGTCCGGTCCCCCACGCCACCCGAGAGCGGGATCTTCACGACGGTACCGACGGTGAGCGCGACGGTGAGGACCACGCCGAGGGCGATCAGCCCGCCCCGACCTCGCCCCTGCCATCCGGCGACGACGAGCGCGGCGCCGACCAGGATGAGCCCGACCGGCAGGATCAGGTCCCAGTCCAGGTTGGTCGCGCCGACCGCGTCGAGCAGCCAGCCGATGCCGAGGAGCACGAGGAAGGCGCCGACCAGGAGCCGTCCGATCGGGAGCGGCTTGGGTGGGGTGACGGGCGGGGACGGAAGGGAGCTCATCGGCGCGCCGACGCCTGGACGATGACCGCCATGCCGATCGCGACGAGCGCGAGCGGCCACAGGTACTTGCCGATCCGCGGGATGCTGAGGTTGAGCAGCAGCAGCACGCCGATCGCGATGAGCGCTCCGCCCGCCACCAGCCGGAGCGTCTCGGCGTTCGAAGGTGCGCGCGCGCCGAGCGGCTCGCCCGGCTTCTCCTCGGGGATGAGGATCCAGGCGACGACGTACAGGATCACCCCGCCGCCGCCCGCGAGCGCGAGCACGACGAACGCGATGCGCAGCAGCACCGGGTCGATGCCGAGGTACCTTCCGAGCCCGGCACACACGCCGCCGAGGGTTCGATCTTCGCGGCTGCGCCGAAGGACCCGCGGCTCGCCTCGACCGCCAACGTCGGTCACGGGCCCACGCTACGACGGTGAGCGGCCGCTCTTCAAGTCCCGACCGGCGGGGGCGGCGTCTCCACCGGCGGGAGCGGCGTCTCCACCGGCGGGGACGGTGAGGTCTCCACCGGCGGGGGCGGCGTCTCGGGCTCCGCGGCGGTTCGCACCTCCTCGGGGATCCGGTCGAGGAATGCCTGCAACGCCTCGAGCACGAGGTCTCGGTCCTTCACCGGGACGGCGGGGCCGTACAGCAGCAGGGCTGCGCCGATGACCTCGAACCCCCAGCGATCCCCTTCACCGAGGAGCCAGTCACTCATCCGCTCGTCGAGGAACGCGGCGGCGAACGCACCGTCCGAGCACCGGACGTCGAAGATGCGGCCGATGCGCTCGAGCGCGGTCTCGGCGATCGGTACCCCCGGGCGGTCCGCGACCGGTGTGAGGAAACCGTGCGGCTCGACCAGCAGGTGAGGAGCATCGAGCGGGGCGAGCGTGAGGACGCACGTGAACGAGCGCGCCGGGGCCGGCGTGCCGGCCGGCGCCGATGTGACATGTGCGAGGTCGAACATCTGGACCCTCGACCCGCGCCACCCCCCCTGCATCACCTCATGGACGCGCGCGTCGTGCCCCCGCTCGAACAGGGCGAACGGGTACGCCGTGAGCGCGAAGCGCTCCGCCGGCACCGACGCGAGCCCGAGCATCTGGGCGGCGGTCCTCACCGGCGCCCGCTTCGGGCTCGAGGTGAGGGCCTGGTTCGCCCACGCCACACCCACGACGAACAGCGCGAGCACGAGGAGCGGCGGCAGGACCTTGAGGAAGAGCGCAGCAAGCACGACCGCGGCGAACAGCGCGAGGACCCGGACCCACGGCTTCACGGAGCGAGTGTAGAGGCTCTGCCTCAGGGCTCCGTCGGCTCCGCGTCCGGTCGCGGCGGCGAGTCGCCGAACAGCGACCACGCCACCGGCGGGATGTGCTCTCGGACATCGAGCGCGGTCTCGAGGACCCCCTCGAGCTCCCACGGCGGGACCTGGGCCGTGGGGACGAGCAACCGCCCATCGACGATCTCGAACCCGCAGCGCGGCGTCAAGGACATCAGCCACTGCATCATCCGCCCGTCGAGGACGGCGGTCGCGAACCGGGGCTCGGCGGTCCGCACGTGGAAGGCTTGGTTGAACTCCTCCCACTCCATCCGAAGGTCGCCGATGCCCGCGTCCTGCACGAGCCACGTGAGAGGCGTCTCGTGCTTCACGAGGAGCGAGGGCCACACGCCCGGTACCTCCAGGACCGCGCACGAGTACCGCTCCTCGCGCTCTTCGCTCGCCCACCGGTACTCGAAGGTGATGACGTCGATCCCACGCCACCGGCCGCTCATCACGTTCGTCACGTCACGGACCCCCATCCGCGGGCGAAGGAGGTCGAACGGCATCGCCGCGACGCCGATCTCGTCCCTCGGCCACATGCGGAGCCCGAGCCGGCGACCCTCGTCCTGCATCGACAGGCGTCGCGGCTCCGCTCGGAAGGTGCGGTCGAGCCACCAGAGCCCGGCGATCGTCGCCGCCACTGCGCCCACCGCGAGCACGGTCCGGCGGTCGTCCTCGCTCCCCGTGATCGCGATCGGCACCGCGAGGATGAAGAACGCGACGCCGAGCCCGATCAACAGGCGTTTCGCGGTGGACGATCGCAGGGTGCGTGGCCCTCCGTGCTGGATCGTGCCCAGCCTATCCGGACGCACGTGCTCGGGCTCGAACGCCTGGTGGCCCCTGCGTTCCCCGGAGATCCGTCGCCGTCATCGCGTACATCGCGTAGTCGCGCGGTGGGCCGTCCGCCACCGGCATGAACCCGCGGAGCACTCCCTCGAACGCGAAGCCGTTCTTCTCGAGGGAGCGACGCATCGCCGTGTTGTCCACGTCGGTCGTCGACTGCACGCGGTGGGCGCCCTCGCGCTCGAACAGATGGGTCGCCGCGAGCGCCACGGCCTCGGTCCCGACGCCGCGACCGCGGTCGGCCGCCTCCCATAGGTCGAGCCCGATCTCCCACACGCCCGGCGGCATCGCCTGATCCGAGCAGCGGACCTGAAGATCGCCGACGAGCCGCCCCGCGGTCTCCACCGCGAAGAGGATCTCCCACGCCGTGCGCGTCCCCGAGAGCGCGAGCCGACGGCGGCGAACCTCGCGGCGCTCGGCGTCCTCCGGGGGTTGCCGCGCGAGCGCGAGATCGAACTCGTCCTCGCGGAAAGGCCGAAGCATCACCGTGTCGCCGCGGAGCGTGGTCACGAGGTCGACTCCTCCCACGGGAAGACGAACACGCTCCGCCGCGGGACGAGGCTGATCCCGCCACGACGACCCGGGACCACGATCGGTCGCCGTGAGAGCTGCTGCTCGAGGTCACGCACGCGCTGGCGCATACGCTCGAGCTCGAGCTCCATCTGCATGATCCGCTTCACCCCCGCGAGGTTGACACCCTCGGACTGCGTGAGCTCCTGGATCGTGCGCAGCCGCTCGATGTCACGTTCCGAGTACCGTCGCGTGTTGCCGGAGGTCCGCTCGGGCCGCAGCAGCCCCTTGCGCTCGTAGATGCGCAGCGTCTGCGGGTGCACGCCGGCGAGCTCGGCCGCGACGCTGATGATGTAGACGGCACGCTCCTCGTGGCCGCCCCGGCGTCCCCCCTCGTTCACCGTTGCATCCTCCTCCACGCCCTCACGCCTCCACGCCGAGTCCCCGGCGCGGGGACTCCGTCTCGGTCTCCTGCAACGTGCGGAGAAGCTCGCGCTCCTGCTTCGACAGCCTCGACGGCACGTCCACGCGGACGGTGACGAGCAGGTCGCCGGTGCCGCCCTTGCGAGGCGCGCCCTTGCCCTTCAGTCGGAAGGTCTTGCCCGAGGGCGTGCCGGCGGGCACCTTCATCGTCACGGCGCCGTCGAGCGTCGGCACCTTGATGTTGGCCCCGAGCGCGGCCTCGGGGTACGTGATCGGAACCTCGATCGTGAGGTCGTTCCCCGTCCGGGAGAACAGCCGGTGCGGTCGCACGCGGACCCGCACGAACAGGTCGCCGGCCGGCGCGCCGCCGGGACCGGGTTCACCCCGACCGGAGAGCTTGATCCGGGCGCCGTCCTTCACCCCGGCGGGGATCTTGACCTGGAAGCTCCGCGTCCTGCGCTCGGCGCCGGTGCCGCGGCACGTCGGACACGCCTGCTCGACGGCGCGACCCGTGCCGTGGCACCGCGGGCACGGCTGCTCCATCTGGAACAAGCCCTGGTTGACGCTGATCTCGCCCGAGCCCCCGCACTGCGGGCACCTCACCGGACTCGTGCCGGGCGCGGCTCCGCTCCCCCCGCACGTCGAGCACGGGGCGGGGCCCTGGATCCGTACCGGGACGGTCGTCCCGGCCATCGAGTCCTCGAAGGGAACGGTCACGTCGGTCTCGAGGTCGGCTCCGCGCACCGACCTGGAGCGCCCCCGGCCACGCCGTCCGCCGCCGAAGAGCCCGCCGAACAGGTCGCCGAGGTCGCCCAGGTCGCCGAACCCGGCGTCCTCGAACCGAACCCGGCCGCCCTGGCCCGCAGCGCCCCCGGGGAAGCCGCCGGTCCCGAAGCCCGAGGCCGCCATGTCCCGAACCTGGTCGTAGCGCTTGCGCTTCTCCTCGTCGCCGACGACGTCATACGCCGCCGAGATCTCCTTGAACCGCTCCTCGGCCTGCGCGTTGCCCGGGTTCGCGTCCGGATGGAACTTCTGCGCCAGCTTCCGATAGGCCTTCTTGATCTCGGCGTGGGTCGCGTTCTTCGCGACGCCGAGCACCTGGTAGTAGTCCTTCTCGAACCACTCGCGCTTGACGTCGCCGTTCATCGGGCGCTCAGGGCCGCTCGACGCGCACGCTGGCCGGTCGGATCACGGAACCCTTCAGGCGGTAGCCCTGCCGGAACACCTCGGCCACGTGCGGCTCGCCCTCGCCGCCGCCCGTCTGCATGAGCGCCTCGTGCTCCTCGGGGTCGAAGGGCCTCCCCTCGGCCCCGATGCGCTCGAGGCCCTCGGCCTTCATCGCGTCGACGAGCTTCGCGTACACGAGCTCGACGCCCTTGCGGAACTTCGCGAAGTCCGATGTCGGGTCCGCCGCCGCGAGCGCGAGGTCGAAGTCGTCCATGACCTCGAGCAGCCGGAGCACGACCGGTCGAGCCGCCATCTCGACGGCACGCGTCTGCTCCTTCAGCACCCGCTTGCGGTAGTTGTCGAACTCGGCCTGCAGGCGCTGGAGGTGGTCGCGGTACTCCTCGGCCTCCTTGCGCGCCTGGGCGAGCTCGTCCTCGACGTCGGCCAGCGTCTCCGGCGGGAGCTCGGGGCGGGGGTCCCCGGAGGAGGTGGTCTCCCCCTCCGGGGCCGAGCCCGCCTCGCGGAAACGCCGCTTGTCGACGATCCGGACCTTCGGCCGTCCCTGCGACTCGCGGTCCGTTCGCGGGTCCTTGTCGGTCATGCCTCCGCCTTGATCTGGATCTTCTTCGGCTTGGCGTCCATCGACGTCCAGTTGCCCGCCGCCGTCGGGCGGGTCGGCTCGACCCCCGTGAACGTCCGGCCGAAGAGCCGGTTCAGCTCGTCCTGGATCGAGACGAGATCACGGAACGGATCCCAGCGAACGATCGTGTCCCTCACGGCTGCGCACCTCCTTCATCGACGATCTCGCCCTCGACGACGTCCTCGTCGCCGGCGGGCGAACCTGCTCCACCTCCACCCGAGGCCGCGGCCTGCTGGGCGGCCCCGGCCTGAGCCTGCTCGTACATGGCTTGCCCGATGCCCTGGAACCTGCGCATCAGCGCGTCGGTGCCGGCCTTGATCTTCTCGACGTCCTCGCCCTTCAGGGCCTCCTTGAGCTCGTCCGACAGCTTCTTCAGCTCCTCGCGGTCGGCCTCGGGCACCTTGTCGCCCCATTCCTCGAGGGACCTGTCCACCTGGTAGGCCAGTTGGTCGCCGGCGTTCCGAGCCTCGGCAGCCTCGCGCCGCTGGTGGTCCTCGGCCGCGAACTTCTCGGCGTCGACGACCATCCGGTCGATGTCCTCCCTGGAAAGCGCCGTGCCCCCGGTGATCGTCATCTGCTGCTCCTTGCCGGTGGCCATGTCCTTGGCGCTCACGTTGACGATGCCGTTCGCGTCGATGTCGAAGGCGACCTCGATCTGCGGGATACCGCGCGGCGCCGGCGGCAGCCCCATGAGGTGGAACTTGCCGAGCGAGCGTACGCCGGGCGAGTACACCGTCTCGGCCTCCCCTTGCACAACGTGGATCTCGACCGTCGTTTGGCCGTCGTCGGCCGTCGTGAAGATCTCGGACTTGCGGGTCGGGATCGTCGTGTTGCGCTCGATCAGCTTCGTGAAGATGCCGCCCTTCGTCTCGACGCCGAGCGTGAGCGGCGTGACGTCCAGCAGGAGGATGTCCTTCACGTCGCCCTTCAGCACGCCGGCCTGGATCGCCGCGCCGACGGCCACGACCTCGTCCGGGTTCACGCCCTTGTGCGGCTCCTTGCCGCCGGTGAGCGAGCGCACGAGGTCCTGGATCATCGGCATGCGGGTCGAGCCGCCCACCAGGATGATGTGGTCGATCGCCGAGACGTCCTTGCCCCAGTCCTTCACGGCGAGCTCGAACGGCACCCGGCAGCGCTGGACGAGGTCCTCGGTCATGCGCTCGAGCTCCGAGCGCGTGAGCTTCCTCTCCAGGTGCAGAGGACCGTCGGCCGTGGCCGTCACGAACGGCAGGTTGATCTGCGTCTCGGTCACCTGGGAGGGCTCGATCTTCGCCTTCCTCGCGGCCCCCTTCAGCGTCCAGCCGTCA
>CAYUSA010000083.1:0-8559 GCA_964447335.1 uncultured Actinomycetes bacterium
CAGGGCCGCCGCGCCGGCCCGTAGGGCGTCAACGCCGCTCTCGTCGCCGCCGAGCGCGGCCTCCGCGACCGCCGCGAGCTCCAGGAGCCGCTCGGCGTGGGCGAGGCGCGCCTCCTCGGCCTCGAGCTCGGCCCGCTCCCCCGGGCGTGGCGCCGCCGCCTCGATCTCGCGGACCTGGTAGGCGAGCAGGTCGAGCTCGCGCTCACGCTCGCGCGCGCCGGCCGCGAGGTCCTCGAGTCGCCCCCGGAACTCGCGGAGTCGCGCGTGGGTCTCCTGGAACGATGCGAGGGTGCCCAGGTGCCGCGCGCCGGCGAAGCGGTCGAGGAACTCGGTCTGGGCGGCGGCCGACAGGAGACGGAGTCCCTGGTGCTGGCCGTGGGCCTCGACCATGCCCGCGCCGAGCTCGGCGAGCGCGGACACGGGTGCGAGCTCTCCGCCGATCCGCGCCGAGCTCCGCCCGTCGGCGCTCACACGGCGGCCGAGCACGACCTCGCCGTCCTGCCCCCACCCGCCCTCGAGCGCAGCAGGGGTGGCGTCGAACCTGGCCTGGACCGCGGCCGCCTCGGACCCCACCCGCACGAGCGTCGAGCTCCCCCGCTGCCCGAGCGCGAGCGCGAGCCCGACCGTCACCATCGTCTTGCCGGCCCCGGTCTCGCCGGTGAGCACGTTCAGGCCCGGATGGAGCTCGAGATCGATGTCGTCGATGACACCGAGACCGCGGATGTGCAGCTCGTGGAGCACGGTCCGGATCCTAGCCCGCGCCACTCACACGGCGGGCCCGAGGTTGCCGGGATCCTCGCCCGGGAGACCGAACTTCTCGCGCACGAGCGCGTGGAAGTCCGGCGCGTCGCCGCGCCGCACGAGCAGCGCGGGCGCGGGCGCCCGCCCGATGCGCACGCTCGCGCCGATCGGCAGCTCGAGGCTCTCGCGGCCGTCGGCGGAGATGAGCCCGTCCTCGTCGCCCACGACCTCGAGCGTGACGCGCTCGGCGGCCTCCAGGACCAGCGAGCGGTCGAACACCATGTGCGCGGCGACGGGCGTGACGACGAGGCAGGGGATCGTCGGCGTGACGATCGGCCCGCCGCCGGAGAACGAGTAGGCCGTCGAGCCGGTCGGGGTGGCCACGATGACGCCGTCGGCCGAGAACGTCGTCACGTACACGTCGTCCACGAACACCGCGAGCCGAACCAGGCGGTGCCGAGCCTTCTTCTCGACGATGACCTCGTTCAGCGCCCACATCGGCTCGAGCGCGGTCGAGCCCACGGCCTCGGCGACGACGGCGATCCGCTCCTCGATCCGCGCCGTGCCGTCGAGCACCCGCTGCAGGAGCGCCGGCGCCTCGTCGGGCTCGGCCTCGGTGAGGAACCCGAGCCGCCCGACCTTGACGCCCAGGATCGGGCACGTCACGCGGGAGGCGACGTGGGCGGCGTGCAGGAAGGTCCCGTCGCCCCCGACCGACACGATGAGGTCGAGACCCTCCGCGAAGGCCCTCGCCCGCTCGGCATCCTCGGTGCTCTCGTCGCGGAACCAGCGGCACTCGATGCCGCGCTCCTCGAGCCAGCCGACCAGACGGTCGGCCGCGAAATGGGCCGCCTCCCGATCCGGATGCACCACGAACCCGACGCGCTTCATGCGGCCCCTCCGATCACGCGAGCCTCGGCGATCGCCGCGCCGACGTCGCGCATCCCCGTCGCGCGCCCGCTCACGACGTGGAGCGGGAACTCCACGTTGCCGGCAGGACCCGGCAGGGGCGAGGGGATCACGGCGACCGGCGTGAGCCCGGCCTCACGGCAGGTCTCGGCTACGCCCTCGATCGCCCTGCGCCATACCTCCGGATCGCGCACGACACCGCCGCGGCCGACGTCTGCCGGCCCGGCCTCGAACTGCGGCTTCACGAGCAGGACGAGCTCGGCGCTCGGAGCCGCGACGAGCGCGAGCGCGGGCACGACGAGCGAGAGCGAGATGAACGACAGGTCGGCAACCACGAGGCTCGGTTCGAACGGCAGGTCCGATGGCCGCAGGTCGCGCGCGTTCGTTCGGTCGAGCACCGTGACGCGGGCGTCGGACCGCAGGGACCACGCGAGCAGGCCGTAGCCGACGTCCACCGCGGCCACCCGAGCCGCGCCGCGACGCAGCAGGCAGTCGGTGAAGCCACCCGTGGAGGCCCCGACGTCCAGGCAATCACGACCGGTCGCGTCGATGCCGAATCGCTCGAGGGCGGCGTCGAGCTTCTCCCCCCCACGCGACACGAAGCGCCGAGGCGGAGCCGCGAGCTCCACCGGCTCCGCCGCCGCGACGAGCGTCGAGGGTTTCTCGGCCGCGCGCCCACCGACCAAGACGAGGCCGTCACGCACGGCGGCCTCTGCCTCGGCCTGCGAGCCGACCAAGCCGCGCCGGACGAGCTCCGCGTCCAGCCGTCGCCGGGTCACGTCGTCGGGGTCAGGCGGCGGGGCCGGCCGCGGGTGCGGGTGCGGCGGGCGCCGGCTTCGCCGAGGGCCGCTTGGCGGCGGTGCGCTTCTTGGCGGTGGTGCGCTTCGGCGTGCCCCCGGGGCGCCCGAGCTCGCGCACGCGCTTCTTGAGGGCATCGACCTCGTCGCGGCTCGCGACCCCGATCGTGGAGAGCTGAGAGCGCACCTCGCTGCGGACGAGGTCCGAGATCCGCTGCCGGTTCTTGTTCGACCACTCCAGGAGGTCCTGCGCGGCCTTGGAGACCTGCTCCTTGCCCTCCCCCCGCATGACCGAGCGCGCCAGCTCTTGCGCCTTCGCGGGCGAGAGCTTGCCGACCGCTGCTTCCATGAACTTGCGGATGTCCGCGATACTCGTCATCGCTCTTCCTTCCGGGCCGGATCCACCCCAAGGATACCCCTCCGCCGGAGCCGTCCCGGGGCCCCTCTTGCTCCGCGGGGAGCCCTCGGCGAGCAGCACCGAGACGTCCGGGCCAACGAAGGTCGGATGGCACGATGAGGCGGTCGCGCCCGCACGCGTCGTCACGCCCGAGAGCACCAGCAGGCAGTCCCAGCCGAGCGCGAGGGCACCGGCGATGTCGGTCTCGATGCGGTCTCCGACCACGAGCGGCCGCTTCCCGCCCACACGCCGGAGCACCGCGAGGTACAGCGGCGGATGGGGCTTGCCGACCACCTCGGGCTCGATCCCGGTCGTGGCGGTGAGGGCGGCGAGGATCGCGCCCGCGCCGGGCCACAGGCCCTCGGGCGCCGGGAACGAGCGATCCGCGTTCGTGGCGACGAAGTGCGCCCCGCGCTGGATCAGCAGCGAGGCCGTGCGGAGCTTCGCGTAGGTCACCTCGCGGTCCCAGCCGACGACGACGTGATCGGCGGTCGCCGGCTCTCCGTCCAGGACCGCGATCCCCGCCTCCGAGAGCGCCTCGCGGATGCCCCGCTCCCCCACGACGTACGCCGTGCCGCCGCCGCGGCCCGCCAGCAGGTCCGCGGTGGCGAGGGCCGAGGTGACAACCTCGGCCGGCTCGGCCTGGAAGCCGTGACCGGTGAGCTTGTCGGTCCACCGCACGAGGCGTTCGGGCCGAGTTGTTCGTGACGAAGGCGATCCGGTGGCCGGCGGCGCGGAGCGCCGCAAGGGTCTCCGGCGCACCGGCGATCGCCTCGTCGCCTCGGAAGAGCACGCCGTCGAGGTCGAACAGGATCGCGTCGTACCCATCGGCGAGGCGCATCAGACCCCCAGCCGGGCGAGCGCGCGCTGGTAGTCCTCGACGCCGGGGCGCATCGCGACCGCGAGCTTCAGGTGCGCGAGCGCCCGACCGCGCTCCCCGGTCCGCTCGCACGCGAGGGCAAGGGCGAAGTGCGCGTAGTCGTTCGCTGGGTCGATCTGGACCGCCTTGGCGAACTCGCGCCTTGCGCGACCGGCCAGACCCGCCATGAACAGCGCGCGTCCGAGCGCCTCGCGGACGGAGCCCTTCTCCGGCTCCAGCAGCTTCGCGCGAGAGAGCACCACGGCCGCCTGGTGCGGGTGCCCGTCACGGAGCAGCCCGACGCCTCGTGAGAACAGGTCGTAGGCAGCATCGGGCTCGTGGTCGGGACGTCTGCTATACAAGTCGCGTGTCCAGGGTCTCACCGTTCGTTGGGCTGCTCTTCGACCAAGCGCGTGTCGGCTCGCTCGACCTGGTGACCACCCCACCTTACGACGTCATCTCGCCCGCGGAGCAGCGCTGCTTCTGCGACGCGAGCCCCTACAACGTGATCCGCCTCGAGCTCGGGCAGGAACGCCCGGGGGACGACGACGCCCACAACAAGTACCGTCGCGCGGCCGAGGACTTCCGCAGCTGGCGCGACCAGGGTGTGCTCGCACCGACCGAGGGGCCTGCCTACTACGGGTACGAGATGCGCTTCCGCTATCAGGGTCGGCCCCGGCGCCTGCGAGGGCTGATCTGCGCGGTCGAGCTCGAGGACTGGGGCGGCTCGATCCTGCCGCACGAGCGGACGATGAAGGGTCCCGTCGAGGACCGCCTCCGACTCATGCGCGCGGTGAACGCCAACCTCTCGTGCATCCAGGCCGTGTTCACCGGACCCCTCGCGCCGTTCGGCGCGCTCCTGGAGGAGGCGGGCGGTCGCACCCCCGACCGAGCCGCGACCGACGAGAGCGGCGTGGAGCATCGGCTGTGGGTCCTCGAGCCGCCCGAGGACGTCGCGGAGTGGCTCGCCGGCGAGTCGCTCATGATCGCCGACGGTCATCACCGCTACACGATGTCGCTGCGCTACCGGGACGAGATGCGCGAGACCCACGGTCCCGGCCCGTGGGACCACGTCATGATGCTGCTCGTGGACGCCGCGGCCGAGCAGCCGCCGGTGCTCCCGTACCACCGCCTCCTCGTCGAGGGCGAGCCGTCCGAGAACGGCACGCGCGTCCGCGACCTCGAGGAGATCCTCGACGCCGTGGACGACGAGCGCCTCGTCTACGGGCTCGTCACCGGCCGAGACGGCGTGCTGATGCATCGCGTCGCCGAGCTCGACGCCGCCCCGCCCGTCGTCTGCGCGCTGCACGAGCAGGTGCTCGCCGGCATCGACGAGCACCTGCGGTTCACGCACGACGCCGTCGAGGCGGAGCAGGCCGTCCGCAGCGGCGCGGCCGTCGCCGCCTACGTGTTGCCGCCGACGGACGCGATCCGGATCCGCGAGGTGATCGACCGCGGCGACCGCCTGCCGCAGAAGTCGACGTTCTTCTGGCCGAAGCCGCGCTCGGGCATGGTCATCCGCCCGCTCGACCTCGGCACGAGCTGATCACGCCTCGGCCGGCACCTCCAGCTTCTTGATCCCCATCGCCACCACCTCCGTGAGGCTCCGAGCTCCGGCTCCGCTCCGGTAGAACCGCCGGACCAGCTGGCCGTGGACCAAAACGTCGTCGCCCTTCGCGATACCCTTCAGGGCTCGCTTGCCGACGTCGCGATGCCACGCCGCAACCGGGAGGGGGAGGAGGCGCTTTCCGGCCTCCGGAACGGAGAGTCGAAGCTCGGTGACCTCGTCGCCCGACGGCATCCGCCGCTCGACCGGATCCGCCGCCACCGTGCCGGCGAGCACGACGACATTGACCGTCACCATCCGACCCTCCCTTCCCTGTGCTGCGTCGCGACGCTAGCACCCGGGGCTGACATCCCCGCCGCTAGACTCGACCCATGGAGCCGGTGACGTTCCAGGTCCGACCGGGTCTCACGGCGATCGACACCTTCTACGGCGGGCGCGAGCGCTCCACAGCCGCCTACCTCCTCGAAGCCGACGAGCCGGCGATCGTCGAGACCGGTCCGACCACCTCGGCGGGTCCGGTCGTCGCCGGGCTCGAGCGCCTCGGCATCGGGCCCCGCGACCTCGCGCACATCGTCGTCACGCACATCCACCTGGATCACGCGGGCGGCGTCGGGCGCCTCGCATCGGTGTTCCCGAACGCGACGGTGTGGGTCCACGAGCGCGGGGCGCCTCACCTGGAGGACCCGACGAAGCTCGTCGCGAGCGCTACCCGCCTGTACGGCGAGATGCAGATGGCTTCGCTCTTCGGTCCCGTGGAGCCCGTTCCCGCGCAACGGATCCGGAGCGTCGGCGAGGGCGACCGTATCGAGCTCGGCGGGCGGTGGCTCGACGTCCTCGACACGCCCGGTCACGCATCGCATCACGTCGCGCTCGCGGACTCGGCGACCGGCGCCGTGTTCACCGGCGATGCGCTCGGGATCCACGTTCCCGATGTCCGGGTCCTGCGACCCGCCACCCCGCCGCCGGACTTCGACGTGGAGCTCGCCGTGCGGAGCATCGAGCGGATCCGCGAGCGCGCCCTCTCCTCGATGGTCCTGTTCTCCCACTTCGGCCCGGTCGAGGAGGTCGACCGCATCTGCGAGCTGGCCGTGCGCCGCACGCGGAGCTGGGCCGAGGTCGTGCGCGAGGCGCTCGAACGCTCCGAGGACCTCGATGAGATCGTCGCGCTCCTGGAGGCCGAGGCGCGGCGCGACGTCGAGACCGGTGCCGAGGCCGAGATCGACCTCGAACGCTTCGAGACGCTCTCGAGCGTCCGCATGAACGCGATGGGCATCGTCCGCTACTGGAAGAAGCGCGCCGAGCGCGAGGCCGCCGAGGGACGGGATGGCGAGGGCGGTCCGGCTCAGCCGGGCAGCTGAGCGAGCCGCTCGGCGGCGTCGTACGCGGCCGAGTCGTGGCGCACGATCTTGCGGAACTCCCGGGCCGCCTCCTGCGGGCGTCCCGCGCGCTCGAGGATGTCGCCCGTGACGTACCAGACACGCAGTACCTCGGGGCCGGCGACCTCGTCGCTCGTGCGCACGCGGCGCAGCAGGCCGAGCGCCTGGTCGTACCGCTTCATGTCGGCGAGAGCGCTCGCCGCGACGATCACGGCCTCGGCCTTCGTCGCGAGCGGCACGCCTCGCGACGCGAGGGCCTCCTCGGCGAGCGGGACCGCGCGGTCTGGGCGTCCTGCGGCGCGCATGCAGTCCGCGATCAGGTGGTTCTGGTCGGCCCGCCCGGACATCCGGCGGTACGCCTGCAGCTCCGAGAGCGCCTCCGGGTACTGCGCGACCTGGTAGAGCGCCATCCCGAGCACCTCGCGCACGGCCGGCGACCTGGGCGCGAGCGCCTTGGCCTTGATCGCCTCGGAGGCCGAGCCACGAGCGTCGTCTCGCTGCAGGAGCTCCACCGCCCGCTCGAGGCGCGAGATCGCGGCCTCGGCCTTCCCCGGACGAGCCGTGCCGCGAAGCTCGCCCACCACGTCGCTCGGCAGACCGGGTGCGCGATGGGTCTTCGGGCGACCCTTGCCCGATGGGCGAGGCTGCAGGGGCTTCGGCATGGCCCCAGGGTACTCGGCGCGAGGAGCCGAGGTCCGAGCGCGGGGCCCTTGAACGCAGGAGAGCCGCCCGAAGGCGGCTCTCCTGCAAGGTGTCCCGGCGGCGACCTACTCTCCCACCCAGTTGCCCAGGCAGTACCATCGGCGCAGGAGGGCTTAACTTCCGGGTTCGGGATGGGACCGGGTGTTGCCCCTCCGCCATGGCCACCGAAACGCTGTCTCCCGATCGTTCATCGGGACATCGTTGGGGGCGCGGCCCCCGAGCAGAGCTCGGGAACTGCGATAGCGAGCGCGAGCGAAGCCAAGTCCTCGGCCTATTAGTACCGGTCGGCTCAACACGTTACCGTGCGTACACCTCCGGCCTATCAACCTCGTAGTCTGCGAGGGGCCTTACCTGGTTACCCAGTGGGAGACCTCATCTAGGGGCGAGTTTCGCACTTAGATGCTTTCAGCGCTTATCTCTGCCGCACGTGGCTAACCAGCCGTGCCGCTGGCGCGACAACTGGCACACCAGAGGTGCGTCCGCCCCGGTCCTCTCGTACTAGGGGCAGCTCCCCGCAAGTCTCCTACGCCCACGACGGATAGGGACCGAACTGTCTCACGACGTTCTAAACCCAGCTCGCGTGCCTCTTTAACGGGCGAACAGCCCGACCCTTGGGACCTGCTCCAGCCCCAGGATGAGACGAGCCGACATCGAGGTGCCAAACCGCTCCGTCGATATGGACTCTTGGGAGCGATCAGCCTGTTATCCCCGGGGTACCTTTTAGCCGTTGAGCGACGACCCTACCACTAGGCGTCGTCGGATCACTAGGCCCTGCTTTCGCACCTGCTCGACCCGTCGGTCTCGCAGTCAAGCTCCCTTGTGCCCTTGCACTCGACGTCTGATTGCCAACCAGACTGAGGGAACCTTTGGGCGCCTCCGTTACATTTTGGGAGGCAACCGCCCCAGTTAAACTGCCCACCAGGCGCTGTCCCCGACCCGGATCACGGGCCAAGGTTAGAGTCCCAACACGTGAAGGGCGGTATTTCAAGGTTGGCTCCACCCGGACCAGAGTCCGGGCTTCAAAGCCTCCCGCCTATCCTACGCAACACATGCCAGAACCCAACACCAAGCTGCAGTAAAGGTCCCGGGGTCTTTCCGTCCTGTCGCGGGTAACGAGCATCTTTACTCGTACTGCAATTTCGCCGAGTCCCCGGTTGAGACAGTGCCCAAGTCGTTACGCCATTCGTGCAGGTCGGAACTTACCCGACAAG
>CAYUSA010000084.1:0-8414 GCA_964447335.1 uncultured Actinomycetes bacterium
CGATGCTACATCGGCGCTGGTCAGGGCGACGAGTCAGCGAAAACGTACCCTTCAGGCACCGCAGCGTTGTCGTGTTCGGCCCTTGGCTGGCGGGCGAGCCACAGGCGTTCCAGGCAGTCCACGGCAACCCTCGTCTCCCCTCCCGGATCTGGGACGTGCTCAAAATCAAGGATGATGCGTCCTTCATCCGAGCGCGCAAGAGCTCCGCGTATGCGCCTTCCGGTGCCGTGGGCCCCATCGCTCAGAGCCGCCTGTTCAGGATGCGCGAGAGCCGGCGCCAGCCAGATCCCTGCCGTCCTGCGCCGCAGCGCGGGCCTTGAGGGCGGCGGGGAGCGCCTTACCCTCCCGGGTCCTCCCGAACGCGCCGGCGACCTGCAGCTCGTGTGATCGGATCGAGGCCGACAGCCAGGCCAGGGTCGACTCGGCCCCCTGATTTTGGTTGAAGGCAGTCGCGCCGAGGCCGTCGCTACACCCGCCGGTCCGGGGGTCGTACAGGGGCAGGCCGAGGTCGTTATCGCCCAGGAACCACCGAAGAGCGAGCATGGCCTCGTCAAGCCAGAAGGGGTCGGCGGTCGCCTCGAACGCGGCAGCGCACGCGGCGACCGTCACGTCCGCTTCGATGGGCTGCTGGTCGAACCGCGCGCGGGGACCTCCCCGCCGGTACCAGCCGTCGTTGCCGATCGGTGAGAACCTTCCGTCGATGGTCTGGACGCCAACCAGCCAGCGCAGCGACGCGAGGGCCTTCTCGACCATCTCGGGACGACCGAGGGCCGATCCCACGGACAGGAGCGCGTGCGGGAGGCTGGCGTTTCCCCAGGTGAGCTCCTCCTCCGGCCAGGGCCAGCGCTCACGCGCCACTCCGGCCCATGCTTCGGCCAGCCGCTCCGCCAGCAGCTGCCGGGTCCGCTTCGCGTCGCTGTCGCCGGGACAGGCGACGAGGTAGACGCCCAACCCGAACAGCGCCGACGCGATGGGGCGGAGGTCGTGCAGCGACTCGGCCGCCGGCAACACCCGCCGAAGGAGCGTGGCCGCGAGTTGCCGGAGGCGTTCGTCCTCGGCCTCGGCGGCCGTCACGCCGAGCGCCCACACGGCCCGCCCTTGGCAGTCGGGGGAGCCGACCTCCTCGATGAACCGCCGGTCGTAGCCCATGAAGTTCCGGAAGGTGCCGTCCGCGCCGAGCGCATACCGAAGGAAGGACAGGTATCGGATCGCGAGCACGTCGAGCTCCGGGTCGTCGGTGACGTGCGGACGGGCGAGCATCGTCACGACGAGGGCCCGCGCGTTGTCGTCAGTGCAGTACCCCTCCAGCCGGTCGGGGACCACGTACGTCGCGTGCTGGAACATGCCGGTGTCGTCGGTCAGGGCCTTCAGGTGTTGCAGCGTCAGCGGAGGGAGCGGCACCGTGCGCGAGCTCACGGCCTGCGTGACCGCGGCGACCTTGGGATGGCGCCGACGATCGGCCACCACGGTGTCGAACAGCGCGAGGTATCGGGCAGCCACGCGATCCCAGGTCATGTCGCGGGTCAGTGAGTACGCGCGCTTGCGCATGGCGGCGCGCCCGGCGTCGTCAGCGAGGACCGGGATGATGGCCGCGGCCAGCCCGTCCGGGTCGGCGAAGGGAACGATCCGCCCTCGCCCGTCGGCGAGCATCTCGACGGCGTACCGGTACGGCGTGGAGACCACCGCCTTGCCGGCCCCCATCGCGTAGGTCAGCGTCCCGGAGACGGTCTGGTCTTCGTTCAGGTACGGCGTCACGTACACGTCGGCCGCGCCGATGTACTGAGAGAGACGGGCGGCCTCGACGTACGAGTCCTCGAAGATGACTTGGTCCTCGACCCGGAGCTCCCGCGCCAGACGCTGCAGCTCCAGTCGATACGATTCGCCGGCGGTCCGGCACACCGTGGGGTGCGTGGCTCCCAGCACGAGGTAAACGGCGTCGGGGTGAGCCTCGAGGACACGCGGCATGGCCCGGATCATGTGCTCGATCCCCTTGCCGGGAGAGAGCAGTCCGAAGGTCAGGATCACGTTCTTGCCCTCCAGCCCGAACCGGTTCTTGTGGAAGTCCGGGTCCACGAACGTCAGGTCGGGGATGCCGTGGGGGATCACCTCCACCTTGCTCGCGAGAACCCCGAAGTCCTGCACGAGGAACCGCCGGCCCGTGACGCTCATCGTGACGACTCGATCGGAGAGATCCGCGACGACGCGCACGATCTCCAACTGGGAAGGCGTCGGATCCTTCAGGATGGTGTGCATCACCGTCACCGCCGGCATCTGCAGGCGCCCGAGGAGCTGCAGCACGTCGAGCCCGTCCCTCCCCCCGAAGATCCCGAACTCGTGTTGGAGGCAGACGACGTCGACCTCGGCAGCGTTCAGGAAGTTCGCGGCGAGACCGTAGTCCTGCAGGCGGTTCTGCTCGATCTCGAAGGCCACGTCCTCCGGGTAGTCATAGCCAGAGGCTCGATCATTGACCACGACGACCCGCACCGAAGCCTGCCCCCCACCCGCGAGCGCCCCTGCAAGGTCCCCGGTGAAGGTGGCGATCCCGCAGCGGCGGGGGACGTAGCTCCCAACCAGCGCAACGCAACGGATCGGCCCGCGGGCAGGCGTGCGAGGGCGCTTCTTCAGCGTGGGAACTCGGGATGGCATGTCGGCCGCACCTTCGGGAGTCGCTCGCGCGGCGCCGCGTCGGTCGCGGCTACCGACCGCCCGCCCACGATGGCGCGATCCGGCAACGATGGCCCGTACCCACCATACAGGGTCGTCCCTACCGACCCCGATGACCCTGCCGGTGGCCGATCAGGCGATTCCTTCCCCCGTCACCGGCCGGAGGAGCACCCGTGAGGGGGATAGCAAGTCACTCTCAACTGGCGCAGGGCTTGACTCCGCTTGACGAGCCCGGCGGGTACCTGGGGCTGCAAGTCGGTGGACGACCCGCTCCTCACCTCGGACGTGACCGTCTGCACCTGCGATTTCGCCGGACGGGTCGACACCCGCACCGACAAGGCCGCGAACATCGTGTGGGACCGGGACTACGAGCTCCAGACCTGGGCGGAGGTCACGTTGTCCCGACCCGCGCGGAGGTGGTCGAGGAGGTCGTCCGCGAGGGCTCGACGCCTCGGGCCGTCATGCGAAGTACCTCGGGGAGTAGGTCCTTGTCATGGTCGGGTCCCCTGACCGACCCCCCGTCTGACCCCCCGAACCCCGACCGAACGCGCTGAAGTGACGTGGCCCCCGGTAGCGCGGCTCGGGACCCTGAGCAACCGAGGCCGGGGGGCCTTCTAGGGGGCGGCGCGACCAGAAGGGCCGCGGACGATGGTCGGTGATGCGGGCCGACTGATTCCCCCAGACCGGTGGTCCCATCCACGGGTCGAGCACGAAGGAAGTCAGTATGCCCAGAAGGCCCCCGAACACGGCGTCGGCGTACCTCGAAGGGTCAGCAAATCATTGAAGCAGCAATGGAGTCAGCCGGCTACCTCCTGTTTCGGCAGGGAGACAAGGCCGACGCGTCCGGCCAGATCTGCGACGGTCACCAGTCGCTGGAGCATGGCGGGGTCCACGCGGTCCGGCTGCGGTTGGAACTCCTCCCACAGCAGGAACAGCCGGACCGAGTCGAAGCCACTCGCGGCGATCCGCTCGAAGTCCTCGGCGACTTCGGCCGGGTCGAACTTCGCCCACCACGTCATCGCCGTGCGGGCCGGCCAGTAGTTGATACCGAGGCGGAAGGGCGCGCGCTCGCCGCCTGGCGGGTCAGTGCACACGGCGAGTATGGGATCGTCGGGTCCGATGCAGCTCCAAGACCCGGTGGTAGAGCGAGAGGTACTCGTCGACCATGCGCGTCACGTCGAATCGATGCTCGACCGATGCGCGCACCGCCATCCGGTCCAGGTGCTGCGCCGCATCGACGGCGCCAACCGCCTCGTCGAGGGAATCGACCAGGTAGCCGTTCTCCGCGTGGCGGACGAGCTCGGGCATCGAGCCGCGACGGCTAGCGATCACCGGTGTGCCGCACGCCATCGCCTCAACGACGCTGAACCCGAACGGCTCCTCGAAATTGACAAGGTGCAGCAGGGCCCGCGCCCCGCCGAGCAGCTCGCCTCGCATCTCGGGGCCCACGGGTCCGACGTAGTTGACCCGCTCCCCGTCAACGTGGGGACCGACGGAGCGTTCGAAGTACGCCTCGTCCTGCACGATGCCGGCGATCCTCAACGGCATGCCCACCCGCTCGGCCACCTCGATGGCCTCCGCAGCGCCCTTGTCGGGGTGGATCCTGCCGAAGAACAGCAGGTAGCTGCCCGATGTCGCCCGAACCGGAAAGTGCCGCATGTCGATGCCATGGAGGATCGTCGCAGCGTAATCGAGCTTCTCGTGCCGGTCCGCGTCGCTGACCGCCACGTAGTAGCCGCGACCGTTGTACCGCTCGAAGACCGGCACGATCTGTTCCGAGGAAAAGCCATGGATCGTGGTGACGACCGGGGTCTCGACCAGACCGCTGTACGTCAGCGGCAGGAAGTCGAAGTTGTTGTGGATCAGGTCGAACTCGTCAGCCCGCTCGAACACCGTCGCGATGTGGAGGGCCTCCCAGACCTTCGCCTCGAGGCGGGGATCCTCCGAATAGCCCGTCGGGACGGTCCCGACCAGACGGGCCGCGGTCACCGAGTCGGCGGCGGCGAACAAGGTAACGTCCACGCCCCGCTCGACCAGCCCCTCGGTGAGGAGCGACACGAACTGCTCCCACGGACCGTATTGGCGCGGCGGCACGCGCCAGGAGATCGGAGCGAGCATCGCCACCCGGAGTCGGGTCGAAGGCAGGCTCGGAGGAGACATCGCACCTAGAGGCTAGCAAAGCGCGGATCCACCTTCCTCCAGGTCGACGTCGACCTGTCCAGGCACCGGGTCGTGGTCGAGCGGCGCGGCCGGGTCCTCTTCGGAACGCGCGCGGCGATCGGCGCGCCGTCCTCACCGACTCCGACCGGCCGCTACTTCGTCACCGACCGCGTGTCGTTTCCGTCTGGCGGAGCGATCATGCTGCCCCAGTCGGGGGCAGGGGGTGGTACTCCGAGGCCGAAGAAGCTGAGCATCACGACCCCGACGATGATGACGACGATGTCCGCCATCATGTAGATGATCGGTTGCGTCATCACGTTCGGGAAGATGTGTCTGAACAGGATGCGGCGATCCGACAGCCCAGCGGCGCGCGCTGCAAGCACGTACTCCTGCTCACGAGCCGACAACACCTCACCGCGGATGATGCGGGCGTACGAAACCCACGCGACCATCGCGACAGCGACCAATATGCTGCGGATACCAGCGCCAAACACGAACACCAGAGCGAGGATCAAGACGTAGTAGGGGAAGGCTTGTACGACGTCGACCGCGGCCGTGACCACAGTGTCGACCGTCTTGCCGTAATAACCAGCGAGGCTCCCGAGCAGAGTTCCCAGGATGAAGGGCGTGAGCACCGCGGCGACACCGATGAAGAGGTCGATCCTTGCTGCGTATACGAGCCGGGAAAAGACATCGCGACCGAGCTGGTCCGTACCAAGCCAGTGTTCGGATGAGGGTCCCTCGAGAGGGATTCCCACGAACTGCTCGGTAGGGTCGTAGCTCGTAATGAGTGGTGCTGCGAGAGCGAGTCCAACGATGACTGCGAGAATCGCCAGCCCGGCCAGAAGAGAAGGAATGCGGTACCAATGCCGCTTCCCGATTCTGGCTGCGGGCCCCGCCAGTAGCACCTCTTGGATGGCGGGGTCCATGTCAGGACAACCGAACCCGTGGGTCGAGCGATGCACGCACGAGGTCCGTCGCTAGGTTCGTCAGTACGACGAGGATCCCGAAGACGAGCGCGAGTCCCTGGATGATCGGGAAGTCGCGGCTGAGGATTGCATCAATCATCAGGGCTCCGACACCGGGGATGGCGTAAATCTTCTCGACGATCAACGTGTTCCCGACTAGCCAGCCGATGTTCACCCCGAGAACGGTGATCGTCGGGATCAAGGCGTTGCGTAGGACATGTCGGAAAAGGACCCGACGCTCGGAGATCCCCTTCGCACGGGCGGTCGCCACGTACTCAGAGTCCAGAACGTCGACCATCGCGGCGCGCAGGCTCCTGATAGTGAACGGAGCGATCGCCAGGGCAATTGTGAGCCCAGGAAGGAACAACGAGTACAGGTGCCCTGGTACCCCTTCCCCGTAACCGCCGACGGGGAACCAGGGGAGTCTGACAGCGAAGAACAGGATGAGGATCAGAGCCAACCAAAACGACGGCATGCCAAGCTCCACCAAAGGGATCGATCGGGCCACGTAGTCAGGCCACCTGTTCAAATGCACGGCTGCGACGACGGCCACAGGGACCGTGATCAGGATGGTCAGGAGGGCTCCGTACGCGATCAAGAGAAGCGTGGGTGGGAGCCGACTCCCGATTAACTCGGAGGCAGGAACACCGTAAGACTGGGCCGAGGAAACCCACGACGAAGAAGACGGCGCCGCGAAGGTCGCCAAAGATCGAGGGCGAGCTCCTGGCGAGCGTCGTCCTCAACGACTACGCTGAGCACCGGGTACCTCCTTTCGCTGGCGTCACCACGCCGACAACTCCGATCAGCGATCGACCGGAGGGTACGCCACGCCCATCACCAGGTCCTGCATCCACAACTTTCGTTCATACCTCGCCCACACCGCGTCTCGGTCGGACTGGCCCGCGCTCCGAGGACTGCGGGGTCATCGGACAAAGTCGGGCGACAGGATCGACGGACCCTTGCTTCCTTGGCCGGTCTACCCCGGAGTTCTCTTGGGGCCTCTGCTCCGAGGGTAGGTGTGCTCCTCCTGGATCCGGCCGTTCTTCCCCTTGATGCGGACCTGCGCCTTGGGCTGCTTCTTGGCGACCTCGATGGTCCGCTTCACGACCTCGGCCTTGTTGTCGCCCTTGGCCACTGTTCGGCCTGAACCCTTGGCCTCGCCGCGCCACCCGCCCTTCGGGTCGGTCCCGACGGTGTAGACCTTCCGCGTGCCCTTGCCTGGCGGCATGTCTGTCACCCCTTCCCGCCGTATGACGCTGAGCGTACACCAGCCACTTCCAGCTGTTTGCCTGCAAGCGGTGTTGTGAGAGGCGGATCTGCCTGCCCGGAGTGCGCCTCGAACCACGTGCACTCTTTCAGCGGTGTCGCGGGACGCGCGCACGCCCAGGAGACTAAGATCAATTCTTGACGCAATCGAGGCACGAGTGATTACACGCAAGTGGATTGAAGCTTGGGCTGGGGAGTACAACTCTGACTATGACGAGGAGTGGATCGTCCCCATCCTCGGCAAGCCGCGCCCCTCCTACAAGGACATCGCGCGCGTGTATCGCTGGAAGAACACTCGCGGGATCAGGTTGTTCGAGGCCAATGATCCGGTACACGTAACAAAGCGTGTTCGCGGCGCCCTCGACATGGAAGACGAGGCGACTGCGCTCGCAACTCTGATGGCGCTCCGCGGCGTGAAGGCTCGTGTGGGCAGCGCAATCCTCGCGGTCTTCCGACCAGAGCGTTACACGGTCATGGACCGTTGGGCGTGGGAGACACTCCGACAACATGGCCTGCTATCAGACCTCGAGGACAGAAGTTGGGAGGCTGCGTGGCCCGGATACCTTGCCGAGTGCAGACTGCTCAAGGAAAGGAACGGGGTGTCGTTCCGAGATCTTGACCGGGCTCTATGGGCAGCTCGCGGCAGCACCTCAATGCCCAGCGCCGTATGATGCCGGCACACCAGGTGCGATTCAACTGACAGAGTACGTTGCCAATCCGCGCCGGTGGAGGAGATCGGGCCGGGCGGCTCGGTACAGACTTCCTCGACTATGAGGTTGGGAGAGGCCTGCCACCGGGAGTAGAGAACGCAACCTCTAGCTGACGTGTGACGAAGCCCTTCAGTCCGGGCACGAACTCGTTCGTGAGCCCGTCAGCTTGGACGCCGCGCGACACAACCTGCTCGACGCGCTCTCCTACGAACATCAGCCGAGTCGCCTGTTCGGGTGAGGAGACGCCTGTGCCAGACCAGTCGTGGTGCTCGAACGCCTGAAGGGTACGTTTTCTCTGATCCATCACGCGGCCACCGGTTCGTATTCGTGGATCAGGCCGCCGAGGATATCGACCCGGCGAACGCGTGGCGCGTCGGGTGAGATCGGCCGCTCGGGCGCTCCGGCTGGAGTTCGAAGATCCAGACCTCGGTGGGGGCGCTGGGCGTTGTAGTGCTCCGCGTAGCGCCGAAGGATCTGGTCCAGGTGCCCTCTGCCGAGCACGAGCGTGAGATCCAAGACCTCGTGGCGAACGGTGCGAACGAACCGCTCGGCAAACGCATTGGCCTTGGGAGCCCGAACCGGGGTCTTGATTGTCAACGACGGCCGAAAACTGACCCCCTGACGACGGGCGAAAACTGACCCCCTC
>CAYUSA010000085.1:0-8403 GCA_964447335.1 uncultured Actinomycetes bacterium
GTGCTCCGCGTCGCCACGCGCGGCGGCGCCGAGGTGCTCAGCCGCGACGACATCGGGTCGCTCGAGCCGAGGATGCGCGCGGACGTCGCCCTGTTCCCGGTCGACGGGCTCGAGACGGCCGGAGCCGACGCGGATCCCGTGGCCGCGCTCGTGCTCGCGCCGCCGCCGCGCGTCCGACACCTGCTCGTCGAGGGGACCCCGGTCGTGCGCGACGGCCGGCTCGCGCGTGCCGACGAGGACGAGATCGCGCGCGAGGGGCATCGCGTCGCGCGCCGGATCGCGGAAGGAGCCGGCCGATGAGCACGCGCGTCGGCGAGCGCGTCCGGGGCGGTGTCGGTACCTCCGCCCGCCGCGTGGACGGCGTGCCCAAAGTGAAGGGCGCGTTCGCCTACGGCAGCGACCTGTGGCACGGGGAGATGCTGTGGGGCGCGACGCTCCGGAGCCCGCACCCGCACGCTCGGATCCGCTCGATCGGCATCGCGGGCGCGGTGGCGAGCCCCGGCGTGCACGCCGTGCTCACGGCCGAGGACGTTCCGGGCAAACGGACGTACGGGCTCGAGTTCGCCGACCAGCCCGTCCTCGCGTGGGACCAGGTCCGCTACGCGGGCGAGCCGGTGGCGATCGTCGCCGCCGAGACACCCGAGCTCGCGCGTCGCGCCCTCGAGCGCATCGAGGTCGACTACGAGATCCTGCCGGCCATCACGGACATGGAACGGGCGCTGGACGCGGACGCGCCGAGGATCCACGAGTGGGGCAACGTCGTTCGGCACGTCACGATCGAGCACGGTGACCCCGACGCCGAGGCCGAGGTCTGGGTCGAGGGCTACTACGAGACGGCCATGCAGGACCAGGCGCCGCTCGGCCCCGAGGCCGGGCTCGCGATCCCAGCGGAGGACGGGGTCGACCTCATCGTGACCACCCAGTGGCTGCACGTCGATCGCCAGCAGATCGCACCGTGCCTGAACCTGCCCGAGGACAAGGTGCGGATCACGCTCGCGGGCCTCGGCGGCGCCTTCGGCTCGCGCGAGGACCTCCACATGCAGATCCACGCCTGCATGCTTGCGCTCCACACCGGCCGCCCGGTCAAGATGTCGTACGACCGCCGCGAGTCGTTCCTCGCGCACGTGCACCGGCACCCGTCGCGGATCTGGATCCGGACGGGCGCGACGCGAGACGGTCGCCTCGTGAACGTGCGCGTTCGACTGCTCATCGACGGCGGAGCCTTCGCATCGTCTTCGCCAGCCGTCATCGGCAACGCGACGACCTTCGCCGCCGGCCCCTACGAGGTGCCGAACGCGCGGATCGAGGGTACGGCGGTGTACACGAACAACCCGCCGTGCGGCGCGATGCGCGGGTTCGGCGCGCCGCAGGTCTGCTTCGCGTACGAGGGCCAGATGGACGAGCTCGCGCGCGCCCTCGGCGTCGATCCGATCGAGCTGCGGCTGCGGAACGCTGTGAAGACGGGCTCGGTGCTGCCGACCGGCCAGGTGCTCCGCGGGAGCGCGCCGGTCCGCGAGGTCATCGAGCGGTGCGCGGCGATCCCGCTGCCCCCCGAGCCCGAGCCGCCGGCGATGCGCGATCCCATCACGTTCCCCGGCGGCGCCGGCAACGTCGGCCGCGGCGAGGCGCTGAAGCGCGGCGTCGGGTTCGCGCTCGGGTTCAAGAACGTCGCGTACAGCGAGGGCTTCGACGACTTCCACGAGGCCCGCGTGACACTCTCGGCGGGACCGGACGGCCCGGTCGCCGAGGTCCACAGCGCCGGCGTCGAGTGCGGGCAGGGGCTCTCGACCGTCCTCACGCAGGTCGCGCGGACCGAGCTCGGCATCGACCGCGTCGTGCTGCACGCCGCGGACACCACGGTGGACTCGGCCGGCTCGACCTCGGCGTCGCGCCAGACGTTCATGGGGGGCGGCGCGGTGCGGCTCGCGTGCGCCGCGGCGCGCGAGGAGCTGTTCCGGCGCGCCGCCGCACGACTCGAGGGCGCCGGGGAGCTCTCGCTCGCCGAGGGCGAGGTGCTGCTCGACGGCGTGCCGGTCCTTCCCGTCGCGGAACTGCTCGAGGAGCCGATCAGCGCGGAGCGGACCTTCCACCACCGACCGACGTCGCCGCTCGACGAGCGGGGGCAGGGCGACCCGCACGTGATGTTCGCGTTCGCCGCCCAGCGCGCGGTGGTCGAGGTCGACGAGGAGCTCGGGCTCGTCCGCGTCGTGCAGATCGCGTCGGCGCTCGACGTCGGGGCGGCGATCAACCCGCAGGCCGTCGAGGGGCAGAGCGAGGGCGGGACGGCCCAGGGGCTCGGCCTCGCGGTCATGGAGGAGCTCCAGGTCCGCGACGGCGTGATCGCGAACCCCACCTTCACCGACTACCTCATCCCGACGACCCTGGACATGCCCCACGTGGTGACCGAGATCGTCGAGGTCCCCGAACCCGACGTGCCCTACGGCGCGAAGGGCGTCGGCGAGGGCGCCACGATCGTGACGACCGCCGCCGTCGTCGCGGCCATCCGCGACGCCACCGGGCGCGAGCTCAACCGCGCGCCCGTCCGCCCCGACGACATCGTCGGGATCCGCGGGCCTGCGGTCTCGGCCGGGTGGGCACCGTCGCCCGAGGTGCCCGGCCCCGAGCCGATGCCGAAGTACTTCGGCCTGGACCTCGGGCAGAGCGCGTTGAAACGGAAGGAGCCGACATGACCGTCGCCGAGGCCCTGCGCGGGCGCGACTACATCGAGACGCTGGACTGGACCGTGGAGGAGATCGACGAGGCGGTCGCCCTCGCCTCGGACCTGAAGGATCGTTTCCGGCGAGACGAGCCGCACCGCCTGCTGCCGGACCGCACGCTTTTCATGCTCTTCTTGGACAAGTCGACGCGGACGCGGAACGCGTTCGAGGCCGGGATGACGCAACTCGGCGGCCACGCGCACTACCTCGACGCCGAGAAGACGCAGGTCGCGCACGGGGAGAGCCCGAAGGACATGGGGATCATCCTCGGCCGCTACGGCCACGGCATCGCGATCCGCCACGACCTCGTGCCGGGGGAGGGGAACACGTACATGCGCGAGGTCGCGCGCTGGGCAGACGTGCCGATCATCAACCTGCAGTGCGACGTGGACCACCCGACGCAGACGATCGCCGACCTGATGACGCTCCGAGAGCAGCGCGGCGCCGACCTGCGCGGCCTGAAGGTCGCGGTCTCGTGGGCGTTCGCTCCGTCGTACGCGAAGCCACTCTCGGTCCCACAGGGGCTGCTCACGCTGCTGCCGCGCTTCGGCATCGAGGTCGTGCTCGCGCACCCGCCGGGCTTCGACCTCATGCCCGACGTGGTCGAGCGCGCGAAGGAGGCCGCGGCCGCCGGCGGCGGCACGATCGCGTTCACCGACGACATGGACACCGCGTTCGAGGGCGCCGACGTCGCATACCCGAAGTCGTGGGGACGGCTCGACCTGTTCACGGACGAGAAGGCTGCGCTCGCCGATGCCGCGAGGTACACGGACTGGATCTGCGACGAGCGGCGGATGGCGATCGCGAAGCCGGACTCCCTCTACATGCACTGCCTGCCGGCCGACCGAGGCACCGAGGTCACCGACGCGGTGATCGACGGGCCGCACTCGGTGGTCTACGACGAGGCCGAGAACCGCCTGCACACCGGCAAGGCGATCATGGCGCTCACGATGGCCGGGCCGCGGGCCGGCGCGTGAAGTCGTCCGAACCCGCGGCGGAGCCGAGCCGATAGACTGCGCGGAACGTTCGCAACGCCAGTCCCGAGGAGGAGATCGTGCCCGTCCAGTTCCTGTCCGACGAGTGGGTCGAGGAAGTCAAGCAGCGCCTGAACGCGAGCGAGTCGTTCCGCCAGAACGCCGGCACCTCGAAGGCGAAGCTCCAGCAGGTCATCACCGGCGGGCCGCAGGGCGAGCGGCGCTACTGGATCAAGATCGAGAACGGCCAGATCGACATGGGCTCGGGCGACGTCGAGCAGCCGGACGCGACGATCACGCAGGACTACGAGACGGCCGCGGGCATGGCGCGCAGCGAGGTCAGCCCCGTCTCGGCCTTCATGACGGGCAAGCTGAAGGTGAACGGCAGCATGATGCTGCTCATGCAGCTCCAGGGCGCGATCGCCGAGCTGCCGAAGGCGATGGAAGAGATGGACATCGACTACTGAGCCGACTCGGGCATGACGGCGAGCAGCGCCGTCGCCCTCGCGAGCAGCCGCTCCTCCCCGTTCACGATGTCCGCTTCCGCGTAGCCGGTCCGCCGCCCGCGCTTCACCACCCGCCCGCGGGCGACGAGCCTGCCCGCGCGTCCCGGCGACAGGTATGTCATCTGGAGCTGGATCGTGGTGAACGTCATCCCGGGCTCGAGCACGGTCCGGTAGGCGAGACCGGTGGCGGAGTCCGCGAGCGTCGCGAGCACCCCGCCATGCACCGTGCCCATCAGGTTCAGGTGCTCGGGGCCGGCCTCGAGCGCGAGGTCCACCTCACCCTCGGCGACGTGCTCGAGCGTCATGCCGAAGGTGCGGTGGAACGTGGAGGCATCCACCCGCTCGCGCACCTCGGCGACCCGGTCGACGGTCATCGCGTGCAACCTCAGGTGATCTGTGAGCCCTTGCGGAACGTGATGCCGTCGTACGTCGGCATGCGCAACCGTTGCGACGCGACGGCCAGCACGAGCAGCGTCGCCACGTACGGCGTGATGAAGATGAACTGGCGCGGCACGCTCTCGGTCACCGCGAACCAGACGAACGTGATCACGCCGAGGACGATCGCCAAGACGCCCCCGAACACCCGCCGCTTGTACAGGTACCAGGCTCCGAGGGCGATGAGCGCGATCGCGACGAACAGCAGGACCGCGTGGACGGCCTCCGCAGAACGTAGGTTCAGGGCGTCCGCGTAGCCGAACAGACCGGCCGCCGCCAGCGCGCCGCTCGGGCGCCAGTTGCCGAAGATCATCGCCGCGAGCCCGATGAAGCCGCGGCCCCCGGTCTGCCCCTCGCGGTAGATCCCGGCCGCCTCGAGGACCAGGAACGCGCCTGCCAGACCCGCGAGCGCGCCGGAGATGAGCACGCCGATGTACTTCATCGTGTAGACGCGCACGCCGAGCGACTCGGCGGCCCACGGGTTCTCGCCGGCCGAGCGCATCCGCAGCCCGAGCCGCGTCCGCCACAGGAAGAAGTACGTCGCGGGCACGAGCAGCAGCGTGATCACGGTGAGGAGCGACAGCTCGACCATGAACCCCCGGAGCATGGCGCTCACGTCCGAGATCAGGAACCAGTGATGGCGCTCGAGCCAGCCGAGCGTGTCCGGCGACTGCCAGCCGAAGAACTCGCCGCCGGCGAGCACCGGCACCGTGAGGCGGGGGAGCTCCGAGGTGACCTGCGGCGACTGCGTGGCGCCGCCACCCTGACCCGTGAAGGCGACGACCGACAGGAACCGCGCGACGCCGGCCGCGAGGATGTTGATCGCCACGCCGGACACGATCTGGTTGACGCCGAAGCTGACCGTGGCGACGGCGTGCACCAGGGCGCCGGCAGTTCCGCCGAGGATGCCGAGCACGACGCCCCACCAGGCGCCGAACTCCACGCCTCCCCAGGCGCCGAACCAGGTGCCGAGGATCATCATGCCCTCGAGGCCGATGTTCGCGACGCCGGTCCGCTCCGCGTACAGGCCGCCGAGCGCGGCGAGGAGGATCGGCACGGCGAGGCGCAGGGCGGCGCCGTAGGTGCCGCTCGACGTGAGGTCGGGGGCCGAGGTGATCCATCGGACGCCGGAGAGCAGGACGACGACCCCGCCGAGGAGGACGAGCATCCGACGCGTGTCCAGACGGCGGCCCGCCTGGGCCTGCGCCAACGCGGTGTCGGTCCCGCCCCAGCTCACGCCGCCACCGCCTCCTTCTGCTCCTCGAGTCGTCGCGTTTCCTCGGCCGCCGCCTTGACCTCCTGTGACAGCACCAGGCGACGGACGATCTCGTAGGCGATGACGACCGACAGGATGATGACGCCCTTCGTGATGACGATGACCTCCTTCGGGATCCCCTCGAGGTCGAGGATCTGCGCGGCTCGGTCCACCCATCCGAAGACGAGCGCCGCGATCGCGATCCCGGCGGGGTGATTCAAGCCGACGAGCGCGACGGCGATGCCCTCGAAGCCGAGCCCGGTCGGGAAGTCCAGGGTGTACGCGTGGAAGAACCCGAAGAGGTCGCTCATGCCGATCAGCCCGGCGATCGCGCCCGAGATCATCATCGTGCGCATGATCATCCCGTTCGGGTCCACGCCGGAGACCCGCGCCGCGTCGGGGTTGATCCCGGACGCGCGCAGGTCGTACCCGAACCGGGTCCGCCAGATGAGGACGTACACGAAGACACCGAGCGCGATGGCGATGAGCAGGAACGAGCGGAGATCCTCGCCGCCGATCTGGGTCAGTGGACCAAGTTGCCCCGACGGCGGGATCTGCGGCGTCGCGATCAGCAGCTCACTGCCCACGGCCGGCTTCCGCAGGTAGTTGGCCAGCAGGTAGGCTCCGAGGCCGGTCGCGATCGAGTTGAGCATGATCGTGGACACGACCTCGTGCACGCCACGCTTCACCTTCAGCATGCCGGCGATGCTCGCCCACCCGGCGCCGGCCAGCATGGCGACGATCATGATGAACGCGATGTGCAGCGGCGCCGGCAGCGTGACCGCGGCACCGGCCGCGGCAGCCAGCAGCGTGGCGATCCGGTACTGGCCCTCCACGCCGATGTTGAACAGGTTCATCTTGAACCCGATGGCCACGGCGAGGCCGGCCACGAACAGCGGGACCGCGCGGTTCACCATCGAGGCGACCGAGTTCCCCTGCGTGCCGTAGCGGAACATCGACCGGAACGCGGCGATGGGACTCTCGCCGATCGACAGCAACACGATCGATGACACGCCGATGGCGAGGACGATCGCCGAGACCGGCACGAGCAGCCAAAGCAGGCGGATCCGCAGACGCTTGCTCACGCCGCCCCCGCCTCTTTCGCTCCGGTCATGTACGAGCCGAGCTCGTCCGGTGTGACGGTCGCCGGATCGAGCCGGGCGACGAGGCGCCCCCGCAGGATGACGTAGAGGGTGTCCGAGAGGCCGATCAGCTCCTCGAGGTCCGCGGAGATCAACAGCAGGGCGAGCCCGGCCGCCCTCGCCTCGCGGATCTGCTCCCACACCGCGGCCTGCGCGCCCACGTCGATGCCTCGGGTCGGCTGGCCCGCGATCAGCACCTTCGGCCCTGCCGTCATCTCGCGGCCGACGATCAGCTTCTGCTGGTTCCCCCCGGAGAGCGCGAGGGCGGACGTGTCCGGCCCGGGCGTCATCACGTTGTACTCGCGGATGACCTCCTCGGTCCGTCGGCGGGCCCCCGTCTTGCTCACCCAGGGTCCGCGCGAGAAGGGCGCGACCGTCTGGTGCCCGAGCATCGTGTTCTCCCACAGGGGGGAGGCGAGGAGCAGCCCGCGCCCCTGGCGGTCCTCGGAGATGTAGCCGATCCCGTCCTCCCGACGCTGTCGCGTGGACAACGCGGTCACGTCGGTTCCGGCCAGCAGGATCGTCCCCGCGTTGGGCTTCCGGAGCCCCATGAGGGCCTCGACGAGCTCACGCTGCCCGTTGCCCTCGACGCCGGCGATCCCGACGACCTCGCCGCGGCGGATGTCGAAGGTGGCGCCCTCGAGCGCCCATCGCTCGCCGATGCGCACGCCGAGGTCACGGACGGACAGCACGACGTCCTCGGTCACCGTGGACTCCCTCGTCTCCGGCGTGGGGAGCTCGCTGCCGACCATGAGCTCGGCCAGCTGGCGGGCCGTGACGTCCGCGGGTTTCACCGTGGCGACGGTGTGACCGGCCCGGACCACCGTGATCGAGTCGGCGATCTCGAGCACCTCGTCGAGCTTGTGGGAGATGAAGATGATCGTGACGCCCTGCGCCTTCAGCTTGCGCAGCTGCCCGAAGAGCTCCACGACCTCCTGCGGCACCAACACCGCCGTCGGCTCGTCGAGGATCAAGATCCGGGCGCCCCGATACAGCACCTTCACGATCTCGACGCGCTGCCGCTCGCCGACGGCGAGGTCCTCCGTCAACCGGTCGGGGTCGAGCGGCACGCCGTGGCTCTCGGACAGCTCGCGGATCCGGGCCCGGGCCTGGCCGAAGTCCAGGGCGCCCGCGTGCGCCGGCTCCGATCCGAGCACGACGTTCTCGAGCACCGTGAAGTTGGTCGCGAGCATGAAGTGCTGGTGGACCATGCCGATCCCCGACGCGATCGCGTCCTTGGGGGAGCGGAAGTGGACCGGTCGTCCGTCCACCGAGATCGTCCCGCCGTCGGGTCGGAGCATGCCGTAGAGGATCTTCATCAGCGTCGACTTGCCCGCGCCGTTCTCGCCGACGACGGCATGGATCTCCGCCGGG
>CAYUSA010000086.1:0-8251 GCA_964447335.1 uncultured Actinomycetes bacterium
ACGGCATCGTAGCGGGTGGCTTCGAACTCTGCCGGCGGGACGTCGCCGATCGAGCAGGCTTCGGACCAGGTGGCGGCGTCCGTGCTGGGTGATCTGCTCGCTCCGAACGGCGAGGAACCAACCGAGGCTGCGGCTGGTGCTGACTCGGCGTGAACGCGAACGCCTGGAGGTGAGCTCCGTTGCGCCTGTGGTTGCCCACTAGCTCGGTCATCTGGCCTCTGCCAATGCGGCAACCCCAGCGCAGGCTGACGTCTCCTACACAAGGCCCCGGCCTAGGCCGGGCTTTCGTGTCTTCGGTGTCGGTTCCTGTCAGAAGCGATACTCCGGACGAAGGTCCGGGCTATCCTTCGGCCAACCGGAGAAAGGAGCGCTGTGCCTGCGTACGAGGGCCGCCTTGAGCTGACGTGGACCAACAAGGCGGAGCGGCTCCTGGCGCACGAGGACGGGTCCTACGAGTGGGTGTCGCCGTCCGACTACCGAGTTGCGGAGGTCCGACTGCTGCACGACGCGGGGACGGTTGGAGACGTGCACGCGGATCGCTCACGGGCGAAGGACAACCTCCTCATTCGCGGGGACGCGCTGAACGCGCTGACGTCATTGAGCCGGCTGCCAGAGTTCGAGCGCGAGTACGTCGGCAAGGTCAAGCTCGCGTACCTCGACCCGCCCTTCAATACGCAGCAGTCGTTCCTGCACTACGACGACGCGCTGGAGCACTCAGTCTGGTTGACGATGATCCGCGACCGTCTCTTGCGCGCTAGAGAGCTTCTCGCTCCCAATGGCTCGGTCTGGGTGCACCTGGACGATTCCGAGGCAGCTTACGCACGCATCATGCTGGACGAACTGTTCGGGCGGGAGAACTTTGTCGCGACGATCGTTTGGGAAAAGGACAAGGGTCGGCGAAGTGACACGGACATATCGTCCGTCCACGACTACATCGTGGTATTCGCACGTGACCGGGAGGCTTGGAAGGACTCCCGGAATCTCATTCCCCGGTCCGTCGCGCAAGAGAGTCGCTACAAGAACCCGGACAATGACCCTCGAGGGCCGTGGTTGCAAGGCGACAACAGCACGGCAAAGAGTGGCTCCGAAATGACTCGATGGCCGATCACGACCCCGTCGGGCCGCGTTGCCGTCCCCCCAACAGGTCGATATTGGGCCTTCAGCCGCGAGACATTCCAGAAGGCGCTTGGCGAAGGGCGGGTCTACTTCGGACGAAAGGGCGACGGTCTCCCGATCATCAAGACCTATCTGTCGCAGGCGCAAGAAGGCGTGGTACCGCGCACCTGGTGGTCGGCCGACGAAGCTGGCTTCAATCAGGAGGCAAAACGCGATCACCTGAAGAAGATGTTTCCCGACCTGGAGCCGTTTGCTACTCCAAAACCGGAGAGGCTGCTGCACCGGATACTCACGATTGCGTCAAATCCTGGCGACGTGGTGCTCGACTGCTTCCTCGGGTCGGGAACGACTGCTGCTGTGGCGCAAAAGACTGGGCGGCGATGGGTAGGCATTGAGTGGAGCGCCGAGACGCTCGACACCTACGCGATTCCCCGTCTGACCAAGGTTCTCGCTGGAGAGGATCCGGGAGGCATCACGGATACGGTCGAGTGGAAAGGTGGCGGCAGCTTCCGCATCCTCGACGTGGCGCCGTCGATGTTCGCCGATGACGCCGGGGTCGTGGTTCTGCCGGAGTGGGCGACCAACGGCGCCCTCGCGGAGGCGACCGCCGCCCAACTGCACTTCGAGTACGAAGCTGATGCTCCCTTCGCCGGGCGTCGGGGGCGCGCCCGACTTGCCGTTATCGACGGCCTGGTGAGCGAGGACGTCGTTCGAGTGCTGGTGGAGTCCCTGGCCCCCGAGGAGAGGGTGGTCATCTGCGGAACGGCCGTAGACCCCGCGGCCCGAGACGTGGTTCGCGCGCTCCGGCCCGGCTCGACGATTCGGAAGATCCCGCAGTCCATCCTTCACGAGTACCGGCAGGCGACGACGTGGACGCCGAAGAGCCTGGAAGTGCCCGAGCCCGTCGAGGTGGGCGCGCGTTGACCGAAACTGAGGTCTTCGACGGCGACCGCATCGAGGCAATCGCGGCCAGGCTTGATCTCCGCCAGCCCAACAAGGAGGCGCTCGAGAGCGTCGCTGCAACGCTGGCGCAGCACTACGACTTGGACGGGAGAGAGCCGCCTTTCGAGGGTGTCGTCGACGTGGCGACCGGCGTCGGCAAGACCTACATCATGGCTGCAGCCATCGAGTACCTCGCCGTCGATGGGGTCCGCGACTTTGCGGTCGTAGCGCCGGGCCGCACGATTCTCGAGAAGACTGTCGCCAACTTCACGCCCGGCAACCCGAAGAGCCTGCTGGGCGGTATGGAGGTCACGCCGGTCGTCATCACGAGCGACAACTTCGCGACGCCAGCGATACGCGCGGCGATGGACGATCCGGATCAGGTCAAGCTCTACGTTTTCACGGTCCAGGCGCTCCTCAAGCCGGAGACGAAGGTTGGGCGCAAGACGCACAAGTTCCAGGAGGGTCTCGGAACGGCCTTCTACGCGCACCTGCAGTCGCTCGATCGCCTCGTGGTGTTCGCGGACGAGCATCATATGTACTACGGGGCGAAGTTCTCGGCGACCGTCCGCGAGCTGAATCCGTGGGCGCTGATCGGGCTGACGGCAACGCCGGCGAAGAGCACACCGCAGGAGCTGATCGTCTACCGCTACCCGCTCGCGGCGGCAATCGCCGACAAGCTCGTGAAGACGCCGGTGGTGGTGGGTCGGAAGGACGACCGGTCGGACGTCGAGACGAAGCTGCTGGACGGCGTGCGGCTCCTCGAGCTGAAGGCGAAGGCGATCGCCCGGTGGTGTGAGCAGACCGGCGCGACGCCGGTCAACCCCGTGATGTTCGTCATCGCGAAGTCCATCGAGGACGCAGAGGAGACGGCCCGGGTTGCCGAGGACCCCGGCTTCTCGGGCGGTGAGTACGTTGGGAAGGTGCTGACCGTCCACTCCGACAAAGCGGACGAGGCGCTGGCGGAGCTGGCCAAGCTCGAGGATGACGACAACCCGTACCGGATCGTCGTCGCGGTCGGGATGCTCAAGGAGGGGTGGGACGTCAAGAACGTGTACGTCATCGCGTCCCTGCGCGCCCTCGTCTCGGAGCTGTTGACTGAGCAGACGCTCGGGCGCGGCCTGCGGCTCCCGTTCGGTGAGTACACGGGGATTGAACTGCTCGACACGCTGGAGGTGCTGGCCCACGAACGGTACGAGGATCTGCTGAAGAAGGCCGGCGTCCTCAATGAGGAGTTCATCGACCGCCGTACGCGCGCGATCGTGAAGGAGAACGCGGAGGGTCAGCTCGTCGTCGTGCGGGAAACGACCGAGACGGAACGTCCCGTGGTCATCGGGCCGGCGGCCAGCGAGGTGGAAACCTCCGAGAGCGCCGTCGTCGAGAGCGTGGAGGACTACACCGCGGCGGCGGAGGCGCAGGTCACCCAGCTGGCGGTCCAGCTCGCTCCCCGCGAGGGGATCGGCCCGCTCAAGATCCCGCGTCTCCGCATGACGGCGGTCGAGAGCAAGTTCTCGCTCGCGGACATCACCGACCACGCGGCGTTCCGGAAGCTCGGGGAGCTGCTCGCCACGAACCCCGAAGCGGAGCTCCGGCGAACGGTCCTCAGCGCCCGGGTCGTGGAGGGACCCGACGGGCTTCGCCGGGCCGAGGTCGTGCGGGTCGAGGCGGTCGACAAGATCGATTCCCCGCCCTCGCTCCTGCCGTTGGAAGACCTTCGTTCGAAACTCACGGACCTGATTCTCGCCGCTCCAGTCGTCCCGGCCCGAGCCCAGGAGCGAGCGGCCGTTGCCCCGATCATCGAGGCGTTCATGAAGGGTCTCGGGAAGGACGCGGCCGAGCTTCTCACCAGCTACTTCGACCGCGCCGCCGCGAGACTCGTCCGACTCGTCACCGACGAGGCCCGAAAGTTCGCCGCGAAGCCCGAGTACGACGACGTGGTGGAGATCATCGAGCTGAACAAAGTGCGCACGGGCCGACCCGTGACCTCCAGCGACCGCCTCGGGCCGTTCAAGAAAGGCGTCGGGTACGAGGGTTTCAAGAAGTCGCTGTACGAGCAGGACTGGTTCGACTCGGGAACGGAGCGCGACGCCGCAAATATCATCGACGGTGGGGCCGAGGTGAGGCTCTGGGTGCGCCTCCAGCGAGGAGATCTCCCCATCCTGTGGTCGAGCGCCGGGCGCGAGTACAACCCGGACTTCATCGTCATCGAGAAGGACGGTGCCCACTGGGTCGTCGAGGTGAAGATGGACAAGGAGATGACGAGCGCGGACGTGGCGGGCAAGAGAGAGGCGGCGAAGCGCTGGGCTCAGCACGTCAGCGCCGACCCGGCCGCGGGGGTGAAGTGGGGCTACGTGCTCGTGTCTGAGAGCGATGTGCAGGCTGCGACCGGGTCGTGGCCGGCCCTCAGGTTGCTAGGGGTCGGGTGACCGACTGGAACGCCAAGCTGGGCAGCCTTCCAACCGGTGCTCCCGCACGACTTGCTGAAGGTGCTCTCGTCCCCATCGAACGTCCGCGCCGATGTGGTCCGCCAGTTCTACGAACGTGGGGACGAAGGGATGGTCGAGGTCCTGTGCGACCTGGAGGCGGACGAGCTCATCCGCATCCAGGTCATCGCGGCCCTGCGTCCGCTTGGCCAGGCGTAGTTGGAACCACCCGCAGCTAGTCCTGGCGTTCGGCGCGGCCGATCGGCAGTGTGCATCTGACCGCGATCGGCGACCATGTGGCGGTAGACGACCTTCGCGAGCTGCCGCTTGAGGCTCCGCAGGGCCTCGTTGGCGAGAGCGGTCCGTCGACCGTGGGAGCGTTCTATCCGACCCGCGTCCGGCGAGTGGACGGCCACGTGACGAAGAGCCGCCCGCCTGACCCCCATGGCTTCGACGGCGACACGACGGGATCGGGTGCGAGACGTGACGGGCCGACGAGGATGAAGGTGGTGTTCGGTTTCGCCTTCACGGCTGGAGTCTCCCAGCTTCCTACCACCATCTGACAGGGATAGGCTCACGCGGAGATGCTGGGTCTGCGACTCGAATCCCCTGACGATCTTGACCGGCTCGTTCGCTCGAAGATCCCCGAGGACTCCTCGCTCGAGTACAAGCGAGAACTGAATCTGGATGGAGTGGGCGACCGCAAGGAGTTGCTGAAGGATCTGTCGGGCATGGGGAATGGGGGCGGCGGCGCAGTTGTCTTCGGCATCGAAGAGGACCAAGGAAACGAGGGTGTTCCGTCGGGGACACCTGGACTGAAGGATCGATCACTGGTCGGCGTGGCAGAAGACGTCGTACGAGCCGGCATCCAGCCTCCGCTGCTCCTATCCCTGTCGATCATCGACGGAGGCGACGGCTTCGTCCTCGTGGCCAAGGTGAGTCGTTCGCCTCTTGGGCCCTACCGAGTCGACGCGTACGGCGAGGGCCGCTATTACGCGAGGGTGGGCTCCCGGACCGTTCCGATGACAGAGCAGCAGGTTCGCGATGCATATCTCCTGGCCGCTCGCGGGAGGGAAGGCAGGAAGCAGCTGTGGCGGGAGCACAACCTGCCGATCCGACCGGAGTCCGACCGGGTCTGGCTGAACGTGTCGGCCCTGCCCGAGGAACCGCTCGTCGAGATCTTCGATCCGGGTCGGGACTCGCTCGAAGTCTTCCACCCAGAGGCGCGTCTCATGAAGCAGTACGCGGGCGTGGACTTCATCACTGGCTCGGCGGTCCTACAAATCTGGGCGGACGGCGTGCACGGAGCAGACAGCGAGGGTGATCGCCCACCCATGTCTGTGATTCGGTTCCACAGGGACGGCGCCGATGACACCATCTCCGGAGGAGACGGAAACGATTCGCTGTTTGGCGATGATGGGTCCGACACCGTGGACGGCGGGAACGGCCAGGACACGTGCGACGCGGAGAGCGAGGTGAATTGCGAGCAGTAGGGCTAACCCATCTGGACGTCCAGGTCTCCGACCCCGTCGTGGGTCTCTCGAAGCCGCGCGAGGTGCTGCTGTCGCGCAAGCAGCTGTGCCGGAAGCCCAAGATTTGCCTCGATCTGGAGTTCGACGGGCTGGTCCCGAACACAACCGAGATATCCCGACCAACCTCGGCGAATGGGAGGCCCGTGGCAGGGCCTCCCGAGGAGGCCAGCCCTCGACCTTCAGTCGATCGGTGCGCTCGCCCACAGGTAGGTCCCCCGGAGGTTGTGCTGCAAGGCCTCGAGGTAGGTCTCCCCGTCGTCGAACTGGAGCCGGCGCTTCGGATCGCCCGGCACCACGACCACAAGTGTGGTCAGGATCTTGCGGGCGCGCTCGTCGGGCACCGCGACAGCGTCGCGCAGCTCGACCACGCCCACCACACCACGGTGATCACGCAGTTCGACCTTCATGGCTACACCGTAGCTCCCCGCCGCGCTCAGGACCCGTACATCGTGCCGTCCAGGAGCTCGGCCGCCTTCGGCAGGCGCCCCTCGGCGATCAGCCACTTGATCCGGGCCAACATGGCGTCGATCTCCTCGTTCCGCAGGCCGCGGTCCAGGAGCTCCCGCACGATCCGCTCTTCGCCGGCCAGCAGGCGCTGGAGCAGGGCGAGTTGCCGCGCGTCGAGCGCGCTCCTGCCGTAGTGCGCGAGAATGTCGAGCAGGTACGCCTCGCCCCAGGCCTCGGTCCCGGCGGTGGGGAACGAGAGTCCGTGGTCGATCGCCACAGGCGCCTGATGATGCCCGCGTCCCCGATCGACTGCACCTCGAGGAGGTTCCCGAGGTGGCGGTCGAAGTTGCCGATCACGGAGTCGAACAGCATCATGGTCCGCATGTCCGCGTAGCGCAGGTCGCCGGCGACCTGCGGGCCACCGAAGCCGAAGGAAGCCAGGAGTTCCAGGACGTCGGCGTCGGTCCGGTTGGCGTTCTCGATGAACTCGGCCACCATCGAGCGCCCGAGGCCTTCGACCTCGCGCACGACGAGGGCAGGTGTCAGCAGGTCCTCGCCGAACTCCCCGGCCATGAACAGCGCCGATTCCTCGCGAGCGAGGTCCAGACCGGGCGTGATGAGGTCGCGCATCTCGCTCATCTCAAGACCCGCCTCGGGCTTGATCAGGACCAAGCGGTCCCCGATCGTGCCCGTCCACATCTCGTTGGTGCTGACGGTCCCGTACTTCTTCAGGTCGGTGATCTCGCCCTCGCGCAGCCACGCGTTCGCGTCGGGCTGTCCCGCTGCCGGGACAGGGGGCTCGGGCTCCACAGTCGGGACGGTCTCGGGCGGGACCCCCAGGTCCTCCATCACCTCGTCGTCGAGCAGCGGCACAGAATGGCAGCGGCAATTCACAGTCTCGCCGGCTGACAGGACCGGGTCACGGGGGAACTGGGCCTTCTCGCCGCCGACGGTGAAGAACCCGTCGAAGGGGACGACCTGGCCGCTGGCCTCGATGTGACTCGCGCGTGTCCGGCTGTCGATGACCGCCACCCACCGCTTCTTCATCCGCGGGAGCCGCTCGCCCATCTCGTTCATCCGGGCCTGCGCCGCGATCGAGAACACGCGGTTGACCTCGGTACGGTCGAGCATCACGAGCAAGACCACGACGGGGATGAGGATGCTCGTGGCGCGCGATCCAGGCGTGCACGGTCTGCCTGGAGACCCCGAGGCGCCGTGCTACCTCGACCACCTTCCAGCCGTCCTGCACGACGGCGAGCACCGCCTGGTACCGCGGCTCCATGACGCTGAGCTCCACGAGCACGCTGCACCTCCTGGCTCTCGACCGGTGCCGAGACAAGGAGACGAGCGTGCGGGCCGGTGTTCAAGCATCAACCGGAGCCACCGTCAACGATCAACCGGATCCGGCGTCCCCGTTGCCCGCGCACTTCAGCAGGAATAGCCCTCGCTCGAGAAGAACGTCTTCGCGCCGCCCCACTCCGTGTCGACCTCGATGCCCGTGCCGCAGGCGAGGTAGGAGCCCGACTGCACGAACACGGTCTGGCCGGTGAGCGCCAGGTGGACGATGTCCCCGGGGAGCGACGGTCCAACCGTGACCTCGCCCGGTCCGCCTTGCGCGGTGTAGGTGTTGATGAAGAACGACTCCCCGCCGAGCATGCTCCGCTTCAGCCGCCGAGGATCCCGCCCCCTGCCTTCGTCTCCATCCCGATGTTGACGTCATCGCGACCATCGCGCCGGGATCAGGACCTGCGCTGCATATGCGGCAAGATGAAGAAGTGACGGCAACCCGAG
>CAYUSA010000087.1:0-8250 GCA_964447335.1 uncultured Actinomycetes bacterium
TCGGCGGGCGGAGACGCCGGCGGAGACGCCTTCGAACGCGCATCCGGCTGGGACTCCGTTCAAGGATCGCGCCACAACCGGATCCTCCTGAGGCCGGTAGCCACGCCGACGTCCTGTGGGTCCTGCGAAACGAGTGCCAGCTGCCGGGCACTACCTGCGAATATTCGAAGCCGTTGGGATAGCCCGATCGGTGTCGAGTGAATGATCTGGCTCGCATGCACGTGCCAGTAGTAGAGCTTCTCCTGCTGTAGATCCTGAAGGAGTTGGAAGGTGTGGGGGAGTTCGCGAAGTGTGATGCCTCCCTCGGCTGCGGCTTCGTGAATCGCTTCGAGTTCCGCCAGGCGCTCCGTCTCCATCTCCGTTGCCCAGTCGTAGCCGTTAGCTGCAGCCAGCTCCTGAATGCGAGCTGAGCGATTCGCGCCGGTGTAGTAGAAGCGAAGCGCGAGTTCCTCGAGCTGGTCGCGATGGCGGACGAACCACATCAGCAGCGCGGTGTCGTCGAGCAGCGTTCGCCAGAGCATGCGAGCCTCCTCAGCGAAACGCGCTCCAGCAAAGCACGGATGCCCAGGTAGATCTCCCACGCGGAGGCGAACAGACCCACGGTCACCCGCTGGCCGTCGGTATTCGCATCGACGGACTTCACGACGGACCTCGCGAGGTCGTCCGGTTCCGCGAGAAGGGCAAGTAGTTCAGGGAGGCGATCCGACATCAACGCCCCTCCGGTCTGTCCACGTCGCCGGAATCGAGCGTTCCGAGCCAGTCGACGATGAGACGCTCGACGAACGCGTCAGCCTCTGCCGGCGTCATACGCCGGGCGGGCGGGTCTCCCTCCAACCGCGCGTGTCGGGCGCCGACGCCGGCGGCCTCCGGACGGTTCGCCGTCGCGGTGAACCTCTTCAGATTCCTGCGCGAGCAGGTTCGGCGGTGAACCGGATCGGGTACCGCAGATCACGTAGCTCGCCCGGATGGTCCGTGTAGGCGCGACCCTGGACGCGAGGGCGTTCGCCCCCCTCAACACACGAGAGGGGAGCCGCCGGACGGCGGCCCCTTCTTGCTCCCGACCCGTCGCGCCTAGAACCAGGACAACGTCGGTGAGGTGGCCTTCAGGCACACGTCACCGGAGGCAAGGATCTTCCGCGGTGCGACGATCCGGTACAGGCCCGCGACCAGGGTCGCGCGGAAGCCTCCGGTCGCCGAGGTCGTGCCCGTGTCCGCGGTGCGCCACCGGGCGCCGGACTTGGACTGCAGCTTGATCGGGACCACGGAGGCGCACGCGGCGAAGCCGTCGTTCACGCTCACCTGTCCCTTGGCCCTCCTGCCGGCGTCGAAGAACGACACCGTCCTCGAGTGCTCCGCCGCGGCGCGGACCGTGAAGTCCGTCGTGCTTGTCGCGGTCCCGCTCGGCGTGGTCACGGTGATCCTGCCGGTCACGGCCCCCGACGGGACCGTCGCCGTGACCTGCGTCGCCGAGTTCACCGTGAAGACCGCGCCGACACCTCCGAACCCCACCGACGTCGCGCCGGTGAAGTTGGTCCCCGCGATGACTACCGACGTCCCGACCGGACCGCTGGTCGGGGTGAACGAGGTGATCGTCGGTCCGGTCCCGCCGGAGACCGTGAAATCAAGGACGCTTGTCGCGGTCCCGCTCGGCGTGGTCACGGTGATCCTGCCGGTCACGGCCCCCGACGGGACCGTCGCCGTGACCTGCGTCGCCGAGTTCACCGTGAAGACCGCGCCGACACCTCCGAACCCCACCGACGTCGCGCCGGTGAAGTTGGTCCCCGCCATGACTACCGACGTCCCGACCGGACCGCTGGTCGGGGTGAACGAGGTGATCGACGGTCCGGACGAAGCCGTGCCCAGCGCCGTGATCGCATCCGGAAGGTCGAAGCGGTGCTTGGACACCCCGTTGCGCGCGTCGAACAGGAGTGGCCCGCTGTTCGTGATCGCCGTCAAGATCTGGTCGAGCGTGGCGGCCGGGTTCGCGGCCGCGAGCACCGCGACCGCGCCGGCAACGTGTGGCGTCGCCTGTGATGTCCCCCCCTGCGTGATGCCGGCCGCGGTGATCATCGCCCCAGGGCCGAGGACCGTGAGGAAGCTCACCGACTGCGAGAAGCACGTGATCTGGTCGGCCGCCGTCGTGGCGTCGGTGCACGTGTCGGGCGCCGTGCCCCAGATCAGACCTCCGTTGTTGCCGTCGTAGACCGCGCCGACGCTCATCGCGCCGGGCGTGCAGGCCGGCTCCGAGACGCCGTTCATGAACGCGCCGCCGATGTAGGCGTCGTTGCCCGACGCCACGACGGGCATGATTCCGGCCGCCCGGGCGCTCGCGAACGGCGCGGCGTACACCGAGCCCGAGCACGTGGACGTGTGGTGCGTGCCGTCACCCAGGCTGAGGTTCATCGCCTGGACGTTGTACGTGGCTGCGTTGGCAACCGTGAAGTTGACGGCGGCGATGATGTCGGCGTCCGAGCCTGTACCGCCCGGGCCGAACACGTCGAGCGCGAGGATCCTGGTGGACGGCGCCACGCCGACGACGATGCCGGCAACGTTTGTCCCGTGGCCGTTGTCATCGAGCGAGCCATCGTTGGCCGCGAAGTCCTGTGCCACGACCACCTTGCAGCCCGCCGGAACGCCCGGCGAGCTGCAGCTCCCGAAGGCGGGGAGCGTGTAGTTCACACCGGTGTCCAGCACGGCAACCGCTGTCCCGGTCCCCGTGTTCCCGGCCGCCGCGGCGGTGGGCTGTCGGATCAGCGGGAGGCTCTGGGATAGCGTGGGCTCCTTCACCCCGTTGTTCCGGATCTCCGTGACACCGGGGTCGTTGGCCGCATCGAGCACCTGTGCCGTGGACATGAACCGGACCAGGACGAGGGGCAGCACGTCGAAGTCACGGAGCAACCGCACGCCGGGCAGCCGCCCGAGCACGCGGGCCTTGCTCGTCGCGTACGCCACCCGTGTGGCGGAGACGATCGCACGCGAACGCGAGGCCGACGGACCCTCGGGAGCCTGGCCCTCGGCAGAGGCGAGCGCCTCCTCGTACTCCAAGATCAAGAAGGCATCCGCGTGACCGGTCTCGCGGAGCTCCCCTAGGACCTCGGGTGAGACCCTGCCGCTCGCGACGGCGTCACCGACCCGCTCGAGCCGAACGCGGGTGGGCGCGTGCAGGTTCGCGGTCCTCGGACCGGCTCCCGTCGACGGAGCTGCGACGGCGAAGCTGGAGGCCACGACGAGCACGGGAACGAGGACGCTCGGAAGCAAGAGCCAACGACGCAGCGAAGCAGAGCGCTGCTGCATGCTGCCGCCAATGATCCAGGGTGCCCGATTCATGCTTCATCTCCTGCCGTAGATCCCCAACAGAGGATTCGGCAGCGATTTGGCCAGGCTGAACAGGCGATGGTCCTCAGGGCGGGTCGAACGTGCCCCGTGCCGCCCTCCGGCGCGTGTGGCGCCGAGCTCTCCCGACTCCCGCAGGTTCTCCCGACTGCGGGGCGAATCCGAGTCGGGAAGACTGCGCAGGATCTCGGCGTCCGGGTGACCTTCAAAACGCTCCTGGAGCTCTTGCTCCAATCGTCCGATCTGGTGCATCTGCCACGTGTACGCGACAGAAAGGGAGGCCGGGCGAGCCTGGGGTCTGTTCGGGCGATAGGACCGCGACCCCGTTCCATCGCCTCCTGGCTGCAAACGGCGCGCAGGGACGAGGGTCTCACCCGGGCATGGACACTTACGCAGTCTCAGCGGACCCGAGCTCAGGCCGACGCCGCCAGAGCCCCCTCCTTCGAGGGAACCCAGGCCTCCACCACGGTCCCGGCCTCAGTCGCGCTCGAGATCCTGCACCAGCCGCCCGCCATCTCGGCCCGCTCCCGCATGTTGCGAAGTCCCACGTGCTCGGAACCGTTCTGCTTGCACCCCTCGACGTCAAAGCCTGACCCGTCGTCTCGGATATGGGCCATGACACCCTCCCCGCGGAGCTCCAAGACGATCTTCACGTTCTTCGCCATGGCGTGCTTGCGCACGTTGACGAGGGCCTCCTGGACGATGCGGTAGAGCACCGCCCGCACCTCGGCGGGAGGCTCCACGGGAAGACGGTTCTCGATCTGGTAGTCGAACCCGGCCTCTGCCGCCACGTGCTCGAGGTACTCGTGCAGAGCGGGCGCGAGTCCCTCCCTGTCAAGCGCCGGGGGTCTGAGCTCGAACATGAGGTTCCGCAGCCGCCGGATGGCTTCGCCCACGCTGCCCTGAAGGGTGGCAAGCGCCTTGAGCTGCTCGGGGTCGGCCAGCTGAGGTCCGAGGACCCCGAGCCGGAGCCCCACGACGATCAGCGCCTGGATCGTGTCGTCGTGGATGTCTGAGGCGATGCTCCGCCGCTCCTCCTCCTGGGCCGTTACGACACGTGAGAGGAGATCGCGTCGCTGCTGATCGGTCCTGCGGAGCGCGGCGACGGTTTCTCGGAGCTCGGCTCGGGCTCGCATGGCGAGGATGCCGAAGGCCAGGTCGTCCGCGAGCTCGGAGAGCAGGCCCACCTCCTGCTCATCGAAGGCGTCATCCTCCGCGGCGTAGACGTTCAGCGCGCCGAAGCACTCGCCGGCTGTCCGCAGCGGAAGGGCCGCGGAGGAGGCATAGCCCCGCCGCACAGCCTCCTCCCGCCACGGAGCGAAGGTCGGATCCTCCGGGATGCTCCTTGCGACCACCGTCTGTCCGGTCCGGATCGCCGCCCCGGTCGGTCCCCGCCCCCGGGGCTCGTCGGCCCAGGTGATCTCCAGGTGATCGAGGTACCCCTCGTCGAAGCCGGTCTGGGCGACGGGACGAACCGTCTTTCCCGCATCCTGCTCTGCGTAGCCGACCCAGGCCAGGCGGTACCCGCCCACCTGGACGATCGTCCGACAGACGTCAGCGAGCAGGGAGGTCTCGTCCTGAGCGCGGATGAGGGCCTGGTTGCAATCGCTCATCACCCGAAGGGCGCGGTTCGCGCGCCGGAGCGCCTCTTCCGATTGCCTGCGCTCGGTGACGTCATACATCAGGCCCTGCAGGAACAGGGGGACCCCCGACCCGTCGCGGACGGCGGCCGCCTCGTGGAGGATCCACACCCAACGCCCGTCCTTGGTACGCATCCTGACCTCGGCGCTCAGGGCTTCCCCGGTCTGGTGCGAGCGCTCCTCTGCCGCCCGGAACCCCGCAAGGTCCTCGGGGTGGGTGAACGACGCCATGGGGTGCGGGTGCGCGAGCCACTCCTTCGGCGTGTAGCCGAGCAGCCGCTCGATCTGCGGGCTGATGTAGAGCCAGTCGCCCTGCTCCCCGTACTCGCCCAGATACACGATGGCGGGGAGCCGCTCCACGAGCGCTCGGTACTTGAGCTCGGACTGACGAAGCTCCTGCTCTGCGAGCTTCCGCTCGGTCATGTCCACGGCGAAGCCGGCCGCTCCGGTGATCCTCCCCTCCGGGTCCCTGAGCGGTTCCACGTGGCAGTGGAAGCTCCGCCCCATCCACTCGGTCTCGTAGGTGGCCGGATGGCCCGAAAGCGCCGAGCGGTGCACGGCGATGGAGGGGTACTCCGGGTCCTCGGTCCCGAAGTACTCGAACAGGGTCTTGCCGACGGCCTTCCCCGGCCCCGAGTCCAGGGCCGCGAGGCCCCCTCCTTCGGACAGCGTGAAGCGAAGGTCCCGGTCGATCGCCCAGATCACCGTCGGCATCTGCCGCAGGAGCGCCCCGAGCGTGCCGTTCACGGTCGGGATCTCGGGCAGCACCGAGCGCCCCGTCCCATCAGACGACGGGGATACGCCCTCGGCTCTTGCCCTGCGGCCCACGATCGTCCCCTTACGTGTGCCGGTGCACGTCCAGGCGGCAACGTCCACCCTGCTTGGGTATCGGCAGGGGGCGTTTGCCTGCGCATGGTCGATCTGGGCCATCCCGTGTCCCTCGGTGGGGGTGGGCTGGCAGAGGGATGCTAGGTACCGTTGGGTTGGGTCGTCACGAGTCGAAGGACCTCCGCGAACCCGTCCCGGTGAGGGCCTGACGGTCGCTCCATCCGATCGATGGTAGCGACGAACGGAAGCGTGCTCCATCTCACCGGGCTGCTAACCCGCGGAAGCCGGGGCAGGAGGGGACCCCACAGGTGGTACGCCAGCGAGCCTGGCCGGAGCGGATGTGTGGGTTTGCCGCGCCGGGCTGCGCGTGGATTGGTACCCGTTCCGGTCCGCGAGCCTCAACCGCGACCACCTCGGGTCCGACCTTTGGAGCATGGCCCAGACGTGGGAGACACTGTCGCCTGAGCGGGATGCGCGCGAGGCGAGTGGGAAGCGCGGCGTCGGGCGCACCCTCCTCCCGCGATCCGAGGCGGTCTTCGTCGGCCTGTCACAAGCACTCGTAGTGATGGCCGGACTGCTCCTCCTCGCGCCGATCGGTCGGATCGACGCGGTGACGGGCCCGTTCGCCGTGGCGATCTTCCTCCTCGTGCCGATCGGTGTGGTGACGTGCTCGCGCGGCCGGTGGGTGGGAGTCGTGATGGCCGGTGTCGCCGCGACCGCCTGGTGTGGAGTGGAGCATGGCGCCCACGCGCGGGGCACGTCGGCCCGGCCGGAGGAGGCGAGATCCCTTGCGTGAGGCGGTGGCCCTGGGCGAGTACTACGGGCCGGGCGTCGACGGCAAGACGGGGGTGGGCCATCCCCACCCGGTTACGCTCGATCGGCACTCGCCGCGGCTTCGCGTCCTCATCGCCGACGACAACGCCCTCACCCGCAACGCCCTTGCCGATCTGGTCCTGAACGAGGAGTCCCTCGAGCTGGTCGGAGCGGCGCGGGATGCGGAGGAGGCCGTTCAACTGGCCCACCTCGAACGGCCCGATGTCGCGCTGCTCGACGTGAGGATGCCCGGAGGCGGTGGAGCCAAGGCCGCGCGCGGGATCAGACGGCGTTCCCCGCAGACCCGCGTGGTCGCGCTCTCCGCCTACGGGGATCGGGACAGCGTGCTTGAGATGCTTTCGGCGGGGATCGACACGTACGTGGTGAAAGGGGGTCGCGGCCAGGAGATCCTCCACGCGATCCACCACGTCGGCCGAGGCCAGAGCCGCTTCGTGCCCGAGCTCGTCCGCGACATGGCGACGAGGCTCGCGGACCAGGAGCGCGAGGGTCAAAGACGCAGAGCGCGAACCGAGCAGATAGGAAGCCTCATCCGCGGAGAGGACCTCGGGGTGGTCTTCCAGCCCATCGTCGATCTGCGCGACGGAAGGATCGTCGCCGTGGAGGCCCTGGCGCGGATCGCGACAAGACCCAGGCGGTCTCCCGACCGGTGGATCGCCGAGGCTTGGGCCGTGGGTCTGGGCATCGATCTCGAGCTGGTCGCGCTGCATGCAGCGCTCGCTTATCTGGAGCGGCTGCCACGCGAGATGTACCTGTCGGTGAACGCCTCCCCCCGCACGCTCATCTGTCCGAGGCTCCTGGGAGCCCTGGAGGGCGTCGCGGCTGCGCGCGTGGTCGTTGAGGTCACCGAGCACGCGCCGGTCAAGGACTACGACGTCTTCGAGGAAGGGGTGAGCAAGCTCCGGGCACGTGGGATGCGCCTGGCCATCGACGATGCGGGCGCCGGTTTCTCCAGTCTGGGGGACATCCTTCGGCTCGCTCCGGAGTTCATCAAGCTTGACATCTCCTTGATACGCACCATCGAGAGCGACGAGGCAGGTCGCGCCGCGGCATCGGCTCTGATCCGGTTCGCGTCCGACATCGGCGCTGAGATCATCGCCGAAGGGATCGAGACCCCGGCCCAACTGCAGGCGCTCCGCGCGCTCGGGGTCGCCTACGGGCAGGGCTTCTACCTGGCGCGGCCGGCCCCGCTGTCTCTTGGTGGTCGCGTACGCACACGCATCGAACTGCCCTCCTACCAGGAGGACCCGGCGGGGATCGAACCAGCGACACGCGGCCACCTCTCTCTCGCCGCGAGGCCTTCGTCGGGTCCCGAAGTGCTGTAGGCGCGCCCCCTTCGTGGAAGACCCAAGCAGAACCTGTCCGACCCGCGTGGGTCGGACAGGCTGCGACTCGTTCGTGGACGTCGCATGCCGCGCCGCTCCGTAGCCGCTCGCCACCGCCATCGTCTGCTCATGCGTTACGTGGCCCGCGAGCTGTTCCCGATCATCCTCGAGAGCCTCCCCGGAGACGTGCCTTACGACGCAGCCGCTTGACATAGGGGCATCCACCGCCGGCTCCACAGCTCGATCGGCGACGTCCCGCCGGCAGAGTTCGAAGCCACCCGCTACGATGCCGT
>CAYUSA010000088.1:0-8214 GCA_964447335.1 uncultured Actinomycetes bacterium
GCCGCGTCAGCCCGGACGCCGGCGCCGGCGACACGCCCGCGCCCCGAGCGAGCGCTCGCGCAGCGACGTGGAGCTTCGCGCCGACATGGGCCACGAGCGCGCCGATCGTGATCCACGCGGCCGAGTAGTGGGCCGCGGGGAACGAGAAACCCCACGGGCGCAGCCGCGAGATGCTCCCGATCCCGGTGAAGACCATGAAGAGCGAGCCGGCGACCAGCGGCAGCAGCGTGACCCGTTCGACGAGGTGGCCGGCGCCCCGGAATGGCGGCCAGGTCCAGAACCTCGGGTAGACGACCCAGAGCTTCGCGAGCAGGAGCGGGATCGCCGCGATGCCGGTCGCGACGTGCACGCCCTGCGTCACGCGGTACAGCCACACCGGCCTCGAGGGCCACGCGAACCAGCCCGGTGGGTTCTGGATGAGGTGCGACAGCAGGCCGGTCACGAAGCTCGCGCCGAACGCGACGCCGAGCGCGACGCCGAGCCAAGCGGCGGAGCGTTCCGCCTGCGGCCGCTCCCGGAAGGCGTCGGCACGGAACGGCCCGACGCGCGGCGGCGCGAGCCGCCTGAGCCAGCCGTCGAGTGCCCCCGAGCGGCCCGATGCCCGCGAGCCTCTCACCGGTCGAGCCTCCCGAACCATCGCCTCTCCGCCGTCCAGATCTCGGCGGCGCGGAGTCCCACCCGGGATGCGAGCAGCCCGAGCCCGTCGACACCGACGCAGGCCCACGAGAACCACGAGGAGCGACCGGCCGATCCCTCGACGGTGACCCGCAGGGGCCCCGTGGGGGCACCCGGCGGATCGAGCTCGACGAGCACCCGCCCGCCGGGCCGAAGCAGGGCGCGGACCCGTGAGAGCAGCGCAGCGGGATCGCCGCCGATGCCGATGTTGCCGTCGAGCAGGAGGGCGCTCCCCCACGTCCCCTCGCCGGGCAGCCGGTCGAGGATCGAGCCGTGCAGCACCGGCGCGCCCCGGCCGCGCGCTGCATGGACCGCCCGCGCCGACAGGTCGATGCCGAGGGCCGGCACACCGAGCGCGAGCAGCGCGATGGTGTGCCGCGCCGGCCCGCACCCAAGGTCGAGCACGCTCGGCTCGGCGCGGGACAGCACGTCGAGCTCCGCACCGCTCGGCTCGTCGAACCAGCGGTCGGCGTGAAGGGGCAGCACCCTGCCCCCGTCGGTCCGCAGGCGGATCGGCGCAGACACGGGCGCCCCGAGCCCGAGCAGCGCGCTCACGCAGGAGCTCCCACCGGCTCGACCATGCCCCGCAGCGTGTGAGCGAAGCGCGATCCCGGCACCTGCTCGGCGACCGCCCAGGCGTCCTCGATCCGATCCACGTCTCGGAGCTCCGGCAGCTCGACCGTCGCGATCTCGAGCCCGTCGAGCCGCGCCCTCTGGTGCTCACCCGTCACCGACGAGCTCATCGGCACGCCGAGGAACACGATCGGATCGGGCTCACGCACGCCGATCGCCCAGAAGCCACCGTCGACCGCACGCCCGAGGACCGCATCCACGCCCGGCGCGCCGAGCGCGTCGAGTGCCCCCGCCAGCAAGGCCGGCGTGACCTGGGGCGTGTCCATGCCGACGAGGACCGCGGGCCCGCTCGCATCCTCGAAGGCGGCGGCCAGTCGTTCATCCAGGCCACCACCGCGTTGCGGGATCACCTCGAACCCCGAAGGCAGCCACGGGCCGGGCGCGCCCTCGAGCACCAGGACCCGTCGCTCCACCCCGGGAGTCGCGAGCACCGCCACGAGGGTGTCCCCGAGCGCGGCCTCGGCGAGCGCCGCGGCTTGCTCGGGCGTGCACGGCGGGCACAGCCGCGTCTTGGAGCGCCCCGGCGCGGGGGCTTTGGCGATCACGAGCAGGTTCACCGCAGGACCCTCGCCATGTCGCGCACCGTTCGAGCGGTCCCTCGGACGGTGCCGGTCACCTTCGAGCGCCCCGAGCGCGTCCGGTAGGGCACGGGCACCTCGCGGATCCGCCAGCCCTCGGCCGCCGCGCGCACCACCATCTCGAGCGGCCATCCGAACCGCCGGTCCCGCAGGCCGAGCGCCAGGAGCGCGTCGCGACGGGCCGCACGCATCGGCCCCAGGTCTCGGAGCCCCAGGCCGGTCCGCCAGCGCACCTCCCACGCGAGCGCGCGGTTGCCCACCCGCGCGTGGAGCGGCCACGCGCCGCGCTCGGGCACCCGCGCCCCGAGCACGAGGTCGGCCTCACCCGCGAGGACCGGCGCGACCACGGACGGCAGGTCCGACGGGTCGAGGGACCCGTCGCAGTCCATGAAGCACACCACGTCGCCGCTCGACGCCGTGAGGCCTGCGAAGCACGCGGCCCCGAAGCCGCGACGTGGCTCCCGCACGACGAACGCGCCGAGGTCCCGTGCGATCTCGGCCGAGCCGTCGGTCGAACCGTTGTCGACGACGACCGGCGTGAATCCGGCGGGCATCCGACCGAGCACCCAGGGCAGCGCGTCGGCCTCGTTCAGCACGGGGAGCACGACATCGGACATGGGCGCCAGTTTCGAGGGGCACCCATTACCGAACCCTTTCCAACCGCGAAGCGGAACCTGAATCCTCGCGGCCCGGGCACGGCCGGTAAGGGTTCTGCAACAACCGTCGTTCATGATGGTGCGATGGACGCGACGCGGGTACTCGTGGTCGACGACGAGCCGATGGTGCGCGAGGTGCTCGCGCGATACCTCGAGAAGGACGGGTTCGCCGTCGACCTGGCCGAGGACGGCGAGTCCGCGCTGGCCACGTACGAGGCGACCCGACCCGATCTCGTGCTCCTGGACCTCATGCTGCCGAGGATCGACGGGCTCGAGGTGCTCCGGCGGATGCGCGCCCAGGGGCCGACCGCCGTCATCATGCTCACCGCGAAAGGCGAGGAGACCGATCGCGTCGTCGGGCTCGAGCTCGGCGCGGACGACTACGTCACGAAGCCGTTCTCGCCGCGCGAGGTCGTCGCGAGGGTGCGGGCGGTGCTCCGTCGCACCGCGCCGGCCGCCGCTCCGCGCTCGGACGTGATCACGCACGGGGACCTCGAGATCGACGTTCCGCGCCGCGAGCTACGCCGCGCCGGAGCGCCGGTGAAGCTCACGCGCAAGGAGTTCGACCTGCTCGCACTCCTCGCGTCGAACCCCGGGCGGGTCTTCACACGCTCGGAGCTGCTCGAGGACGTGTGGGATTTCGCGTGGGATGGCGACACGAACACCGTGACGGTCCACATGCGCCGGCTCCGCGAGAAGATCGAGGACGACCCGTCCGAGCCCCGGCGGCTCATCACGGTGTGGGGCGTCGGGTACCGGTTCGACCCATGAGCGCCTGGCGCGCCGTCGTCCTCGTCACGGTCGCCGCGGCGCTCGGCGCCGTCGGGACCTTCCTCGTCGGCCTCGCGACCGGCATGGGCGGCGGCGACATCGTGCACCTCGCGAGCTACATGCTGCCCGCACTCGTCGTCACGGTCGTCGCGATGGTCGTCTCGGGGCGCGTGCTGGCGCGGGCGTCGCTCCGGCAACGGTTCGTCGCGGTCGGAGCCGTGGGCGCGGTCGTCGCGCTCGCGAACCTGTTCGTGCTGTCGCGCACGATGTTCGTCTCCGAGCACGACGCGACGCTCCTCGGCGTCATGCTCCTGTACTCGGTCGGCGCCGGGGTCGGCGCGGCGATCGTGCTGGCTCGGACCTCGGGTGCCGCGGTCGAGCGTCTCGAGACCGCGGCGCGCGAGCTCGGACGGGGACGGCTCGACGTGCGGGTCGGCGAGCTCGGCGCGGGCCCCGAGCTCGACACCCTCGCCCGCACCCTCGACAGCATGGCGGCGCGGCTACAGGACGCGCAGGAGCGCGAGCGCCGGGCCGAGGCCACCCGCCGCGACCTCATCACTGCGGTGTCGCACGACCTGCGGACGCCGCTGGCCAGCCTGCGCGCGATGGTCGAGGCGATCGACGACGGCGTCGTCGAAGACCCGTCGAGCATGCGCCGCTACGCCGGGGAGATGCGGCGATCGGTAACCCAGCTCGTCGCGATGGTCGACGACCTGTTCGAGCTCGCCCAGCTCGACGCCGGCGCGATCGAGGCCGAGACCACCCGCGCACGACTGGGGGACGTGGTGCGCTCCGCGGTCTCCGCGGTCGAGCTCCAGGCCGAGGAGAAGGGTCTCGCGCTGGTGACGAACCTCGCCGGTGTCGAGGACCTGGCGTGCTCGCCGCGCCTCGCCCGCGTGCTGCAGAACCTGTTGGTGAACGCGGTGCGCCACACGCCCGCCGACGGCACGGTCCGCGTTGACGCGCGCCGCCTTCCGCAGGGTGTCGAGGTCGCCGTCGCCGACACCGGCGAGGGCATCGCGCCCGAGGATCTCGCACGCGTCTTCGATCCGTTCTACCGCGCCGACCCGGCGAGGAGCGGCGGGGGCGCGGGTCTCGGGCTGGCGCTCGCGAAGCGCATCGTCGAGGCGCTCGGCGGCAGCATCCGGGCCGAGAGCGCGCCGTCGCAGGGCGCGCGCTTCGCGGTCACCCTGCCCGGGTAGGTCAGACGCCGGCGACGGTCATCTCGCCGATGAGGATCGACGGGACGCCGACGGCGGTGAAGAAGCGGAGGTCGCTGCCGACCGCCGCGATCGCCCGCAGCATGTCGGGGATGGTGCTCGCGATCGTCATCTCGCGCAGCGGCTCCCCGACCGCGCCGCCCGAGATCCGCAGCCCCGTCGCGCCGACCGAGAACTCTCCGCTGATCGGGTTCGCGCCCGAGTGCACGCCCGAGACCTCCTGGATGAGCACACCGCCCTCGGCGCGCTCGAGCAGGCCGGCGAGATCCGCGTCTCCCGGCTCGACGTAGAAGTTCGAGATCCCGACGCTCGGCGCCGACCGGTACCCGCCGCGCCGCGCGTTCCCGGTCGAGACCGTGCCGCCGCGGTGCGCGGTGTACGTGTCGTGCAGGAACCCGTTCAGCGTGCCGCGGGTGAACAGCTCGGTGCGGCCGGTCGGCACGCCCTCGTCGTCGAACGGGCTCGCGGCAGGTCCGGCGAGGAGCCGGCCGTCGTCGACGAGCGTGAACGTCTCGGCGCCGACCCGCTCCCCGACGAGCTCGGCGAACAGCGATCGCTGCTTCTGCACGGCCTCGGCCGAGAGCGCCCCCGCGAGCACGCCGAGGAACGACGAGCCGGCGAACGGATCGAGCAGCACCGGCACCTTCATCGTGGCGGGCTTCACCGCGCCGAGCATCCGCGTGCCGCGCTCGACGGCCTCGTCCGCGACGTCCTCCCAGTCGAGCTCCTCGAGCGCGCGGGCGACCCGGAAGGAGAACCCGGTCTGGGTCTCGTCGCCGGCCTCGGCGAGCGCGACGACGAAGCACCACACGTCGGTCCGTTCGTACGCTGCGGACACGCCGGTCGTCGAGGCGATCGCCACGCTCGAGACGACGTCGCCGTACTGCACGTTCTCCACCTTGGTGACGCGCGGGTCGAGCGAGGTAGCCCGGCGCTCCAGGTCGAGCGCGAGCGCGACCTTGCGGTCCGTGAGCATCGCCGCCTGCTCGGCGTCGAACAGCGCGTCGATAGGTTCGGCCGGCTGCGCCACCGGCAGGACGTGGTGCTCGTCGGGGGTCGCGAAGGTCGAGTTCTCGCGCGCCTGCGCGACCGCGGCGCGGACCTCCTCGAGCGACGGATCGGCGGCCCACGCGTACCCGAGCCGGCCGTCGCGGATGAGCCGAACGCCCACGCCGCTCGACTCGGCGAACGTGAGTCCCTCGACCTCGCCCTTGTGCGCGTCGACCTCGGTCTTGGCCGAGCGCTCCGCGTAGGCCTCGACGGCCTCCCCCGGCAGGGCGGACTGCACCGCGGCGGCGACGAGCTCGGCGAGATCAGGCACCCGTACCCCCGACGGTGATCCGCGAGATCCGCAGCGTCGGCGAGCCGCTGCCGACGGGCACGCTCTGGCCGTCCTTGCCGCAGACGCCCTCCCACGTGTCGAAGTCGTCGGCGACCGAGTCGACCGCGGACATGACCTCGATCGCGCGGCCGATGAGGTTCGCACCTCGGACGGGCGTGGTGATCTCGCCTTGCTCGATCAGGTAAGCCTCCGAGCAGCCGAACACGAAGTCGCCGGTCGCGGGGTTCGTCTGACCTCCGGCGAGCGCCGTCACGTACACGCCGCGGTCGGTCGACGAGACCACGTCCGCGGCCTTCGAGGACCCGTTCAGGATGTAGGTGTTCGTCATGCGCGGGATCGGCTGGTGTGCGTAGGACTGCCGTCGGCCGTTCCCGCTCGAGGGGACGCCCTCCTCGTCGGCGCGCAACCGGTCGTAGAGCCAGCCGCGGAGCACACCGTCCTCGAACAGCACGGTGCGCTGCGCGGGAGCGCCCTCGTCGTCGAAGGAGAACGAGCCCCAGCCGTTCGGGACCGTCGCGTCGTCCACGCCGTTCACGAGCGGCGACGCGAGCGTCTCGCCCAGGCGCCCGCGGTAGACCGAGGCCTCCTTGTCGATCGTGTCGATCTCGAGCGGGTGGCCGACGGCCTCGTGGAACAGCACGCCACCCATCCCCGGCGCGAGTACGACCGGCATCTCGCCCGCCGGCGCGGGAATCGAGTCCAGCATCGTGACCGCGCGGCGCGCCGCGATCTCGGCCGTCCGCGCCGGCGGGTGCGTATCGATGAACTCGACGCCCGCGAGCCCCGCCGGCCCGTGGAACCCGGTCTGGATCACCCCGTCCCGCGCGGCGACGACCTGCGCGACGAGCCGGATCCGCGGGCGGACCTCCTGCACCCACCGGCCGTCGGAGGTCGCGATGAGCACGCGCTGGACCGAGTCCCCGTAGCTCGCGACGACCTGCCGGACCTCGGGGCTGAAGCTCCGCGCGACGTCGTCCACCTCGCGGAGCCAGGCGACCTTGTCGGCGGCGGGCACGCTCGAGGCCGCACGCTCAGCGACGTGGACGATCGGCGGCTGGAGCTCGCGCAGGTCCACCACATCGCCGGGCGACCCGTCGAGCGAGGCCGCGGCGGCCGCAGCCGCCTGCAGCAGCGCCTCGCGGTCCAGGCGATTCGAGAACGCGTAGCCGAAGGACGTCCCACGGCCGACGCGCACGCCGGCTCCTCGGTCGAGTCCGGTCGTGAGCTCCTCGACCTTCCCGTCGTCCAGGCGAATCGCCACCGAGGTCCGTTCCTCGACGAACACCTCGGCGAACGCCCCGCCCCGAGCGCGAGCCGCGCGCAGGACGTCGAGGACGAGGTCTCGGTCGAGCATGCGCGCGATGCTAGCAGCCACCCTCTGCTACGTTCCGCGCGGAGGCCCGGCATGTCCCCACGTCGCATGCTCGTCATCGTCTCAACCGCGCTCGCGCTGCTCGCCGCGGCGTGCGAGAGCGACCCTCCGGCCCCGACGGCGACGCCGTCCTCCGCGTTCCCGTCCTCGACGCCCTCCTCGACCGAGATCGAGACCGAGACGACCTCACCGCCGCTCCCGACCGACCTCCCCTCGCCGGGTGCGGACGCCGGCGATCTCACCGCCGGCTCCCTCGACCTCTCGATGCGCGGTGACGTCGTGCTGCAGACACGGCTCACTCGCCTGCTGACCGGAGTGGTCGCGCCGCCGCCGAGCGGGTTCGCGGTGGTCTTCGGCGGCCGGGGCACCGACCCGACGACGGTCGGCCTCGGCGGCGTCGCGTTCGTGGGCTCGCAGCCGACGGCGACGACCCTCGTGCTCACGATCGTGGCACCGGCGCCCGGCGGGTTCTCGACGTGGGTCTCGACCGAGGGCGAGTGCGACGTTCGCATCTCGGTCGCCGAGCCCACGCACATCGCCGGCTCCTTCACCTGCGACGGTCTCGTCTCGGGCACGGGCGAGGTCGCCGAGATCTCGGGCAGCTTCGAGGCGACGAGGTAGACGACGGACGCTCCGCGCTCGCGCCGCTCGGACCTCCCGCCGTTCGTCGCGCTCGGGGTCGCGCTCCTCGTGTGGTTCCTGCTGCCGTACGCGCTCGGGGCCTTCGGCTTCCCGCTCGGTCCGGACGCGCCCGTGTACCTGTGGTGGATCCGCCTCGCCGGCGTCGAGGGCCTGTCGGCGGTCGGGCACCGGCCGGGCGTGCCGGCGCTCGCGCTCGCGGCCGGCGGGACGCTCGGACTCTCCGAGGGCCAGGTCGTAGCGGCGCTCGAGGGGGGACTGGGGGTCGCGGTGGGCCTCGGCCCGGCGGGCCCCGTTCGCGCGGGGGGCGCTCGGCGCGCGGCGGCGG
>CAYUSA010000089.1:0-7393 GCA_964447335.1 uncultured Actinomycetes bacterium
CTCGGGTTGCCGTCACTTCTTCATCTTGCCGCATATGCAGCGCAGGTCCTGATCCGAACGGGACCGAGGGCTCACCGTGAACCACGGCTGCGCCCACCTTACGCGGGCGGTCCTCGAGGGCGTGGCGTTCGGCCTGCGCGATTCGCTCGAGCTGATGCGCGCGGTGGGGCTCGCGCCGTCGACGGCAATGCGTTTGCTGAGCGGTTCGTTCGCACCGTTCGCCACGAGGTCTTGGATCTCACGCTCGTGCTCGGCAGGCGACACCTGGACCGGATCCTTCGGCGCTACGCGGAGCACTACAACGCTCAGCGCCCCCACCGAGGTCTGGATCTTCGAACCCCAGTCGGAGCGTCCGAGCGGCCGATCTCACCCGACGCGGCACGCGTTCGCCGGATCGATATCCTCGGCGGCCTGATCCACGAATACGAACCGGTGGCTGCGTGATGGATCAGAGAAAACGTACCCTTCACGCATGAGCGCGCAAGCGATGGTCGATCGATCCGGCAATCCGGTTCTCGACCGCGACCCGATCAGCGCGATGGAGGCGCCGCTCGTCGTCGCCTCCAACCGCGGCCCCATCAGCTTCGAGATGGCCGGCGACGGAACCGTCGTGGAGCGTCGCGGGTCGGGAGGATTGGTTACCGCGCTGTCAGATGTCTTCCTCCGGGACGACATCACTTGGATCGCATCGGCCATGAACGACACGGATAGCCAGATCGCTCAGGAGGGCCGTGAGCTTGCTGTCGAACCTGGGCTACGAGCCCGATTCGTGGTGATCCCGCGGGATCGATACGAGGCGTACTACAACAGGGTTGCGAACAAGATGCTGTGGTTCGCCCATCACTGCCTCTGGGACATAGCGCGCTCGCCCAGTTTCGATGACCACACCGAGCGTGACTGGCAGGAGTTCGCCGAGGTCAACCGGACGTTCGCCCAGGCGCTCGCCCAAGAGGCCTCCGGCGATCCGGTGTTCTTGATCCAGGACTACCACCTCTGCTTGGTGCCCCAGATGCTGCGGGAGATGCGGCCCGACGCCAAGATCGTGCATTTCTCGCATACTCCTTTCGCATCGCCGATGTACCTCGGAGTGCTCCCGAAAGAGATGCGCGCGGCGATCCTTCGCGGGATGGCTGGCGCCGACGTGATCGGTTTCCAATCGCGGGCATGGGGCGAGAACTTCCTCCTATCCGCACGAAGTCTCTCGGGAGCGCACGTTGAGCTCCGGCGGGGTCGCGTCGAGCTCGATGGGCGAACAGCGTTCGTCCGCACGTTTCCGGTCGCCGTCAATGCACAGTCGCTCCGAGCGACCGTGGCCCGATCCGATGTTCGGGAGATGGCTAAGCAGATCGCCCGACGGCGGGCCGATCGCTCTCTGCTCTTGCGCGTCGACCGTCTCGAGCCTTCGAAGAACATCCTTCGAGGGTTCGTGGCCTTCGAGCTGTTCCTCAAGCGCTATCCATCGTGGCGCGGTCGAGTGACGTTCCTCGCACTTCTCGCTCCGTCCCGAGAAGAGCTCGACGAATACCAGACCTACGGGGAAGACTGCCAGCTGCAGGCCAAGCGGATCAATTCCGAGCTCGGGGATGATGGATGGGCGCCGATCGATCTGCGCGTTCAAGAGGACTACGACTTCGCAGTGGCTGCCTACACCGCCTACGATGCGCTGATCGTGAATCCCGTCTACGACGGGATGAACCTCGTGGCGATGGAGGGACCGCTTGTCAACCGACGGCAGGGATCGCTGATCCTTTCTCGGAACGCCGGGTCGCACGCGCGCCTCGGCAAACACGCCTTGTCGGTGAATCCGTTCGACCTGTCGGAGACTGCGGAAGCGATTCGGTGCGCTCTCGAGATGGCACCTGAGGAGCGAGCTCGCCGCGCTCGCGGCCTATCTCGAACTGTTCAGGCGCACACTCCGGCCACGTGGCTTGCCGATCAGCTCGAGGCCGTTGATCTCGCCCGGCCTCCTCGGAGCCGATAGTCTCAGGCGGCAGGACCGTGGATCAACGATCCCAGCAATGCGACGAGCCCTTCGGGCCCCGGCAGGATGAGGTCAGCTCGAGGTTCTACTCCGGCCGCCGTGTCATGGGCGCAGCGTGGTTGCGGCGTGACGGTACGGTCGCCGTGTCGCCACGCCTCGAGCCCGCCATCCACGAACCGCGATACGACCCCGTGCTCGACCGCCACCTCACGCCCTCCGACGGCGAGGTGTGGCTGAGCGCCGTGTTGGCTATCTTCCCAAGATGGCCCTTCGGCGCTAGGCGTTTCCTGGCAGCCAAGAGCGCATCCTTCATCCCGAGCGGCGCTTGCCCGAACCCTGAATAATGCTCGAACCGCGAGGCGCACCCGGCTGAGACGAACTTGACGCTCATCGGCGCGGAGGGCTGGGAGTACCGAGCGTATCAAGGTCGTTGACGTCACCCGGCATCGGATAGGCTCCGGCCATGACAGCGTGCCCTTCGTGCGGTCACGAGAATCGGGACGGCGCGAAGTTCTGCGAGGAGTGCGCCACGCCTCTCGGGGCGCCCGCTCGTCCCGTCGCCGAGGAACGCAAGGTCATCACCTCGCTGTCCTGCGATCTCATCGGGTTCACCGCCACCTCGGAGTCCGCCGATCCGGAGGACGTCGACCAGATGCTCTCCGCCTACTCCGCGATGGCTCGGGCCCAGATCGAGGCCCACGGCGGGGTGGTGGAGAAGTTCATCGGCGACGCGGTTGTCGGGGTCTTCGGGGTGCCGGGCGCCCACGAGGACGACCCCGAGCGCGCCGTGCGCGCCGGACTCCGCATCGTCGAAGACGCCGAGGAGCTCGAGGCCGTCGGCGGGGCGCCGCTCCGGCTCCGCGTGGGGATCAACACGGGTGAGGCGCTGGTGCGCCTGGGGATCACGCCGGGCTCGGGGGAGCGGTTGCTCGCAGGCGACGCGATCAACACCGCCTCGCGTCTGCAGTCGGTCGCGCCGGAGATGGGGGTCGCGGTCGGACTCGCGACCTACGAGGCGACGGCGGTGGTCTTCGACTACGAGGAGCTCGAACCCGCGACGCTCAAGGGCAAGGCCGAGCCGGTTCGGGTCTTCCACGCGAAGGCCCCGCGGGCGCGCCTCGGCACCGACCTCACCCGGACCCACGACACCCCGTTCATCGGGCGCGAGGTCGACCTCGCGCTCCTCAAAGGCATCTTCGACAAGGCCGTCGCGGCGAACTCGGTCCAGCTCGTCACGGTGGTGGGGGAGCCCGGGCTCGGCAAGAGCCGGATCGTCGCCGAGCTCGGCGCTTACATCGATGCCCGACCCGAGCTCGTCACCTGGCGCCAGGGTCGGTGCCTACCCTACGGGGAAGGCATCACGTTCTGGGCGCTGGGGGAGATCGTGAAGGCCCACGCCGGGATCTTGGAGTCCGACCCGCCCGATGCCGCCTCGACGAAGCTCGATGCGCTGCTTCCCGAAGGGTCCGAACGTGCATGCTTCCGCGAACGGCTGCTGCCGCTGCTCGGGATCGAGGCCAGCTCATCCGCCGAACGTGAAGAGCTCTTCACCGCCTGGAGACGGTTCCTCGAGCTGATCGCCGAGGATGATCCGACCGTGCTCGTCTTCGAGGACCTGCACTGGGCCGACGACGCGATGCTCGCCTTCTTGGAGCACCTGGCCGATCGCGCCGAGGGTGTGCCGCTGCTCGTGGTCGGCACCGCCCGCCCCGAGCTGTTCGAGCGCCATCCCGACTACGGTGCGGGGCTTCGGAACGCCAACACGATCAACCTGTCGCCGCTTTCGTCCGAGGAGACCGCGCGTCTGGTCTCGGCTCTGCTCCAGACCACCGTGATCCCCGCCGAGCTGCAGCAGCCGATCTTGGACCGCGCAGATGGCAATCCCCTCTACGCCGAGGAGTTCGTGCGGCTGCTGAAGGACAAGGACCTGCTCGTGAGGAAGGGTCAGAGCTGGGAGCTCCGCGAAGGTGCCGATGTGCCCTTCCCCGACTCGGTCCAGGCCCTGATCGCCGCCCGGCTGGACACGCTGGGGCCCGAAGCCAAATCGATGCTCGCCGATGCCGCGGTTGTCGGCAAGGTCTTCTGGGCAGGTGCCGTGGCCGCGATGGGCGGGCGGGACCTTGCAGAGGTGACCGACGCACTGCGCGAGCTCTCGCGCAAGGAGCTCGTGCGCCCGGCCCGACGCTCCTCGATCGAGGGCGAGGCCGAGCACGCCTTCTGGCACGTTCTGACGCGCGACGTCGCCTACGCCCAGCTGCCCAGAGCCTCGCGGGCCTCGCGCCACGTGGCCGCTGCCAAATGGATCGAGTCCAAGGCCCCCGAGCGCGTGGAGGACCTCGCCGACGTGCTCGCCTACCACTACTCCACGGCCCTGGAGCTCGCCCGGGCGTCCGGACAGACCGAGCAGGCGACCGAGCTCGAGGCACCGGCGAGTGGACCAGGCAAGGACGAGGGCTGAAGCTGCCCAGAGTGAGATTAGGGAGCTTCGGATTCAGGTTCGAGACTGTAGGGGTCGGAAACTGCGATTCGCCCTCCGACCAGCCACCCCGTAGCATGCGCGGATGCTGTTCGTCCTCTCCCTCGTGGCCCGCGCACTGGCTCGCATTCTTGGTGTAGAAGCGGTAGCGGAAGGCCGTGCGGTAGTGCAGGTGAAGCACCGAGCCCTGGAAGCGCTCCACGAACGCGTTCAGGTTCGGGGAACGCGGAGGGAGCTGGTGACGGAAGATACCGAGGCGGCGACACGTCCTTGCGAACTCACCCTTGAACTCCGGCCCGCCATCCACCACCACCTCCTGAAGGGTGATCCCGGCCTCGGCGTAGGCGGGTGCGACGTGGCGCTCGAGGAACTCGGCCGCGGCCCGGGCGCTCTTCTCGCCGCGGCGGACCTGCGCGAAGCCGAACGAGCAGGCCCCGTCGACCGCCGAGTACTGCCAGATCTTGCCCACCCCTTTCAGCCGGCCGACGAACATGGTGTCCAGGAACACCTGCTCACCGAGGACATCCGAGCCGATGTGGCGGTGCTGGACCTCCCGGGCCCGCAGGTCGCGCAACGCCCGCTCGGTGATGGGACCGCCCTCGGTGGCCGACAGGGCCTCCGCCGCGGCAAGGCGCGCGCTCATCCGGGAAAGCCCGGCCCGGTCAAGGACGTTGGACACCCCGCCGTGGGAGACGGACCAGGCCCCGAACCGAGGCAGCGCGAGCGCGGCGGCGATCGTCCTTGGTCCCACGGTGGGGTGGTTGATCGCGTAGGCGATGATCTGATCGACCAGAGGCGCCGAGAGCCGGCGGTCCGGACGCTCGGCGGGCCGGGGCTTGGGCAGCAGACCGGCTTCTCCGTAGGCCAGGTAGCGCTTGCGGAGCTCGTAGTAACGGCTGCGGGAGATGCCGAGAGACCGACACGCCTCGGTCACCGCCAGCCTGCCGCTCATCACCAGGTCCAACACCTGCTTTCGAAGCCGTGCAAGACTCGTCGCCGGAGCCAAGGGCGTCTCCTTCCCGTCGAGTGCTGTCTCAACGGGGGGAGCATGCCCTTGGCTTCGTTCCTGTTGTGGGAGGTTCCGATGTCCGGCTTCAACGTGGGCACTACGGACTAGGTGGGCACGGAAGGTGCCTGCTCATGGTGATGCTGGTCGGTACGCGAGCCGTCACGGGCGCCCTCGGGCCGATAGCGGGTCACGGCCCCCCTACAGGCCGAGACGATTCGCTAGAAGCCGGGCAACTCAGGGTCCAATACGTTGGTGGCTGAGCAGGTCACGTCCACACTGATGTCCTCGATCGGCCCGACGATTCTCCCAACGCCGATTAGCGGGACCTCCACTGCCTGCCCCTCGCTTGGCGGGAGGCCGGCGTTCGTGTAGGTGGCCGCAGGCGGCCCGCCCTGGGTGGTGGCCACCTCGGCCAGCTGTCCCCAGGCTCGGGTCAACCTGGCGGCCCGAACCGGCCCCGGACACGACGCGCGCGTCCTCTATCATCCCTACGGCGTGAGACCAGGGGGGTACCAGAATTGTTCGCGAGAGCAACCAGAATCAAGAGTTCCTCAGAGCAGCTTGAGGCCCGGATGCTCCTGACCCGCGAAGAGCTGATAACAGCCGCCAGCAAGCTCGACGGGTTTGAGGGAGGAGTCTGGCTGGTCAATCGCGAGACCAGCCGCTTCCTGTCCGTTACCTTCTGGCAGAGTGAGGAGCAGCTTCGCGAAAGCGAGGAGACGGTCAGCCGACTGAGGGAGCTTGCCATGAGCAAGGTCGGAGGCACCGTCGAGTCGGTGGAATGCTACGAGGTCGTAGCCCAGATCTGACGAGGGATCGAAGGCCCGGCTCTTGAGTGGTACGTCTTGGGCTCTCCTGCCCGGGGAATGGCTGTCATCCTTGCGGAATGACCCTTCTCATCGCGATTGGGAGCTCCAACTACGTCGTCATGCTGGCCGACAGGAAGATCATCGATCCTTCCGGGTATCGGGTCGACTCCACGACGAAGCTGTTCTCCATGGAGACTCGCGATGCGAGGATCATCGGCGCCTGGACTGGATTGGCAAGCGATGGCAAGGGATTCGAGCTGCGGCCCTGGCTGCTGGGCACTCTAGCGAAGTCGGCGGCACCTGAACACAGCCTCGGGCCGATGCTGTCGCGGTTCCGGGACGCCGCGACCGAGACGTTCGCGGCCATGACGCTCTCGCCCCGCTTGAAGAAGCTCGCCATCATTCTGGGAGGTCTCGTTTTCGAAGACCCACCGCGGCCCTACGTCTTCCGGGTAACGAACTACGACGCCGACGAACCGGATGCAGAACCGAAGGACGAGTTCCACGTCGAATACTGGAGGGAAGCCCGCCCAGTGACGAAGCCACCCGCTCTAGTGATTCCGGCGGGGTACGCCTCAGAGATTACGCGGGAAGACATTGAACCCATCGCGCGACTAGCTCAGTCCGATCCGAACCCACGGGCTGCCGTTGAGCGCGGCGCTCATCTCATTCGCACCGCAGCTCGAAGCGACAAGGGCAAGCGCTACATTTCCGAGGACTGCCAGAGCCTCACCTTGTACAGCGATCCCTCGCGCGAGGGGGAGGCTGACATCCATTCACTGGCCCCGGTCACCATGATCCCGCTACCCGACCATCTCGAGGCCCGGGGCGGCGAGTTCGGCGTCGTTGAGTACTGGGGAGGTGAAGTCGGGTTGCAGACCAAGGCAGGCCAGCCCGTTCTGGTCAAAGGCCCCAAGCCGCGCAGAAACGACCGATGTCCTTGCGGAAGCGGTCTCAAGTACAAACGTTGTCACGGTCGTCCAGGCGAGGTGCCGGAGCAGAAGGTGGTGTGGGGAGTGCGACCCATTCCACCGGGCACCGAACATGGCCTGTAGGGGTCGGAAATGTCGACGACGCTTGAATACTGACCCCTCAGCGACGCTTGAATACTGACCCCC
>CAYUSA010000090.1:0-7393 GCA_964447335.1 uncultured Actinomycetes bacterium
CCGAGCCGGTCCCGCAACCCGAGCCGGTCCCGCAACCCGAGCCGGTCCCGCAACCCGAGCCGGTCCCGCAACCTCCCACGCCGGTCCCCGCTCCGCCCCCGTCGCCGGACCAACCTCCTGTTCCTCGAGCCTGAGATCGCCCGGCGCGACGCCGGCACCTCTGCCATGCTTCGGCACGGGAGTGGTCAGCTTCCGGTCCGGTCGTGTGGAGCCGCGACCGGTTTCGACTCCGGTTAGCTCCGCTGGCGGAGGAAGATGGAGAGTGTCACGACGCTCACGGGTGGATCTCCATGCGCCCTCCGATCCGCGTTGTACTCGCTCGCGCCTCAGAGAGCATGCAGCGTGATTGTTCGGGAGGGGGTGTCCCCGCACAAGCGCACTCACCCCACACGCTCTGCGGCAGGATGTGGCCCTCCTCCCCCAAGCTAGCCTCGCTGGAAATGGAGCGCATGGCCGATCCGGTTCCCGCTCTTGTCGATCCAGCGCACCGTGTACCGGCCAGTGCCCTGGTTCGGGTAGTTGCCCTGCCACAGGATGTTCCATTCATACAGCTGATGGTGACGGTGGGGCGACCTGCTGTGGCACACTCGGGTGTCCTTCGTGACGCACGCCTGTGACCGCCCGAAGTAGTTGGCGAACGCCCTGATCTGGAAGAGGATCGCTCCGCTGTCCTTCTTCATCACATACGTGCAGTAGTCCCCGGACGGGCTGCAGTAGTGGTCCAGCACCTCGCTGGCCGCACTCGCCGTCGTGACCGTCGCCGCGGACAGGATCAGGGCTGCCATGGCCAACACGACGCTCCTTCGAGTCCTCATACTCCCTCCCTTCGCGAACACAGGCCAAGTACAGCATCGCGACTTCAGTACGTCTACTTTGTGTGCGAACCTCGACTGCAGCCTCTTGTGTAGGAGTCGCCCGCTTACAGTCCTCGCGCTCCGCCACACGGCCGGGCTCGGACTCTTGGATCCGCAGGTTCGGGGTTCGAGTCCCCGGGGGCCCACTCCTCTCGCTCCATCGCTACCCGCAAGTGCGTCCCCGCGCGCTCTGCCTTCGGATCGTCGTGCCGACGACCATCGCCGCCGAGATCAGCACGAGGTTCTTCACGACGAACTCGCCCTCCACCGTGAGAAGCAATGGGTTCCCATCGCGGAAGGTCACCTCGGGCAGCACCAGGAAGGTGACGAAGGTCCCGGCCATCTGCGCCACGAACAGCAGCAGCGTCAGCCGCATCGCGCGCCCGAGCAGCAGCATCAGGCCGACGAACATCTCGAACGTGCCGAGGGCGGGAACGGCCAGGTCGGGGTCGACCCAGTAGACCGTCCGAGCGACCAGGTCGGACACCGGCGAGACGTCGAAGACCTTGAGGGCGCCGAACCACACGAACACGACCCCGAGCGAGATCCGCAGCATCGGAATCGCCGCGGTGCGCAGGAACGGGATGAGGCGTGCGTCGACCCTGTCGACGCCGCGCCAGGCCGAGCGGGTGAGCTTCGTCGATGCCATCTGGTCCTCCCGAAGGGTCGAGCGGATCCCCCTCCACCCTACGGCGGTCCGATGCGTGTGAGCGAGTCGCTCACACGCATCGGAGTGGAGCCACCCCCCGCCGTCGGGGAGCGAGGGGCGATCACTGAAGTTCGTCGAGCTGCTTCTCGAGGTCCACGACCTTGTCGGCGACCTCGCGGAAGACCAGGAAGAACAACAGGCCGAACACCCTCGCGATGATGCCGAGCACGAGACCTGCGATCGCGAGCCCGCGCCCGGTGCCGCTCGCCTCCGCCCGCTTGAACCCCATGTACGCGAAGACGATCGCGAGGATCCCCAAGATGAGCCCGAGGAACGGGAAGAACCCGAACACCACGCCCACGATCCCGACCACGAGCGAGGCGACGGCGGCTGCGTTCGACCGATCGGTGATCGTCGGAACCCCGCCGGCCGTGGTCATCCCCGAGCGAGCGCTGTTTCAGCTTCGCTCGGGTCGCCCTCCCGGGCAACCCTCTCGACCGGGGAGGAGCGCGCGAACCCCCGGTTCCGGACCGCATGTAGAGCGGGCGCAAGCTCAGAGACCGTCACCAGCCGCCACGCCCGGAGGCCGTCGAGCTCGCCCGGCGACCTCGATACGGAGACCTCCCCTTCGCGGATCCACTCCACGGTCTCCTCGGTTCCTCTACGAGACCCCGGCCGCCGCCGCGACGAGCTCTCGGGTCATCTTCCGGCTCGCGATCACCTCGTCCACGACCCCGTACTCCACGGCCTGCTCCGCGGTGAGGATGAAGTCGCGGTCCGTGTCCCTCGTCACCCGCTCCAGGGGTTGACCGGTGTGCATCGCGATCAGCTCCTCGAGGAGCCGGCGGTAGCGCGTGATCTCCTTGGCCTGGATCTCGATGTCGACGGCCTGGCCCTCGGCACCGCCGTACGGCTGGTGTAGCAGCACGCGCGAGCGCGGCAGCGCGAAGCGCTTGCCCTTGGCGCCTTGCCACAGACAGTGGGTGAGACCACTATCAGTGATGAGCCGAGAGGCGGGCTGGAGGGTAGGCGCCACATGGCCACCAAGGACAAGGGCGGAAAAGGCAGAAAGAAGGCCTCCGCGAAGACCCTCAAGCAGAAGCGCCTGACCAAGAAGTCGAAGCAAGCGGGCGGGACTGCGAAGTAGTGCAACGCATACGGGTCGATGATGCGGCGCGGCTGCACGTGTCGCGCCCAGGGTAGGAGGCATGCCCGCGCGTGGATTCTCGAAGACCCGCGACGGGCCGTTCTGCCCGGTTTGTTTCTTGGGCTTCAAGGCGACGGGCCCGCGGCCCAGATGCTCGCTTTGAAGCGGGTGAAGGAAGAGGAACGAGACGACCCATCTCGACGAGGCCATGGAGGCCATCTCGGCGCGGGGCCAGGAGCGCGGCTTCGTTACCTCCCAGGAGCTTCTCCAGGGGCTTCCCATGGAAGACCTCAGCCGCGAACAGGTCGAGGGCTTCCTCATGGACGTGCAGGAGTACCTTCGCAAGGAGGGCATCGAGGTCCTCCAGATCCCGGGGGAGGAGTCCGAAGGGGAGGGAGAAGAACCCAGAGGGATCCCTCGCGGCAGGGACGACGTCCCCGCCAACGATCCAGTTCGGATGTACCTGAAGGACATCGGCAGAGTCCCCCTCCTTACGGCCGCCCAGGAGGTTGACCTGGCCATGCGCGTGGAAGTCGGGGGGTTCGCCGCCGAGCTGCTTGCCTCCGTCGATTCTTCGAACAGGGTCGACCAGAAGCGGTTCCGCCTCGTGGTTCACTCCGTGGCCTTGATCCGCGAGCACCAGCTCGACTCGAAGAGGAAGCTTCAGCAGGGGGGCATTGGCCTCGAGAAGGTGACTCGGGCGTATCGGCCGAGGACCCGTCCGGAGGCGATCCAGTTCCTCAGGCGGGTGGAGGACGACGGTCAAATCGCCGCGAAGAGGCTGATCGAGGCGAACCTGCGCCTGGTGGTCTCGATCGCCAAGCGATACACCCCCCACGGAATGACGTTCCTCGATCTCACCCAGGAGGGGAACGTCGGTCTCATCCGCGCGGTCGACAAGTTCGACTACACGAGGGGGTACAAGTTCTCCACCTACGCCACGTGGTGGATCCGCCAGGCCATCACCAGGGCAATCGCCGACCAGTCCCGCACCATCCGCATCCCGGTGCACATGTCAGAGCTCATCAACAAGGTCACTCGGGCCCAACGAGACCTCACGCAGAGCCTCGGGCGCGAGCCCGTGCCCAAGGAGATCGGCCGACAGCTTGGGATCCCCACAGAGAGGGTTCGAGAGGTCTTCAGGATATCGAGGAACCCTCTCTCCCTGGAGACACCTCTCGGCGGGGCGGAGGGCTCCCACTTGGGGGACTTCGTAGAGGACTCCGACGCGGTGGAGCCGGTCGAGGCCGCGTCGTCCATCCTCCTGCAGGAGCAACTCGAGTCGGTCCTCCGCACGCTTTCGAAGCGGGAGAAGAAGGTCATCCAGCTCAGGTTCGGTTTGCTCGACGGCCACCCCAGGACGCTGGAGGAGGTGGGCCTCGAGTTCCACCTCACTCGGGAGCGGATCCGGCAGATCGAGTCGAAGACGCTCTCGAAGTTCCGGCACCCCTCGAGGGCGCAGAAGCTCCGTGACTATCTGGAATAGGCGACAACGCTCCCCCCCGCCTGGTTCGCTCCGATCCAGGGAGGCGGGGCCGGTCTCCCGCCGCTGCGTCCCGGGCTCCTGGGGGAGGGGGGCCAGGGTAGGCAGTTTGATAGGACATCCCGGAGGTTCGCACCTGAGCGACCGACCCGTGGCGTCCTGCCGCCGGCGCTCGCACGGGTCTTGACGCGGTGTCGGCTCGCCTGAACCGGTGCCAAACGCTCCAGCGAACGTCGCGGCGCGTCGACCGCCCCTAGCCTGAGACGGCGCGCAGGAGCAGGTAGTCGACCAGGCCTCGGCGCCAGAGGAACTCGATGTCGGTGATCATCGCTCGACAGGCCAGCCGAAGTGAAGCCGGCACGTCATCGCTGCCCGACTCGAGCCGTCTGCGAACGCAGGCGAGCGCTGGCCCGATGACCCGCTTGCCGACCAGCTCCACCTCGACGTCCCTGAACCCGGAGGCCCGGGCCGTGTGAGCGATCTGACCAGCGGTCTGAACCGCGCCCAGCTTCAGACCCCACGCACGGAGCTGCGAGAGGCCGGCGACCAGCTCCATAGGCCCACGGGGAAGCCGCATGGTTGGGACGTCGGACATCGCGAGCACCCCGCCGGAGCGCAGCACCCTTCGGCTCTCCTCGAAGAAGCGCCTCCGAGACGAGAAGTGGAAGGCCGCCTCCACGCTGATCAGGCCGTCGAATGTCCCCCCGGCGAACGGGATGCTCGTCGCGTCGCCCACGACCGCGCATGCACCTGCTTCCTGAAGATGGGCCCGACCTGCGCGCAGCTGCGACTCGGTGATGTTGAGCGCCACCAGCCTGGCAGGCCGAGCGACCTGCGCGATGGCCAGGTCCTGAGTCCCCAACCCGTTGCCGACGTCTAGGATCGTCCCGCCCGCCGGTAACCACGCCGCCAGACTCTCCACCAGGCGCCGCACAGCAACGGGCGCCTCGTCCTCGTCTCCCTGCCCCTCCCAGAGCCCGAGGTTCAGCCATCCGGGAGCAAGCGCGAGGAAGAAATCCGGCCCGATGCTGTCGTACACGGCCGCCGCCGGATTGCGCCCTTGCCGGAGGAAGGCCAGCGCGTGGCGGAGGTTCGCTGTTGTCCAGGCCGCGGGTGCCACACACCCACGGTACCGAGGGCAGGGCCGCTCGGTCACCGGGCGCAAGCATGCAGTCATGAGCGGGGAGCGTTGGTTCGCCGTGACGGCGATTCATGCCGCTCCTGGCGGACAAGGGGCGCGGCGCGGCGCTGGAGGCCCAGGCGCGGAAGTCTCCGGTACCGGTCACGGTCCAGACCGACGGGGTCGGCCGGTACCCGCCGGACGTCGAGGCGGCGGTGTACTTAGCCTCGGATCGCACGCGGTCGGCGTTGTCGCCGGCGGTGATGAGCATCTCGGCAGCGATATCGGTGCCGATCCCGAACGCGTCCAGGAGCTGCGGGGCGGCCTGGGGGAGACCTCGGCAGCCTCCTCGGCATGTGTCCGGGCGTAGGACACCGCCCGGGCAAGGGGGCTCTTGGAGGGACCGAACGTCACCTGGAGCACCACCTCGCCGCGGGGGGCCATGACGGGTGTGTTAGCTCGGGTCCCCCAGGCAAGTCCAGTCGGATCCCGCATCGGGTTCCTGAACCGTGACGCTCCTATAGTCCGTCAACTCCCTTCAGGGCCGTGAACACCTCACGTGCCACGTATCGCTTCAAGCAGCGGATGATCTCTCCCTTCGACAGGCCCTCCTCCGTCCGCCGCGTGACGTAGCGCTGGGTGACAGGGTCGCGGCCCATCCGCACGATCACGATCCGCCAGAGCGCGTTGTTCGCGCTGCGGTCGCCTCCGCGGTTCAGGCGATGCCGAGTGGTCAAGCCCGAGGACGCAGGCAGCGGTGCCACCCCACACAGCCGGGCGAAGCTCGCCTCGCCGCGAAGGCGCCCCGGGTTGTCTCCGGCGGCGACCAGCAGCGCCCCGGCGACCTCGACCCCGACGCCGCCATCGCCAAGAGCTCGGGTGCCGCCTCGACGACCAACGTTGCCAGTTCCCGATCGAGTTCACCGATCTCCTTGGAGAGCGCCGCGTGCCGGCGAGCGAGGTGTCGGAGCGCCTGCTTCACTGCGGCCTCAGGGTCAATCAGTGGTCCGGGCCGGAACCGAGAAGCTACCTCGACGAGCCGTGGGACGCCAAGTCCTCCGAGAGCGCGCGCATGATGTCTCGCTCCGTGAAGATGCCGGCGAGCGAACCTCCGCGCATCACGAGCACGGACCCAGCGTGCCCCGCCGACATCGCGCGGGCCGCCTCGATCAGGTTGGTGGAGGGTTCGACGGCGACGAGCTCTCCGGTCATGACCTCGCGAACGGTTATCAATGGTGCCCTCCCCCCACGGTTGATCACGAACGCTACCCCTCTCGCCGCCCCGGGGGATAGGTCCCCGCGCGATCGGGTCACGCCACCTCGAGCACGCCGGTCATCCCGGCCTCCTTGTGGCCCGGGACCGAGCAGAAGAACTCGTACGTCCCCGGTCGGGCCGCGGAGAGGGCGGCCGAGGCGGTCGCACCGGGCGCCGCGGGCAGGGAGAAGCCCAGCTCCGGGATGGTGATGTCGTGGGGCAGGCCGCCCTCGTTGTCGAGGACGAAGTTCATCGTGCCCCCAGCCCCAAGAACCTCGTGTCGTCCACGAGACACCAGGGATCTGCGCGTCTGTCCAGACCGAGTTCGGACGACTCGTGCCAGCGGACCCACCACTCAGGTGGAGCCTCGACTACGGAGGGAGAAGATGGTGAACCCGAGCCCGTCGGCGGCGCAGGGCTGCTGCTACCGGCGGGCGTGTCCTGGCCCGTGCACGCGACACCGAGAATCAGGAGCAATGCCACGGCCAGACCCCATGACCGCCCGTTGGCGACTCGGACTGTCCCATGGATCGGGATGGGCGACTCTTCCGGGGCGACCTGGCCGTGTTCCCGGAACACTCGGGGGCGGGCGACGACGTCTTGCTTGGGGGGTGGGGTAACGATTCGCTCTCCGGCGGTGACGATGATGATCTGCTCTCCGGCGGACCGGGCCGAGACTATCTCGATGGTGGGCCCGGTACTGATGCGTGCGAGGGAGGGGCCGGGAAGGACGAGCTCATAGACTGCGAGTGGGGCGGCACCCCTGCTTGCGGTCCGACCCGGCTCGATCAGGTGACGCCGGAGTGACCAGCATCACCCGGAACACGGCACGCAGGTGGTGCCCCCGGCAGTGTCTGGTTTCAGGACATAGTTCACACCTGTCTC
>CAYUSA010000091.1:0-7095 GCA_964447335.1 uncultured Actinomycetes bacterium
CATCGATCCCCGGAAACCCCGTGCTCTTCGGCGCTGCCGTACGGGGGACGCTACCGAACACCGCCGAGCGGGTCGCCGTGCCCGAGCGCGTCGGCTATCCTTCCGGCCCGATGGCGAAGGGTGAGCTGGTCTTCGCGAACGCGGTCGACCGCCGCATCTGGGACTCCCAGAGCGAGCGCGGTCCCGCAGGCATCTACCTCTCCGGAGCTCCCGGTCGCGCGCTGCCGTTCACGCTGTACCGCGCGTGGAAGGTCGTGAACGGGCTCGTCACCGAGGAGATCCGCTTCATCGACCCGTCGGGCCGCACCGTGCACCGCTGGGGCCCCGAGGTCCGCCGGATGCGCGGCACGATGGACCTCACCGTCGAGACCGACGTCATCGAGGACGCCGTGTTCCAGGCCACCGGCACCCACCTCGTGTCGTTCATGATCGACGAGGAGATCGTCGGCGAGATCGAGGTCCCCGTGTTCGTGCAGCAGGCGCCGACGAAGCTCGCCAAGGAGCTCGAGGACGGCCTGAAGAAGTCAGACGTGATCTGGGTCGGGCAGGAGCGCGCCGGCGTCCGTCGCGCGGCCCCCGCCTGGTTCGCCTACAAGAACGGCAAGATCCTCGTGCTCTCCCAACGCGAGCCGGGGCCCCAGGAGCAGACCCTGCCGGGCCTGCCGTCGGCGCACGAGCTCATCGTGACCACGCGCCGTAAGGGCCGGGACACCTCGCTGGACGAGTTCCCGGCGGCGGTGCGGGTGCTCGAGGGCGCCGAGTGGGAGGAGGCCGCCAAGACCCTCGCCGACCGGCGCCGGAGCCGCGTCGGCTCGCCCGAGGAGCGCATCGCGAGCTGGCGCGCCACCTGCGACATCGCCGAGCTCACCCCGGCGGTCTAGGGACCGACGATCGGCAGCGGGCGGCGGATCCGGTTCAGCGACCCGGACGCGAACGCCTCGATGTCGACGTCGACGTAGCCGGCGGATCGCACGACGGCCTCGACCGCGCGCCGGCCCTCGGCGGTGCTCGCTCGGATCAGGTCCTCCGACCCGAACTCGACACGTGCGAGCATCCCGAAGTGGCGGACCCGCAACTCCCGGTGGCCCAGACGCTTCAGCGCGGCCTCGGCGCGATCGACCTGCGCGAGCACCGAGACCTCGACCGGCGTCCCGTACGGCAACCGCGACGCGAGACAGGGAGAGGCCGGCTTGTCGGCGTTCGGCAGCCCGAGCTCGCGCGCGATCGCGCGGACATCGGCCTTGCCGAGGCCAGCCTCGACGAGCGGGTGCCGGACCCCACGCTCGGCGGCGGCGCGGAGCCCCGGACGCCAGTCGCCGAGGTCGTCCGCGTTCGCGCCGGACAGCACGGCGGCGAACCCACGCCGCTCGGCGACCGTGCCCAGCACCTCGTACAGCTCGACCTTGCAGTGGTAACACCGGTCACTGCCGTTGCGACGGTAGGCCTCACGCGACAGCTCGTCGGTCGTGACGATCTCGTGCTCGATCCCGATCGCCCGAGCGACCTCCCGCGCACCGTCCAGCTCGCCGCTCGCGAGCGCCGCGGATACCGCGGTCACGGCGACCGAGGACCCGCCCAGCACGCGGGATGCCGCCGCCGCGACGACCGAGGAGTCCACTCCGCCGGAGAACGCGACCACGGCGCTCGGGAGCGACGCGAGGGTGCGCTCGAGCTCAGCGAGCGCGTCCATGCAGCTCCTGCGACGCGGCGAGCGCCTCGGCCCACACCTGCTTCACCGGGCGTCCGGTCTCGGCAGCCACGCGAGCGCAGTCGTCGTGCTCGGGCGCCACGTTCACCACGCGGCCGTCGAGGAGCCCGAGCTTCACCCGGATCGTGTGGCCGGCGACCGTCACGTCCCGGTGCTCGCGCTCGAGTTCGTAGCGCCGCAGGTCGGCGACCCGGACGCCGAGCGTGGAGGTGTGCTCGAGGAGGGCGCGTGCGACGGCGGCCTCGCTCTCGGGCCTCGCGAGCGCGCTCACCACGATGCCGGGTCGCCCCTTCTTCATCTGCACCGGTGTCGTCCACACGTCGATCGCGCCGGCCGCGAAGCACCGATCGACCGCGTCGGGAACGAGCTCGGGCAGCAGGTCGTCCAGGCCGGCCTCGAGCAGCACGACGTCGGTGTGAGCGCCGGAGGCACCCTCGCCGACGACGATCCGCACGACGTTCGGTCGGTCGGGGAGCTCACGCGTGCCGGCCCCGTACCCGACCCGCTCCAGCGTCATGGGGGGGAACGGTCCCCACGCGTCACACGCGACGGCTGCGATCGCCGCGCCGGTCGGGGTCACGAGCTCGGCGTCGGTCTCGACACCGACGAACGCCGCGCCGCCGAGCAGCGCGAGGACCGCCGGGCCCGGCGAGGGGAGGATCCCGTGCCCGGTGTCGATGAGGCTCCGTGCGTACGGGAGCGGAGAGCAGACCACACGCTCGATCGAGAGCGCCTCCAGCAGGACGAACGCCCCGCACAGGTCGATCAGCGTGTCGACCGAGCCGAGCTCGTGGAGCCGCAGATCGTCAGACCGCACGTGATGCACCTCCGCCTCGGCCTCCGCCAGCCGCCGGAGCGCCGCGAGCGAGCGCTCCTTGGCCCGCGCCGAGATGGACGAGGCTTCGATCGCGTCCCGAAGCTCGGTGACGGATCGCGCGTGGTCCGGTCGGGGTCCGGCGTCCACCACCTCGACGAGGGCGGCGGCAACGCCCTGGCGAGACGTCCTGGTGACCTCGACGAGCACCTCGGGGAGCCCGAGCGCGGCTGGCAATCCCGTCAGTCGCTCCTGCGGGGCGCCCGCGTCCACCAGCGCGGCGAGCACCATGTCACCGGCGATCCCCCCGATGCAGTCGAGGTAGGCGAGACGGGTCACGGCGCGCTCCTGCCGAGCGCGATCCGCGCCGAGACGGTCCCCGCCCCCAGCCCGTCGTCGATCCCGACCACGGCGAGGCCGTCCACGCACGATGCGAGCATCGCGTTCAGCGCGGTGCTTCCCCCGTGCGCCGAGCCGTAGCCGACGCTCGTCGGGACCCCGACGATCGGACACGGCGCGAGCCCGCCGACGACGCTCGCGAGCGCCGCGTCCATGCCGGCGACGACGACCACGCAGTCGGCGCGCTGGATGTCGGGGAGGGCGTTGCCGAGGCGATGCAGCCCCGCGACGCCGACGTCCTCGTGCACCACCACGGTCACGCCGAGCAGCTCCGCCCGGATCCGGGCCTCGTGCACGACCGGTCCGTCGCTCGTCCCCCCCGAGACGATCACGACGAGCCCTCGCGGCTCCGGGACGCGGCGGCGGACCCAGACCGCCCGTGCGAGCTCGTGCTCCTGCGCCTCGGGGATCGACGCGCGGACGGCCGCCCGCACCTCGGCGGACGCGCGCGTGACCATCACGCTCGAGGCGCCGGCCTGGTCGAGCGCGAGCGCGATCGCGACGACCTGCTCCGTGGTCTTGCCCTCGGCGAGGATCACCTCGGGGACGCCCTGCCGGAGCTCACGGTGGGTGTCGACGGTCGCGAAGCCGAGCTCGAGGAAGGGCAGCGAGGCCAGGCGACCCGCGGCGTCGGAGGGCGCCACGGCACCGGCCGCCACGGCGGCGAGCAGGTCTTCGATCTCGGAGCGCCGCGTCACGGGCGGAGTCTACGCTCGCGTCCGTCGAAGGGCCGCCTGCGGTGCACCACCCCTAACCGACCTTGCGGCCGAGTACCTTCGCGAGCGCCACGAGCTCCCCCGTCAGGGCGAGCAGCTCCGCGGGGCGGAGCGCCTGGGGGCCGTCGCAAAGCGCCTCGCCGGGGTTCGCGTGCACGTCGATCATCACGCCGTCCGCACCCGCCGCGATCGCGGCGCGGGCCATCGGCGCGACGAGCTCCCGGTGGCCGGTCGCATGCGACGGGTCGACGATCACCGGCAGGTGGCTCTCGAGCTGGGCGACGGCCATGCCGCCAAGGTCGAGGGTGTTCCGCGTGGCCGTCTCGAAGGTCCGGATGCCGCGCTCGCACAAGATGATCTCGGAGTTGCCGCGCTGGGCGATGTACTCGGCGGCCATGAGCCACTCCTCGACCGTCGCCGAGAACCCCCGCTTCAGCATCACCGGCTTGTGCGTGGAACCGGCGGCCTTCAGCAGTTCGAAGTTCTGCATGTTGCGAGTCCCGATCTGGAGCGCGTCGGCCCACTCGGCGACGAGGTCGACGTCGCGCGAGTCCACGACCTCCGTCACGACCGGGAGCCCGGTGTCCTCGCGGCACGCCGCGAGGATCTCGAGCCCGCGCTGGCCGAGCCCTTGGAACGAGTACGGCGACGAGCGCGGTTTGAACGCGCCGCCACGAAGGATCGTGGCGCCCGCGGCCTTCGCCGCGCGGCATGCCTCGAACGCCTGCTCCTCGCTCTCGACGGCGCATGGGCCGGCGATCACCGTGAACGTCTCTCGACCGACGACCGCGGGGCCGACCTTCACGATGCTCGGCTGCGGGTGGAGCGAGCGGGCGACCATCTTGTAGGGCTTGCCGACGTGGATGAGGTGGTCGACGCCGGGCAGGTTGTCCAGGTCCAGCGCGCGGAACGTGGCCGTGTCCCCGACCAGGCCGATGATCGTGTGCACGGTGCCGCGCGAGACGAAGGCCTCGCCACCGACCTCGCGCACCTTCTCCGCGACGCGCTCGATGTCGACCTCCGTCGCGTCCTTGCTCATCACCACGACCATGGCTCGTCCTCCGCGCTCGGCGGGTCCGTTCCCGGGAGATGCAGAACCCCGGGTCCGTGACCCGGGGTCCCCTGTGCTGCCGGTCGGCTCAGGCGACTACGCCGGGTCGTCCCCGCCGTAGGAAAACCAGGCGCCGAAGTACTCCCTCATCAGGGGACCCATCCTGGCAGGGCGCCGGGTCCGTGGCAACCGTCGCCGGCCGGACCTTGCCTCCGACCGCCGCCGTGGCGGCCGGCGACCCGAGGTCCGAAGGCCCGCCGAGCGGGGTCCGTGCGACCCAGCGGCGCCTCGGACGCGGGGATAGGATGCGGTCGATGTCCGTGACGGTGGTGAACCACCCGCTCGCCGAGCATCTGCTCACCTCGCTCCGCGATCGGACCACCCCGCCGGCCGTCTTCCGCACGCTGGCGAAGCGCCTCGCGCTCGCGCTCGCGCTCGAGGCGATCCGCGACCTCCCGACGACCGAGGTGCCCGTCGACACCCCGCTCGAACGGACCACCGGGCGGGTCTTGGGCGACCTCGTCGCGGTGCCGATCCTTCGGGCCGGGCTCGGCATGCTCGAGGCCGTGACCGAGCTCTTCCCCGAGGTCGCGGTGGGCTACATCGGGCTCGAGCGCGACGAGGCGTCGCTCCAGCCGCAGTCGTACTACCGGAAGCTCCCGCCCGTGGACGGAAGGCACGTCCTGGTGCTCGACCCGATGCTCGCGACGGGGGGCTCGGGCTCGGCGGCATGCTCGGCGGTGAAGGACGCGGGGGTGCCGGCGACGATCCGGTTCGTCTGCGTGGTGTCTGCACCGGAAGGCATCGCGAGGCTCCAGGCCGATCACCCCGACATCCCCATCTTCACGGGCGCGCTCGACCGGGAGCTGAACGAGCACGGGTACATCCTGCCCGGCCTCGGTGACTTCGGGGACCGGCTGTTCGGAACGGAGTGAGTGCGACGGCCTCTGCCAGGACGACGTTCGGGAGGGCCGAACCGTGGGCGGGAGCACTTGCGTATGATGCGAGGGGAGCGTTCTGCGAACGCTTGGAACAGAAGGGGGGAAGCGGATGAGCAAGTTCCTACGGCTGTTCGCCGTACTCGCCGTTCTCTCGCTCGTCGCCGCTGCATGCGGGGACGACGAGGGCGGGGGCGGAACAACCGGCGCCACAGGCACGACGGCGCCGACCGGCGCGACGGGCGAGACGGCACCGCCCGGTGCCGACATCACGGTCGGTCTGGTGTACGACATCGGCGGTCGCGGCGACCTGTCGTTCAACGACTCGGCGGCGGCGGGCCTCGACCAGGCGGTTCAGGAGTTCGGGGTCCAGGCCCAAGAGCTCGAGCCCAACCAGGGCGGCACGAACCGCGCCGAGCTGCTCGACCTGCTGGCGTCACAGGGAACCAACGTCATCATCGGGGTCGGCTTCCTGTTCGCCGAGACGGTGTGCGCCGCCGGCAACAAGTTCGCGGACGTGAACTTCGGTGACATCGACGGCTTCATCAACAAGGACACGGCCAACTGCCCCGGCGCGCATGACCTGACGGCGGACGACAACGTCGCGTCGCTGCTGTTCGCCGAGGAGCAGGGCTCGTTCCTCGTGGGTGCGGCGGCCGCGCTGAAGTCCACGACCGGCCATGTCGGGTTCATCGGTGGAGTCGACATCGACCTGATCCACAAGTTCGAGGCGGGGTTCGTGGCCGGGGCGAAGCAGATCAACCCGGACATCACGGTCGACATCAAGTACATCACCCAGCCGCCGGACTTCGCCGGGTTCAACGATCCGGCGAAGGCGAAGGAGATCGCGGCCAGCATGTTCGAGGGTGGCGCCGACGTGGTCTACCACGCGGCTGGCGGCTCCGGGCTCGGCCTGTTCGAGGCGGCCAAGGAGTACTCGGACACGAGCGGGACGCACGTCTGGGCCATCGGCGTCGACTCGGACCAGTACCAGACCGCGCCGGCCGATCTGCAGCCGTTCATCCTGACGTCGATGCTGAAGCGCGTTGACGTCGCGGTGTACGAGACGATCAAGGCGCAGGTCGAGGGCACCTTTGCGGGTGGCTATCTCACCTTCGACCTCGCGAGGGACGGCGTCGGCTACTCGACGTCGGGCGGATTCGTCGACGACATCGCGTCGCAGCTCGAGGATCTGAAGGCACAGATCATCGACGGCACGATCACCGTTCCGACCTCGTAGTCGACGGCGATGCAACGCGGGGGGCCCGGGGTACGATGCTCCGGGCCCCCGTTCCATGAGCACGAAGGACTCCGTTGGCTGAGCGAGCACCCGCCGTCGAGCTGAAGGGCATCACGAAGACCTTCCCCGGCGTGGTCGCCAACGACGACGTCAACCTCGCGGTCCTCCCGGCGGAGATCCATGCCGTCGTCGGCGAGAACGGCGCGGGCAAGACCACCTTCGCCCGCGC
>CAYUSA010000092.1:0-6899 GCA_964447335.1 uncultured Actinomycetes bacterium
CGGCCCCGGGGTCGGCGTCGCGACCGCCATCGGGATCGTGCGGGCCCTGCACGGTCCCGACCCTGCCAAAGCGGTACCTTCCGGAACCCTTCTCCGTAGGCCAGGTAGCGCCTGCGGAGCTCGTAGTAACGGCTGCGGGAGATGCCGAGAGACCGACACGCCTCGGTCACCGCCAGCCTGCCGCTCATCACCAGGTCCAACACCTGCTTTCGAAGCCGTGCAAGACTCGTCGCCGGAGCCAAGGGCGTCTCCTTCCCGTCGAGTGCTGTCTCAACGGGGGGAGCATGCCCTTGGCTTCGTCCCTGTTGTGGGAGGTTCCGATGTCCGGCTTCAACGTGGGCACTACGCTCTAGAAGAGCGATCCGAAACATATCTCCGAACGAGGTTCGAGAGTCGATTCCGCCGCGCTCGTCTCATCCTTTCCTCAGCTCCATGGGGCAGACTCCACGTGTGAAACGCGTGCTGGTGGTGGACGACGAGCCGGCGGTTCGGGACGCGCTGGAACGGGCGCTCAACGCCGAGGGCTATGCCGTCACGACCGCCCGGGACGGGCCGCAGGCGCTCGAGGCGATCGGGAACCGCTCGCCCGACCTGGTCGTGCTCGACGTGCTGATGCCGGTGCTCGACGGGTTCGAGACGTGCCGGCGCCTACGCGCGACGGGCGACAAGACCCCGGTCCTCATGCTCACCGCCAAGGACGCCGTCGGCGACCGGGTGGAAGGGCTGGACGCCGGCGCCGACGACTACCTCGTGAAGCCGTTCGCCCTGGAGGAGCTGCTCGCGCGCATCCGAGCGCTGCTCCGGCGTTCCGTGCCGAACGCGGACGAGCAGCCGCTGCGCTTCGCCGACCTGGAGCTTGACCCCGTCACGCGCGAGGTCCGCCGTGGAGAGCGAGCGATGGAACTCACACGAACGGAGTTCCTCCTGCTGGAGCTCTTCCTGCTGAACCCGCGCCGCGTGCTCACTCGTGAGGTCATCTTCGACCGCGTGTGGGGCTACGACTTCGGCCCCAGCTCCAACGCGCTCGAGGTCTACGTGAGCTACCTGCGGCGCAAGACCGAGGCCGAGGGGGAACCGCGCCTCATCCACACCGTTCGCGGCGTCGGGTACGTGCTCAAGGAAGCGAGCTCGTCGTGACGTTCCGGCGTCGGCTCACGCTCACCGCCGCCCTGGCCGTCGCGATCGCGGTCGCCGGGGCCTCCGCCGTCACCTACGTCGTCGTGCGATTGGAGCTCCGTAGGGAGGTCGACCGTTCGCTCGAGGAGATCGCGAGCCGCGCCTCCGACATCCAGGTGCCCGACATCCCGCCGGCGGTCGCCCTCTCGAACCTGCCCATCCCCCCGCCCGGCTGGGACCCCCTCATCTTCGTCCAGCTCGTCACGCCCGGCGGCGACGTGGTGTCGTTCCCCTCGAGCGCCCCGTTCCAGATCCCCATCGAAGGACCCGCGACGACCGGCGCCGCGGCGTTGCAGGACCAGACGGTGGACGGCGTGCACTTCCGCGTGCGGACCGTTCCCATGAAGGGTGGCTACGTCCTGCAGCTCGCCCGGCCGCTCACCCAGGTGGACGACACGCTCCGGCGCCTCGCCGTCGTGCTCGCGTTCGTCACCGGCGCCGGGGTCGCGATCGCCGCTGGCCTCGGAACGGTCGTCGCGCGCACGGCCGTCGCTCCGGTCGCCCGCCTCACCGAGACGGCGGAACGCGTGACCGCCACCGGCGACCTCTCGCACCGCATCGAGATCTCCGAGGCGCCCAGGGCCGACGAGCTTGCGCGACTCGCGACGAGCTTCAACGCGATGCTTGAGGCGCTCGAGGGATCGGTGCTGGCCCAGCGCCGGCTGGTGGCGGACGCGTCCCACGAGCTCCGCACGCCGCTCACGAGCCTGCGCACCAACGTTGAGCTGCTCGCGAGCGGGCGCGAGCTCGCATCCGGCGAGCGCGAGCGACTGCTCGCCGACGCTACCGCCCAGCTCGAGGAGCTCTCGACGATCGTGGCCGACCTCGTGGAGCTCGCGCGCGGCGGCGAGCCCGTCCTGGTCGAGCAGGACGTTCGCCTCGACGACCTGGTCCGCGACGCCGTCGAGCGCGCGGAACGCGACGCCCCCGCCGCGGCCTTCTCGGTCGAGGCGCCGGACGAGCCCGTCGTCGTGCGCGGTGACCCCTCGCTCCTCGGTCGCGCGGTCGCGAACCTGCTCGACAACGCGGCGAAGTGGTCGCAGCGGGTCGAGGTCACGGTGGAACCCGGCGCCGTCGCCGTTCGCGACCACGGGCCGGGGTTCGACCCCGCCGATCTGCCGCACGTGTTCGACCGGTTCTACCGTTCCACCGCGGCGCGCGGAACGCCCGGCTCCGGGCTCGGGCTCGCGATCGTGAAGCAGGTTGCCGAGGCGCACGGCGGGCGCGCGGTCGCGCGGAACGCTCCCGACGGCGGCGCGATCGTCCGCCTCGAGCTGGGCGCGGAACGCTTCTCAGCCGCCTCTCAGGTTCCCCTCACGGAGGGCTCACCAACCGGCGGTTGACTGGCAGACCGAGGTACCAACAGGAGGTCTGTCATGCGAACGATCACCCGCACGCTCGCGCTCTCGGTCGTGCTCGCTCTTTCCCTCGCCGCCTGCGGCTCCGGCGGCGGAGACGACGGCGTGGCCTCGCTCTCCGGGCAGGACGCGGCCGCGGCGAGCCCGACGCCGTCGGTCGATCCCGAGGAGGCCCTCGCCGACTTCGCGGCCTGCATGCGCGAGCACGGGATCGACATACCCGATCCGCAGGTCGACAGCGAGGGGCGCATCGAGCCCCAGGGAGAGGGTGTGGATCCCGGCAGGATCGATCCCAAGAAGCTCCAGGACGCGATGGAGGCCTGCTCGGACCTGCTGCCGCAGGGTCTCGACCTGCCGGAGATGTCTCCCGAGGACCAGGCGAAGCTCCGCGACGCCGTGCTGAAGTACGCGCGGTGCATGCGCGAGAACGGGGTCGACGTGCCCGACCCCACCTTCGACGCCAACGGCGGGTTCCTGATCGGCGAGATGCGCGATGCCGTCGACCCGAACGACCCGGACTTCCGCAAGGCCGACGAGGTGTGCCGGCCGATCATGGAGGAGGCGTTGCCCCGATGAAGCGGCGCAGAGCGATCGCGATCGCGGCGGCCCTCGTGGTCGCCGCGGGCGGGGCCGGTCTCTGGTTCCTCACCGCCGACGGCTCGGGAACGGCGTCGGCCGACGGTGAGGACAGGGCGTCCACGGCCACCGCCACCGTGGAACGCAGGGACCTCGTCGAGACGGAAACCTTCGACGGCTCGCTGGGCTTTGACGACGAGCGCCCCCTCACATCTGCCCGCACCGGAACCCTCACCGCGATAGCCGCCGAGGGCCGGCAGATCCGCCGTGGCGGCGTGCTCTTCGAGGTGAACGAGCGCCCGACGGTGCTGATGGTCGGCGAGGTTCCGGCGTGGCGGGCGCTGGGCGCTGGTCTCGAGGGCGCCGACGTTCGGCAGCTCCAGCGCAACCTCCTCGCGCTCGGCTACAGGGCCGGCGGCGACCTCGAGGTGAACGGAGGGTTCGACTCGGCCACCGCGGAGGCCGTTCGTCACTGGCAGGACGACCTGGGCCTTGACCGCACCGGAACGGTGGAGCTCGGCGACGTCGCGTTCCTGCCGGGCGCGAGGCGCATGGGCCAGCACACGATCGAGACCGGCGGAACGGCCGTGGCCGGCGCGCAGGTCGCGGTCACGACGTCCACGGAGCGCGTCGTGACGCTGCGCCTCGACGCCAGCGACCAGGACCTCGTTCACCGCGGCGACGGCGTCGAGGTGACGCTCCCATCAGGGAGAACGGTGAACGGAGCGATCGCCGAGGTCGGCAGGGTCGCCGAGACCGACGCCACGGACCCCGCCGCCGACCCTACCGTCGAGATCACGGTGACGCTGAAGGGCGACGTCGGAACGCGCCTCGACGAGGCGCCGGTCGACGTGGACGTCGCGACCGATCGCGCCTCCGATGTTCTCGCGGTCCCGGTGGAGGCGCTACTCGCCCTCGCCGAGGGCGGATGCGCGCTCGAGGTCGTGGACGCGAGCGGCTCCGGCGGGACGCACCTCGTCGCGGTCGAGACCGGATCCTTCGCCGACGGCTGGGTCGAGGTCTCCGGCGACGGCGTCGTGGAGGGGATGAAGGTCGTGACGGCCGCATGAGCACCGAACCTCTCATCTCGGTCCGCGACGTGACGAAGGAGTACGAGGGCGACGTGGCGGCGCTGCGAGGCGTGAGCCTGGACGTGGAGCCCGGGGAGCTCCTCGCGATCGTCGGACCCTCCGGCTCCGGCAAGACGACGCTGCTCCACATCATGGGAACGCTCGACCGGCCGACCGCGGGCAGCGTTCGCGTCGCGGGGACCGACGTCGCGTCGGCGACCGACGCCGAGCTCGCGGCCCTGCGGGCGGAGCGGCTCGGATTCGTGTTCCAGCAGTTCTTCCTGCTCGACGGCATGACCGCGCTGGAGAACGCGGCCAACGGGCTGCTCTACGTCGGCGCTCCCGCCGCCGAACGACGGGCCCGCGCCCGCGAAGCGCTGGAACGCGTGGGCCTCGGTCATCGCCTGGAACACGTTCCCTCCAAGCTCTCGGGAGGCGAGCGCCAGCGCGTCGCGATCGCGCGGGCCATCCTCGCGCGGCCGGACATCGTCTTCGCCGACGAGCCCACGGGCAACCTGGACACGGCCTCCGGCGCAGAGGTGCTCGACCTTCTGCGCGAGCTCAACGCCGACGGAACGAGCATCGTCGTCATCACGCACGAGCACGAGGTCGCGGCCGCCATGCAGCGCAAGGTCGAGATCCGGGACGGCCGCATCGTCCGCGACGAGCGCACGGCGGGAGTTCCGGCCTGATGGTCGCGCGGATGTCGTTCGGCGATCTGCTGCGCGTCGGCGGGGTCGGGCTCCGCACGCGCCGGCTGCGGACTGCGCTCTCGGCGCTCGGCATCGCGATCGGCATCGCCTCGATGGTCGCGGTGCTCGGCATCTCCGACTCGAGCCGCGCGGAGCTCATCTCCACCCTCGACCGCCTCGGCACCAACCTGCTCACCATCTCGCCGGGGAACTCGGTCTTCGGCGAGACCGCGACCCTGCCCGACACCGCCGAGGAGATGGTGCGCCGGATCGGTCCGGTGCAGTCGGCGTCCGCGGTCCGGAGCGTCGACGCCACCGTGCGCCGGAACGACCGCATCTCCGAGCTCGAGACCGGTGGGATCTCGGTGATCGCGGCCGACACCGACCTGCTCGACACGCTCGGCGGAACGCTCGCCGACGGCGAGTTCCTGAACGAGGCGACCTCCCGCTACCCGACCGTCGTCCTCGGCTCCGTCGCCGCGGAACGCCTGGGCATCACTCACGTAGACGGCGGCGTGAGCGTGTACCTGGACGGGCGCTGGTTCACGGTGGTGGGGGTGCTCGACCCGCTGCCGCTCGATCCCGACCTGGATCGTTCGGTCCTCATCGGGCGGGCGGCGGGGCACCGCTACTTCGACGCCGACCGTTCCGCCTCGACCATCTACGTGCGCGCCGACCCCGAGGACGTCGAGGACGTTCGCGGGGTGCTCGCCGACACGGCCAATCCCGAGAACCCGGAGGAGGTGAGCGTCGACCGGCCCTCGGACGCGCTCGAGGCGCGCGCTGCCGCCGAGGGAGCGTTCACGTCGCTGCTGCTCGCGCTCGGCGGCGTGGCGCTCCTCGTCGGCGGCGTGGGCATCGCCAACGTCATGGTCATCTCCGTGCTGGAACGTCGTTCCGAGATCGGGCTGCGCCGGGCGCTGGGCGCGACGAGGCGGAACGTGTGGTCGCAGTTCGTCACCGAGTCGCTGATCCTGGCCGCGCTGGGCGGAACGGCCGGCGCCGCCGTCGGCGCCCTGGTCACCGCGATCTACGCGTCGATGCGGGGCTGGGCGGTCGTCGTTCCCGCCGCCGGCGTGGCCGCGGGCATCGGAGCCGCGCTGGTGATCGGCGCCATCGCCGGCGTGTATCCGGCGCTCAGGGCCGCCCGCATGTCCCCGACGGAGGCTCTCCGCTCGGTGTGAGCCTTCTCGCAGTGCTTGCGCCGTAACGCCGATGCAGCCCCGCGGGGGGCGGGAAGCTGCCCCTTCATCGCGCGGTGCACCTCGGAAAACCGCTTGGCCGGGGGTCGATGGTGCCGACATCCTGGCAACCTCCCACGGCCCCGGCCGCGGGATCATTCTGCCGTACCTGCTTCGGTTCCCGCATCCCTGGGCACGGCAAGAGCGACACCGTCGAGGCGTTCGTCCTGTTCGGCTAGCAGCGCCTCGGCGGTGTCGCTCGCTGTCTCACGTGATGTCGCGTCGCTGCATCAGCGTCCCGCCGGTCACCGTCACGAGCATCGCCCATCCCGCGAGCACCGCGATCGCGAGGGCGGGCGCCAGGAGGTCGGTCGCGTCGAACCCGACGATCGCCGAGCCCGCCGCGCCGGGCAGGTACTTCGCTAGGTCGGGCAGCAGGGCGCTGAGCGCGCTCTCGCCGACCATGCTCCAGAGCAGCGCGCCGACGATCGCCGCGACCTGGTGCTGCACCGCGAGCCCGACACCCACGCCGATCGCCGCCCACAGCACGCTCGCGACGACCAGGTGCTGCGGCTGCGGCGTCACGAAGCCTCGACGAGATAGCACCCGCCAGATCGTCGCGACCGCGGGGGCAGAGCCGTGACGTCTTCCAAGGTGCACGGCGATCGTGTGGGCACCGGCATCCAGGCCTTGGTCGAGGAGCTCCTTGCGCAGCTCGATGATCTCGTCTTCCAGGGCCTCGGGGGTGCGGTGCGGGCTCGCCCGGGGCCGGCGCGACCGAGGCTCGAGGCCGTGAAGGGTACGTTTTCGCTGACTCGTCGCCCTGACCAGCGCCGATGTAGCATC
>CAYUSA010000093.1:0-6768 GCA_964447335.1 uncultured Actinomycetes bacterium
CCCTGCTCCCACCCGACGAGCCGCCGGTGCTTGCCCGGCAGCACCCGCGACCGGTACACCTTCTGCATCAGCGCACGGAGCAGGACCTCCTGCACGAGCGTCGACTTCCCCGAGCCGCTCACGCCCGTGACGCACACGAACAGCCCGAGCGGGATCTCGAGATTCGCGTCCTTCAGGTTGTGCTGGCGGGCGCCGAGCACCTTCAGCCACCGCTCCCCCGGCGCGCGGCGGACCTCGGGCGTCGGGATGACGCGCCGGCCTGAGAGGAACGCGCCCGTGATCGAGCCCTCGCACTCGAGGAGGCCCTTCAGGTCGCCGGAGTAGACGATCAGCCCGCCGTGCTCGCCCGCGCCGGGGCCGATGTCGACGACATGGTCCGCCGCCTGGATCGTCGCCTCGTCGTGCTCGACGACGATGAGCGTGTTGCCGAGGTCGCGCAGGCGCACGAGCGTGTCGATCAACCTGCGGTTGTCGCGCTGGTGCAGCCCGATCGACGGCTCGTCCAGGATGTAGAGCACGCCGACGAGGCCGCTGCCGATCTGCGTGGCGAGGCGGATCCGCTGGGCCTCGCCGCCGGCGAGCGTGCCCGAGGCCCGGTCGAGCGTGAGGTAGTCCAGGCCGACGTCGACGAGGAACCCCAGGCGCGAGCGGATCTCCTTCACGAGCCGCTCGGCGATCATCTGCTCGCGCTCGGAGAGGTCCACCTCGTCGAAGAAGCCGAGGGTGTCGCGGATCGACCGCGACGTGAGCTGCGCGATGTTGATGCCGCCGATCCGCACCGCGAGGGTTTCCGGCTTCAGGCGCGCGCCGCCGCAGGCGCGGCATGGGATCTCGCGCATGAACTGCTCGAGCTTCTCGCGCTGGCTGTCCGAGTCGGTCTCGGCGTGCCGGCGCTCGACGACGGACATCGCGCCCTCGTACGTCGTGTAGTAGGAGCGGGTGCGTCCGTACCGGTTCTTGTACCGGACGTAGATCTCCTCGGTGGAGCCGTACAGGAGCACGTCGCGAGCCTTCTTCGGGAGCTTGCGCCACGGCGTGGCGGTCGAGAAGCCGTGTGCCTCTGCGACGGCCTCGAGCACGCGGTCCCAGTACTCGAGCCGCGAGCCCGACCACGGCGCGATGGCGCCCTCGTCGATCGACAGCTCCGGGTCGGGGACGACGAGCTCGGCGTCGACCTCGAGGCGAACGCCCAGGCCGTCGCAGGTGCCGCACGCGCCGTACGGCGAGTTGAACGAGAAGTTCCGGGGCTGTAGCTCCTCGAAGGACAGGCCGCAGTTCGTGCACGCGAGCGCCTGGCTGAAGGTCTGGACGTCCTCGCCGTCGTGCGTCTGCACGGCGATCGCCGCGATGCCCTCGGTGAGACCGAGCGCGGTCTCGATCGAGTCGGCCACGCGACGTCGGATGTCGGTCTTGGCGACCAGGCGGTCGACGACCACCTCGATCGTGTGCTTGTAGTGCCGTGGGAGGCGGATCTGCTCGGAGAGGTCGCGCGTCTCGCCGTCGATGCGGGCGCGGACGAACCCCTTCTTCGAGAGCTCCTGCAGGAGCTTCTCGTACTCGCCCTTGCGCCCGCGGACGATGGGCGCGAGGACCTGGAACTTCGTGCCCTCGGGGAGCTCCATGACCTGGTCGACGATCTGCTCGGGCGTCTGGCGGCCGATCAGGCGTCCGCAGTTCGGGCAGTGCGGGTGGCCGACGCGCGCGAACAGGACCCGCAGGTAGTCGTAGACCTCGGTGATCGTGCCCACGGTCGAGCGCGGGTTCCGTGACGTGGACTTCTGGTCGATCGAGATCGCCGGGGAGAGTCCCTCGATGAAGTCGACGTCGGGCTTCTCCATCTGCCCGAGGAACTGCCGGGCGTAGGCGGACAGCGACTCGACGTAGCGGCGCTGGCCCTCGGCGTAGATCGTGTCGAAGGCGAGCGAGCTCTTGCCCGAGCCGGACAGGCCCGTGAACACGATGAGCTTGTCGCGCGGGAGCTCCAGCGTGACGTTCTTCAGGTTGTGCTCACGGGCGCCGTGGATGACGAGGGTGTCGGTGCCCACGGGGCGATTGTACGGGCGGGCCCGACATCGGCGGTCCGCGCGTCCGGCGCGTCCCGCGCCGTGGCCCTAACCCGCTAGGCTGGAGCCATGACGGACCGCGCCGAGCTCGAGCAGCTCTCCCCAGCCGAGCTCCACGACCGGGCCACCCGTCTCGCCTGGCGCCGGCTCGATGTCGGATTCCTGTGGGATCTGCTGAAGACCATCCCCGAGGCTCGGGCGGCCGCCGGAGACGAGGAGCGGAGCGAGAGCGACATCATGCGCCCGCTCGCACTCCTGAACGACTTCGTCGATGCCGACCGAGGCGAGCTCGCCCATGCCCTCCGCCCCTTCTACATCGAGTACCTCGAGCAGCACGAGGGCGTCGCGCAGGAGGACGAAGAGACCGAGGACTGACCGAGCGATGACCCAGGCGCTGCATCACCTCGACCTGAACGTCCGGGACCTCGCGCGTTCGGAGGCGTTCTATCAAGGCCTCCTCGGCCGCTTCGGACTGCGCGAGCTGCAGCGGAGCGAGCACTGGGTGTCCCTCGGCAGCGACGCCTGCTACATCACGCTCGTCCAGACCCGTGAGCCCTTCCTGTACCACGGCTTCCACCGCAAGCGGATCGGCGTCAACCACCTCGCCTTCCCCGCCCCGAGCCGCGAGGCGGTGGACGAGCTGCACACCTGGCTCCTCGAGCGCGGGTTCCCGATCCTGTACGGAGGCCCGATGGAGATGGGGACCTCGGAGGACCCGAACTACGCCGTGTACTTCGAAGACCCCGACCGGCTGAAGCTCGAGTACGTGTTCCGGCCCCACGGCCTCACCGGTCCGAGCGCCCACCGCTGAGGGGTCGCTCGACTACGATGCCGCGATGGATCTCGCGTCCTACCGCGACGAGTTCCCGGTCCTGCGGCGCAAGGCCTATCTGATCAGCGCCTCGCTCGGGCCGATCTCGGACCGCGCGAGGGCCAAGCTCGACGGCTACCTCGACGTGTGGGCGAGCAAGGGTGCGCCCGACCACGTCTGGATGGAGCACATCTTCCCGGCGATGGGCGAGCTGAAGCGCTCGTTCGCCGGTCTCGCCGGCTGTGACGCCGACGAGGTCGCGATCACGACGAACATCTCGATCGCGATCTCGACGATCGCCTCGGCGCTCGACTTCGGCGAGCGCCCCAAGGCGGTCCTGTCCGAGCTGGACTTCCCGACCGACGGCCACGTCTGGCTCGCACAGCGCTCCCGCGGGGTGCAGGTGGAGTGGCTCCGCTCCCCCGACGGCCTCACGATCCCGCTCGAGGAGTTCGACCGCGCCATCGACGAGCGCACCGCCCTCGTGATGGTGAACCGCGTGCTCTACCGCTCGAGCGCGCTCGTGGACGCGAAGGAGGTGTGCCGCATCGCGCGCGAGCGCGGAGCGCTCTCCTTCGTGGACGACTACCACGGGCTCGGCATCGTGCCGCTCGACCTGCACGACCTGGGCTGCGACCTCTACACGGCCGGCGTGCTGAAGTGGATGTGCGGCGGCCCGGGGCTCGCCTTCCTCTACGCACGGCGGGAACTGCTCCCCCGCCTGGAGCCCGCGGTCACCGGCTGGTTGGCCACGAGGGATCCGTTCTCGTTCGACCTCCAGCGCCTCGACTACCACGACACCGCGCGGCGGCTCGAGCACGGCACCCCGCCGGCGCCGGTCATGTTCCTCGCCCAGGGTGGGATGGACATCATCCGCGAGGTCACCCCGGAGCGGATCCAAGAGCGCCAGGGCGAGCTCACGGACCACGTCATCGGCCGCGCCGACGAGGCCGGCCTGCCGGTGCGCACACCCCGCGACCGGCAGGCTCGCGGCGGCGTCGTCAACGTCGGCGTGGGGCCCGAGGCGGAGGCGATCTGCCACGCCCTCCTCGCGCGCGACGTCTGCACGGACTTCCGGGGCGACGGCCTGCGGATCAGCCCGCACTTCTTCAACACGGAGGCGGACATCGACCGCTGCTTCGACGAGCTGCGGTCCCTCCGTTAGACCTCGCGCACCGTCACGCGGATGCGCTGGACGGCGTTGTTCATGAAGCCGTGGTGGTTCCACCGCTGGTCGTCCGGCTGCTCGTTGCCCGCGGCGTCGGTGGCGCGACAGGTGAGCTCGTGCTCGCCGGGCTCGGCCGTCCACACGAACCTCCACGGCGCCCACGCGTGCGGCCCGCCCGCCGCGCCGAGCTCCGCCTCCATCCAGGGGCCGACATCGACCGACACCTCGACCCGGGTGACCGGCCCACACCCCGACCAGGCGCGCCCCTCGAGCTCGATGCGGCCGGCGTCCACGAGCCGGGCGCGGGTGAGGAACTCGGGGATCCCCGGCGGGATCATGAGCGCGCGCGGCAGCATCCGGGTGACCGGGACGCCGGGCTCGTCCGGGTGCTCGCGGAGCCGGTAGGCCTGCATCTGGAACCCGTCGAAGGGCTCGGCAACCGCAGTGATCCGGGTGAGCCACTTCACGCTCGTCATGCCGTACCAGCCGGGGACGAGCAGCCGGACCGGGTACCCGTGTTGCGGGGGCAACGGTTGGCCGTTCACCTCGTACGCGAGGAGCACGTCTTCCCGCATCGCTTCCGCGACGGCGAGGCTCCGCTCGTAGGCGTGCTCGACGCCACCCTGCACGCCCCGGTCGGCCCCGGTGAAGACGAGCTCGACGGCCTTGTCCAGCACGCCGGCCTCGGCCAGGATCGGCGCGAGGGGCGTCCCGGTCCACTCCGCCGTGCCGATCGCCTCCTCGGACCACGGCTGCGAGACGGGGCGCGGCGACATCCGAGCGCGCCCGTTCCCGGCGCACTCCATCGTCACCGGCATCGTGACCCGTTCGCGAGCGCGCAGGTCCGCGAGGGTAAGCGCGAGCGCGTTCCGCACGAGCCCTCCGGCGGCGACCGTCCACGTGACCTCGTCCGCGTCGGGGATGTCGAAATGGGTCAGCAGGTAGTGCATCCCGAGCGGCGTCACGTCGTGGCGGAGACCCTCGAGGAGGAAGCTGTGGTTCCGGTGGGCGAGCCCGAGCTCCTCGGGCGAGATGTCGACGCCCGTCGCCAGCTCGGGTGGGATCTCGGTCGTGCTCACGGTCCACCTCCTCGCGGGCGACGAGCCCGGATCGGCCGTGTCTACCCGGTCCAAGCGGCGAGCGCAAGCCTCAGGCGATCAACCTTCCGCCTCGGACCACGAGCCGAAGGTCCTCGAGCGCGTCGAGCTCCTCGAACGGGTTACGGTCGAGCGCGATGAGATCTCCGGGCGCGTTCCGCTGCAACGGCCCTCGCGCCATCGCCTGGAGGATCGCCTCGGTCTGCAGCCCGGCCTCCCGCAGGAGGTACACCTCGCGCGGGTCGATGCCAGGCGGGACCGGCCCGTTCCCGAGATCCGTGCCGTACAGCACCACGCCTCCGGCCGCGTGGAACCGCCGGAGGTTGTCGACGGCCGTGCGGACCTCGGGCGTGTCCCCGCCGAAGCTCTGGATGTCGAGCGTCGAGACGATCCGGGTGCGCTTCGCGAGGGTCTCGACGGTCGAGTCGGACAGGCGCTCGGTCCACGGCGTGTGCGCGAGCTCCTTCACCCCGGAGCCGAGGGCCCGTTCGGCCTGCCCCTTGCCCTCGACGTGCGCCACGACGGGCAGCCGCGCCTCCACGGCCGCCGAGCAGATCGCGGCGAGATCGGCGTCCGTCAGCGTGGGGCCGGCCTCCGCGTTCAGCGAGATCTTGATCGCGACGGCGCCTCGACCGGCGAGCATCTCGACGGCACGCTCTCCCTCGCCGGGATCGTGCACCTCGAGGCCGGTCCCGGGGGGCGCCCACCGGTCGCGGGTCGGGTACCCCCCCGGCGCCGTGAGCATCGGCCCGACAGCACGGATCAGCGGCCCCGTGTACGTGGGGAGCTCCGACGCGTCGGCGAGCGGGAAGATCACGTCGGGCGGCCACCCGCAGTCGCGGACCGCGGTGACACCGCGCAGCAGGACCGCCGCCGGGTCGGCGAGGCCGATGTGGACGTGGCGGTCGGCCACCGCGGGCATCACGAAGCCGTCGACGTCGACCTGCTGGCCCGAGGGCGGCTCCGGCGCCTCGGCGGCCGGGCCCGCGAAGGTCACCAGCCCGCGCTCGACGATGACGGTCGCGTCGTCGACGAGCGAGCCGGGCCCGAGCCACGCGAGCGGTGCCCGGATGACGAGCGCGCCGCTCACGACCCCACCCCCGCCTGGCGCATCGCCTTCAGCTCCTTCCGTAGATCGAGCACCTCGTCCCGCAGGCGGGCCGCGTACTCGAACCGCAGCTCCTTCGCGGCTTCGTGCATCTCGTCCTCCAGGCTGCGGATCAGCCGCTCGAGCTCCTCGTTCGGCATCTCCGGCCGCTTGCGCCGGCGACGCTTGCGGTCAGGATGGGTCTTCGTGGTGTCCATCGACATCGTGAGCAGGATGTCCGTGACCTTCTTGCGGATCGACTGCGGGTCGATGCCGTGCTCGCGGTTGTACGCCATCTGGATCTTCCGCCGACGCTGGGTCTCGGAGATCGCGGCCTTCATCGAGTCGGTCACGTCGTCGGCGTACATCAGCACCGTGCCCTCGACGTGTCGCGCCGCGCGCCCGATCGTCTGGACGAGCGACGTCTCCGAGCGCAGGAACCCCTCCTTGTCGGCGTCCAGGATCGCGACCAGCGAGACCTCGGGCAGGTCGAGGCCCTCGCGCAGCAGGTTGATGCCGACGAGCACGTCGAACAGCCCCAG
>CAYUSA010000094.1:0-6692 GCA_964447335.1 uncultured Actinomycetes bacterium
TGCTCGGCAAGCGCGTGGACTACTCGGGCCGCTCGGTGATCGTCGTCGGTCCGGAGCTGAAGCTGCACCAGTGCGGTCTGCCGAAGCAGATGGCGCTCGAGCTGTTCAAGCCGTTCGTGATGAAGCGCCTGGTGGACCAGGGTCTCGCCCAGAACATCAAGAGCGCGAAGCGGATGGTCGAGCGTGCACGCCCGCAGGTCTGGGACGTGCTCGAGGAGGTCATCCGCGAGCATCCGGTGATGTTGAACCGCGCGCCGACCCTGCACCGCCTCGGCATCCAGGCGTTCGAGCCGGTGCTGGTCGAGGGCAAGGCCATCCAGATCCACCCGCTCGTCTGCACCGCCTTCAACGCGGACTTCGACGGTGACCAGATGGCCGTCCACGTCCCGCTGTCGGCTGAGGCGCAGGCCGAGGCAAGGATCCTCATGCTGTCGACGAACAACATCCTGTCCCCGGCGCACGGCCGCCCGATCGCGGTGCCGACGCAGGACATGGTGCTCGGCATCTACTACCTGACGCTCGAGCCGGAGAGGCCCGCCAAGGACGCGGACATCCCGCGGTTCACCTCGGCCGACGAGGCCGTGATGGCGCTGGACCACAAGAAGGTCCGGCTCCACACGGTCGTGAAGGTGCGTCTGCCCGGCAAGGCGATGCCGGCCGAGATGCTGCCCGACACGGTGTCGGTGGACGACGGCCGGGTCCCGCTCGTCGAGACCACGGTCGGCCGGATCATCCTCAACCAGGCGTTCCCGGACGACATGGAGTTCGTGAACCGGCCGCTCATGAAGAGCGACGTCGGCAAGGTCGTGGACGCGTGCGTGCACACGTACGACCGCTCCACGATCGAGCAGATCCTCGACAAGCTGAAGAACCTCGGGTTCCACTACGCGACCCGCGCGGGCGTGACCCTGGGTATCGAGGACGTCACGACCCCGCCGGACAAGGCGATGATCCTGGAGCGGCACGAGAAGGACGCGTCGAAGATCGAGAGCCAGTACGTCAAGGGGATCATCACCGACGACGAGCGCCGCCAGGAGCTCATCACGATCTGGACCCAGGCCACCGACGAGGTGAAGGACGCCATGGAGGCCCAGTTCGGGAAGACCAACCCGATCTACATGATGGCCAACTCGGGAGCCCGAGGGAACATCATGCAGATCCGCCAGATCGCCGGTATGCGTGGTCTGGTGGCCAACCCTAAGGGCGAGATCATCCCGCGCCCGATCAAGTCGAACTTCCGCGAGGGCCTGTCGGTGCTCGAGTACTTCATCTCGACGCACGGTGCCCGCAAGGGCCTGGCCGACACCGCGCTGCGGACGGCCGACTCGGGGTACCTGACCCGGCGCCTCGTGGACGTCGCGCAGGAGCTCATCGTCCGCGAGGACGACTGCGAGACCGACCGGTCGGTCCCGGTGCCGATCACGTTCGCGACCCCCCGGGGCGGTCGCGAGGCGAGCACGCACCTTGACACCTCGGCGTTCGGGCGCGTGCTGGCCGAGGACGTGAAGGGCGCCGACAAGAAGAAGGTCGCCTCGCGCGGCGACGAGATCGACGACGCGCTCGCGCAGCGGCTGGCCGATGCCGGCGTCGACGTCATCCGCGTGCGCTCGGCGACGACGTGTGAGGCCGAGTACGGCGTCTGCCGCGCGTGCTACGGCTGGTCGCTCGCGAGCGGCCGGCTCGTGGACATCGGCGAGTCGGTCGGGATCATCGCCGCCCAGTCGATCGGCGAGCCGGGCACGCAGCTCACGATGCGGACGTTCCACACGGGTGGTGTGGCCGGCCAGGACATCACGCACGGTCTGCCTCGAGTCGTGGAGCTGTTCGAGGCGCGTCGCCCCAAGGGCGAGGCGCAGATCACCGAGCTGCCCGGCGTCGTCTCGATCGAGGACGACGAGGACAAGAAGGTGCGCCGGATCACGGTGACCTCCGACGACGGCGATCAGGTGCAGTACGCCGCCTCATTCCGCGCGCGGCTGACCGTCTCGGACGGGGACGTGGTCGAGGTCGGCCAGCGACTCACCGAGGGCTCGGTGAACCCGCACGAGAAACTCCGCGTCGAGGGCGTGCAGGCGCTGCAGGCGCACCTGGTGGAGGAGGTCCAGCAGGTGTACCGCTCGCAGGGCGTGACGATCCACGACAAGCACATCGAGCTGATCGTGCGGCAGATGCTCCGCAAGGTGCAGATCATCGAGCCGGGCGACACGGAGTACCTGCCGGGCGACCTCGTGGACCGGCGCCGGTTCGAGGCGCAGAACCGGGAGACCGTGGAGAACGGCGGGACGCCGGCGACGGCACGACCGCAGCTGCTCGGGATCACGAAGGCGTCGCTGGCCACGGACTCGTGGCTCTCGGCGGCCTCCTTCCAGGAGACGACCCGGGTGCTGACCGAGGCGGCGATCGCCGGCAAGTCGGACTCGCTGCTCGGGCTGAAGGAGAACGTGATCATCGGCAAGCTGATCCCGGCGGGCACGGGCATGGCCCGCTACCGCAACGTGTCGGTCAAGATCAAGCCCGAAGCGATCCCCGAGTACTGGCTCGCGCGGCAGCGCGAGCTGGCCGAGGCGGACGTCACGGGGGAGACGGCGCTCGCATCGGGCGGTCGACTCACCCGCGAGGAAGCCGAGCAGATGCTCGGCGGCTCCCCCAAGACCGAGGAGTAGCCGGGGTGTGAGCGTGGAGGGGCCGGGCCCGAAGGGCCCGGCCCCTCGCGTTGCGTGGGAGCGGCGGGATCTGAGGATCCGCGGTCACCACCACCGCTCGACGCGAGGACGGATCGCGTTCTCGAGGTCGCGGAGCGCCTCGAACCCGTTGACGCTCCCGACGGGCTTGGCTCCGCGGCTCGAGTCGATGCCTTGCTGGTCAACGCCTTGCTGGTCAACGTGTTGACGCGGCGCTGGGGGAGATGACCTTCAGGGGCGTCAACGGGTTGACGAGGGCCGCCGCGACGTGACGCGGGCGGTGCCCTCAGGTCCCGCCGCCCACGAGGCGCAGCAGCTCCGCATGGACCGGAGGCGAGCCGGCCAGGATGTCGCCGCTCAGCCAGCCGTCGCCCCCCGCCCAATCGGTCACCACGCCCCCGGCCTCCTCGATCAGCAGCGCTCCGGCCGCCACGTCCCAGGGCGCGAGCCCGAGCTCGAAGAACCCCTCGAACACGCCCGATGCCACCCATGCGAGATCCAGCGACGCGGCTCCCGGCCTGCGGAGGTCCTCGAACCGCTCGAGCGCCCCCCGGAACGCCTCGAGGTACCGCTCGAGTACGTGCTTGCGCCGGAACGGGAACCCTGTCCCGATCACCGCCCGGTCCACCGGCCTCGAGGACACCGAGAGCGGCTCGAGCGTCCCGTCGGCCCCTCGCAGGCTCGCGCCGGCGCCGCGCTCGGCGATCCACGTCTGTCGCAAGAAGGGCGCGTGCACCGCCGCGGCCGTCGGACGCCCGTTCTCGACCAGCGCGATCGAGACGCCCACGGCCGGGAACCCGTGCAGGAAGTTCGTGGTCCCGTCGAGCGGGTCGACGAGCCAGTACCTCGAGCCGCCCGTGCCCCCACCCTCCTCGCCGACCACCGCCACCCCGGTCTCGGTCTCCAGGTAGGCCGCGACCACCCGCTCGCTCTCGCGGTCGACCTCGGTCACGTAGTCGCCGGCGCCCTTGCGGTCCGCCTCCCGCGCGCCGAGCCCGAGCCCCGCGGCCAGCACCACCTCACCGCCGAGCACGGCCGCGTGCTCGGCCACGTCTCGCATGCTCACGCCGCCAACCGTAGCAGCGTTGACACTCCAGGCACGGGCCTAGTAGCGTTATCACTCGCGCCGGGTAGGGCGGGTGTGCCCGGGCGCCAATCGTGCCTCCCAGGGGGACCACCACGGGCGTATCGCGCCCTGGCGCGGCCCCTGGGGACGTACCATCCGCGGCCCGAGTTCGGGTCCCCGGTCGGTTGACAAGTTGAGAGTGCAGACGGGAAGACCATGCCCACGATCCAGCAGCTGATCCGCAACGGGCGCCAGAGCCCGAAGAAGAAGGCGAAGGCTCCCGCCCTGAAGGGCGCGCCTCAGCGTCGAGGCACGTGCACTCGCGTCTACACGACCACACCGAAGAAGCCGAACTCGGCCCTGCGCAAGGTGGCCCGTGTGCGCCTCAGCACGGGGATCGAGGTCACCGCCTACATCCCGGGCGTCGGTCACAACCTGCAGGAGCACTCCATCGTGCTCGTGCGCGCCGGGCGCGTCCGCGACCTGCCGGGCGTGCGCTACAAGATCATCCGCGGCACCCTCGACACCGCCGGCGTGAAGGACCGCAAGAAGGCCCGCTCCCGCTACGGCGCGAAGAAGGGCGGTGCCTGATGCCTCGCAAGGGCCCCGCCGTACGCCGCGAGATCCAGCCGGACCCCGTCTACCAGAACGTCCTCGTCACGCAGCTCATCAACAAGGTGCTGCTCGACGGGAAGAAGACCCTTTCCGAGCGCACCGTCTACAAGGCGCTCGAGGTCATCAGCGAGCGCACGGCGAACGACCCCGTGATCGCGCTCAAGAAGGCCGTGGACAACGTCCGCCCGCTGCTCGAGGTCCGCTCGCGGCGGGTCGGGGGCGCCAACTACCAGGTGCCGGTCGAGGTGCGCCCGACCCGGGGCACCACGCTCGCGCTCCGCTGGCTGGTCAACAACGCGCGCAACCGCAAGGAGCACTCGATGGCCGAGCGCCTGGTGGGCGAGATCATGGACGCCTCCACCGGCCAGGGCGTCTCGGTCAAGCGGCGCGAGGACATGCACAAGATGGCGGAGGCGAACAAGGCGTTCGCTCACTACCGGTGGTGATCGAGTCGCAGCTTCGTGCCGGGCTCGAGCCGAGCCCGGCTCCTCGCGAGGGGGTTCGCTGATGGCGACCCCGGCGGAGAAGGTGGACGTGTCCGAGACGGTCGAGAAGCTCGAGAAGGTTCAGGGGCATCGCGGAGGGTCCGGCAAGGACCTCGTGATCCGCGAGTACCCGCTCGCCCGCACCCGGAACATCGGGATCATGGCCCACATCGACGCGGGCAAGACGACCACGACCGAGCGGATCCTCTACTACACCGGCAAGGCCTACAAGATCGGCGAGGTCCACGAGGGCACGACCCAGATGGACTGGATGATCCAGGAGCGCGAGCGCGGCATCACCATCACGTCCGCGGCCACCACCTGCATGTGGAAGGACCACTGGATCAACATCATCGACACGCCCGGCCACGTCGACTTCACGGTCGAGGTCGAGCGCTCGCTGCGGGTCCTCGACGGCGCCATCGCGGTGTTCGACGCGGTCGCCGGCGTGGAGCCGCAGACCGAGACCGTGTGGCGCCAGGCCGACCGCTACAACGTTCCCCGCATCTGCTTCGTGAACAAGATGGACCGCACCGGCGCGGACTTCTCGCGCACGGTGAACATGATGGTCGAGCGCCTGCACGCGTCGCCGCTCGTCCTGCAGCTGCCCTGGGGCGCCGAGGCCGACTTCCAGGGCGTCATCGACCTCGTCGAGATGAAGGCCCTGCACTGGGTGAACGAGATGGGCGAAGAGTGGGAGACCCACGAGATCCCCGCCGAGCTCGCGGACGCCGCCAAGCAGGCCCACCACGACCTGTTCGAGAAGCTCGCCGACCACGACGAGTCCCTCATGGACAAGTTCGTCCACGAGGAGGAGCCCACGGTCGAGGAGCTCCGCCGCGCGATCCGCCGCGCGACGCTCGCGAACGAGGGGGTCCCGGTGCTCTGCGGCACCGCCTTCAAGAACAAGGCGATCCAGCCGCTGCTCGACGCGGTCGTGGCCTACCTCCCGGCGCCGATCGACGTCCCGCCGGTCGAGGGCCACACGCCGAGCGGTGAGCACGCCGAGCGCAGCCCCTCGGACACCGAGCCGTTCTCGGGCCTGGCGTTCAAGATCATGACCGACCCCTTCGTGGGCCGGCTCACCTACGTCCGCCTGTACTCCGGCGTCCTGCGCGCAGGCGCGCACGTCGAGAACACGACGAAGGACCGCAAGGAGCGCATCGGCCGGATCCTGCAGATGCACGCGAACCACCGCGAGGACATGGACGCCGCGTTCACCGGCGACATCGTCGCGATCGTGGGCCTGAAGCACTCCACCACCGGCGACACGCTCGCCGAGCCCTCGAAGCCGATCGTGCTCGAGTCCATCAGCTTCCCGACGCCGGTCATCTCGGTCGCCGTCGAGCCGAAGACCAAGGCCGACCACGACAAGCTGGGCAGCGGCCTGCAGAAGCTCTCCGACGAGGACCCGACGTTCGTCGTGAAGTACGACGACGAGACCGGCCAGACGGTCATCTCGGGGATGGGGGAGCTGCACCTCGACATCATCGTGGACCGCCTTCGGCGCGAGTTCAGCGTCGATGCGAACGTCGGCAAGCCGCAGGTCGCCTACCGCGAGACCATCCGCAAGCCCGTGCACAAGGTCGAGGGCCGCTTCGTCCGCCAGTCCGGCGGCCACGGCCAGTTCGGGCACGTGTACATCGACCTCGAGCCCACGGGCCAGGGCGGCGGCTACGAGTTCATCAACAAGATCACGGGCGGCTCGATCCCGCGCGAGTACATCCCGGCGGTCGATCACGGCATCCAGGAGGCCATGGAGTCCGGCGTGCTCGCCGGCTACCCCCTCGTGGACGTCCGCGCGACGCTCGTGGACGGCACGTATCACGAGGTCGACTCCTCGGA
>CAYUSA010000095.1:0-6388 GCA_964447335.1 uncultured Actinomycetes bacterium
CGTCGGGTTGCCCCGGGAGTCGAGGATCTCGCGCGCGTTGACGGCTTCGATCGCAGGCATCGGCCCATATCCTACGGCCGTGCCACACCGGTTCGGGCCATCTGGACCGAGCCCATCCCGGCTCCTGCGGGCGGGTCAGGTGGTGCCGGAACGGGCGAAGGCCGACCAGTGGGCGATGACATCGAAGCCGAGCTTCGCGTAGAGGTGCTTCGCCCAGTCCCGGTCATCGGCGTACAGGAACACGAGGTCGCACCCGGCCGCTCGCGCCTCCTCCACCGCCCGGAGCACCACCGCGCGAGCCAGGCCGCGGCCCCTGTGGGCCTCGAGCGTCCCGACGTCCTCCACCTGCGCGATGCCCCCGGCCGGATACAGCTCGCACCGCGCGGCTGGGACCCCGTCGTCGACGGCGACGAAGAACCTCGCGCCGGCCTCGGCGAGCACCCGACGGTGACGGGCGAGCTGCCGCACGACCTCCTCGGACGTCGCGTAGGGCTCAGGCCGGATGGCGTCCTCGACGATGGGCACGAACGCGTCGACGTCGACCTCCTCGACCGGCACCCGCGAGGGGCGATCGGGCGGGCGGCGGAGGATCATCGTTGCGATCCGGTCGCGCACGTAGCCGAGCTCGACGAGCCCGGGCGCGAGGCGCTCGGCGGCCGGTTCGTCGTCGAGCAGGACGTTGCGGTGCGTGAGCCCCAGCCCGCCGAGCACGCGGTCGGCCTCGGCGGCGAGGTCGGCCGCCTCGACCCCGTCGAGCGTCGCGTCGACCCACAGCAGGTTGCTGTCCCACCGCAGCGGGAACCGGTCGTCGAGGTATGCGGTGCCCCACGCGAACCGCTCGGCCCGCTGTGTCGTGCGCCGCATGAGCTCGCGCTCGAAGGCGAGGATCCGCCGGTGCTCCTCGGACACGCTCGGCACGCTAGCAGCCGTCGAGGCTACCCTTCGCGCGATGGGTCCTGCGGGAGACGCCGTGCGCGCGAAGTCGCGGCGTGAGCTCGCCGTCGCGGCGGCGCTGCTGCTCGCGACGGCCGTGCTGACCGTTCTCGTCGCCCTCGACCGCTCGGCGCCGCCGCTGCTCGATGGGCTCGACCGCTGGTGGTGGGGTCTCGTCCTGCCGCCGCCCGCGTGGCTCGAGGCGGCGAGCCGGGCGCTGAGGACCCTCGGGACCGGGGCGGTGATGGTGCCGCTGCGGATCGCCGTCGCGCTCTGGCTGCTCGTGAAGCATCGGAGGGCGGACCTCGCGGCGTGGCTCCTCGCGTGGGCGGCGGCAGACCTCCTCACGTTCGGGCTGAAGCCGACGGTCGCGCGGATGCGCCCGGACCTCAGCCACGCGAGCTCGTTCCCGTCCGGGCACGCGAAGACCGCCGCGCAGGTGGCGGTCGGGCTCGCGCTCCTCGTGCCGGCCCGGCCGCGATGGCGACCCGTGGCGTGGGCGCTCGCGCTGGCATGGATCGTCGCGATGGCGGTGTCGCGGACCGTGCTCGACGAGCACTGGCTCTCCGACGTCGTCGCGGGCTCGCTGCTCGGGGCGGCCTGCGCGGTGGGCGCTCTCGGCGCGGTCGGCACGGTCCGGCGCGCCCGACACGAGTCGTCCCCGGGCGGTTAGCTCCGGCGCGCCTCGCGGAAGAGCGCGCGGATCTCCTCCTCGGAGGCGGCGTCCAGGTCGAGGCCGCGCTCGCGCGCGAGCTCGGTGAAGCGGTCGTAGCGCTCACCGAAGGCACGGGTCGTCCGGCGGAGCGCGCTCTCGGCGTCGACGCCGAGCTTGCGGGCGACGGCGACCGTCGCGAACAACACGTCGCCGACCTCCTCCTCGGCGTTCGCGGCGTCGGTGTACTCCTCGAGCTCGCCGACCTCCTCGCGGAGCGCGCCCAGCGCGCCCTCGACCGTGCGCCACTCGAAACCCCAGCCGGCGGCGCGGCGCTGGACCTTCGCGGCCCGCGCGAGCGCCGGCAGCGTCTCGGGGATGTCGTCCTCGAGCGGCTTGCGCTCGCCCTTCTCCTCCGCCTTGATGCGCTCCCAGTTCACGAGGACCTCGTCCGCTCCCGCGACCTGCACGTCGCCGAACACATGCGGGTGCCGGCGGATGAGCTTGCGAACGATGCTCTCGGCGACGTCGTCGACGTCCCACGCGCCGTCGTCGGCCGCGATCTGCGCGTGGAACGCGACCTGGAGCAGGACGTCGCCCAGTTCCTCGCGCAGGAGCTCACGGTCGTCGGCGTCGATCGCGTCGAGGACCTCGTGGGTCTCCTCGAGCAGGTGGCGCGCGAGCGAGGCGTGCGTCTGCTCGTGGTCCCACGGGCAGCCGCCGGGCCCGCGGAGTCGGGCCATCACGCGCACGAGGTCGAGCAGCCGCTCGCCGGCCTGCGACGACGGGACCGGACCCTCGGGGACGTGGGAGAGGGGGTCGTCCGGTGCGCTCACGGCGCGGCGGACGCGGACGCCGTCGGCTCGAACGGGCTGTCGGTGTTCGTGCTGCGCACGGGCGTCACCTGGCCGGTCGCCACGTCGAGCACGCCGTAGCGCGGGTTCACGATGATCTCGGCGGAGGTGAGCTGCCCTTGGAGCCAGTCCGTGAACGCCTGCGCGCCGGCCGAGGCGACGATCTGCTCGCGCACGGACTCGAGCGGCGCCACCTCGCGGCTCATCAGGTAGATGACGTGCCAGCCGAACTGCGTCTGCACCGGCTCGGAGATCTGCCCCGGCTGGAGCGCGAGCGCCGCCTGCACGAACGTCGGGTCGAACTGCGACACGAAGGTGGCCTCGACCATGGGGCCGAGGCTGCCGTCGTTGTCGGCCGAGCCGGGGTCCTGCGAGCGCTGCTTCGCGAGCGCGGCGAAGTTCTTCGTCGTCGCCTCGGCCGCGACGTCCTCGGCCTCGGAGCGGGTGTCGACGAGGATGTGCGCGACCTCGACCGTCGTGTACTGCGTGATGTTCTCGTCGTAGATCTGCTGCACGCGCTCGTCGGTGAGCTCCTCGGCGGTGACGGCGTCCTGCACCGCGTTGAACAAGAGCAGCCGGTTCGCCAGGGCCTCGAGGTCGGCGCGCGTCAGGCCGCTGTCGGCGAGCTGCTTGTCGAGCCCCGCCGCTCCGCCGAGCGAGGTCTCGAGCTGCGACATGGCGTTGTCGACGTCGGTGGGATCGGTCACGACCGAGTTCACCTGCGCGTAGTGCTTCACGAGGTCCTCCTGGATGAGGTTCGTGAGCGTGAGCCGCGCGCACGCCGAGTCCTGCGTCTCGCCCTCGACCGGCTGGCCGCAGGGTGAGCCGGAGAGCGCGGTCAGGAACTCGAACAGCTTCACGTCGGTCGCGAGCTGCTCGTGCGTGATGGTCTCGCCGTCGACCTCGGCGGCGGACGTCTCGGCGGCGTCGCACGCCGCGAGGGCGAGCACCGCGACGAGGGCGAGGGCGAGCACGCGAGGACGGAGGGAAGGCGGGGTCATGCGGGCGATGCTAGCAAGCCAGCCGGGTCCTGGCCCGTGGCCTCCAGGAGCGCGCGCTCGACCCAGCCCGGCAGCTCGGCCGCGGGCACCTTGTCCGGGGCCAGGTTGAGGGTCGCCGTCGTGCGGTGGTAGGTGGCGCTCGGGACGCGCTGCGTGAGGTCGACCTCGAGCGAGCCGGGGAACGTGAGCGGCTTCGCGCGTACCTGCTCGCGGTACGTGGATACCTCCTCGACGCCGAGGCGCCGGCAGGTCACGCGGAGCGAGGCGACCGCGAAGAGCGTGTCGACCTCGGGCGGGAGCTGGCCGAAGCGGTCGATGGTCTCCTCGCGCACGCGCCCGAGCGTCTCGTGGTCGCCGGCCGTCGCGATCCGCCGGTACAGGTCCAGGCGCAGCGCCTCCTGCGCGACCCAGCCCGGCGGCACGAACGCCTTCACGGGCAGCTCCACACGCAGGTCCTTCTCCTCGGGGATCGGCTCTCCCTTCATCTCGGCGACGGACTCCTGGAGCAGCCGGCAGTAGGTGTCGAACCCGACCGCCGCGATGTGGCCGTGCTGCTCGGCGCCGAGCAGGTTGCCGGCGCCCCGGATCTCGAGGTCGCGGAGCGCGATCTGGAAACCGCTCCCCAGCGCCTGGTGCGTGCTGATGGTCGCGAGCCGCTCGTGGGCCTCCTCGGTCAGCTCGCGCTGCGGGGGAAAGAAGAAGTACGCGAAGGCGCGCTCGTTGCTCCGCCCCACCCGCCCGCGAAGCTGATACATCTGGCTCAGCCCGAGCAGGTGCGCGGTGTCCACGATCAGCGTGTTCGCGTTCGGGACGTCGAGCCCGGACTCGATGATCACGGTGCTCACCAGGATGTCGGCGTCGCGATCCCAGAACCGCATCATCTGGCGCTCGAGCTGGTCCTCGTCCATCTGGCCGTGCGCGAGGACGATGCGCGCGTCGGGCACCTGCTCGGCGAGCCACGCCGCCTGGCGGTCGATCGTCGCCACGCGGTTGTGGACCCAGAAGACCTGGCCCTCGCGCAGGAGCTCGCGCCGCACCGCGCCGACCGCGAGCCCCTCGTCGTACCGCCCGACGTAGGTGAGCACCGGCTGTCGGTCCTCGGGCGGCGTGTCGATCGTCGACATGTCGCGGATGCCGGACAGGGCCATCTCCAGCGTGCGAGGGATCGGCGTCGCCGTCATCGTGAGCACATCCACGTGCGCGCGCAGCTGCTTCAGCCGCTCCTTGTGCGCAACGCCGAACCGCTGCTCCTCATCCACGACGACGAGGCCAAGATCGCGGAACGCGACGTCCCTCGAGAGCAGACGGTGCGTACCGATCACGACATCGACGCCGCCCTTGCCGACCTCCTCGACGATCCGCTGCTGCTCGATCTTCGGGACGAAGCGCGAGAGCATCGCCACCTTCACCGGGAACGGGGCGTAGCGCTCGGTGAACGTGATGAAGTGCTGCTCCGCGAGGAGCGTCGTCGGGACCAGGACCGCGACCTGCTTGCCCTCCATCACGGCCTTGAACGCGGCGCGCACGGCGACCTCGGTCTTGCCGAAGCCGACGTCGCCGCAGATGAGCCGGTCCATCGGCCGCGGCCCCTGCATGTCGACCTTGACCTCGTCGATCGCCGTGGCCTGGTCGCCGGTCTCCTCGTGCGGGAAGGCGTCCTCGAGCTCGAGCTGCCACGGGGTGTCGGGGCCGAACGCGTGGCCGGTGACGGACATCCGGACCGAGTACAGCCGCACGAGCTCGCCCGCCATGTCCCTCACCGCCCGCTTCACGCGGCGGGTCACGCGAGCCCAGTCGTTCGTCCCGAGGCGAGAGAGCCTCGGCGCGTCGCCGCCGAGGTACTTCGCGAGCATACCCACCTGGTCGGTCGGGACCGAGAGCCGGTCTCCCGCCGCGTACTCGAGCACCATGTAGTCGCGCTCGGCGCCGGCGACCTCGCGGCGCTGGATGCCCGTGTAGCGGCCGACGCCGTGGACGCGGTGCACGGCGAAGTCCCCCGGCTCGAGCTCCTCGGCGATCGCGTCGGCCCGGCGCTTCGCCAGACGCGGCGCCGTCCGCGTGTGCCGGCGCGAGCCGAACAGGTCCTCCTCGGTCGCGATGGCGAGCTTGCCGGCCGCGAACACGAATCCATTGGCAAGGGGCGCCTCGATCGCGTCGGCGAGGGCGGTCACGTGCGGCCCCGCGATCTCCTTCACGCGCTCGAGCGAGCCGTGTCCGCGCGCCGAGAGCACCACGCGGTACCCGCGGTCGCCGAGCTCGCCGAGGCGCTTGCCGAGCTCGGCGGGGTTACCCTGCGCCGAGCCCCAGTCGCCGATCCCGAGGTCCAGACCCTCGGTGAACTCCGTGAGATGGAGCTGGACACGGGAGCCGAGTGACTCCTGCAGCGGGTGCACCGCCGGCGGGCCGGGCCACCCGCTCGCGTCGGCGAGCGCCTCGGCCTCGCGGTGCGCCTGCGCCGCGCGATCGAACGTGCGCCGGGCCTGCGTGACGACCGCCCACCCGCCCTCGGCGAGCAGCTCCGAGGGCAGCGGCAGGCGGTCGAAGACGAGCGGCGCGAGCGCCTCCATCCCCTCGAAGTGCAGGCCGTCGGCCAGGCGCTGGAGCCCGTCGCGGAACCGGTCGAGGTGGCGGGGCGCCGCGGCCTCGGCGCGAGCGCGGACGTCGTCGTCGGGGATCAGCTCGCGCACCGCCGGCACGAGGACGTGCGTCACCCGCTGCGTCGAGAGCTGGGACGAGGGGACGAACTCGCGCATCGACTCGATCTCGTCGCCCATGTACTCGAGACGCACCGGCCGGCGGGCGGTCCCGGGGAAGACGTCGACGACGCCGCCGCGGACCGCGAACTCGCCGCGGCGCTCGACGACGTCGGCGCGCGCGTACCCGAGCTCGACGAGCCGATCGGCGAGAGCGTCCGGCGGGAGCTCGCGTCCGGCGCCGAGCTCGACCGG
>CAYUSA010000096.1:0-6376 GCA_964447335.1 uncultured Actinomycetes bacterium
GCGCCATGAGCTGCTGGCCGTAGCAGATGCCGAGCACCGGCACGCCGAGCTCGAACAGCGCGGGGTCGACCGAGGGGGCGCCCTCCTCATACACGGAGGCCGGACCGCCCGACAGGATGATGCCGGCCGGGCGCTTCGCGCGGAGCTCCTCGACCGGCGTGTCGTGCGCGACGATCTCGGAGTAGACGTTGCACTCGCGCACCCGCCGCGCGATGAGCTGCGCGTACTGCGCGCCGAGGTCAACGACCAGGACCGGACGCGGGTGTTCGGTCTTCACGCCCTCAGTGCCCCATCCCCACGTGCTGCTGCGTCTGGTAGGTCTTGCCCTCGGTCTTGATCGACGGCGCGACGACGAGCTGGGCCTTCTGGAACTCCTTGATCGTCGCGTAGCCGGTCGTCGCCATCGAGGTGGCGAGAGCCCCGAACAGGTTGAACGTGCCGTCGTTCTCGTGCGCGGGACCGCGGAGGATCTCCTCGAGGCTCGCGACCTGTTCGGTCTTCACCCGCGCGCCGCGCGGGAGCGTCGGGTGGAAGGTCGCCATGCCCCAGTGGTAGCCGCGGCCGGGCGCCTCGTACGCGCGCGTGAGCGGCGAGCCGATCATCACGGCGTCGGCGCCGCACGCGATGGCCTTCGCGACATCCCCGCCGGTGCGCATCCCGCCGTCGGCGATGACGTGGCAGTAGCGGCCGGTCTCGCGCAGGTGCTCCATCCGCGCGGCGGCCGCGTCGGCGATCGCCGTGGCCTGCGGCACGCCGACGCCGAGCACCCCGCGCGTCGTGCACGCGTTCCCTGGTCCGACGCCGACGAGCACGCCGATCGCGCCGGTCCGCATGAGGTGCAGCGCAGTCGTGTACGAGGCGCACCCGCCGACGATCACCGGCAGGTCGAACGTGCGGATGAACTCCTTCAGGTTGAGCGGTTCCGAGTGCGTGCTGACGTGCTCGGCCGAGACCACCGTGCCCTGGATGACGAGCACGTCGAGCCCGGCGTCGAGCACGAGCTTCTGGTAGCGCGCGACGCGCTGCGGCGTGAGCGAGGCGCACGAGGTCAGCCCGCCCTGCTTGACCTCCTCGATGCGCCGGCCGATGAGCTCCTCCTTGACCGGCTCGAGGTACAGCTCCTGCATCCGCCGCGTGGCCTTCTCGTCGGGCAGCGAGGCGATCTCCTCGTAGACCGGGGTGGGGTCCTCGTACCGGGTCCACAGCCCCTCGAGGTTCAGGCACGCGAGCCCGCCGAGCCGCCCGATCTCGACCGCCGTGGCCGGGCTCACCGCCGCGTCCATCGCCGAGGCCATCATCGGCAGCTCGAAGGTGTAGGCGTCGATCTCCCAGGAGATGTCGACGTCGTCGAGGTCCCGGGTCCTCCGCGAGGGCACGATGGCGACCTCGTCGAAACCGTAGGAGCGCCGTGCGACCTTGCCCTTGCCGATCTCGATCTCCATGCGTCTCCCCCAGATATGCGTCGACGCCCACCCGTTGCCGGGCGAGCGTCGGACCTCCTACATGCGTGGAAGGTACCACGCTCGCCCAGAGGCATCCCGAGCTGGGCCTCCGGGCGAGGCACCCTTGACGGCCCGCCTGCATCTCACTATCTTCATCTCGAGATGAGTGCGCGAGTTGAACCGCCCGAGCCCGGTTCCCCCGACCCCCTGACCGCCGGCCTCGCCGAGCTGAAGCGACGGCTCGAGGAGATCATGAGCCGGCCCAAGGCCACGGTCAGGGACGCCGAGGAGGCGGCCGAGGCCGCCAAGGCCCTCGCCGACCTCCTGCGCGGCGAGGAGCGAGCCCTCCGCCTGCTCCGAGGCGCCTCTCCCGCCGAGCGCGGCGGGCAGCCCCCCGAGCCTCGCCCCGGCGGCCTCCCGCTCGGCGGGCTCACCCTGCACGAGGCCGCCCGCCGCGTCCTCGAGACCGCGGGGTGGCCGATGCACGTCCGCGATCTCGGCGTGCGGATCAAGGCGGGTGGGTGGCGCCACCCGCGCTCGGCGAACCCTCGCCCGGACCAGATCGAGTACCAGCTCGCCGCCCGGCTCCCCCGCCACCCCGAGACGTTCAAGAAGTTCGGTCCGAGCACCTTCGGGTTGGCGGTATGGGGCGACGCGCCGCCCCGGCGCGAAGCGCCCAAACCGCGCCTGGCTGTGTCCCGGAGTGACGGTCCGTTCCAGCGCCTAGAGGGGGACGAGCTGATGGACGACTACTTCGGGGACGAGGCTAACTCCCCGTGGTCGTAGACACGGGCGTGCTGTTGGCCGCCCTCGATGCCCGAGATCCGCGCCACTCAGCGGCGATCTCCGCCCTTGCTGCGCAGACGACGGGCGCCCCGGTCGTGCCCGCCCCCATCCTCGGCGAGCTCGACTACTGGTTCCGCAAGCGCGCGATCGCCGACTCCTGGATGACCTTCTGCGAAGACGTTGCCGCGGACCGGTACGCGCTCCACCACCTGGGTCCATCGGCGCTGCTTGACGCAGCGAGGCTCCAGGCCAGGTACGCGGATCTGCGGATCGGCTTCGTGGACGCAGCGGTGTTCCTCACCTGCGTGGAACTCGGTGACGGCAAGGTGGCGACCTTCGACCGCCGTCACTTCTCGGTGCTCCGCACGGACGACGGCCGGGCGCTGGAGATCCTGCCCGCGTGAACCCGCTCAGTTCTCCTTGACGACGTGGCCCGTGTCGTGGACGCGCAGGTCGGTCATGCCCGAGTGCAGGCGGTCGCCCTCGACCATGACGGTCGAGTCCTCGATGTAGCCGAGCTCCTGGAGCCGGTTCAGCGTGTTCTGGAGCGACTCCTCGGGGGTCTCGACCATCGTGTCGAGCACGAGCTCGGGGTTCTCGGGGACCTCGTACGGGTCGTCCACACCGGTGAAGCCCTTGATCTCGCCGGCGATCGCCTGCTTGTACAGGCCCTTCGGGTCGCGGTTCTGCGCGAGCTCCTCGAGCGTGGCGTGCACGTAGACCTCGACGAACTCGCCGATCAGCTCGCGGTTCGCGTCGCGCGTGGCCTTGTAGGGGCTGATCGGGCAGCAGATCGTCGCGACGCCGTTGCGGGTGAGCAGGTTCGCGACGAACCCGATCCGCAGGATGTTCGTGTCGCGGTCCTCCTTGCTGAACCCGAGGCCCTTGCTGAGGTTCTGCCGGACGACGTCGCCGTCCAGGATCTCGGTCCGCAGGCCGCGGGCCTGGAGCTCGTGGTACAGCATCTCGGCGATCGTGGACTTGCCCGAGCCCGAGAGCCCGGTGAACCAGACGGTGAACCCCTTCTGATCGGCCAAGGATCCAGCAGGGTGCGTCACAGGAAGCTCCTTCCGACGGCGCCCTCGGGCGCCTCGATGCCGTACAGGGACAGGATCGACGGACCGACGTCGACGAGGTTCAGGCCGCTCACCTCGCCGGTCTGCTGGCCGGGCAGCCCCGCCATCGCGAAGATGCCCGCCCGGTCGTGGTTGGCGCCATCGGGGCCGGTGTCGTTCTCGTACGTGTAGATGCTGGGGTTCCCCACCGAGCCCACCGAGCGCCACGCGAGGTCGCCGAAGTACACGATGAGGTCCGGCGCCACACCCTTCACGTCCGGGTAGACGTCCTGCGGCTTGAAGACCCTCGTCCCGAGCGGCTCGCCGTCGGGTCCCGGGGCCGCCTCGAGCTTCGCGATGAGCTCGTCGCGCACGGCCTCGTAGTTCGCGGGCTCGATGATGCCCTGCGGCTCGCGTCCCTTCACGTTGAGGAACAGTCGCCCGTAGTAGCCGCCGTCGCCCCAGGCCGTCGTCCGAGGCCAGTCGATCTTCGCCTCCTTGATCGGGATGACCTGGGTCGGCGTGGTCTCGAGCGTGAGGTAGCCCTCGCGGATCAGCCAGTCGTTGAAGCACAGGCCGCCCATCATCGGGCGCGCGCCGTGGTCGCTCATGATGATGGTGACCGCGTCGTCCGGCAGGACCTCGAGCAGCGAGCCGACCTGGCGGTCGAGGAAGCGGTAGTAGTCCTGGAAGGCGCCCTCGTACTTGTTGCCCGGCTCGTACAGCGGGTGCGTCGGGTCCCAGTGCTGCCAGAACACGTGGTGGAGGCGGTCGGGCGCGATCTCGCACAGCATGAAGAAGTCCCAGGGCTTGTTCGTCGCGAGGCGCCGGCCCACCTGGAACCGGCGCTCGGTCATCTTGAAGACCTGGTCGAGCGCGACGTCGTAGCCGGCGCGGCGGAAGTCCGGGATGTCGAAGATGTAGTCGTTGTCCGGCCCCAGCTCCTCGACGATCTCGGTCTCCAGCTCCTGCGGGTACGCCCACGAGGTCGCCGACGGCGGCGTGAGGAAGCAGCCCACGCGCCAGCCGGGGAACTCCTTCGGCGGCGGGAAGCTCGGCGGGACGCCGATCAGCATCGAGCGCAGGCCCTTCTCGCCGAGCTTGTCCCACACGGCCGGCTCCTTCACCGAGCCGGAGTGGGTGATCGACAGGCCGTCGTAGGTGTTGTCCTTGCGGTTGCGGAACCCGTAGATGCCGAGCTGGCCGGGCGTCTTGCCGGTCATCGCGCAGGCCCAGGCCGGCACGGTGATGGGTGGGGTGATGCTCTCGAGGTCCCCGTGCATCCCCCGCTGCATGAGCGCGTGGATGCTCGGGGTCTCGGCTGCGAAGTCGCGGAACAGGAGCTGGGGGGTGCCGCAGTCCAGCCCGATGACCGCGACCCGGGGCGTGTCGGTCATAGCTCCCTCGTGGGTCGAGTGGTCACGGAACGGGAGCCCGTGGGGGGCTCCCGGCGGTCATGCTACCAAGCGACCTCGCGGCCCGACCGTGTGAGACGATGGGCGGCCGTGAAGCTCCTTCGCCGCGTTCTGTACCTCGAGGCCGCCGGGCTCCTCGCGTGGGCGGTCGTGGCCGGCCTCTTCCCCGCCTGGCTGACCGAGACCCTTGGCGATCAGGTCCCCCTGCGCGAGTACGCGTGGGTGCGGATGTCGGCCGTCCAGGCCTTCGGCTTCGCGATGATGTACGTGCTGGTCGCGATCGAGATCGAGACGCGCTGGTGGTTCGCCTGGGCATTCGCCATCACGGCGGCCGGCATCGCCGTGCTCTCGGCCGCCACGGCCGTGTTCGGCCTCTTCGACAGCCTGTCGCCCCGGCTCTGGTGGTTCCTCGCCGCGGCCGCGGCGCTGAACGCCGTGGCGCTGCTCGTCGGGCTGGCGCGGACCGGACTCGAGCGCCAGCCCGAGTAGCAGCCGTGCCCTACAGCGGGTTGTTCGACAGCCAGCCGAGCTGGATCGCGGTGATCTTCACGTCGTAGACGTGCACGGTGCCGCCGTGCGGGTTGCACGTCAGCGTGACGTCCTCGTACGCCGTCGTCGAGTGGACCACGGTCAGCGCGGTGGTCTCGCCGAAATCGGTCGCGGCGGAGGCCTCGATCGGCTCACCGGCGACGTCGAAGTCCCCTCCGGCGCGCAGGTAGCAGTGGACGATCGTGCCGGCGCCCTCGTTCCACAGCGTGGTCTTCGCGACGACGAACCAATCGCCCGGCCAGATCGAGATCGTGCCGACGGTGGTCTCGGCCGTGCCGGTGATCGTGCCGTAGTTGTTCTTGAACCCCGAGACCGCCGGCGGGAGCGCGGTGGTCCACACCGCCGAGCTCATGTCGACCGGCTTGATCGTGAAGTTCTTGATGTCCCTGCTCGTGACCCATCCGGCCGCCGCGTACGCGGTGCCGGAGATCGCCAGCAGGAGCGCCAGGGTCGCCGCCACGTTCGCGTACGTGAGGCGACGACGCCGAGGACGATGCTCGTCCATACCGAACCCCCTTCGGACGCTCGAACGCCTCGAACGCTAGCACGGTCATCGAGCGCTCGAACAGGACCGGTCGGCGCCCGGTCAGGACGCGGGAGGGGGCCGGATCGCTCCGGCCCCCTCCGTGTGTTGCCTCGTGCCCGAAGGCTCAGTGCATGTGGCCGTGGCCGCCGGCCGCGGTCGGCTCCGACTCCTCGGGCTTCTCGACGACCGCGCTCTCGGTCGTGAGCACGAGGGCCGCGATCGAGGCCGCGTTCTGCAGCGCCGAGCGCGTCACCTTCGCCGGGTCCAGGATGCCTGCCTTGACCATGTCGACCCACGTGCCGTTCGCCGCGTTGTAGCCGCGGTGGTCGCCCTCGGCGCGGATCTTCTCGACGATGACCGCGCCCTCGGCGCCCGCGTTCTCGGCGATGAGCTTGGCCGGCTCGGACAGCGAGCTGCGGACGATCCGAGCGCCGGTGGCCTCGTCGCCGGTGAGGTCGATCTTGTCGAGCGCACCCTCGGCCCGGATGAGCGCCACGCCGCCGCCGGGGACGATGCCTTCCTCGATCGCGGCACGCGTCGCGGACAGCGCGTCCTCGATGCGGTGCTTCTTCTCCTTCAGCTCGACCTCGGTGGCCGCGCCGA
>CAYUSA010000097.1:0-5807 GCA_964447335.1 uncultured Actinomycetes bacterium
GAGCGTCGACGAGCACGCGCAGCGGCGGGCGGCCGCGGTAGCCGGGCTCGCGGACGGTGAGCGAGGGGTCGTCGGCCAGCGCGGTGCCCGCGCCGACGAGGATCGCGTCGGCCGCGGCGCGCAGGCGGTGGACGTCGGCGCGGGCGGCCTCGCCGGTGATCCACCGCGAGGTCCCGTCCCGCGAGGCCACCTTGCCGTCCAGGCTCGCGGCCATCTTCCACGTCACGAACGGCAGGCCGGTGCGGACGTGCTTCACGAACGCCTCGTTCAGGCGCTCGGCCTCCTCGCGATGCATGCCCTCGCGCACCGCGAGGCCGGCGGCCTGGAGCTTCGCGAACCCCCGGCCGTCCACCATCTGGTAGGGGTCGCGCATCGCGGCGACGACCCGCGCGACGCCGGCCTCGACGATCGCCTCGGTGCAGGGACCGGTGCGGCCGTGGTGGTCGCACGGCTCGAGCGTGACGTACAGCGTGGCGCCGCGAGCGGCCCCGCCGGCCTCGCGGAGGGCGACGACCTCGGCGTGCGGCAAGCCCGGACCCTCGTGATGGCCCTCGCCGACGACGCGGCCCTCGGCCACCACGACGGCGCCCACCATCGGGTTCGGGGACACGAGCCCCCTCCCCCGCTCCGCGAGCGCCAGGGCCCGCTCGATGTACGCCTCGTCGGACACAGATCTCCGTTCCCGAGGCGGTCGTGCGGGGAAAGGGCAGGAGGCGGCAGGGCTCACGCCGCTGCCGGCACCGCCCGTCCTCTCCCATCCCGACTCTCACGGTCGGTCCCGGAGTTGCACCGGGTCAACCCTCGACTGGCTGCCGAAGGGTCGCGGACTGTCACCGCCGGTGGGGATTTGCGCCCCGCCCCGAAGACAGGCTTTCGACCAGTCAGTATAGGACGGTCACGCCCTTCCGTTGCAGGTGCAGGACGTGCGAGGTGCCCGGCTAGGTTGTGGCGCGGCGGTCGACCGCGTAGGACGAGCCGGCGTCGCGCTTGGCGAACTGCTTCATCTCGGTGGCGACCGAGACCGCCTCGCCGTAGTGGGCGAACTTGCGAGCGCCCGTGGTCGCGATGCCGACCGAGACGCCGGCGAGCGGCAGGCGCTGGAGCACGCCCTTGCGGTCCTCGACCTCGACGTAGCCGCGCTCGAGGTCCTCGGGCTCGTAGAAGTCGTGGACGGCCTCGTCGAAGCGGCTGACGATCCGCTGGGCGACCTCCTCGGCGACGTCGGGCGGCGTGACGGCCACGAAGTCGTCGCCGCCGACATGGCCGACGAAGCCGTCGGCGCCGGCGAACTCGACGACCGCGTCCTGGATGATCCGGGCGGTCGCCTGGATGAGCCGGTCGCCGCGGACGAACCCCTTCTGGTCGTTGTACGCCTTGAAGTTGTCCAGGTCCGAGTACAGGACGGCGAACGGGCGGTCCTCGCGCACGTTGCGCTCGATCTCCTCCTGGATCCGGATGTTGCCGGGCAGGCCGGTGAGCGGCGAGAGGTTCCGCATCTCCTTCGCGCGCCGCAGCGTGCCCTTGACGCGCGCGAGGAGCTCGATCGGGTCGAACGGCTTGATGATGTAGTCGTCCGCGCCGGCCGTGAGCCCGAGCACCTTGTCGGTCGAGAGCGCCTTCGCGGTGAGCATGATGATCGAGGTGTTCGCGGTCTGCGGGTTCCGGCGCAGGCGCTGGGCGACCTCGAAGCCGTCGATGCGCGGCATCATCACGTCGAGCAGCACGAGGTCCGGACGGAGCTGCCCGGCCTTCTCGAGCGCCTGCTCGCCGTCGGAGGCGACGCTCACGTCATAGCCGGCGCTGCGGAGGTTGACCTCCACGAACCGCGCGATGTCCGGGTCGTCGTCGACGACCAGGATGGTCTCCGGCATCACGCTCTCCCTTCGGCGATCGCCTTCATCTCGCGCGCGGCGGCCACGACGTCGGGGGCGTGGTAGATCGCCGAGGCGACCACGAGCACGTTCGCCCCCGCGTCGACGCACCGCTTCGCGTTGTCGAGCTTCACCCCGCCGTCGATCTCGACGTCGGCGGGAAGGCCCCGGCGGTCGAGCTCGGCGCGCACGGCTTCGAGCTTCGGCAGCGCCTCGGGGATGAACCGCTGTCCGGCCCAGCCGGGGTGCACGCTCATGACCATCACGTCGTCCAGGTCCTCGAGGTACGGATAGAGCTCCTCGGCCGGCGTCTCGGGGCTCACGGTCATGCCGACGCGCATGCCCGCTCCCCTCGCCTTGCGGATCACCGGCGCGGGATCGTCGACCGCCTCGACGTGGAACGACACGATGTCCATGCCGGCCTGCGCGAGCTCGTCGAACAGCCCCTCGGGCGCGTCGACCATGAGGTGGCCGTGCAGCACGCGGTCGGTGCAGGGCCGCAGCGAGGCGACCAGCACCGGGCCGAACGTGATCGGGGGGGCGAAGTGCGCGTCCATGACGTCGATGTGGATGGCGTCGGCATGCGGCTCGACCAGCTTGACCTGGTCGGCGAGGTGCGCGAGGTCCGCCGAGAGGATCGAGACCGAGAGCTTGCCCATCGCCGCGTATGTTACCGGCGGGCCGGGTCCTTCTTCCGGAAGGACGCGATGAACATGGCGTCGCATCCGTGCCGGTGCGGCCACAGCCGGACGCGTTCGGCGGGGCTGTCGGGGCCCTGGATGGGCTCGGGCTCAAGGTCCGGCCGGCGGCGCAGGATGGCGTCGCACACGGCGTCGGTCTCGGCGCGCGGGAACGTGCAGACCGAGTAGACGAGGCGTCCACCGGGCCGCAGGAGCTCGGCCGCCGCCGTCGCGATGCCGACCTGCAGGCGCGAGAGGCCAGGGACGTCGGTCCTCTTCGCCCGCCACAGGAGCTCGGGGCGGCGCCGGGCCGAGCCGATCCCCGAGCACGGCGCATCCACCAGCACGCGGTCGAAGCCCTCGCGGAGGGCGGGGCGCCGGCCGTCCTGCACCAGCACGAGTTCGCGGACGCCGAGGCGCTCGGCGGCCGCCCGGACGAGGCCGGCGCGCGTGGCCGAGACGTCGGCGGCAACCGTCCGACCCTCGGCGCCGACGAGGCAGGCCACGTGCCCCGCCTTGCCCCCGGGACCGGCGCACGCGTCCAGGACGCGCTCCCCGGGTTGGGGATCCAGCACCCGGACGACGAAGGACGAGGCCTGGTCCTGGACCGCGAACCAGCCCTCCGCGAAGCCGGGGAGCTCGGCGGGGGCGCCTCCGTGCACGAGCACCGAGTCCGGGTGCAGCGTGCCGCGCTCGGTCTCGACCCGGGCGTCCGAGAGGCAGCGCTCGAGCTCCTCGACGCTGGCACGGCAGGTGTTCGCGCGGAGCGTGAGCGGTGCGCGCTCGGCGAGGGCGCCGGCCGCGGCCTCGACCTCATCGGGGACGAGACCGCGGAGCTCGCGCACGGCCCACTCGGCCAGGCCGGTGCGCAGGGCCACGGCCTCGTCGCTCGACCCCTGCGGAGGAGTGCTCTCCTCCGCCGCGACCCGCCGCAGGACCGCGTTCACGAACCCGCGCTGGCGCGGCGGTGCGAGCCCCACGGTCTCGGCGACGGCGGCGTGCGCGGGGATCCTCGTGTACAGGAGCTGGTACGCGCCGAGCCGGAGCGCCGCGAGCGCCTGGTTCGGCGTCGAGGCGAGCGGGCGGTCCACCTTCGCGCCGAGCGCGTGGTCGAGGGGTACGAGCCGGCGGATCGTCCCGTAGGCGAGCTCGGTCGCGAGCGCGGCGTCCCGGTGCGAGAGGTGAGCTCGCTCGAGCGCCGACCCGAGCGCGAGGTTCGAGTAGGCGTCCTGCTCGGTCACGCGGCGGAGCACGTCGAGCGCGACCGTGCGCGCCGTCGGCCGGTCGTTCACCCCACGCGCTCGCCGACCTCGGGGTGATGGCCGTTCACGAAGTCCGCCGCGTCCATCACCCGACGCCCGGCCGGCGCGAGGACGAGCGGCCGGAACCCCCCCTCGGCGCTCGCCACGACGAACCCCTGCTTCGACACGTCCACGATCGTGCCGGGATCGCCCTGCGCGTCCACCGCCTCGGCCCTGAACACCTTGAGGCCCTCGCCGCGGAAGGTCGTCGTGGCCGCCGGCTCCGGCGAGAGGGCGCGCGCGAGGTTCACGAGGAGCGCCGCGGGGTTCGCCCAGTCGAGCACGCGATCCTGCGGTCCAAACTTCGGCGCGAAGGTCGCGAGGGTCGGATCCTGCGTCTGCGGCGCCACCGGACCGGCCGCGAGCATGTCGATCGATCGCAGGAGGACGTCCGCCCCGAGCTCGGCGAGGCGCGCGCCGAGCGAGCCCGCGTCGTCCTGCGGCAGGATCGCCTCCTCGCGCTGCAGGATGATCGGGCCGGTGTCCATCCCCCGATCCATCACGATCGTCGAGACGCCCGTGCGGTCCATCCCGGCGAGGAGCGCGGTCTGCACGGGCGCGGCCCCGCGGAGCAGCGGCAGGACCGAGAAGTGCAGGTTCACCGGCGCGACGCTCGGCAGGTGCAGCACGTTCGGCGGCAGGATCTCGCCGTAGGCAACGACCGCGAGGACGTCGGGCGCGGTCATCGACAGATCCTTGAAGCCGCTCCCCGTCTTCACCGTCGAGGTCTCGATGAGCGGCAGGCCGAGGCGGGCGGCCTCGAGCGCGACCGGGGTCGGCGTGAGCTCGTTCCCGCGCCCGGCCGGCTTCGGCTCGGCCGTGAGGACCCCCACGATCAGGTGCTGCGAGCGCGCGAGCACCCCCAGCGACGGCACGGACCATGCATCGTTCCCGAGGAACGCCACGCGGAGCGAACGGGTCTCGGTCATCGTCGCTCACCCCCTCGGATGGAGCATCGGCACCGGCGGGCGCGATCCCTCAGCGCTCGAGGGCAGGATACGCGGGGCCTAGAGCTGCTGCGTGCGCCGGAGCTCGACCTCGCGGAGCTGGCGCATCACGTCGCGCCGGCCCTCGTCGTCGAGCCGGTCGATGTAGAGCATGCCGTTCAGGTGGTCGGTCTCGTGCTGGAAGATGCGCGCGAGGAGCCCCTCGCCCCAGATCTCGATCGGCGAGCCGTCGAGATCCTGCCCGCGCAGTCTCGCCTTGAGCGCTCGGGACGTGGGGTGGAACGGGCCGGGGATCGACAGGCACCCCTCGTCGATCGTCTCGAGCTCCTGCAGGTCGGACACCTCGGGGTTCGCGACGAAGCCGTCGCGACCGTCGCCGTCGTCGTAGATGAAGAAGCGCATCGGGATGCCGACCTGGTTCGCGGCCAGCCCCACGCCCGGCGCGTCGTGCATCGTCTCGAACATGTCGTCAACGGTGCGCCGCAGCCACGCGTCGAAGCGCTCGAGCGGCTTGCAGATCTCCCGGAGCACCGGGTCGCCGAGCGTGCGGATGGGGATGATCGCCATCGATCTCCTACGGTGGAACGAGCTCGAGAGGTGACCCTACAGGTGCGGCTCCGCCTCGACCCTGGTCACGACGCCACGCTCGGCGAGGGACCGCAGCGCCCCTCCGACCGCCGCGACCTGCCCGGGGTCGAGCGCGAGCAAGCATACCGTCTGCCCTCCGCGCTCCGAGACGAGCAACGTCCTCGGCGCGAGCGCGCGGAGCTCGGCCTCGAGCTCGGCCGAGCCGACCACCCGGAACACCGGCCCGCCGACGGGGAAGCCGGCCTCGGCACGGCGCGGGATCTCGGCGCGCACGAAGCGCTCGGGTCGGCCGGTGACGAGCGCCTGGACCGCCGGATCGTTCGGCGCGCGCGTCTGCACGACCACGCGACCGCGCGGCATCGCCCACGCCGCTGCCTCGAACCACGTCGCGAGCGCCCGCTCCCGCGCCGCGAGCCCCGG
>CAYUSA010000098.1:0-5402 GCA_964447335.1 uncultured Actinomycetes bacterium
CGCGAGCAGCACGGCGACGCCGATCGCGACCGCGCGGCCGCGGGCGCTCACGCCGCTTGCGCCTCCACGGCGGCCGCCGCATCCGCGATCTGGCGCAGGAGGTCCACGACGCGCGGCCCCCAGCGCGACGCGACGTCGTCGTCGAGCGGCACCACGCCGCCCTCGGTGACGGCACCGATCTGGTCCCAGCCCGGTCGCTCGGCGACGGTCTCGGGCGACTGGCCGCAGCACTTCGTGTCGGCGAGGAAGACCAGGTCGGGGTCCGACTCGATGATGTACTCGGCGGACAGCTGCGGGTAGCCGCTGCTGCCCTTGCCCGCCGCGTCCGCGATGTTCTGCAGCCCGAGCAGCTCGAACAGCTGCCCGATGAAGGTCTCCGACGTGACCGAGTAGAACGTGTCGTCGAGCTCGTAGTAGAAGGTGAGCCCCGCCGCGGGTTCGACGCCGGCGAGGAGCTCGTCGACCTCGGCCCGCATCTCCTCGACGAGCGCCTCGGCCTCGGCCACATGGCCGGTCGCGAGGCCGAGCTGCTCGATCTGCTCGTAGGCGTCCTCCAGCGTCGCCGCGGCGTCGAGCTGCAACGCGGTGATCCCGAGGCTCTGTAGCGAGGACCCGAGGTCGCCGGTCTCGGTCGCGTAGACGACGAGGTCCGGCTCGTACCCGGCGATCGCCTCCACGTTGGGCTCGAAGCCGGACAGGTCGGTCGCCGGGGCCTCGGGCGGGAAGTTCGACTGGTCGTCGACGGCGATCACCTGCTCGCCGGCGCCGATCGCGAACAGGTCCTCGGTCGCGGTCGGCGAGAGCGAGACGATCCGCGTCGGCGGTTCGTCGATCGTGACCGGGCCGTTCGTCCCCTGGACGGTGACCGGGAACGACGCCGCCGGCTCGGAAGACGGCGAGGTGTCGCCGGTGGCGCCGCTGGCCGCCGGGGTGGGTTCATCGGTGCTACACGCCGCGAGCGACACCGCGAGCGCGAGCACCAGCAGGATCGTGCGAGGTCTTCCCATCCGTCCTCCTTCCGATCGGAAGGAGTCGCGATGGGTGTCGAGGTCGCCGCCCACAAACCGCCCTTCCGTCGAGGACCGTCGTCTGCGCCACGGAGCAGGCGACCCGACTCGTCCCCCGGAGGGGCTTCACGGTTGCGCGACAGTGCCGGATTCAAACCGGTCTTCGCTGCACTCCGTCGCACCCGGGCTCCCGCGCCCGGGTGAGCGAGTTGTACCACCGAGGCCGGGCGGCCCGCAACAAGCGCGCTAGGTAAACTGAACTCCGGGGCCGGCGCGGGCGCGCGACGAGGGCCGGGCGCCTCCGCCCTGACCGATTGGGATCGCGTCGACCGACCGCTGCCAGCGGCGGTACGATCCGCGGAGGAGCGGAACGTGCGATTCGAGGCGTACTCGTTCGGGTCCATACGGATCGACGGCGTGACGTACGATCACGACCTGATCATCGACCACTTGTGCGCGGTCGCGCGGGAGACCCCGCCCATCTCCGCTGCGTGGGCGACAGGCCACCCGCGATCCTCGACCCGGTGAACGATCAGCCAGCGCCCGAACGGAGTGACAAGCTCTCCCCGCGGCAGCGGGCGCGGGGTTCAGCACGTCACGTGCAGCACGGCGTTGACGTCCTTCGTGCCCTCGCTGAGCACCTCGATCGCCTCTGCCGTGGGCAACATCAGAAGATCGACCTTCCGACGGCGAGCCTCCTCCTCGACCTCCCGCATCACCGGCAAGGCGCCGGCAGCGCCCGTGCCGATGACCAGGCGGCGGCATCCCCACGGGATGTCCTCGTCGACCGAGAGCGGGGTGTGTCCGTAGGCATCGCGGAACCGCTTGGACGCGGCCTTCTTGCGCTTGCGGATCCTCCCGCGGTCGATGAGCAGGTCGCGATCGTAGGTCCGGCCGTCGATCCGTATGGAACCGAACGAGTACCCTTCGAATCGCATCTGTGCCCTCCGGGTGATCTTGGGCGAGGCACGTTCCATAGCGGCCCTGACTCACCAGCCTACGCCGCTCCATCTCGCGGCCCGTCAGAATAGCTGGACGTCGATGCCCTCCGGCTGGGACAACACCGCCTCCTCGATCCGGGTCCGAGACGCTAGAACCAGCCCCCATCCAGGTAGTAGGCGACGCGGATCGGCCTACTGGTGGGGGATGCTTCCGTGGAGATGCACGTGGAGCAGCCGCAGCGCCTCCACCGCCTCGCGCTCCCCCACGATGGCGGTCAACTGCTCGAGCTGGTCGGCAAGAGCGACGAGGGTCTCCTCCGCTGGCTTTGAGCCCGTGTCGCACGAAGTGCCTGTGCCCTGTCAGCTCGTGCAGCCGGCGACCCACGAGACGATCGGCTTCCTTCAGGGCGCGGACCCTCGCCCGGAGGTTGCCGCCAGCAGCCTGGCGAAGCGAACCGACTACCTGCGGGAAGCCCGACCAATCCAACGATTCCCCCCTCCTCTTGGTCAGCTCACGATCGACGACTGGCGACTACCACCCGACCGGACCCCGGTAGCACGGCCGTCCTGGCGGACGGGCTGGTCTTCGCTGGGGAGGCCCCTCGCCGGGCTAGGTGTCGCGCTCCGAGGGCCCCGAGGGACAAGGGAAGGGCTCGGGAAGCGGTTTCGGCATGAGCGCCCGCCCGGTCGGGGCGTTCCTGATCCGGGGCGACGAGATGACCTGGCGGCCCGCCGTCGATCTCAACCGGATCGTCCTCGGGGGCCAGATCGTCGCCGTCGTCGCCTTGCTCACGATCCGGACGATCGTCAAGGCTCGGGCGAAGGCGAGAGGCTAGTTCCCGCTCCAGGGTCTCGCAGATGGCCAAGGATCTCGACCGCCAGGTCGAGGCCTTCCGCACCCGCCCGCTGGGCGGCGCGCCCTACACGTGTCCACGCCGGTCGGGCAGGGCCAGCGCCGTGACGAACACACGCCCCCACGATCTCTGCCATCCTTCGCCGGATGGCACGAACCGACGCTTTGACGCTTGGCCAACTTGCCGACGCCGCCCGGAAGTCGCTCGACAACTCCCTGGACCTACTCGACGAAGCGGACGGCCTGGTCGCGTTCGGCAGGTACGCGCGTGGCTACGCCCTCGCGATCCTCGCGGGTGAGGAGTTCGGGAAGTTCATGATTTGTCAGGGTGCCGTCGGCAACCTCCCGGGGAACGAAGCCTTCTGGCGGAAGTTCTGGAAGCGATTCGCGAGTCACGACGCGAAGGCTGCCAACTTCACGTCAATGGTCGGTCACATGGTGGACGATGCTGAAACCCGTCGCTGGTTCATGGACAACATCGAGAAACACGTCGAGGCCGACCAGACAAGGAAGTTTGCCGCGCTGTACGTCGACGTCGATTCGGACGGATCTGTTACTGCCCCGCATGAAGCCATCGACCCGGAATGGGCGAGGGGCGTTGCGCACGTCCTCGGGACCGTCATTCGATCCCATGCAGAAATCTGGGATGGCGTCGACTTCCACGACCTCTATAGGAATGCGAAGGCGGGCGCAACCAGGATGGTGGACGCATTGCGGACGGGCGACCCGGAAAAGATCGCTGAAGTGTGGGACGCGACGCTCGGTCGCTCGCCTGAAGCTTCCCAACCGCCGTCTGACTGAGCCCTCACGGGGCCCTAGGAGGTCAGACCCCGTATGAGAGGCTAAGGCAGAAGACCCCGAGCCCGGTGTGAGCGAACACCGTCAGTCGCACACTGCCGGGGGCTCGGACCTTACGGTGTTCGAACCCTTTCCGCGCTGGCGGAAGAATTCCGCGGTCGTTTGATGAGGGCTGCGTTCGGGAAGGAGCTCAGAGTCCCGCGTCCCAGAACGTGACCGAGCCCCAGTCGAACGTGTTTGGCGAGTCGTGGAACCACATCTCGTTGTCCTCGGCGATCCGGCTCAGCTCGGGGTGCTCGGTTTCGTCGAACCGCACGAGCCACGAGCCCCGCACCGTCTCCCCGGGCGGCACCTCGAGCACCGTCCCGTCGGCCCGCGGGACACCGACCACCTCCCGGGTCCGGGTCCGGTTGTGGATTGCCCTCACGCGAATCTCGCGCACGTCAGCCTCCTTTCCGGAGGAAGCGGCTCGAAGCTACACCCGCCCTCCGACATGTACACGAGGATCGGGCTCCGTTGGCGCACAGCGGACCGGTTCAATCCCAACTGACATACAGATGATCCCTGGCACCGGAGGCCGACAGGGCAGCTGTCCTCTGCAAGGAGCTGTCGGACCCTCCCTCTATCCTTTGCGCCGTGACTCTGATTCTCGGAATGAGCAAACCGGAAGGCATCTACCTCAGCGCCGACTATCGGGCGACGGCTAGGTCGGGCAGGCTCGTCAATGATGCCTCCATCAAGTTCCTGACTGTCCACTATCCACCGCTCGGTACCGGCCCGAAGGCCCTGTTCGGGTACACGGGGCTTGCGATCCTTCCAGACGGGACACCGATGGGCACCTGGCTCCGCGAGACGCTACGGGGTGAGACCCAGGTCATCGACCAGTCTATGGCCCATCTCAGGGAGCGGCTGGATCGGGACATCGCTCCGCTTGGATGCGAACTGATCGTGAACGTTCTCGTCTTGGAACCGGCGCGCCGCTTGTTGGGCGGCTTCACCAACCTGAAGGTCGAGGGCGGGACGAAGCTCGTGCTGCTCGACTCCTTTGAGTACGTCATGCGGGAACTCGATGAGCCGTTCTGGTTCGCGAACGGGTCCGGTGCGCTCCACATCGCCCACCGAGACCGAGAACTGCTCCGGACCCAGCTTGCGGTAGCGCCGCGCAAGCCGGCCGACCACATGAAGCTGCTCGCCACCGTGAACCGCCGAGCGGCGATGCGTGACAGGAACGTGAGTCCCTTCTGCCAGGTCTCCTTCATCAACTCGGACGAGCGGACCTCACCACAGTCGCAGGACTTCGTGGAGAAGGGCGAAGAGGTGCCGTTCGAGATGCCCATGCTGGTCCTTGGAGTCGACCTGACCGCCATGGCGCGCAGGTTCGACGAGCAGTCAATCGCCTTCTTCCGGGGCGAGACGACCTCTCTGGGCCCGGACATCGATCCCGCCGCAGCCAACGAGGAGCTGAAGCGGCGACCCTGACGCGGGGCGGGGTCTTTGCCCCTCCGGCGCGTCGGATCCAACGGCGTCGTCTCGATCGACAACCAGGCGTTCTCGGCCGGCAACGCCTACAAAGGCGAGCTCGTCGACGTCTTCGTGGACGCCACGGTGATCCAGGTCTGGAGCAAGAACCACCTCGTCAAGACCGTCGCGAGGCTCACAAACGCACCGGTCCGCAAGGTCCGGGCCGACGGACTGCACGTCAAGCATCAGCCGAACACGAAGCGTCAAGCGTCAGCCGCAACTTGACAGGGGGCACCATCCGGGTGAGGCAGCGCGAGGCCTGGCCGTCTCCCACGTCGTACC
>CAYUSA010000099.1:0-5334 GCA_964447335.1 uncultured Actinomycetes bacterium
ATCGCGAAGACCACCCCGCCGATGACGACCACGGCGAGCACGATGCCTACCACGGGGATCACGGGGAAGCTGCTGCCGCCGGCGTCACCGCCGCCACCCTGCTCGGTAGCGGATGGCGAGGGCTGGGTCGACACGAGCTTCGTCGCCTCGACCTTCAGCTCCTGCGCCTGCTGGTGCCCGGGCGACAGCGCGAGAACCTCGTCGAACTTCGTGATCGCGGTGCGGTAGTCGGCCTGGAAGTAGGCGTCGAGCCCGGCACGGTAGGCGACGTCGATCGGACCGAGCTCGTTCGTCACGCCGTTCTGGCTCATCATCTCGCCGACGAGCGAGGAGGGCGTGATGAAGTTGAACGCCTCGGTCTCGCCGACGATGCCGAAGCTGTTCACGCCGACGACCCCGCCGTTGAGCGCCACCGTCGGACCGCCGCTCATGCCGCCGGACAGGGCGGCGCTCATCTCGTAGACGGGGAGCAGACCGCCCTCACGCGTCTTCTCGGCGTTGATCTGGCCGTCCTTGTAGGTGGGCTCGAGCGATGCGTCCGTCACCTCGTCCGTCGAGCCCGGATATCCGACCGACAGGACGGGTGTGCCGATCGCGATCGCGCCGGCCGGCTCGATCAGCAGGGTCGGCAGGTCGGTCTCCTCGATCTTGAGGAGCGCGACATCCCCTTCGCTCCAGGGCGTGTAGTCGACCAGCCGGGCGGGGAACGTGTTCCCGCTCTTCACCCCGCCGGCGGCGACCCCGCGCTGGACGTGGATCTCGAGATCGGCGTCGGAGCCCTTCTCCTGGCCCTCGACCCCCCAGATGAGGTGCGCCTCGTCGAGCCAGTACTGGAAGCCGCGCTTGAAGATGTAGCCCTGGTCGATGAGCCACTGCACCGCGAGCTGCAGCGCCGTGTCCCGGGCGCCCTCCTCGCCGGAGTCGACGCAGTGACCCGCGGTGACGACGTACCCCGCGGGGTTGACGACGAATCCGCTGCACCGGGTGCTCCACTCGAAGGCGTAGCCGTCGTTCACGTACCCGTCGAAGTAGAGGAGCTCCGAGGACTTCGGCACGCGCACCCATGCCTTCCACGACTGCTCGATGTACACGACGGAGGGCCCGACGAGGGCCGCGGCCTTCTGCTCCGGCGTTCCCGTGGTGACGGGAGCCGGGCTCGTGGTCTGTGCGCCCGCGCCCGGCATACCGGCCAGGAGCACGACGGTGGCCGCGATCGGCAGCACGGCCCTCATGGAACGTCGAAGCATGGAGACCCCCTTCGCGACGGACAAGGCGACTCTACCGTCCATCGGCCGGTGACGCTGCCCGGACGCGTCCCGGTATCCGGATTGGTAGATTCGGGACCCATGGACCTGCCCCCCGAGCTCGCGAACCGCCCGCCGCGTCCCGCCGGTACCGAGCCGACGGCGACCCTCACGATCGAGGCGTACGGGCGGCTGAAGGCGGAGCTCGAGGACCTGAAGTCCGAGGGACGCTCGCGGATCGCGGAGCGCATCAAGGCGGCGCGCGAGCACGGCGACATCCGCGAGAACGCCGAGTACGACGCGGCGAAGAACGAGCAGGGGCTCATGGAGTCGCGGATCCGCAACCTCGAGAGGATGCTCCACGACCCCCAGATCATCGACACGCCGCCGGCCTCCGACGTCGTCACGGGAGGGATGCTCGTCACGATCCGTCCGCTCGACGAGGACGAGCCCGAGGACGAGACCTACCTCCTCGCCGAGCACGCCGAGGAGCGCGCGCCGGGGGTCCGCACGATCACGACGACCTCGCCGCTCGGCTCGGCGCTGATGGGTCACGCCCTGGACGACGAGATCGCGTACGCGGCGCCGGGCGGCACGTTCCACTACCTGATCGTCGGGTTCGAGCCGCGGGCCTGAGTCGGGTCCCGTCCCGCCGGAGTAGCCTGCTCCACGGATGACGGTCCCACGCGATGAACGCCGGCGCCCCGACGCCGTCCCCCGCGAGATCCCGCGACCTCGCGACATGCCCCCCCCGCGCGAGGGCGACGGCGCGGCCGCCCCGGCGATGCGCCGGATCTTCGACTGGCCGTTCCGCGCGATCCTCGCGGGGGTCATGGCGCTCGGCCTCTCGGCGATGCAGCTCACGGTGCTCGGGCTCGTGACGAACATCGTGATCGGGTGGCTGCTCGTGCAGGGCTCAGCGCTCCTCGCCGGCGTGCTGCTCCTCCCGGCCGGGCTGTTCGATCTGCTCGACGGCGCCGTCGCGCGCCTACGCGGCACGGCGAGCCGACTCGGCGCGTTCACCGACGCGGTGTTCGACCGCGTCTCGGACATGATCCTGTTCGGGAGCGCGTTCTGGATGCTCTCGGGGCAGGGCGAGACCCTCGAGGCGGGGCTCGCGCTCGCGACGCTCGTGATCTCGCTCACGGTGAGCCACATCCGCGCCGAGGCCGAGTCGGTCGGGGTCTCGCTCTCCGAGGGGCTCTTCCAGCGGCTCGAGCGCTACATCGCGATGATGGTTGGTCTGACGGTCCCCGGGATGATGCTCCCGATGCTGATCCTGCTCACGGTGCTCGGCGGGTTCACGGTGCTCCAGCGAGCGTGGAACGCGGTGACGGCGCTCGGCGCCCCCCACGCCCCGAAGGAGGGTTGAGATGCCCGACGCGTTCGTCCGGATCGCCTCGCTCGCCGAGGTCCCCGACGGGGAGCTCCGCGCCTACGACCTCGCGACGGGCCGGGTCGCGCTCGCGCACGTCGAGAACGAGCTGTTCGCGTTCGGCGACGAGTGCACCCACGAGGGCTGCTCCCTCGCCGAGGGCGAGCTCGGGGAGCAGGAGGAGTCGGTGGTCTGCCCGTGCCACGGCAGCGAGTTCGACCTGCGCACCGGCGAGCCCGTCGTCGGCCCGGCCGAGGACCCGGTCCCCGTGTACACCGTCCGCGTCGTGGACGACTGGATCGAGGTCGCGCCGCCCCCCGAGAGCTGAGCGGTCGTCCGGCCCTTCCACGCGACCGCTCCGAGCGGATACGCTTTCGCACCGTCGTTCCCCGACCCGAGGAGGCACCGATGACCGACCGCACGCGATTCGATCTCCGTGAGGACGACCTGCCCACGGCGTGGTTCAACATCATGCCGGACATCGCGAGCGTGACCCAGCCGCTGCCGCCGCTGCATCCCGGGACGCTCGAGCCGATCACGCCCGACCTGCTGGCGCCGCTGTTCCCCGAGGCGCTCGTGATGCAGGAGGTCTCGACGGCGCCGTGGATCGACATCCCGGGCCCGGTCATCGACATCTACCGGCTGTGGAGGTCGACGCCGCTGTACCGGGCGACGAGACTCGAGCAGGCGCTCCAGACCCCGGCCCACATCTACTTCAAGTACGAGGGCACGTCCCCGGCGGGGTCCCACAAGCCGAACACCGCCATCGCGCAGGCCTACTACAACAAGGAAGCCGGCGTGCGGCGCCTCGCGACCGAGACCGGCGCCGGCCAGTGGGGCTCCGCGCTCGCGATGGCCTGCCGGTTCTTCGATCTCGAGTGCCTCGTGTACATGGTGAAGGCGTCGTTCGAGCAGAAGCCGTACCGCCGGGTTTTCATGGAGACGTTCGGCGCGACGGTGGTGCCCTCGCCCTCGGACAGCACGAACGCCGGCCGCGGGATCTTGGCCGAGCACCCCGACTCCACGGGTTCGCTCGGGATCGCGATCAGCGAGGCGATCGAGATCGCCGCCACGAACGAGGACACGAACTACTCGATCGGCTCCTGCCTCGGGCACGTGCTGCTGCACCAGACGGTCATCGGGCTCGAGGCGCAGCAGCAGATGGAGCTCGCGGGCGAGGTGCCCGACGTCGTCATCGGCTGCGTCGGTGGCGGGTCCAACTACGCCGGTCTCGCGTACCCCTTCATGGCCGGCAAGCTCCGCGGGCAGACCCCCGACATGCGGTTCCTCGCGACGGAGCCGGCCGCGTGCCCGACCCTCACGAAGGGGCGGTTCGCCTACGACTTCGGCGACACGGCGAAGCTCACGCCACTCCTGCCGATGTACACGCTCGGCCACGACTTCGTGCCGGCGCCCGTGCACGCGGGCGGGCTGCGGTACCACGGCGACGCCCCGTCGCTCTCCCTCCTCGTCCGGGAGGGCTACATGGAGGCCGCGGCCTACACGCAGAACGAGGTGTTCGAGGCCGCGCTGCTGTTCGCGCACACCCAGGGCATCGTCCCGGCGCCTGAGTCCGCACACGCGATCCTCGGCGCGGTGAACGAGGCGATCGCGGCGCGCGAGGCCGGCCAGGAGCGCGTGATCCTGTTGGGACTCTCGGGCCACGGCAACTTCGACATGCAGGCCTACGACGACTACCTGAACCAGCGCCTCCCCGAGGTCGAGCTCGACGAGAGGGACCTCGCGCTCAGCATGGCCGGCCTGCCCGAGGTGCCCATCGGCTGAGGTGACGCTCGAGATCCGTCCGCCGGCGCGGCGCCAGCCTCGTCAGGGATCCGTGAGCTCGGCGAGGCGGCGCTCGAGGAAGGCGCGCTCCATCGGGTTCGCCGAGAGCTCGAGCGCCCGGCGGTACGCCGCCGCCGCCTCGTCCCCACGGCCGAGCCGGCGGAGCAGGTCGGCGCGTGCCGCGTGGAACAGGTGGTACGTGTCGAGCTCGGCGGCGAGCGCGTCCACGAGGGGGAGCGCGCGGTCGGGGCCGTCTGCCATAGCCACCGCGACCGCGCGGTTCAGCTCGACGACCGGCGAGGGCGTCATCGATGCGAGCGCGCCGTACAGGGTCGCGATCTGCGACCAGTCCGTGTCCTGCGGTCGCGGAGCGCGAGCGTGGAGCGCGGCGATCGCCGCCTGCACCTGGTACGGCCCCGGTCGGCGAGCGGCGAGAGCGCCGTCGAGCAGCGCGAGCCCCTCGTCGATCGCGTCGTGGTCCCAGCGCGACCGGTCCTGGTCCTCGAGCAGGACGAGGTCCCCGGCGTCGTCGGTCCTCGCGTCTCGGCGCGAGTCCTGCAGCAGCAGCAGCGCGAGCAGGCAGCGCACCTCGGGCTCGCCGGGCACGAGCCGGTCCAGGACGCGGGCGAGCCGAATCGCCTCCTCGCACAGGTCGGCTCGGACGAGCGGTCCCGACGTCGTCGCGTAGCCCTCGTTGAAGATCAGGTAGAGGACCGCGAGCACCCCCGGCACCCGGTCGGGCAGGAGCTCGGGTGGCGGGACGCGGTAGGGGATGCCGGCGTCGCGGATCTTGCGCTTCGCGCGGACGAGGCGTTGCGCCATCGTCGGCTCGGGAACGAGGAACGCGCGGGCGATCTCGGTCGTCGCGAGCCCCCCGAGGGTGCGGAGCGTGAGCGCCACGCGGGCGTCCATCGGCAGCGCGGGGTGGCA
>CAYUSA010000100.1:0-3806 GCA_964447335.1 uncultured Actinomycetes bacterium
TTATTAAAGAAGCATTAAAACCAGCCAACGTCTTACAGGTAGAACTTGATGAGGCGGAGCACTTGGCTAAAGCGCACGTGGCGCCAGAACAGCTCTCGCTCGCGATCGGCAAAGGCGGTCAAAATGTCCGCTTAGCCGCAAAATTAACCAGCTGGAAAATCACGATCGTGAAAGAAGGCGGAGAAGTTGTTGCGGATTCTGAAACCGGAGAAATCAAAATTCCAGAAGAGATCTTAGCTGTTGAAGAGGCGAAGGCCTTAGAAACAGAAGCTGCAGAGCCGTCAACCGAAGAAAAGCCAGAAACCGCCGCGCAAGCAGACGTAAAGAGCGCGGCCCAAGAACAAGAAAAAGCCTAATTTCTTTTTTATGGCACATTATTTTACCCTCATTTTTGTTCAGCCCATGCTGAACCTGTTGGTGTGTCTGTACAACGTATTGCCAGGCCAAGAGATGGGATTGTCGATCATTGTCGTCACCATCATCATCAAGCTCGTTCTGTATCCATTTACGGTCGCGCAGATCAAGCAGCAACGCGCCTTGCAAGAACTTCAGCCAAAAATGGATGAAATTCGCAAGCGCTTAAAAGATAATAAAGAAGCGCAAGCCAAAGAGTTGATGGCGCTCTACGCGAAAGAAAAAGTGAATCCAGCTGCTTCCTGTTTGCCATTACTCATTCAATTACCTGTGTTGATCGCGTTGTATCAAGCCATGTCCATGGGGCTTGCATCAACAAGTTTGAATTTGTTGTATCCATTTGTCGCAAACCCACAGACCATTAATACATTATTTTTGGGTTTCGTTGATTTGACCAAGCCGAGCTATGTTCTTGCGATCTTAGCCGTTCTAGTCCAATTTTGGCAGACAAAACAATTGTTAAAGCCACCAGCAGCAACGGTCACGCCTCCGCCAAGCGACGTCGAGAAGACGCCGGGCGCCAAAGACGAAAGTATGGCAACAGCCATGAATCGTCAGATGATGTATATGATGCCGATCGTGACAGCGATCATTGGATTCACGCTTCCAGGTGGTCTAACCCTCTACTGGTTTGTGATGAGTTTACTCACCGTGCTCCAACAGTGGTGGATGTTAAAAAAGATGCCGCCAAAAGTCACCCCGCAGATTTCCGCCTAGCCGATTTGTCGAATTCACGCTGTTCTATTACACTCCTTGCCACTGTATGCCTCAAAAAACTTCTTTCCTTTCAAAGCGCAGTATTCGTTCGCGCACCCTCGGATTATTGGCTTTATTCCTTATCACGGGCGCGATCGCATATTCAGGTCCAGCAAATTGGGTTCTCGAGAAGACCCAGGGAATTCTTGGGTTGAAAATAGGGGCGATTCAAAAACCCTATGTGTTGGGGTTAGATCTGCAGGGTGGAACACGTTTAGAATATGAAGCAGATCTTTCCAAAGTGGCGCCCACAGATCGAACCGAGGCCTTAGGTGGCGTTCGAGATGTCATCGAGCGTCGTGTTAATGCGATGGGTGTTTCTGAACCTGTGATTCAAACCATTCAAACAGGTGACTCATGGCGCGTGAACTTGGAACTCGCTGGCGTGAAAGATGTAAATGAAGCGATCAAGATGATCGGCGAAACGCCTATTTTGGAATTCAAAGAGCAGAACGATCAAAAGACAGAACCCATGACAGAAGCGCAGACAAAGGAAATGAATACGAAAAATGCAGACGCGCTTAAACGGGTGAATGAATTATTGGCCCAAGCCCTTAAGCCAGGAGCAGATTTTACCGCACTCACAAAAGCGAGCACGGAAAATCCAACCTTGAAAACCACGATCGGTGATATCGGCTTTATCCGTGGTAAGAGCGAGTACTCAGATATTTTGAGCGCCGTGAAAGACCTTCCAACCGGAACGGTTTATACCAAGGTCATGGATCGTCCAAAATACAAAACCATCGTGAAAGTGGAAGAATCAAAAGAAATCGGAAAAGAAGTGGAAGCGCATCACATTTTAATTGCGTACAAAGGCGCGAAAGAAGATCTTTCAACTCTGTCGAAAGATGACGCACGAGCGCTCGCAGAAAAACTGCAAAAAGAAGCCACGCCAGAGAATTTTGAATCGCTTGTTGTAAAAAATTCCCTAGAACCGGGCGTTGCAGAATCAAAAGGATATCTGGGTTGGTTTGGAAAAGGGGATATGGTGGAGGCATTTGAAAAAGCAACTTGGGATATGCCGGTGAATGCCATTTCTCAGGTTGTAGAATCTCCATTTGGATTTCACATCATTTGGAAGAATGGAGAGCGTCCACAAAAAGATCTGCATGTTCGTCTCTTGGAAATAAAAACATACGTACCAGAAGATTTTGTGCCCGTTGCAGATCCATGGAAATCCACAAAATTAACCGGACGCGATCTTTCCTCTGCGAAATTGGATTTTGATCAGCGCACGGGCGCTCCACAGGTAGCGATCCAATTCAGCACAGAAGGCGCCAAACTGTTTGGAGAAATCACAAAGCGCAATATCCAAAAACCTGTCGCGATTTTCTTGGATGGAAAGGCCATCTCAACGCCAACCGTTCAAAATGAAATTACCGGCGGACAGGCCGTGATCTCCGGACGATTTAGCGTAGAAGAGGCAAAAGTGTTAGCGCGTCGTTTGCAAGCAGGTGCCTTACCTGTGCCGATCAACTTGATCGCCCAGCAAACGGTTGGACCAACACTTGGTGCGGACTCATTACAAAAATCATTAGTAGCAGGACTGATCGGGTTCTTATTGGTCGGCCTGTATATGGTTGCCCTGTACCGATTGCCTGGCTTGATGTCCATTGTCGCATTAGCCCTCTACTCAGTTATCTTGTTGGCTATCTTCAAGCTCATTCCTGTGACCTTAACGCTTTCCGGCATCGCGGGTTTCATCCTATCGATCGGTATTGCAGTGGATGCGAACGTGTTGGTCTTTGAGCGCCTAAAAGAAGAATGGCGTGAAGGAAAAGGATTGGCCGGAGCATTGGAAGACGCCTTCCGTCGCGCATGGCCTTCTATTCGAGATGGACACATGACCGTTCTAATCTCCTCCGCCGTGCTGTACTGGTTCTCTTCCTCAGTGATTCGCGGATTCGCTCTTGTGCTCGGAATCGGTACCATTCTTTCACTCTTCACAGCTGTCGTATCCTGTCGCACGATTTTACGCTTTGTCGCTGGAACGGCTGCAGGAAAGAGTGGATGGCTGTTCTTAAAACCACGCGATGTTGAATCGCCTCGTTCTTAATCTCACTGCATTATCGTATGTCTAAATGGAATATCGTCACGCTTCGTCCAGTCTGGTACATCCTTTCTGGCTTAGTGGTGATTGGCTCGATCTTGTCCTTGGGATTTTGGGGGCTGAAACAAGGGATTGATTTCACTGGCGGTTCTTTGTTGGCCGCGCGCTTTACAACGCAACCAGCACCTGCAGAGGTCACGCAATTATTGGAGCAGGCGAATTTAGATTTGGGAGTTGTGATTGTTCAGCCTGTGGGAGAAAAAGATATCCAATTGCGGTTAAAGCACATCACCGAAGATCAACATCAAAAAATCGTACAAGCCCTCAAAACAAAATACGGAGAAGTAACGGAATTGCGCTTTGACGCGATCGGTCCAGTTGTTGGAGAGGAACTGCGTCAGAAATCCATTCGCGGTCTCTTGATCGTGCTGATCGCCACCATGATCTATGTGGCGTACGCCTTTCGCAAAGTTTCGTTTCCAGTTCAATCGTGGAGATACGGCATCGCAACGATTGTTGCTGCAGGTCACGATGTGATTGTGCCAATGGGTATCTTTGCTGCTTTGGGGCATTTTCGAGGAGATGA
>CAYUSA010000101.1:0-3698 GCA_964447335.1 uncultured Actinomycetes bacterium
TTCCGGCGAAGGGGAGCCCGGCGCCGGGACGGCGGTGCCCGAGGCTGGGCGGAGGGCGCTCGCGGTGGGGGCCCAGGCGCTAGTCGCGCCGACCGACGGGCACGCGCGGCGCCCGGTAACGGGCCTTGACGGCCGTCGCTTCCAGCTCGTCGCAGCCGTGCTCGATCGGGCCGGCGTTCGCCTCGGGCGCTCGGACCTGTTCGGGGCGTCCTCGGGCGGGGTTCGGGTGGACGATCCGGCCTGCGACCTGGCCGTGGCCGCCGCGCTGGCCTCGGCGGCGACCGGCGTCGCCCCGCCCGCCGGCACGGCGTTCGTGGGCGAGGTCGGTCTCACGGGGCTGGTCCGGCCCGCCCCGGCCATGGCCCAGCGCCTCGCGGCGGCTCGTGCGGCGGGGATCTCGACCGTTTTCGGACCCGGGGAGCCGGGGACCCGCGAGGGGGTCCGGGTGGTCCCCGTGCGACGTGTCCGCGACGCCCTGACCTGGGCATCTCCCGCGGGGAAGGGCCGTCCGACCTAGGGCTCCCAGACCCCCGCGAGAGGCCGGAATAGGCCTCTGACCAGCGGTTTCGGTTTGCGGGTGAGAGAGGGGCCGTGCTACCCTGTGTCTTGGTTCAACCTGCCACCCAACGAACCTCGAGGGGGTCTCGTGTTCCGCAAGGGCGACACCGTTGTGCATCCGGAGCATGGCGCCGCAGTCATCGAGGAGTTGTGCGAGCGCGAGTTCCTCGGGCAGAAGCGCAAGTACATCAAGCTGCGGGTCTCCTACGGCGACCTCACCCTCATGATCCCCGTCGAGAGCACCGAGGAGGTCGGGCTCCGCCAGGTCGTCAGCAAGAACGAGGTCAAGAAGGTCCTGAACGTCCTGCGCGAAGACGAGTCGAAGATGGCCGCCAACTGGAGCCGCCGTTTCAAGAACAACATCGAGAAGCTGCGCTCGGGCGACATCTACCAGGTGGCCGAGGTCGTCCGGAACCTGTCCATCCGCGATCGCGAGCGCGGCCTTTCCGCCGGCGAGAAGCGGATGATCCAGAAGGCTCGGCAGATCTTGATCTCCGAGCTCACGTACGCGACCGGCGGGACCGAGGAGAAGGCGGGGGCCATGATCGACAAGGTCCTCGACGAGTCCCACGGCGCTCGGATCCTCCAGGGCGCCTAGCTCCCGCATCGCCCCGATCCCTTCCACGCTCACACCCTTTTGCGTGCCCGCCGTCAAGTCGGCACGCTCGCGCGTCGAGGCTTCTTGGGAGATGTCGACTCCTACCTCCGAGCCGGAGGCCGGGCGTGAGCCTGGCCGTTCCGACGCCGACCGTTCGCGGCCGGCCGGTAACGGGCGGCTGGTCGAGTTCGTCCGGCTGATCTTCGTGGCGCTCTTCGCGTCCGGCGGGTACATCGTCGCGACGCGGATCGGCGAGCAGGAGACCTCGCGCACGCTCCTCGGCGTCGTGCTCGGGACGTGCACGGGGTTCGTGCTCGGTGGGGTGCTCGGCCGCCAGACCGCATCGGCGGTGACGACGGCGGAGCAGCAGCTCCGGCGCGTCCCGGCCGCCGAGATCGTGGCGGGCGCCGCCGGGCTGCTCGCCGGGCTCGGGCTGGCTGCCTTGGTATCCGTGCCGATCTTCCGGCTGCCGCCGCTCGCCGCGTGGTCGTCGGTCGCCTTCATGTACGTCACGCTCGGCTACGCCGGCTACCGCGTCGGGCGGACCAAGCACGAGGACCTGTTCGACCTGATCGGCCTGAAGCCACGCGCGGCCGGTGTCGCGCCCGGTGAGGTCTCGGTCATCGACACGAGCGCCCTCATCGACGGGCGCGTCGTCGACCTCGTCACGACGGGGTTCCTCGCGGGGGATCTCCTCATCCACAGCGCGGTGCTGCGCGAGCTCCAGGCGATCGCCGACTCCTCGGACGAGAAGCGCCGGAGCCGCGGCCGCCGAGGCCTCGACGCCGTGGCCGAGCTCCAGCGCGCGAAGACCGTGGACGTCCACCTCGTCGAGGAGGACGGCATCTTCGACGTCGATGCGGCGCTCGTGCGCCTGGCTCGCGACCGCGGTGCATCCCTCATCACGGCCGACCACAACCTGGCGAAGGTGGCGGCGGCGCTGTCGGTGCAGGTCCCGAACCTGAACCAGCTCGCCGCCGCGTTCCGCACGACCGTGGGGGTCGGGGATGAGCTCGTCGTGGAGCTCGTGAAGAGCGGCCGCGAGCACGGACAGGCCGTCGGTTACCTCGAGGACGGCACGATGGTCGTCGTGGAGAAGGCGGAGGACCGCATCGGCGCCGAGGTGCCGATCGAGGTCCGCAACGTCATCCAGACGGCCACCGGCCGGATGGTGTTCGCGAACCTGCGATAGCGGCCGGGCCGTGGGCGGCCCCGGGAGCCGACAGCCGGAACCCGACAGGAAGTACCCTGCCCTCATGCGGAACGCCGTCGCCATCGTGCTCGCTGCCGGCTCGGGGGAGCGGCTCGGCCTCGCGACTCCGAAGGCGTTCGTCGCGCTCGACGGACGTCCACTGCTCGCGTGGGCCGTGGCCACCGCGCTCGCCTGCCCCGAGATCGGTCTGGTCGTCGTCGCGGCACCACCGGGCGCCGAGGATCTCGCCCACGCCGTCGTCGAGCCGCTCGGGACGCACGCCGTCGTCACGGGCGGCGCGAGCCGTCACGCGTCGGTCCGCGCTGCGCTCTCGGCGGTCCCGGCCGATGCCGAGACGGTGCTCTGCCACGATGCGGCCCGAGCGCTCGCCTCACCAGCGCTGTTCTCGCGGGTCCTGGCCGCGCTCGAGGGGTGGGACGGGGTCGTGCCGGTGGTGCCGGTGCCGGATACGGTGAAGCGCGTCCGTGGCCACGAGGTCCTGACCACGGAGCCGCGGGAAGAGCTCGCGTCCGCGCAGACGCCACAGGCGTTCTCGGTTGCGGCCTTGCGCGAGGCTCACGCCCGGGCGGCGGAGGCGGGGCTGGAGTTCACGGACGACGCCGCCGCGCTCGAGTGGGCGGGGTTCCGTGTTCGCACGGTGCCGGGCGAGGCCGCGAACTTCAAGATCACGACGACCGAGGACCTCGCGCGGGCCGAGCACCTGCTGGTGGAGGTGCCCCGTGGCTGAGCAGCGGATCGGGCTCGGGTTCGACGTCCATCCGCGCGCGGCCCAGGCCCGGCCGCTGTTCCTCGGCGGCGCGCGGTTCGACGACGGCCACGGGCTCGCGGGTCATTCCGACGGCGACGCCGTGTGCCACGCGCTCGCCGACGCGCTGCTCGGCGCGGCCGGGCTCGGGGACATCGGCGAGCATTTCCCCGAGGACGACCAGCGGGTCGCGGGCATCGCCGGGCTCGAGCTCCTCGCGCGCACGGTCGCGAAGGTGCGGGTGAAGGGGCTCACGCCGGTCTCGGCCGACGTGACCGTGATCGCCGAGCGCCCCGCGATCGCGCCCCGGCGCGAGGAGATCCGCCGGCACCTCGCCGCGACCCTCGGCGTCGCGCCCGAACGCGTCTCCGTGAAGGCCACGCGGCCGGAGGGGCTCGGGCTCTCGGGCGACGGGGCGGCGTGCATCGCGCTCGCCGTCGTATCCGGACCGTGAGCGACCCCGACGTCGTCGCGGGGCGGCGGCCCGCGCTCGAGGCGGTCCGCGCTGGGCGCGCCACCGAACTGCTCGTCGCGACCGGCTCACGCGAGACGCCGGGCCTGCGAGAGCTGCTCGGAGCCGCGCG
>CAYUSA010000102.1:0-3566 GCA_964447335.1 uncultured Actinomycetes bacterium
ACCGGGGAGCCCACAGATGAGGGAGCAGACTTACTGCCTATTGCGGAACGCTACTTCGGTCAGGCAAGAGCCTCGAGGCGGCGGCCGTCCACCCAGCCGGTCCAGCCGTTCGAGGCCGTGACCTCCGCCCAGTCGCCGGTCGTCTGCTCGACGCGGAGCGCGAGGCCGGGGTCGAGCCGCGTCGGCTGGCCCGAGGCCGGATCGGGAGCCGTCCAGGCATCGAGCCCGCCGGCCGGCGTGCGGTGGGTCGGAGCCCAGGCTGGCGCCGCCGGTGTCGCGCTCGCGACCGCGGTGGGTCGCGCCGAGCGAACACCCGCGCCCGCGAGGGACGGGATCAGTACCCCGCCGATCAGCACCCAGGCGAGGAGCCACAGGGTCGCGAGGATCGTCGTCGGGTAGAAGAGCGCGTACTGCTGGCAAAGGACGAGCGTGCCGAGACCGGCGAGGAGGCTCGAGAACAAGGCCGACGCCGACAGGCGCGGCCGGGAACGGACCGCGCCGGCCCCCGGGGCCCCGGCGCCCGACACCATGGTGGCGATCGCCATACCGAGCGTGAGCGGGAGGGTCCACGCTCCGAGCTTGTCGTGGCGCACCTTGCCGCGCACGCGGATCGCGCTCGCGCCGAGCCCGACCGCGCCGACCACGGTCAGCGCGGCGCCGGCCACGCCGGCGGCCGTCGTGAGCGGGCTCTTGCCCGTGATCTTCACGAACGCGGTCCCCGAGCACGCGCCGGGCCCGCTCGAGGTGCCGGTCACCTTGTAGATGCCGACGCCGTACTTCGCATAGTCGGCGACGTCCACGGTTCCGGACCAGCGGTTGCCGTCGTCGGTGCCCTCGGACGCGGTGAACCCGACCCCGCCGATCGGCTCGAGCTTCACCGAGTGGCTCGTGACGGCCCCAGAGGACTCCACGTCGACCGTCACGGTGCCGTCGTACGGCACCTCGAGCGCGGTGGCCGGCGTGTCGATCGTGTTCACGTCGGCGCCGTTCATCCTGGCGGTGCAGGGCCCCGTGACATCGGCCGCGGCCGGGCCGGCGAGCATCAGGGACATGCCCGTGGCCAGGGCGGCGAACAAGAGCAGCGCGAGCGTGCGGCGGCGCGGCATGGCGACCTCCGTTCCCCGTCCGATACAGGTCAGCCCGCAGCGTACCCCGCGCGCGCGGAGCTCCGGAAGAGCGGCGCTCGGGACGACGGCGGCTACTTGCCGATGAGGCTGATGGCCTCCTGGCGCGTCCGCTCGTCCGAGCGGAACAGGCCGCGGACGGCCGAGGTCACGGTCAGCGAGCCCGGCTTCTTCACGCCGCGCATCGTCATGCACAGGTGCTCGGCCTCGATCACGACGAACACGCCCCGGGGCTCGAGCGCCCGATCGATGACGTCGGCGATCTGCGTCGTGAGGCGCTCCTGGACCTGGAGCCGCTTCGAGAGCACGTCGACGACCCGGGCGACCTTCGACAGGCCGGTGATGCGGCCGTCCTTGTTCGGGATGTACGCGACGTGCGCCCTCCCGTTGAACGGCAGCATGTGGTGCTCGCAGAGCGCCGTGAGCGGGATGTCCTTCACCATGATCATCTCGTCGAAGTCCGCGCCGGGCACGACCGTGACGATGGGCGTGGGGTCGACACCGATCCCGCCGAGGATCTCCTCGTACATCTCGGCGACGCGCTGCGGCGTGTCCTTCAGGCCCTCGCGATCGGGATCCTCGCCGATCCCCTCGAGGAGGAGGCGGATCGCCTGCTCGACCTTCGCGCGGTCGACACTCATGCCGGCACCAGCTCGTCGAGGACATCGGGCAGCCGCGCGAGGTCGGTGAGCTCGGCGGCACGCGGCAGGTCGGAGGCCTCGCCGAGGCGGTTGATCCACACGGCGGTGAGGCCGAGCTCGGCGCTCGGAGCGATGTCGTGGAAGAGCGAGGCCGCGACGTGGACGTGCCGGGCCCGATCGGCGCCGGCTCGCTCGAAGAAGCGGTCCCAGTGCCCGTGCGCCGGCTTGTAGGAGCCGGCCTCGGCCGCGGTGATCCGCAGGTCGACGGGCACGCCGATCGCCTCGAGCGAGGCGTCGAGCAGGTCGGGGTCCGTGTTCGACAAGATCGCGAGCCGCCACCCTCGAGCGCGGAGCTCGGCGAGCGCGCCCGGCACCTCGGCGAACGGCGGCCACGACGGGAGCGACTCGCCGAGGGCGTGCCGGTCCTCGTCCTGCAGCTCGAGCCCCTCGCGGTGAGCGACACGCTCGAGCGACTCGGCAAGAACCTGCCGGTACGAGATCGCGCGGCCGCGCTGCACCTCGGGCTCGACCGCGTGGTACGCGGAGAGCAGCAGCTCGGCGTCGTGCTCGGGCCACAGGTCGGCGAGCGTCGAGCGGATCCCGCCCATCCAGTCGATGAGCGTGCCGTAGCAGTCGAACGTGGCCCAGCGCTCGGTCATGGCGCGGAAAGCCTATCCGACGGGGTTCGAGGGGATGGTGCCGCCGGACGCGGCCTCCGGACGCGCCTGCACGGCCCGCCGGCTGACCGCGAGTCCGGCACCGCGGACCGCCTGGTCGCGCTGGGGACGCTTGGGGATCTGGGCGATGAACCGCTCGACGTCCTCGCGCTCCATCGTCTCGCGGTCGACGAGGATCTGCGCGAGCTCGTCGAGCTTCCCGCGGTTCTCCTGCAGGATCTCGAGCGCCTCGTCGTGCGCCTCGTCGATCAGGCGGCGGACCTCCTGGTCGATCTCGAAGGCGACCTGGTCCGAGTAGTCGGGCTGCGCGGTGTAGTCGCGCGCGAGGAAGACCTCGTGCTGCTTCTGCCCGAGCGTGAGCGGCCCGATGACGTCGGACATCCCGTACTCGGTCACCATCTGCCTCGCGATCTTCGTCGCACGCTCGATGTCGTTCGCGGCCCCGGTCGTGATGTCGCCGACCGTGAGCTCCTCGGCAACGCGCCCGCCGAGGAGCATCGCGAGCTCGTCGATCAGCTCCTCGCGGGTGGCGAGGAACTTGTCCTGCTCGGGCAGCGTGAGCGTGTAGCCGAGCGCTCGCCCGCGGGGGATCACGCTGATCTTGTGGACCGGGTCGGTGTTCGGGAGCACGTGGGCGACGAGCGCGTGGCCGCCCTCGTGGTAGGCGATCATGCGCTTCTCGCGGTCGCTCATCGCACGCGACTTGCGCTCGGGGCCGGCCATGACCCGGTCGATGGCCTCCTCGATCTCCTTCATGCCGATCGCCTTCCTGTCCCAGCGGGCCGCGAGGAGCGCGGACTCGTTGATGACGTTCGCGAGGTCGGCGCCGGTGAAGCCCGGCGTGCGGCGCGCGATCACGTCGAGGTCGACGCCCTCGGCCCACGGCTTGCCGCGGGCATGCACCTTGAGGATCGCCTTGCGGCCCTCGAGGTCGGGACGGTCGACGGTGATGTGGCGGTCGAAGCGGCCGGGGCGGAGCAACGCGGGATCCAAGATGTCGGGCCGGTTCGTCGCGGCCATGAGGATCACCGCCGTGCGCTGGTCGAACCCGTCCATCTCGACGAGGAGCTGGTTCAGGGTCTGCTCGCGCTCGTCGTGGCCGCCGCCCAGGCCGGCGCCGCGGT
>CAYUSA010000103.1:0-3523 GCA_964447335.1 uncultured Actinomycetes bacterium
CCGGCTGCCGCCATCGGCATCGCTGAGTCGGGGTCCGGGGTGCGCGATCGGGAGAGCCATCCTTTGCCTTGGCCCGACGGAGACGAGGTGGCCCGCGTCCTGTCGCGCGATCTGCCCACGACATAGGAACGGGTGCGCTGGCGCCGGGCCGTGGGGACGCTTGCGCATAGTAGCGTGCGTCGGATCGGACTCACCGCCCGAAGGTCCGCCAGACCTGCCGAGCCTCCTCCTCGGTCTCGTAGGCCGAGGACGAACCTGTGCCGTCCCACGAGGGCTGCGCGGGCGTTGAGCTCGGTTCGTTGAGCGAGGGTCGTGCCCGCCTCCATTGACTTGCGGTCCGCACACGGACTACGTTCACACAAACGTCCCCATGGCCGGGGTAGAGGTGCAACCGATGCTGCGGTGCGCGGTCTGCGCATCTCTTGGCGTCACGAGTTCCGAACGATCGGGCTGCATCTGGCTGCCTCGTGAGACGCGCGGACGCCGCCCGACCGTCCTCGACCCGAGCGGAAGATGATCACCGCCCGCCACTCCGCTCCAGCTCGCCGGGAAGAAGCTGGCTTGCCGCGACCGGATTGTCCGCGGTGCGGGTCTTCGCTCGTCGTCCCGGCTCTTTCCGGGGGTCCTTCCGAGTGCGTGCTCCAGCTCCGGGGCGGTGACGAGGTTCCCATCGGCGCTCCCCCGGACACATCACAGGACTGGCTGTGTCGCTTCTGCGGCTACCGATGGCCGCGCGTCCAGGTGGCCGTCCGCGGGCTGCCGGGCTCGACGCGGACCGAAGACCGGGTCGAGGCCGAAGCGGATCCGGCACCTTCGGACCCGCTTCGCGACCCGTCGAACCTTGAACCCGCCCCCGCGATCCTCCTCACCGGCCCCGTCGCTCCCTCCGATCCGCCGGCGGTTCCGGAGGCGACCGACGAGACGGCGCTGGCCGCGGCCGGCCTCCTCCGGCGCGCGCGCCGGGAGCGCGCGCTGACGCTCTCCGAGGCGGCGAAGGCCACCCGCATCTGGGAGCGCTACCTGCGAGCCCTCGAAAGCGATGCCCCGCTCGAGGAGTTCCCGGCCCCCGCCTACGCCAGGTTCTTCCTTCGCGAGTACGCGGATTTCCTCGGGCTCGACCCGGCGGTCATGGTGAGGGAGTTCGACACGCGTCACCCGGTCCACGAGGAGCAGGCGTTCGAGCCGCTTCCCGACCCAAGACCCAGGAGGAAGATCGTCGCGACCGTCCTCGCGGTGGTGTCGGCGCTCACCTTGGTCGGCATCGCCCTCGCGAACACGGGGCGCTGATCGAGCATCGTCCGGGCCGCCCGTGGGAGCCGATTCGGCCCAGCTAGGCACCCTGCGACTGCCCGCCAAAGCGGGACAACGGCCGACGGTCGATCGGATCGCCCTCGCGACTGCAGCGATTGCCATCTTCGTCGTTGCTGTCGTCCTTCAAGACCGTCAAGGGATCGCATCGACCCTCGCCGTCTCGGGGGTGGCGGTCTTCGTATTGGCCGTCGTCCCCCCGCACCTCTGAAGAGAGCCCGAAGGGATGCGGAGATCCCGGATCCGGTTGCCGGATCGAGCCTCCGCCTGGTATCTCGCCTAGAAGGGAGGATGATCCGGGTGGCGAAGGACGGCATTCAGGCGATCGTGTAGTCGTCGAGGAGGTGATGCCGTGACCCGTTCGGTCGGGCCGAAGGAGGCGGCGCTGAGGAAGGCGCGCGAGTCGAAGGCGGGCGGGAAGAAAGCAGAAGAAGGCGACCCCGAAGACCGGGCCGAGGAAGCCCACGGCGAAGAAGACGGCCCCGCGAAGGTCGCCAAGGTGCTGACCTTCAAGAAGGCCGAGCGGGCGAAGGGCGACGAGGGGACCCCGCCCGTCCGGAACGCAGCCCTCGTCAAACGACCCCGGAATCCTCCCACCAGCGCGGAAAGGGTTCGAACACCGTAAGGTCCGAGCCCCCGGCAGGAATCGAACCTGCGACATGCCGGCTCCACCCGGATGGTGCCCCTGTGAGGGTTCGGCTGATGCGTGACGGAATGGCTCCGCCTGATCCGTTACACCTCGTCGGTCATCCTTCCACGCTCAGCTGGCCTTCGCGGCGTGCTCCGGCTCAGGGGTGAGGGATTTCGGTGAGCATCTCTGGGGGATTTCGGTGAGCGCCGTCAGGAGCACTCAGACGCGGACGCCAGGCCGTGCGTTGGGAAGTCCGGGCCGCCTTCATACCGGCCCCGATGACATGCCGGCTCCACCCGGATGCACCACCTTGACGGACGTGGCCCATCACATTGTGCCCCCGGCAGTGTCTGGTTTCAGGACATAGTTCCACCCTGTCTCGGGTCATCGTGCACACCTCAGATGAGAGGGGTGGGCGATGTCGCTGGCTCGGCTGGTGGTCACCGCGGTCAGGATCGAGGGACGCACGAAACGCTCCTTCGTTGTCCTTGTCGTTCTCAGCGCGGGCAGAGAAGGGCGCAATTTCCTTCGCCACTCTTCATAGATACCCGGTCAGTACGTCGCGCAATGGAGGTCTTGCGACGTTAGGCGCAGAAGCTACCGTCGCCTCCATCGTCGCAGAAGCACGTGAGCCGTCAAGGCTCGGAATCCCCCGCGGGTCGCATTGGACCCCATTCGGTGCTGTCTCGCTGTTGGGCGATCCGTCTCCGTGTCAGTTGTCATCGCTCGTCTTCAATCCGGGGCTGCCGGAGGACTCAACAACGATGTGAGCGGCGATAGGGGGAGTGCGGTCGATTCCTGCGCTGCAGAAGATGACTGTCGGCTTCGGCAGGTCGTTGAAGGCGACGAGGGCTGACCGCTTGATGTTCTCAACGAGCTCGAGCCGGCGCTTCCGCTCTTCGGCGGTGGGAGCGTGCGCAGGATCCGGCCACGGGAGATGCCGAACTCCCAAGCCCATCTCGCGGAGGAGTCCCAAGAGGCCGTCAGGGTGGAGGCGTAACTTCTCGTAGTACTGAAGTTCCTTTTCATGCGTCAGGCAGATGACGCTTCGGATGCCCTCCTTCCGCATTCGGTCCACCCAACTCAGAACCTCACCTCGCGCCGCCGGTGGCAGCGGGCCGAGACCCGCCGGTCTCCTTCGCACACGGGGATACAGAGTCATGGGCACACATCCCGCTCCGCGGGTCTATGACCGGGGGCTGTTCGCGCGAGTGTGCGACCTCATCGCCACGGAGTTCCCTGCGATCTGACGGAATCGCTGTGGGAGCCGTCCCTCTTGGCACGAGCCTCCCAGACCGGCCCCTGCCCTCGCTTCCCAGGGGGGTCTTGGAGAACACCCCCTGCGGCGTTCGCATGACATGCTCGGCCACGCTTCCCCGGCACCTTCGATAGAGGGCTACCGGATGCGCGCCCTCCGGATCCGGGCTCGCGGTCCTTCGCTCTCGACAAGTACCGCATAGGCGCCCGAGAGCGCATTGGTGCCTTGCGGCCCCGGTAGCCCGCCCTAGGATCGAGGCGTCCAACTAGGGCGTCGGCGGTCCGACATGAAGTCTCTGCTACACGAGCCGGAGGCCTACTTGTTCT
>CAYUSA010000104.1:0-3494 GCA_964447335.1 uncultured Actinomycetes bacterium
CGCCCGGGCCAGGATCTCGTCGTCGGGGGGCGGCGGGGTGCCCGCCTCCGCGGCGGCCCGGACCTCGTCGAGCGTGCGCTGCAGCGCGAGCTTCACGAGCGGGCGCCCGAGCGCGAACGCAGCCCGCTTCCCCGGCTCGCCGCGGAGCAGGGCATCGATCGAGGGGATCCGCCGCCGCGGCTCGGTGGCGCTCATGCGCGCCAGGGTACCCCTCGGGCCGCGGGATGCCCCGCGTGGGCGGTAGGCCCGCGTGGGCGGTAGGCCCGGTCTCGTGGCAGGATAGGTCCCCGATGGACACCCAGGAGCGGGCTATCTTCTCCTCCGCCGCCGAGCACTGGATGGTGCGCGGAGGCGGGCTCGACGTCGAGGTCGCATCGCAGGGCGCGCTGCGCACCGAGGAGATGATCCTCAACATCGGGCCGCAGCATCCCTCGACCCACGGCGTGCTCCGCGTGGTCCTCGAGCTCGACGGCGAGGTCATCACGCGCGCCGAGCCCGTGATCGGCTACATGCACCGCGCGGCGGAGAAGCTCGCCGAGTATCGCGACGCGCGCCAGGTGCTCGTCCTCATGAACCGGCACGACTGGCTCTCGGCGTTCAACAACGAGCTCGGCTGGACGATCGCCGTCGAGCGTCTCGCCGGCATCGAGGTGCCCGAGCGCGCACAGTGGATCCGCACGATGTTCGCCGAGTGGAACCGCCTGCTGAACCACCTCGTGTTCTTCGGCTCCTATCCGCTCGAGCTCGGCGCGATGACGCCGGTCTTCTACGCCTTCATCGAGCGGGAGATGATCCAGAACCTGATGGAGTCGACCACGGGCGCGCGGATGCACCACTCGTACGCGCGGGTCGGCGGCCTGAAGGACGACCTGCCGCTCGGCTTCGTGAAGCAGGCGGGCCTGGTGCTGAAGCACGTTCGCAAGCGCCTGCGCGATTTCGACAACCTCATCATGGGCAACGAGATCATCCACGCGCGCACGCGAGGCGTCGGCGTGATCTCGCCGGAGACCGCGATCGCGTACGGCGTGTCGGGACCGACGCTCCACGCGACCGGCGTCCCGATGGACCCGCGCAAGGACGAGCCGTACGAGAAGTACGCGGAGGTGGACTTCCAGATCCCGATCGGCAGCCACGGCGACGCGTACGACCGGCTGTGGATCCTGCTCCAGCGGATGCACGAGTCGTGCAAGATCATCGAGCAGTGCCTCGAGAAGCTCCCGGCGGGCGAGTACCGCGCCGCGAAGCTCCCGAAGAAGCTCTCGCTCGAGGGCGAGGTCTACGTCCGCACGGAGAACCCGCTCGGACTCATGGGGTACTACGTCGTCGGCAACGGGAAGAAGCAGCCCTACCGGCTGAAGATGCGCACCGCGTCGTTCTCGAACGTCTCGGTGCTGCCCGCGATCCTGACCGGGACGCTGATCCCGGACCTCATCTCGATCCTCGGCTCGATCTTCTTCGTCGTCGGCGACGTCGACCGCTGAGCCCCTACCGCTGGCGATTGAACCAGACGCCTCCGGGACCGCGGTAGCTGATGCTCTCGCCCCAGACGGCAACGGTGTCGCCGGCGCTCGTGATCGCGATCTCGCCGTAGTCGCCGTAGACCTCGAGGAAGCCGTCGGCGTCCTTGTACTCGGTGCCCGAGGTCGCATCCGAGATCCGCACGGCGCTCGACCACGTCGCGCCGAGGTCCTTCGTCTTGCGGTACCAGACGTTCCACCGCCCGGTGCGCTGGTCCATGAACCACACGCGGATCCGGCCGTCGCCCGCCCCGACCGCGGCAGGGAACCCGGCGTTCACGCCCTTCGGCGAGAGCACCCGGCGGTCGCTCCACGTGAGGCCGCCGTCGGTGGACGAGCGTGTCCACACGCGGCGCGGTCCCTCGACCGCGTTCGCGCCGTCGTAGGCGATGAGGAGGTCGCCGTCGGCGTCGCCGGCGAGCGCCGCGTGCCCGTCGTAGAAATCCGCGTAGCACCACTCCGAGGTGCACGGCGCGCCGAGCTCGACCGCGTCGACGACGGTGTCGGTCCATGTCGACCCGGCGTCCTCGGAGGTGATCGCGTGCACGAGCACCTGGCCCTCGCTCGCGCCGCCGGGCGCTGTGTAGGTCTCGCTCATCTCGGCGAAGGTCACGCGCCCGTCCGGCGCGACGACCCCCGCGTACGCGAAGTAGTAGCGGTCGCCGTCGACGGCCTTGACCTGCGTCCACGTCGCGCCCGCGTCGTGCGAGGCGGCGACGTACGGGTCACCGCCCGTCGGCCCGTTGAAGGAGATGTAGACGTCCTGCCCGTCGGCCGAGATCGCCATCGCCGGCTTGTCGCCCCACGAGACCTGCCCGTAGATCGGCACGGGCTCCGACCACGTCGCCCCGTGGTCCTCCGACGTCGAGAACACGATGTTCCAGTCGTTCATCCACGCGGCGTAGAGCGCGCCGGTCTCGGGGACGACCTCGAGGAGCGGGTCGAACTGGGACTGCACGCGCCGGCACTCGCACACGTAGACGTCGTCGCCCCAGGTCTTGCCTCCGTCGTCCGAGGCCCGCACGACGATCGCGGGGTCCGGGCAGTTGCCCTGCGTGCACGCCGGGTAGCCGAACCGCGTGATCGCGACGTAGACCCAGGGGTCGGTGGGGTCGGTCGCGATGGCCGGCTCCCAGTCGTCGGCGGTTGGGTCGGCGAGCTTCTCGCCCACCCATGTGGAGGCGCGGAGGTGGCGGATCGGCCCGGTCCGCCCGAGGGTCCCGGCCGCGAGCGCCTCGGCCACCGCGCGCTCGTGCTCCTCGACGGTCTCGCGCTGCTCCTCGGCCTCCTCGTTCGTGGTCTCCTCGTGCGGCGCACCGGCGCGGGCGGGGGCTCGTCCGGGATCGGACGCGGGGCTCGCGACGACGACCAGGACGAGCAGCACACAGAGCAGACCGGCCAGGATGCCGGCAAGGACGAGGGGCGGGCGGCGCCAGCGCATCGTTCCGTTCCTCCTCCGAAGGGGTCGCGACCCGAACCTAGCCCTCGCCGCGAGGGCGGTCAATCGGCCGGAGGTCGGCCGATCCTCAGGACCCGGGCGGACCGCCTTCGAGCGCACGCTCGAGCCACGCGGGGCGGGGGAGCCCGGGCGTCGCGAGCACCAGCCACCGCAGCCGCCCGAGCGCCGCCGGGTCCACGAGCAGGCTCGCGCGGCTCCGTCCCTCCCACGCCCGGACGGCGTCGAGCCCTCGGCGCTCGGCGAGGAGCGCGCCCTGGCGCTCGAGCTCGCCCGCCGTCCACCGCTCGTAGCCGAGCGCGAGCAGCGCCCGCCACTGGGTCGTCATGCCGAGCGCGTGCAGCCCGACGGTCTCGGCGCGGCGCGCGATGGCGTCCAGGTCCACCCCGGCCGTGACGTCGCTCCCGCCCGGATCGGCGAGGACGTCCTCGAGCACGCGGTGGTCGCGGTACCCGTGGACCTCGCCGGCCGGCCCTCCCGCCGAGCCGTAGTCGATGAGCAGCACGTACCCGCGCCGCAGC
>CAYUSA010000105.1:0-3307 GCA_964447335.1 uncultured Actinomycetes bacterium
CCGACAGGGTAGAGCGTCACCGACCGCCACCCGCTTCTTGAACGTCAGCATCTTGCACGCGTGGATTTGATCTCCAACTTCACGATCGCCGGGACCGCCTTGCCGTGTCCAAGATCGCATTTGAGCTTCTCTGCCACCTACGGATACCTCCTCCGTCGTGGGCGGCATTGCATTCAGCAACCTTGGGACTTGCCTGGCGGACTGTAGCCGGTTCCCCGGCGAGCCGAACCGTCACCCGTGCCACGAGGCTACGGCTGCAGGCGATCCTGGTTCTCGTTGAGCCACCGCGAACCGTCCGCGCAGTCCGGCTCCGCGGGACAGTAGCGGCAGTGCCAACCCGGGGACAGCGCGGGTTCGCGCTCGCGCCACCAGAGCTGGGCGATCAGATTGACCGCGTCGGCGGTCCGGCGGACGGCCGACCGGAGCACATCCTCGTTCACCTCTTCGGGCTGGAACCAGCCTCCATCGAGGTAGTAGGAGGCGACACGGATCGGCGGCACCCCGGTCTTGAGCGTCTCGAGGAGCGCGTAGTAGCGGACCTCCTCCCGGTGCTCGGGGTAGTCGATCCCGGTCTTGAGGTCCGTGATGACGACCGGCCCCCTCCCGGCAGGTCCAAGGGCGAGGTCGAACTTCCCCTTGAGCAAGATTCGGCCGTCATGGAGTCGTGCGTGCATCGACGGCTCGATCCGCGGATGCATCATCGGCCGGATGGGCGGCCAGTCCGAGGAGAATGCGGCGAGCATCGCGCCGACCTCGCTGAGGAGCTCGGCCATCGTGGACGGATCGAGCCCGGTCAGATAGTTACCGAAGCTCCGATCCTCCGGGCTCGCCGCCATCGACTCGACCGCTTCCTGCGCGAGTTCCAAGGGCAGCATCTCCTTGAAGCGGCCGGCCCAGGACTTCTGGATCGCGCGGTGGACAACCTTGCCGCGCGCCTTCGCGACCGTCCACTCGAAGTCGTCGGGAGCGACGTAAAGACCCTCGCACTTGTGCACGCTGGTGAGGTCGAACTTGGTGACGGAGAGCCGCTGGTCGTGCTCGGAAAAGGCGGCCGAGGCCGGTTGGGTCAGCTCCTCCAGCTCGGCCAACAGATCGCCCCGCAAGCCGTCCCGCGCGGGAGTCGGGCCTCGGAGGGGCGTCAGCTCCTCGTCCCACTCCAGTAGTTCGCGGATCACCCGCAGCTGATTCGGCGTCCAGGGGGCATTCACAGTCGTGCGCGGAAGTGTGTCACGCGGTGCACAGGTCGGCGACCTTGCGTTCTACGAAGGCATCCCCACGGCCTGACCGAGTACACTCGCCGTTGCTGGTGCGAGGCTGCGATTCGCGAGTTGCGACCGACCCGGGGTCTAGCGACCGACAGTCCTTCGCCTCCACGAATCCGAGGATGCGGGGGGAGGCGCCCCGATGATCAGGTGTCCGGTCTGCGACGAGGTTCAGCTGGTCTATGTCGCTGGTCCGACCGTTACCTCCTGCTACTACTGCGGAGCCCGGTGGGTCCAGGACGGAAGCGAGCAGAACGGCATCGAGCTTGCGGCGTCCCCGGTCTCCACGCCGCGATCTACGCGACCGAAGATGGAGGCGGATCACAACATGAAGGACTACCTCGTCCCCGTCGTCGTCGAGCAGACCAGCCGTGGGGAACGCTCGTTCGACATCTACTCGCGGCTCCTGAAGGAGCGGATCGTTTTCCTCGGGACCCCGATCGACGACAACGTCGGGAACCTCATCATGGCGCAGCTCCTGCACCTTGAGTCCGAGGACCCCGACAAGGACATCAACCTGTACATCAACTCGCCCGGCGGCGACATCACGGCGCTGTTCGCGATCTACGACACGATGCAGTACGTCAGGCCCGACGTGTCGACGATCGTCATGGGCCAGGCGGCGTCGGTCGCGGCGGTGCTGCTGCTCGCGGGCGCCAAGGGCAAGCGCTTCGCGCTGCCGCGCTCGCGCGTGCTGCTACACCAGCCGTACGGCGGTGCCGAGGGCCAGGCCGTCGACATCGAGATCCAGGCCAAGGAGATCACGCGCTACCGCCGGCTCCTCGAGGAGCTGATCGCGATGCACACCGGTCAACCCCTGGAGCGGGTGACGAGGGACACGGACCGCGACTTCATCCTCACCGCGGAGCAGGCCGTGGAGTACGGGGTCGTGGACGAGGTGATCGCGAGCCGGAAGATGACCCGAGAGCTCGTCGCGGCGGCGGCCGGGGTCTCGTAGAGGAACCGAGGAGACCGTGGAGTGGATCCGCGAAGGGGAGGTCTCCGTATCGAGTTGCCGATGGCCGGCTCCACCGTCGAGTAGGACTCCATGTTGTCCCTGAACACCGCGTCGCCGTCGAACCGCGCGAACCGGTCGACCCCGTTCGGCGGGCACGCCCGCATCCGGGGAAGCTTCCCGCGGGCGGCGTAGTGGTTCGGACCTTCGACCGCGGCGCCGGCGAAGATCGGGGGCGAACCGTCCAGCGAGCCGACCATGTTGGCCACCTGGTGCTGCATGCAGTGGGGGAAGACGGTCCCGTCGCCGACGATGAACGAGGAACCCCAGGCGTTCGCGCCGAGGATGTTCGCCAGCCACCGTTCGCTGAAGTCCGCGTACGTCTGCGTCCCGGTGAGCTCGTCGTACTCGCTCGCCATCACCCGTCGACTCCACCGAGGTCGCTCCGTCCGAGCAGGGCGGGTCGATCCTGGGGCCTCTCCAGCCCGTCCCCGACGTGCCGCCCGCGATCGGACCGGACCCCACACCGACGTGGCCGCCGAGCTGCAGCCAGGGAGGCCCTGAACTGACGCTCACGGCAAGAGACCTGGTCTTCGACACCGACTGCCTCGTGGTCGAGGCGGGGTCTCCGTTCACGATCGAGCTCCATGCGGAAGACGTGGGTGTGGCGGATAACGTCTCGATCTACCGCGACGGCTCGGACGCCGCAGACCCGTTGTTCGTGGGTGGGATCGTCACGGGGCTGGACACGATCACCTACGAGGTTCCACCGCTCGACCCGGGAACGTACGTGTTCCGGAGCGATGTCCACCCGCAGATGAGCGGCACGCTGTTCGTCGCCTGACGACACCAGATCCAGCGGCGCAGCTGCGGGCGTCGGTCCCGCCGGCCGGGGTGCGTGTCCCGGCGCGAGGGCTCTGAGCCGTGAGAGGCTCCAGGTCGTTGGACCCCCCGAGGTCGTCGGCCCGCCCGAAGTCATCGTGCCGCCCGCCAACGACGGGTGCAAGGAGACGATCGTTCGTCTCGGCCCCGACACGGTCCTCGCGTTCGTCATGGAGCCGGTCGGGGGCCAGTCGAGCGGCGCGAACGT
>CAYUSA010000106.1:0-3208 GCA_964447335.1 uncultured Actinomycetes bacterium
GCGCGCGGGCGGGCGGCCGAGCTCGCGGACTCGGGCGACCAGCGCGAGCGCCTGACGGCCGAGGTCGCCGAGCTGCAGGCGCGGGTGGGCGTCCTCGCCGCCGAGGTGAGCGCCGCGAGGGGCGAGGCCGCACCGCGCCTCGCCGAGGCGGTTCGGGCGGAGCTGCGGGAGCTCGGGATGGACGGCGCCGACGCGGAGGTGGCGCTCGTCGAGGCCCTCGAGCTCGGATCCGGTGGCGCCGAGCGCGCCGAGTTCCGTTTCTCCGGCGGGGCGGGCCAGCCGCTCCTTCCGCTCGCGAAGGTGGCGTCGGGCGGGGAGCTCTCGCGCACGATGCTCGCCTGCCGCAGCGTGATGGTGGATCTCGACGACGTGCCCACGCTGGTGTTCGACGAGGTCGACGCCGGCATCGGGGGCGCGGCCGCCGTCGCCATCGGGCGCCGACTCTCGCGCCTGGCCGAGCGCCGGCAGGTCGTCGTCGTGACCCACCTGCCCCAGATCGCGTCCTTCGCGGACCGGCACGTGCGGGTACAGAAGCGACACGGGACGGCGACGGTGGAGGTCCTGGACGAGGCCGGCCGCGTGGCCGAGCTCTCCCGGATGCTCTCCGGCCTGCCCGAGAGCCAGGCCGCGGCCGTCCACGCGGAGGAGCTGCTCGCCGAGGCCGCCCGGGCGCGGTCGGCCGGGCCTTCCTGAGCTTCCTCGCGGTCGTTTACGCTTGCCGGGCGGGGTTCCGGCCGTCGGAGCCCCGAGGCGGCGCGGAGGCGATCCCCACGGCGACATCCAGAACCCGAGGGCTGCTGCGGCGGCCCCCGCGGCGCGCGAGATCTCGTTCGGGCGTCGCCCGGGTCGACCCGCGCACGAAGCGCCTCGTCCAGCGCTTGGAGCCGGGCGAGATCGCGCTCATCGACCACGAGGACCTCGACCGGGTATCCGCGGAGGGGCTGGTGGCCTCCGGGGTCGCCGCCGTGGTGAACGCGGCGCCCTCGATCAGCGGGCGGTACCCGAACCTCGGACCGCTCATCCTGCTCGAGGCCGGGATCACGCTCGTGGACTCGGTCGGCCCGCTCGTGCTCCGCAAGGTGCGCGAGGGCCAGGTGCTCCGACTCGACGGCGACCGCGTGTACGTGGGGGATCGCCTGGTCGGCGTCGGGATCCTCCAGAGCGAGGAGTCGGTGCGGGCATCGATGGCCGAGGCGCAGCTCGGGCTCGCCGACCGGTTCGAGAGCTTCGCCCGCAACACCGTGGACTACATGCAGCGCGAGCGCGACCTGCTGTTCGGCGGCGCGGGGCTCCCGGCCATCGACCACGACCTCGCGCACCGCTCGGTGCTGGTGGTCGTCCGGGGCTACGCCTACAAGGAGGATCTGGCCGTCCTCGGCCCGTACATCCGCGACGTCGGTCCGGTGCTCGTCGGTGTCGACGGCGGCGCCGACGCGCTCATCGAGGCCGGCTACCGGCCCGACGTGATCATCGGCGACATGGACAGCGTCTCCGATGCGGCGCTCCGGCTCGCGCTTCGGCCGCGAAGACGGTTCCGCCGCCGCATGCCGACCGAGGTCGTGGTGCACGCCTATGGGGACGGCCGCGCGCCCGGGCGGGCACGCCTGGATGCTCTGGGCGTGCCGCACAAGGTGATCCAGGCCGCAGGCACGAGCGAGGACGTGGCCTTCCTGCTCGCGCACGAGAAGGGCGCCGAGACGATCGTGGCCGTCGGCAGCCACGGGAACCTGCGCGAGTTCCTCGACAAGGGCCGGGAGGGGATGTCGAGCACGTTCCTGGTGCGCCTGCGGGTCGGGGAGATCCTCATGGATGCCAAGGGCGTGTCGCGCGTGTACTCGCCGCGCGTGCGCACGCGCGACGCCGTGTTGCTCGTCGCGGGCGCGCTGCTCGCGATGCTGCTGGTGATCCTCGTGTCGCCCTCACTCCGCCTGTACGTCACCCTGCTGCTGGACCAGGTGCGGCAGTGGTTCTTCGAGCTCCGGGGTCTCGTGTGATCTCGCTCCGGCAGCACGTGGTGACGATCGTGGCGATCTTCCTCGCACTGGCCCTCGGCATGCTCGCCGGGAGCGCCTTCATCCAGCCCAAGCTCGTCGATCAGCTACGCGAGGACGTCGAGAGCCAGCGCAGGGCGATGGACGAGCTCCGGAGTCAGGTGAGCGGGCTCCGCGATCGACTCGCGGCCGAGCAGGACTTCAACGACGCCGCGCTCCCGCACCTGACCGAGGGCCGGCTCCTCGGCCAGGACGTCATCGTGATCGCGCAGGACGGCGTCGAGGATGAGCTCGTGGAGGAGGCGCGCCAGGCGCTCGAGGGGGCCGGGGCGACGGTCATCGTGCTCTCGGCGCGGGACACGCTCGCCCCGACCGATCCGGCGGACCAGGAGGCGCTCGCGACCACGCTCGGGCTGCCCGGCGCGGACCCCGCGGCGCTCACGGGCCTCGCGGCCGAGGCCCTCGCCGACCGCCTGGCGAGCGAGGGGGGCCGAGCCTCCCACGGCGACCCGGACCTGCTGCACGAGCTCCTCACCGAGGGATACCTCGCGCCGGTCGACGCGAACCTGTCCGACGCGACGCTCGCGACGATCGGCGGCGCGGAGCAGATGGTCGTCGTGCTCGCCGGCGGGCAGGCGCAGGACCCCGTGATGCTGCCCGAGGCCTTCGCGATCCCCCTCACCGAGCGGCTCGTCGAGCTCGGGCTGACCGTCGGCGCGGGGGAGTCGGTGGACACGGCCGTGCCGTTCGTGCCGGTGCTCCGGGCGGGCGGAACCGACGGCCTCGTGACCGTGGACGACCTGGACGAGAGCCGGGGCGGGGCGGCGCTCGTGCTCGGCCTGCAGCGGCTGCTGCTCACCGGGGACGGGGGGAACTACGGCGTGAAGGACGACGCCGTGCCCCTGCCGCCGATGCCGTGACCGACGCCACGGTGCCCACCGGCGACGTGGCCATGGCGCGCGTCGTCGCCCTCGTGCCGGCTCGGGACGAGGCGGACCGGGTGGGTGCGACCGTCGCCGCCCTGCGCGCGATCCCCGCCGTGACCGAGGTGGTCGTCGTGGACGACGGGTCGACCGACGCCACGGCCTCCGAGGCGCTCGCGGCGGGGGCCACGGTCCTGCAGCTCCCCCGCGCCGCCGGCAAGGGCCGGGCGCTCGAGGGGGCGCTCCGCCGCCTGCCGGCGCCCGAGGTCTGGCTCTTCGCCGACGCCGACCTCG
>CAYUSA010000107.1:0-3103 GCA_964447335.1 uncultured Actinomycetes bacterium
CGATCGGCGTCGCCGTGCTGCTCGCGGCCGGCATCGCGGGCCTGCTCGTCGGGCCGGCGCGGATCGGGGCGGGCAACGTGCTGCGGTGGATGTTCGCGTTCGGCAACGCGCCGGAGGGGATGTCGGAGCAGGAGGCGTCGATCCTCGGCAACCTGCGGCTGCCCCGGGTGATCGTGGGCGGGCTCGTCGGCGCGTCGCTCGCGGCGTCCGGCGCCGCGTACCAGGCGGTGTTCCGCAACCCGCTCGCCGACCCGTACCTGCTCGGGGCGGCGGCGGGCGCGGGCCTCGGCGCGACGATCGCGGTGGCGTACGCGCCGTCGGGCGCGGTCGAGGTGACCGTGCCGATCGCCGCGTTCATCGGCGCCATCGTCGGCGTCGGGCTGGCGTACGGGCTCGGGCGCTCGAGCCTCGGGGGTCGCGCGGCGACGAGCCTGGTCCTCGCGGGCGTGGCGGTGGCCTCGTTCCTGACCGCGGTGCAGACGTTCCTGCAGCAGCAGCGCTCCGAGACGCTCCGGCAGGTCTACACGTGGATCCTCGGCCGGCTCGGCACGACGGGGTGGGACGACGTGCGGCTCGCACTGCCGTCCGTAGTGCTCGCGGTCGCGACACTCTGGGCGGTGCGCCGACTGCTCGACGTGATCGAGGTCGGCGACGTCGAAGCCCAGAGCCTCGGCCTGAACGTCGGCCGGTTGCGTCTGGTGGTGGTGATCGCGGCGTCGCTCGCGACCGCGGCCGCGGTCGCCGTCGGCGGGCTGATCGGGTTCGTCGGCATCATCGTGCCGCACACGGTCCGGCTGATCGTGGGCGGGAGCTACCGGTCGGTGCTGCCGCTGTCGGTGCTGTTCGGCGCGTCGTTCCTGATCCTCGTCGACATCCTCGCGCGCACGGTGGTCGCCCCCGGCGAGATCCCGATCGGCGTCATCACCGCGTTCGTGGGCGCCCCGTTCTTCGTGGCGGTGCTCCGCCGCAGCGGGAGGACGGTGTGAGGGCCGAGCGCGAGGCGCCGGCAGCGACCCAGGACGTCGCGCTCGCGCTGCAGGTCCGCGACCTCTCCGTGGAGCTCGGGGGGCGCCCGATCGTGACCGATGTCCGCCTCGACGTCCCGGCGGGCGCGTGGGTCTGCGTGATCGGGCCGAACGGCGCCGGCAAGACGACGCTCGTGCACGCGATCGCGGGGCTGCTCCCCCACCGCGGCTCGGTGCTCCTGTGGGGCCGGGCGGCCGCAGACCTCGGCCGACGCGAGCGCGCCCGAAGGGTCGCCGTGGTCCCGCAGCTCCCCACGATCCCCGAGGGCGTGACCGTCGAGCAGTACGTGCTGCTGGGGCGCACGCCGCACCTCGGGCTGCTCGGCGCCGAGGGGCCGCGGGACCTGCAGGCGGTGACTTCTGCGCTCGAGCGGTTGGACCTCGGGTGGGCGGCGGCGCGCCGCCTGGAGACGCTCTCGGGGGGCGAGCTCCGGCGCGTGGTCCTCGCCCGTGCGCTCGCGCAGGAGGCGCCGCTGCTCCTGCTGGACGAGCCGACGACCGGGCTCGACCTCGGGCAGCAGCTGCGCGTCCTCGAGCTGGTCGACGAGCTCCGCCGCGCCGACGGCCTCACGGTCGTCGCGACGATGCACGACCTCACGCTCGCCGGCCGGTTCGCGCAGCGGTTCGCGCTGCTCTCGGCCGGTCGCCTGGTGGCCGAGGGTCCGCGCGCCGAGGTCCTCGCGCCGCACGTGATCGCCGAGCACTACGGCGCGGCCGTCCGCGTGATCGACGACGGCGACATCGGCTGGGCCGTCATCCCGCTCTCGGAACGGGAGCCGTGAGTCACGACGAGTCCGCGCGTCCCGCGGAGCCGCCCACCGAGGGACCACCGCCGGGGAAGGGCCGCGTGCCCTCGCGCGTCCTCGTCAACACCGGCGACGGCAAGGGCAAGTCCTCGGCCGCGTGGGGCATGATGCTGCGGGCGGTCTCAGCGGGGTGGCGCGTCGCCGTCGTGCAGTTCCTGAAGTCCGGGCGGTGGCGCACGGGCGAGGAGGAGGAGGCGCGTCGGCTGGGCGTCGACTGGTGGTCGCTCGGCGACGGCTTCACCTGGGATTCGGAGGACATGGACGAGACCCGGGCGGCCGCGCGCGAGGCCTGGCGCTCGGCGTCCGAGCTGATCCGCGCCGGCGAGCACCGCCTCGTGATCCTGGACGAGGTCACCTATCCGATGACGTGGGGCTGAATCGACACGCGCGAGGTCATCGAGACGATCCGCTCGCGGCCGCCGGAGGTCAGCGTGATCGCGACCGGCCGGGACGCGCCCGACGAGCTGCGCGAGATCGCCGACACGGTCACCGAGATGGTGAGCCGCAAGCACGCGTTCGACCGCGACATCGGCGCGATGCGCGGGATCGAGTTCTGATGCCGTACACGTTCCTGCTGGGCGGCGCGCGGAGCGGCAAGTCCTCGCTCGCCGTCAGGCTGGCGGCCGCCGTCGGCGCGCCCGTGGTGGTGGTCGCAACAGCCGAGGGGCGCGACGACGAGATGGCCGCGCGCATCCGGGCGCATCGCGCCTCTCGCCCGGCCGAGTGGGAGATCGTCGAGGCGCCGCTCGGACTGCTCGAGGCGACCAAGGGCATCCGCGAGGGCGCGTGCGTGATCCTTGACTGTCTCACGCTGTGGGTGTCCAACGCCCTCGAGGCCGGGACGTCGGAGGACGGGATCGACGGCGAGGCACGCGAGGTCGCTTCGGTCCTGGCGCGGCGCTCCGGGCCGTCCGTCGTCATCAGCAACGAGGTCGGGCTCGGCATCGTACCCGCGAACGAGCTCGCCCGGACATACCGCGACGTGCTCGGCCGCGTGAACGCGTCGTTCGCCGAGCAGGCCTCGCGCTCGTACTTCGTCGTCGCCGGCCGCGGGCTCCCGCTCGAGGAGGTGACGCGCGCGTGACCGTCGGTCGCCTGCTCGAGGCGACGATCGCGGCCGTGGCGCCGCCGGACGAGGCGGCCGCCGCCGAGACCGCGCGCCTGCTGGACTCAAAGACGAAGCCGCTCGGCAGCCTCGGGCGGCTCGAGGAGCTCGCGTGCCGGCTGGCCGCGACCCGCGGCTCGGTGCCCGAGGGCCCGCTCCGGCCGGCG
>CAYUSA010000108.1:0-2898 GCA_964447335.1 uncultured Actinomycetes bacterium
TGATTTGCGTTGACCAGAGTCTCCATCTCCTTGACCTGGATGAAGACGTCGGGGGTGTTGCCGCGGAAGCCGCCCGAGCCCTGGTGGACCATGATCCGGCTGTGGGGGAGGGCGAAGCGCTTCCCCGGCTGGCCCGCCGCGAGGAGGACGGCCGCCATGCTGGCTGCCATTCCCACGCAGATCGTGCTGACGGGGGCCCGCACGAGCTGCATGGTGTCGTAGATCGCGAGGCCGGAGGTGATCACGCCGCCGGGCGAGTTGATGTAGAGGTTGATGTCCTTCTCCGGGTCCTCGGAGTCCAGGAACAGGAGCTGGGCGATGACGAGGTTGGCGAGGGTGTCCTCGATCGCGTCGCCGAGGAAGATGATCCGCTCCTTGAGCAGGCGCGAGTAGATGTCGTAGGCGCGCTCGCCGCGGCTCGACGACTCGATGACCATCGGCACGAGCATCTGGGAACCTCCTGGGGCGGATCTCTCCGCGCGTCCGCGCGAAGAACGAGGGCGATCGAGGGAACGCGACGTCACGCGGGCGAGGCCTCGGCTTCGACTGCGGCTTCGTGGTCGTGGTCGTGGTCGTGGTCGTGCGCCGCGGCGCCGACCGCCGACGGCCCGTCATCCTCGGCGTGTGGGATGGCCGGGTGGTCCGGGTGGGCGGCCAGCCAGCGGTCGATGAGCGTCTCGACGACCCGCGAGCGGCGCAGCGAGCTGCGGATCGCGGCCTGCGCCCGCGGTGTGTCGAAGTAGGCCGAGAGCTTCGGCTCGGACCCGTAGCGGGCCTTGGCCCGGAGGATCTCGTCGATGATGTCGCGGTCCGGGACGTCGATCCCCTCGCGCGTCGCGATCTCGCCCAGGACAAGCAGCGTCTTGGCCCGCTCTTCCGCGCCCGGCCGGAACTCCGCGTGAAGCTCGTCCGCGGCCTTGCCCGTGGCGGCAAGGTAGGCCTCCTCGGTGATCCCCTGGCGGGCGAGGGCACTCTTCATCTCGTCGTGCATGACCTCGACCTCCTCGTCCACGAGGATGTCGGGGATCTCGATCGTCGCGTTCTTCACGGCGTATTCGATGATCCGATCGGCGAAGCCGTGCCGGGCGCGGTCGAGCGCATTCCGCTCGAGCCGCTTGCGGATCTCCGAGCGCAGGGCGGCCACGTCGGCGAAATCTCCCATCGAACGCGCGAAGTCGTCGTTGGCGACGGGCATGATCTTCTCGCGCAGCTCCTTCAGCTCTGCGCTGAAGTGGACCTGGACGCCGCGGAGCGACTCCTCCTGGTAGTCGTCGGGGAACGTCACGTCGAACTCGGACGTCTCACCCGGCCGCAGGCCAAGGAGGTGTTCCTCGAAACCGGGGATGAGGCGCTCCTCGCCGATGACGAGCGGCATCCGGTCCGCGGTCCCGCCGTCGAACGGAACACCGTCACGGGTGCCGACATAGCCGATGATCGCCCAGTCACCCTTCGCGGCCGCGCGGTCCTCGACCGGGCCGAGCGTGGCCTGCTGGTCGCGGAGCTCGTCCAGGACACTCTCGACCTTGGCGTCGTCGACCGGCACGATCTCCGGCTTGAACGGGAAGTTGGCGTAGTCGCCGAGCTTCACCTCGGGGCGCAGCGGGACGGTCGCCTTGTAGCGGAGTGGCTTCCCCTCCTCGGCCTCGACCACCTCGACCTCGGGCCGGCCGATGATGAAGATGTCGGGATCGTCGGCGGTGCTTTTCGCCCACTCGCCGTAGCTGGTCTCGACCAGCGTCTCGACGGCCTCGTCCCAGACCGCGCCCTCGCCCAGGACACGCTCGAGCATGCTGCGCGGGGCCTTGCCGGGGCGAAACCCGGCGACGCGGGTTCGCTGGCTCAGGCGACGGGTGGCGTCGGCGACGGCGCGCGCGACGCGATCGACGGGGAGCTCCACCTCTACGACGAGGGTGCTCTTTTCGGAAGGGGTCGTGGTCACATGCATGGCCGAGGAAGTATAGGGGCCGATCCGGGTCACCGCCCGATCAGCGTTCCGCCGTGATCGGTCTCCCGGCCCGATCGGCTCAGGTGCCGACGTAGGCCGCGAGATGCTTGCCGGTCAGGGTGGAGCGGCCGGCGACGAGGTCGGCGGGAGTGCCCTCGAAGACGATCCGGCCGCCGTCGTGCCCGGCGCCCGGGCCGAGGTCGATGATCCAGTCGGCGTGCGCCATCACCGCCTGGTGGTGCTCGACCACGATGACCGACGTGCCGGAGTCGACGAGGTTGTCGAGCAGGGCGAGCAGCTGCTGCACGTCGGCGAGGTGGAGTCCGCTCGTGGGCTCGTCGAGGACGTAGACGCCGCCCGCCTCGGCCATGCGGGTGGCAAGCTTGAGCCGCTGTCGCTCCCCACCGGACAAGGTCGGCAGCGGCTGGCCAAGCCGCAGGTAGCCGAGCCCAACGTCGATGAGGCGCTGGAGGATCGCCTGCGCGGTGGGCGTGCGCGCCTCACCGGCGCCGAAGAACAGCTCGGCCTCGCTCACCGACATCGCGAGGACTTCGCTGATGTCGCGCCCGCCGAGGTGGTAGTCCAACACCGCAGCCTCGTACCGCTTCCCTTCGCAGTCCTCGCAGGTCGTCGCCACCGTGTCCATGAACCCGAGCTCGGTGTAGATGACGCCAGCGCCGTTGCAGGCCTGACAGGCACCCTCGGAGTTTGCACTGAACAAAGCGGGCTTGACCCCATTGGCCTTCGCGAACGCTGCTCGGATCGGATCGAGCAGCCCGGTGTAGGTCGCCGGGTTGCTGCGCCTCGAGCCCCTGATCGCGCCCTGGTCGATCGACACGACGCCGTCCCGGCCCGCGACCGAGCCGTCGATGAGCGAGCTCTTGCCCGACCCGGCCACGCCGGTCAGCACAACCAGCACGCCGAGCGGGATGTCAACATCGAGATCCTGGAGG
>CAYUSA010000109.1:0-2749 GCA_964447335.1 uncultured Actinomycetes bacterium
GGAGACCCCGTACCTCAAGCTGCTCACGCAGCTCTACGGCGACCGGATCCTGGTCGCGAACGCCACCGGGTGCTCGTCGATCTACGGAGGCAACCTGCCCACCACGCCCTGGAGCCAGGACGCGAACGGCCGTGGGGCGGCGTGGTCGAACTCCCTGTTCGAGGACAACGCCGAGTTCGGTCTCGGCATGCGCCTCGCGCTCGACCACCAGAGCGGGTATGCACGGGGGCTGGTCGGCCGTCTCGCCGGGGAGCTCGGCGAGGACCTGGCGCGGGCGCTGCTGGACGCCGAGCAGGAGGGCGAGACCGCGATCGCCGAGCAGCGCGAGAGGGTCGTCGAGCTACGGGCCCGGCTCGCGTCGATGGATCCCGAGGATGCGCGCAACCTCCTCACGGTGGCGGACGCGCTCGTACGCAAGAGCGTGTGGATCGTCGGCGGCGACGGCTGGGCCTACGACATCGGCTTCGGCGGCCTCGACCACGTGCTCGCGACCGGTCGGGACGTGAACGTCCTGGTGCTCGACACCCAGGTCTACTCGAACACCGGCGGCCAGGCGTCGAAGGCCACGCCCCGCGGGGCCGTGGCGAAGTTCGCCGCCGCCGGGAAGCCGGTCGTGCGCAAGGACCTCGGGCGGCTCTCGGCCGACTACGGCGACGTGTACGTGGCGCAGATCGCGATCGGCGCCGACAACGCCCAGACCGTCAAGGCGTTCGCGGAGGCCGAGTCCTGGCACGGGCCGTCGCTGATCATCGCGTACTCGACGTGCATCGCGCACGGCATCGACATGTCGACCTCGATGAGCCACCAGAGGGAGGCCGTGCAATCCGCCTTCTGGCCCTTGTACCGCTACGACCCCCGGAAGGCCACCGAGGGCGAGCACCCTTGGCAGCTCGACAGCGGCAAGCCCAGCCTGCCGGTGAAGGAGTTCCAGTCGAAGGAGGCACGGTTCGCGATGCTCGCGCGCTCGCGCCCGGAGCAGTTCGAGGAGCTGCAGAAGCTCGCGCAGGGCGACGCCGACGAGCGCTGGCGCCTCTACGAGCAGCTCGCGGGGGTGGAGCGACAGATGCCGGGCCGCTTGGAGCCCGGCGGTCAGGGAGACCAACCGGCGACGACCGAGGAGGTCGAGTCATGAGCGCGGACCTTCGAACCCGGTACCTGGGCCTGGAGCTCGCCAACCCGGTCGTGCCCTCGGCTTCGACGCTGTCGGCGCGCATCGACAACCTGAAGCGGCTACAGGACGCCGGTGCGGCGGCCGTCGTGTTCCAGTCCCTGTTCGAGGAGCAGATCGGGCACGACGAGATCCAGATGCACCGCGCGCTCGAGATGGGCTCCGAGAGCTTCGCCGAGGCGATGACCTACCTGCCCGAGATGGAGGAGTACAACACCGGTCCCGACGAGTACCTGCGGCACCTCGAGTCCTCGAAGCGGGAGCTCGAGATCCCGCTGATCGGGTCGCTGAACGGCTCCTCGAAAGGCGGCTGGGTCCGCTACGCGAAGCTGATCGAGGACGCGGGCGCCGACGCGCTGGAGCTGAACATCTACCTGATCGCGGCCGACCCGGACCAGACGGGCGAGGAGGTCGAGCGGCGATACCTGGATCTCGTCTCCGAGGTCCGCTCCTCCGTCTCGATCCCCCTGGCGGTCAAGATCGGACCGTTCTTCAGCTCGATCGGCCACATGGCGCGACGCTTGGTCGAGGCCGGGGCCGACGGCCTGGTGCTGTTCAACCGGTTCATGCAGCCCGACATCGACCTCGAGACGCTCTCGGTGGACCCGACGCTGCACCTGTCGACTTCGGAGGAGCTGCGGCTGCCGCTGCGGTGGATCGCCATCCTGCACGGGCGGGTCCCGTGCTCGCTGGCCGCGACGACCGGTGTGCACACGGCCGATGACGCCCTGAAGATGCTGCTCGCCGGCGCGGACGTGACGATGATGGCGTCCGCGCTCTTCCGCAACGGACCCGAGCACGTCGCGACGGTCCTCGCGGGCATCGGCTCCTGGCTGGACGAGCACGAGTACGACTCGGTCGAGCAGATGAAGGGAAGCGTCAGCCAGAGCAACGTCGCCGACCCGGTCGCCTTCGCGCGCTCCAACTACATGAACATGCTCGTGAACTTCACGAGCCCCTACGACTGGCGCGAGATCCCCGGCAGCGTGCAGGCGTAGCCCTCGAGGGGTCAGCCCTCGAGCATCTGGCGGAGCACCATCCGCAGGATGCCGCCGTGGCGGAACGCCTCGGCTTCCGCAGGCTCGTCGACGCGCACGGTCACGCGGAACGCCACCTGGCTGCCGTCGCCCCGGCGCGCGGTGACCGTCACCTCCTGCTTCGGCGTCACGCCGCCCTGCAGGCCGGTCACGTCGAAGGCCTCGGCTCCGGTCACGCCGAGCGAGGCGGCCGACTCACCGGCCGTGAACTGCAGCGGCAGCACGCCCATCCCCACGAGGTTCGATCGGTGGATGCGTTCGAAGCTCTCGGCCAGCACCGCGCGCACGCCGAGGAGCAGCGGCCCCTTGGCGGCCCAGTCGCGGCTCGAGCCGCTGCCGTACTCCTTGCCGGCCATGACGAGGAGCGGCACGCCCTCGGCGCGGTACCGGAGCGAGGCCTCGAAGATCGTCATGCGTTCCCCGCCCGGCGGGTACGTCGTGTAGGGGCCCTCGCCGCCGGGCGCCAGGTGGTTCTGCAGCCGCACGTTCGCGAAGGTGCCGCGCATCATGACCTCGTGGTTGCCGCGGCGCGCGCCGTAGGAGT
>CAYUSA010000110.1:0-2538 GCA_964447335.1 uncultured Actinomycetes bacterium
GTCTTGAGACAGGTGTGAACTATGTCCTGAAACCAGACACTGCCGGGGGCACCATTGTGATGTCTCGAGACATCGTGCCGGTCGGCCTCCGTCCGGCTCCCGCCACCGACACCGACAGTGCCCGGACCGGGGTGCCGGGGCAAGCCCTGGTCGGCAGGCACGGCGCATCGGGTGCCCGACCTCCACCGTCCCCGCCGAGGTGGTCGATTCCAAGCCGCCCGGTGGAGCGGCCCCATCCGGATGGGCCGGAAAGTCCCTGGGACGAGTGGCTAAGGTGGCAGCAGCATCAATCAGGGGAATCCAGATTGGAGGTAGTTCGGATGCGCAGGACATCAATCGCTGTCGGGCTCGCTGTCGGGCTCCTCGTCCTTGCCGCTCCGCTGCCTTCGTCAGCGCAGTCGGACACCACGCCGCCGCAGCTCGTCTCGATCAGCGTCTCGCCCACGCAGGTCGACGTCTCCACGTCGGCTCAGACGGTGACGGTCAGCGCCGTCATCACCGACGACCTCTCGGGGGTCTGCGGCGAGGGCGACGCATGTCCATCAGGCTCCACTCAGATCCAGCTCTTCTCTCCCTCGGGTGCCCAGCAAGCACAGACGGGCTTCTTCAGCAACGTCTCCGGTGATTCCTACACCGCATCCGTGACGATCCAGCAGTACGCGGAGGACGGCGTCTGGAAGGACTGGTCCCTGTGGCTGTACGACAAGACGGGCAACTACGTCGTGTGGGACGAGTGGGGCTTGGTCGGACACGGAATGAACATCGCCGTCGGCGTCGGCACCGTCGAGGCGTCCTATGCCCGGACGATGACGCTCAATCTGAGCCGGACGAAGGCCTACGGGTACCTGGACGCGGATCTTGAGTCGGGCTGCTTCTGGTACGTGCCAGTCGTCGTGGAGCGCAAGACGAGCACGGGGTGGAAGCAGGTCCGACAGACCCTGTCGCTGTACGACGGCTACTACAGCGTCCGGATCCGCAAGGAGGGCCGGTACCGGGCGACCGCGACCGAGTTCGGACTCGGGACTCCTGCAGTGACCACGTGCCTCGCGAGCTCCGCCCGCGCTCGTTCGTGACCGGAACGACCCAGGAGGTGCAGTCAGTGGCGGACAGGCACGCCGAGTTCTGCTGGCGCGTCCGCGACGAGGAGGGGGCCGGGTGTCGTTCCACGAGTGCTCGCGAGCCCTCCTGCGGTGTCCTGGGTAGGCGTAAGAGGGCGCGGCAGCGGGCGCGGGGTTCAGCACGTCACGTGCAGCACGGCGTTGACGTCCTTCGTGCCCTCGCTGAGCACCTCGATCGCCTCTGCCGTGGGCAACATCAGAAGATCGACCTTCCGACGGCGAGCCTCCTCCTCGACCTCCCGCATCACCGGCAAGGCGCCGGCAGCGCCCGTGCCGATGACCAGGCGGCGGCATCCCCACGGGATGTCCTCGTCGACCGAGAGCGGGGTGTGTCCGTAGGCATCGCGGAACCGCTTGGACGCGGCCTTCTTGCGCTTACGGATCCTTCCGCGGTCGATGATCAGGTCGCGATCGTAGGTCCGGCCGTCGATCCGTATGGAACCGAACGAGTACCCCTCGAATCGCATCTGTGCCCTCCGGGTGATCCTGGGCGAGGCACGTTCCATAGCGTGTGGGGCGCGAAAACTCCGATCCGTCATGCTGCCACCGCACGGTACTCGTGGATGAGACCGCCGAACGGCTGCTCGTGTCCCGGCTCCAGAAGGTCTCCCGGCGGGCGGCGGTCGCAGGCGAGGCCCGGCGCCTGGGACTCTCGTTTTCGGCGAGGGACCCCTTCGGGTTGCTCGACCTTGAGTTCCATCCCTTCGTGCGGTTCGGCAATCTGCCAGGCACCCAGGGCGTCGAGAACGTCGTCTGGGGAGTGCGGGGTGGTCGCCAGGTGCGGGCGTTCGATTACTGGCGGGCGGCCGGGGACGACGTGGGGCGGTTCTCGTGCGCCGTGGTTCGGGTCAACACCTCCCCAAGAGTTCATCGACGACCTGTTCAGGATCGCCGAGGTTCTCGATGACGCTGATGTCGGCCTTCGAGAGCATCGCTGGGAGTGGTAGTAGGCCACTCTTCTGCAACTCCTTGACGGTCACCCCTGAGGCCGCGGCGAACTGCTTCTCGTCAACGTCCCCAATCAGCATTCCGGGGACAACCTCCTCGGGCCAACCAACCGAGAGGAGATGCTCGTATTCGTCGCACACGTTCGAGAGCAGGTCCGGGTTGTCTTCGAGGGCTTGGTCGATCGGGCCTAGCGTTGGGCTGGGGGACGGAGACTGTGATGAAGCCTGGGACGCGGTTGGTGCGGCGGTCGTGTCCGTCCCCCCGTTCGAACAAGCCACCAGGACGAACACCGCCATCGCCGGTGCCATCAGAGTCTTCCTCATCCATCTCACCCGTCCTTCTGCTCCGCACCTCGTAAGCGCCGAGGTGCTCACCCGTTCCTTCGACGAACCGTAGTGAGTCTTCAGAGCGGGAGAGTGTCAACGACGGCCGAAAACTGACCCCCTGACGACGGGCGAAAACTGACCCCCTC
>CAYUSA010000111.1:0-2171 GCA_964447335.1 uncultured Actinomycetes bacterium
CCGGCGCGAGCCCGCGCGCGAGGAGCCCGGCGATCGCGCCGGTCAGCACGTCGCCGGTCCCGCCGGTCGCGAGGTACGGCCCGCCGGTCGGGTTCACGCGGACGTGCCCCTCCGGCGTGCCGACGAGGGTGCGCGTGCCCTTCAGCAGGACGCTGGCCTGGGTCTCGGCCGCGAGCTTGCGGACGTGGCCGACGCGGTCGGCGGCGACGTCGCGAGCCGTGCCGCCCGCCAGGCGGGTGAACTCCCCGGCGTGCGGGGTGAGCACGAGGTCGGCGCGGCGAGCCTGGAGCTCGGCGGCTCGGCCCGCGAAGGCGTTCAGGCCGTCGGCGTCCAGGACGATCGGCACCGGGCTCGAGGCGACGGTCTCGCGGATCCAGGCCGCGGTCTCGGCGTCGGTGGTCATCCCCGGCCCGAGCGCGAGGGCGTCGGCCTGCGCGAGCCGCTCGGCGAGCACGGCGGTGGCCTCCCGGGAGACGGTGCCGGCAGGGGTCTCGGGAAGCGGGAGGAAGGTGGCCTCGCGCACGAGCGACTGCACGACGGGCAGGATGCCCTCGGGGACGGCGACCTGGACGAGCCCGGCGCCGACGCGCGAGGCCGCGGCGGCCGCGAGGCACACCGCGCCGGTCATGAGGCGCGAGCCCCCGACGACGAGCGCGACACCGGTCTCGCGCTTGTGCGTCTCGATGGAGCGGGTCGGCAGCATCGCGGCGACGTCGTCTTCCTCCAGGAGCCACAGGTCGCTCTCGAGCAGGTCGGGCGGGAAGCCGATGTCGACGACCTCGACGATGCCGGCGCGCTCGGCGCCGGGGAGCAGGACGACGCCGATCTTCGCGGCGCCGAACGTGACGGTGACGTCGGCCCACACGGCCTCGCCCTCGACCGCGGCGGTCTCGCCGTTCACGCCCGAGGGGATGTCGACGGCCACGACCGGCGCGCCTCCGGTGTTGAGGCCGTCGATCGCCGCGGCCCAGTCCTCCTCGGGGAAACCGCGGAAGCCGGTGCCGAAGATGGCGTCGACGGCCACGTCGGCGCGGGCGACCTCGCGGGCGAGCGTGGAGCGCGAGAACGGGCGAACACGCACGTCGGCCTCGGACAGGCGCGCGAAGTTCGCGGCGGCGGGCTCGCGGAGGTCCTCGGGGGTCTCGAGCATGAGGACGGTGACGCGGGTCCCCCACCGCGCGAGGTGCCGCGCGGCGACGAGGCCGTCACCGCCGTTGTTGCCCTTGCCGCACACGATGACGGCGCGGGTGCCGTAGAGACCGCCCGCGACCGCGGCGGCGGCGCGAGCGACCTCGCGGCCGGCGTTCTCCATCAGCGTCGCCTGCGCGATGCCGCGAGCCTGCGACGCGCGGTCGAGCGCGGCGGCCTCGGCAGGGGTGAGGACGGGCCTCACGAGCCGCTCACCGCCATCGCGAACGCGACCGCGTTGGCGCGCTCGTGCGTGAACGTGACGAGCACCTGCGTGATCCCGAGCGTGTCCGCGCGGAGCTTCGCGTTGCCCTCGAGCCGGATCGCGGGGGCGCCGGTGAGCGCTCGGGTGACGCTGATGTCCTGCCAGCGCTTGCCGCGGTAGCCGCCGAGGGCCTTGATCACGGCCTCGCGAGCGGCGAAGCGCCCGGCGTAGGACTCGGCCGGGCGGGCTTTGGAGTCGCAGTAGGCGATCTCCTCGGGGGTGAAGACGCGGGCGCGCATCGTCGGGTGGCGCTCGAGCGCGCGCTCCATCCGGGCGATCTTGCAGATGTCCACGCCGAGGCCCAGGATCTCCACGGCCATAGGGTAGCCGGGCCGGCCGCGCGGGGCGCGCGCGAGCGGGGCCCTACTCGACCGTCACGCTCTTCGCGAGGTTCCGGGGCTGGTCCACGTCGCACCCGCGCAGCTTCGCGATCCGGTACGCGAGCAGCTGCAGCGGCACCGACACCACCACGGGGGAGAACAGCTCGGCCGTCCGCGGCACGAAGAGCACGTGCTTGGCGAGCGCGCCGATCTCGGTGTCGCCCTCGGTCGCCACCGCGATCACGTCGGCCCCGCGCGCCCGCACCTCCTGGATGTTCGAGAGCATCTTGCGGTACACGTGGCACTCGGTCGCGACCGCGACCACCGGCACGCCCGGCTCGACCAGCGCGATCGGCCCGTGCTTCATCTCGCCCGCCGGATAGCCCTCGGCGTGGATG
>CAYUSA010000112.1:0-1915 GCA_964447335.1 uncultured Actinomycetes bacterium
GGGACGATGAGCGACGAGAAGAAGGAAGGGATACCGCAGGATACCGAAGAGAAGGCGGTGGCCGGACCGGAGAGTGGCGCGCCGGGATCCGGGGGTGGGGGGAAGTCCAGGTTCTTCCTCGTTCTCTCCGCTATTCTGGGGCTCCTCCTTGCCGGGGTCGTCGCGTTCTACAATGTCCCGGCCTTTCACGTGTTGCTCCATCCGCACGCCGGAGGCGACAACGCGGCGATGACCGCCGACAAGTACACCTGTGGCATGCACCCGTTCATCATCTCCGACAAGCCGGGCAATTGCCCCGTCTGCGGGATGAAGTTGACGAAGATCGAGAGCTCGCCGGCTCCCGGCGGGGCTACCGCATCTTCTTCGGCGCCCGCAGCGAAACCTTCGGGAGGCGCGCGGAAGATCCTCTTATACCGCAATCCGATGAACCCCAACGTCACTTCGCAGAGTCCGGCCAAGGACGAGATGGGGATGGACTTCGTTCCGGTGTACGAGGACGAAGTCAGGGGGAGCGGAGGAGGCGTCAATTTGCCCGAGGGGTACGCCACCGTTCAGGTGGGTATGGAAAGAGTGCAGCTGGCCGGGATACAGAGCGCGACCGCGGTGCGTGAGGCGATCAGCCATCCGGTCCGGGCCGTAGGAATCGTCGTGCCCGACGAGACGCGCGTCCGGCGCGTCCAGGCGAAGATCGAAGGCTGGGTCGAGAAGCTCCACACCAACTTTGTCGGCCAATTGGTGACGAAGGGTCAGCCGCTCCTCGAGATCTACTCCCCGGACCTCGTGGCGACGCAGCGGGAATACCTGCTGGCCAAGGCGGGTGTGGACCGGATGAAGGAGAGCCCGTACGAGGACGCGCGGGAGATGTCTTCGGGCCTCGCCCTGGCGGCCCGGACGCGCCTCAATCTCTTCGATGTGCCGGAAAGCTTCATCGCGGAGTTGGAGCGCACGGGCAAGGTGCGGCGCACCGTCACGCTGAATGCGCCGGCGTCGGGCTACGTGACGGGCAAGGAGATCTTCGAGGGGACCCGCGTCATGCCGGGGATGGATCTGCTCACCGTGACCGACCTCTCCCGCGTCTGGATCGAGGCCGATCTCTACGAATACGAGGCGCAGTCCGTGCGCGTGGGGCAAACGGCCGTTCTCGATACGGTGGCCGATCCGGGGGCAAAGCTCAAAGGGCGGGTCGCCTTCATCTATCCCACGTTCTCGCCCGAGACCCGCACGCTCAAGGTGCGCTTCGAGTTCCCCAATCCCGGCCTTCGCCTGAAGCCGCAGATGTACGCCAACGTCTCGCTCGATCTGCATAGCGTGACCGGCGTGGTCGTCCCCGACTCGGCGCTGATCGAAACCGGAGTCCGCGTGATCGCGTTCGTTGACACGGGCGGCGGCAGCTTCGAGCCGCGCGAGGTGAAGGTGGGCGTCCGGGGCAACGGCAAGGCGCAGATTCTTTCCGGCGTGAAGGCGGGCGAGAACGTCGCGGTGCGCGCCAACTTCCTGCTCGACTCCGAGTCGAAGCTCAGGGCAGCGCTCACGAAGATGACCGGCGGCGCGTCCGCGCCCTCGCAGCCACAGCCGCAATCGCAAACGCAACCGCCACCGCAACCGCAAGGGCAGGGCGGTCACGCCGGTCACGGAGGGGGGCAATGAACCCTCACGGCGCGGGTTCGCCCGGCGAGCCCGTGAAAGACACCTTCATCCAGCGCGTCATCGAATTCTGTGCGGTCAACCGGTACCTGACGTTGCTCGCGGTTACGGTGCTGTGCGTCTTCGCCGTCTACACCTTCAAGGTGATCCGTCTCGACGCGCTGCCGGACCTGTCCGACACGCAGGTCATCGTCTACTCGAAGTGGGACCGGTCCCCCGACATCATCGAGGACCAGGTGACGTACCCGATCGTGGCGGCGCTGCTGGGCGC
>CAYUSA010000113.1:0-1910 GCA_964447335.1 uncultured Actinomycetes bacterium
CGGAAGGACGACCCAGGCCGCGTGACGCGATGGTGGTTGACAAAGGGTGTCTCACACGTCCTCCTTCTCCTGCGTGCGCGTCGACGGCGGGCGGCCGAGCTCGACGACGACGGGGCCGGCCGCATGCGTGTGCGGCGTCCCGAGGTAGCGCGACCGTAGGTACTCGAACATCAGCGGAGCGATGGTCTCGGGCGCGTCCTCGGGCAGGAAGTGCGAGCAGCCCGGCAGGAGCGCGACGGCGGCCATCGGCAGCACGTCGCCAAGGCGCTCGGCGAGCTGCGGCGGATAGAACGGATCCTCCTCGCCCCACAGCACGAGCGCCGGGATCTCCAGGCGCTCGAGCTCGGGCCCGATGTCCTCGAGCCCGACGCCATCGAGCGCGAGGAGGGATCGCCTGCACGCGTCGGCGCCCTCCGGTCCCGCGTAGGGGCGGACGTACTCGGCGAGATCCTCGGCGGCGAGACGTTCCGGTCGGCGCATGCCGAGCTCGAGCGCGGTGCGAACGAGCGCCTCGGACAGGCCCGGCGCCTCGCTCCCCACGTGTGCCTGCGCCTCGCGGACGACCTCGGACGGCCATGCATCGAACGCGATGCTATCGACAAGGACCATCGCGTCGAGCCGGCCCTGGGTCGCGAGGACCTGGACGATGCCGCCGCCGAACGCGTGTCCGACCGCGGCGCACGAACCGATGCCGAGCCCGTCGAGCAGCTCACGGACGTAGCCGGCCTGCGCATGGAGCCCGAGCGCCGCATCGGCCGGCTTGTCGGAGTCGCCGCAGCCGAGGAGGTCCGGCACGATGACCCGCATCCACGGCGCGAACAGCGGCGCGACGCTCCGCCACAGGTGGGACGAGGTCGGGAACCCGTGGAGCAGCACGACCGCGGGGTCCTCCGCATCACCGAGGTCCAGGTACGCGATCTCGCCGCCCGAGACCCGCAGTCGGCGCTTCTCGAGGTCGCTCACGCCCCGGCCCGCGCGATCGCGTCGACGACGCGGACGACGCGGACGATCTCCTTCACGTCGTGCACGCGCACGAGGTTCGCGCCGTGCGCGACCGCCCACGCGACGGCGCCGGCGGTGCCCTCGACGCGCTCGTGCTCGGGCAGGTCGAGGATCGAGCCGATGAATCGCTTGCGCGACGGCCCGACGAGCACCGGCCGTCCGAGGTCGGCGAGCGCGTCGAGCCCCCGGAGCAAAGCGAGGTTGTGCTCGAGGTTCTTCCCGAAGCCGATGCCCGGGTCGACGCACAGGGCCTCGGGGTCGATGCCGGCGAACTCGGCGGCCTCGATCCGCTCCCGCAGGTACTCCTTCACCTCGGCGACGACGTCGTCGTAGTGGGGTGCCTCCTGCATCGTCTTCGGCTCGCCGAGCATGTGCATGAGGACCATGCCGGCTCCGGCCTCGCGCACGACCTCGAACATGCCCTCGGAGCGGCCGCCGGCGACGTCGTTCACGATGCACGCGCCCGCCGCGAGCGCCGCCTCGGCCACCTCGGGCTTGCGCGTGTCGACCGAGATCGCGAGCGCCGGGTGGGCGGCCGCGAGCCGCTCGATCACCAGCACGACGCGGGCGCGCTCCTCGGCGACGTCGACCGGGTCCGAGCCGGGCCGCGTCGACTCGCCGCCGACGTCCACGATGTCGGCCCCGTCCGCGATCAGCTCCATGCCGTGGGCGATGGCGGCCTCGGGGTCGAGGAACCTCCCGCCGTCGGAGAACGAGTCCGGCGTGACGTTCAGCACCCCCATCACGAGCGTGCGCTCGGCGCAGTCCAAGACGCGCCCGCCGGCGTGCCAGTGCAGCTCCATCGGGACCATCGTAGTCGCGCCGCGTAACCCGGTCGCCGACGAGCTCGGTCAGGGGTAGCGTCCCCCGTACGGCAGCGCCGAAGAGCACGGGGTTTCCGGGGATCG
>CAYUSA010000114.1:0-1744 GCA_964447335.1 uncultured Actinomycetes bacterium
CCCTCTGTGCCAATATGAGTGGGACACGTTGCCTCTCTTCAATTAGAGTAGCGGGCGGAGAGGAGCACCCCTCATGAATGCTGACAAGAAGTACGCCAGTCGAGGACTCGAAGGAGCCCGGCGGGCGACGGCGATGCCTGCGGACGAGTCCCTCCAAGGGGCCGCCTCACCCCGACCAGCCGTGCTCGTCCCACCAGACCCCGAGGTGACGGCCACGCCGACACGGCGACGCTTCACGGCGGAGGACAAGCTGCGCATCCTGAAATTGGCCGATGCCTGTACCGCGGTGGGTAGCCTGGGGGCGCTGCTTCGCGCCGAAGGACTCTACGCCTCGAACCTCACGACGTGGCGTCGCCAACGCACGGAGGGGGTGCTCTCGGCCTTGACACCCCAGACGCGAGGCCGAAAGGCCTCGGCCCGGCATCCGCGACGAGCAGAGAATGAGACCCTCCGTCAGGAGAACGTCCGGCTGTCTACCCGGCTGAAACAGGCCGAGCTCATTATCGACGTGCAAAAAAAAGTCTCACAGATCCTGGGCATCCCGCTCGAGACGCCCGAGGAAGGCGGGCGCACCTGATGGCCGCCACACAGTCACTGTCCATGGAGATCGGCATTCAGCCAGCCTGTCACGCCTTTGGCATCGCCCGCTCCGGGTTCTCTCGCGGGCAGGGTCCCGCGAAGGAGCCTGCCCCGCGTCCGAGCCCACCGCGCACCTTGTCGTCCGAAGAGCGGCAGGCGGTCCTCGCGACGTGGCAGAGCGACCGCTTCGTCGACGCCGCCCCGGCCACGGTCTACGCCACCCTGCTCGATGAAGGCCGCTACCACTGTTCCATCCGCACCCTCTACCGCATCCTCGATGAGCAGGCGGAGGTCAAGGAGCGCCGGAACCAGCTCCGTCACCCGGTCTATCAGAAGCCGGAGCTCCTGGCGACCGCCCCCAATCAGGTCTGGTCGTGGGACATCTCGAAACTCCTGGGCCCCGTGAAGTGGTCGTACTAGTACCTCTCTGTCATGCTGGATATCTTCAGCCGCTACGTGGTCGGCTGGATGATCGCCCCGGCGGAGTCGGCGGTGCTGGCCCAGCGGCTCATCAACGACACCTGCGAGAAACAGCAGATCGGGACGGGGCAGTTGACCCTCCATGCGGATCGAGGCTCCTCCATGAAATCCAAACCGGTGGCGTGGCTGCTCGCCGACCTGGGAGTCACCAAAACGCACAGCCGACCCTATACTAGCGACGATAACCCGTTCTCCGAGGCCCAGTTCAAGACACTGAAGTACCGCCCGGACTTCCCGGCACGCTTCGGCAGTATCGAGGACGCCCGCGTCTTCTGCCAGACGTGCTTCTCCTGGTACAACGGCGCGCATCGCCACTCGGGAATCGGGCTGATGACGCCGGCAGCCGTGCACGACGGGCGGGCCTCAGCGATGCGTGATGCCCGGCAGCGGGTGCTCCTGACCGCCTACGCTGCGCACCCGGAGCGCTTCGTGAGGACGCCGCCCCAGCCACCCGTGCTGCCTCATGCGGTCTGGATCAACCCGCCGACGGAAGAATCGGCTTCGCAGGATCGCGCAGGAGCCACGATCTCGATCGCAGACGACCAACGGGTCGCCCTGAATGTTGAGGGGATCGGGGTGGTATCGGAGACCGTGGTCGTCTCGCCTTACGCGATCACGACTCCGACAGACGAGGTTCTACACTCAATGCCAACGGCAAGTGTCCCAAACTCATTGACACGTTCCG
>CAYUSA010000115.1:0-1719 GCA_964447335.1 uncultured Actinomycetes bacterium
CCCGCTCCACGCCGCCGGCGCGCGAGACGAGCATCGCCTGGCGCGCCTCGGCCAGCAGGTTGCCCGCGTCGTTCGAGGCCGAGCCGTCGACCCCGAGCCCGGTCGGGGCGCCCTCGTCGAGGAGCGCGCGGCCCGGCGCGACCCCCGAGCCGAGGCGCAGGTTCGAGCTGGGGCACCACGCGACGCCGGTGCCGGTCTCGGCGCACCGACGAACGTCCCTCTCGTTCAGATGGACGCCGTGGGCGAACCACACGTCGTCGCCGACCCAGCCCCACCCGTCCATCAGCTCGAGCGGCCGGCGCCCGAACCGCTCGACGCAGTGGCGCTCTTCGTCGAGCGTCTCGGCGAGGTGGGTGTGCATCCGCACGCCGAGCCGGCGCGCGAGGTCCGCGCTCTCTCGCATCAGGCGCTCGGTCACGCTGAACGGCGAGCACGGCGCGACGGCGATCCGGAGCATCGAGCCGGGCGACGGGTCGTGGAACGCCGCGACGGCCTCCTCGGTCCGGGCGAGCGCGTCGTCGGTGTCCTCGACGAGCGCGTCCGGCGGCAGGCCGCCGTCCGAGGCGCCGAGGTCCATCGAGCCGCGGCACGGGTGGAACCGCATCCCGAGTTCGCGCGCGGCCGAGATCTCGACCTCGAGGAGGTCGCCCGCGCCGGCCGGGAAGACGTAGTGGTGGTCGCTCGTGGTCGAGCAGCCCGAGAGCGCGAGCTCGGCGAGGCCAACGCGCGCGGCCGCGCGCTCCCACTCGCCGTCGAGCCCCGCCCACACGGGGTACAGCGCGACGAGCCAGCCGAACAGGCCCTGGTCCTGCGCCATGGCTCTCGTCATCGCCTGGTAGAGGTGGTGGTGCGTGTTCACGAGCCCGGGGATCGCGACGCACCCGTGCCCGTCGAGGCGCTCGGCGCCGTCCGCGCCGCCGGGCGGCTCGCCCGAGCCGACCCACGTGATGACGCCGTCCTCGACGAGGATCCCGCCGCCGGCGATCTCGGTGCCCGCGTCGTCCATCGCCGCGACGACCTCGCACGCGTCCACGAGCAGGCGGCTCACCAGGCACCCTCCCGTTTCCGCTGCGCCGCAAGCCTGACCGCGTCGAAGATCTTCTCGTAGCCGGTACACCGGCACAGGTTGCCCGAGAGCGCCTCGCGTACGGTGAGGTCGTCGGGCGACGCGTCGTGCTCGAGCAGGTCGGTCACCGCGACGACGAGACCAGGCGTACAGAAGCCGCACTGCACGGCGCCGGCTTCGAGGAACGCCGCCTGGACCGGGTGCAGCTCGTCGCCGCGCGCGAGCCCCTCGACGGTGCGGACCTCGCGCTCGTGCGCCTGCGCCGCGAGCACGAGGCACGAGCACACGAGCTCGTCCCCCAGCCACACCGAGCACGAGCCGCACTCCCCCTCCTCGCACGCGTTCTTCGAGCCCGGCAGGCCGAGCTCCTCGCGGAGCACGTGGAGCAGGCTGGAGCCGGGCCAGACGTCGGCCTCGCGCCACTCGCCGTTCACGCGGACGCGGATCAGCACGCGGGCCCCCTCACGACGCGAGCGCCTCCTCGGCCATCTCGTCGGTCGCCCGCGCGAGCGCACGCCGCGCGAGGACGTGGACCGCGTGCCGCCGGTAGGCCGCGGTCCCGCGGAGGTCGTCGATCGGCCGCGCGGCCGCGGCGACGCGCTCGGCGAACGCCTCGACATCGGCGGCGGCGACCGGCGCGGGCGCGTCGTCCC
>CAYUSA010000116.1:0-1512 GCA_964447335.1 uncultured Actinomycetes bacterium
TTTCGCTTCCGATTCGCATTTACGACCGTAGGCATCCAGCCATCTGCATGATGCTCAAGAGCATCAAGGAATGGAGCCAATCCGCGCTTCTCTCCATTGCTCGGGTCGAAAGCCCCGGCAAACTTGAAGTGTAGACAATCCACTTTATTTAGCTCATGCGACGATAGCCTTGAGGCTTTCATTCGAACACAACCTCCACGCCTGTGATCAACTGCTCAGCAGTGCGCGCCACATCTTTCAGCGAGTTGGGATTTTCGGGTAGGAGCCTCTCACTCTCGTAGACTAAGCGAACTCGCTTCACCTGCGCCTGTTGCCGCATGCCATCCCGAACAATCTTCAGTGACCCACCGTAGAACTTCATCGCGTTGCTCGTATCCGTATTCACCCGAACCTCCAACTCGTCCTTCTTCAGGAAGCGGAGGTCTCGGCTCTTGAAGCTGAACGTCTCCACCCGAGGTGGCTGCCCCGGAGTAGGCCTCGCTTCGATTACGAGCACGTCCGCATAACGAAGGTCCGCCTTCGAGACTCCGACGTGGGTCTCGATGCGAGGCTGCTCGAAGTCACCAAGCCAACGCCGTTGTGCGCGGGGCAACGCCGCGTCCTCCTTCAGAATGGCGATCATGGTCCTCTCGAAAGCCATGCCCCGAGCATAGTAGGCGCGCATCCCTTCGTAGCCCTCCCACTTCAGGGGGCCCTTGACGGCGTCACCGTCCTGAATCTCCTTCATCCGCCTCTTGCGGTAGGCGACGTACTCATGCCCGAGCGCCGCCCCCTGCTCGACCCCCGGCGGCGGCTCATTCAGCTTCGGAGCCTGCTCCTTCCCCAGCTGCACATCATTCGGGAGACTGGGGCCTGAAGACTCCAGCTCCGCCTGGAACAGCTTGGCCCTCGCGGCCTCCGTGGCGCCCACCTCGGCGTTCTGGGCGAAGAGGTCCAGGTTGGCGGCCCGCTTCCTTGTCGCCGCGGGCTGGGCGGACTCGCGACTCGCCCCACCTCTCGTCGTTGCAGCCCTGGAGGACTCACGGCTGGCCGCCTGCGCCTCCGCAGCGGAGGCCTCGGCGTTCTGCTCGAAGAGGTCCAGGTTGACGGACCGCTTCCCTGCCGAGCCTCTTGTGGCCACGGGCTGCGCGGACTCGCGGCTCGCCGTCTCCATCAGCACCGCGTGTGCCTTCGCGGAGTTTCCGCGGGCCTCGTACAGCGCCAGCAGCCCCGCCTCCCCCCACTCGGCGGCCACCAGCGCGCCCTCTCGACTCTGCTGGAGGTAGCGCAGCAAGTCGCGCGCGGCGTTGAAGCCGAGCTGCTCCTCCAGGCGCGCCATCAGCGCCTTCATGCCGGCCACATCGAGCGCGGGCATCTGGAGTCGCCGCAGCCCGCCGCGCGACTCCACCAGGGCCCGAGCGCCCTTACCCCCGGCGTACACCGCCACCGCCAGCGCGGCCGGCGCCAGCTCGCGCGTGGCCTGCTCGTACTTGCCCTGCGCCAGCGAGTACGCCCCGTGCCCCGTCCCCACCG
>CAYUSA010000117.1:0-1508 GCA_964447335.1 uncultured Actinomycetes bacterium
ATGGTCCCCACGTCCCGGCCGGCGAGGTACGCGCGGGCGGAGGTCGAAGTCCACGAGCGCCTGGATGGCAGCCTGGCGGTCTTCGTCCAGGGCCGCTGCCTGGCAACCCAACCCGCCCCGCTGGAAGCCCCCTTGCTGCGCGCCCGCAAACTCCCGCGCCCGACCACCAGGTCCACGGCGCCCACCGCCCCCAGCCCGCGCGTCACCCCGCCGCCCAGTGTGACCACCACGCCAGCCAGCGGGCGTCAACCAGCGGCCACGCACCCCTGGCGCCGATCTTCCACACGAAACACCGCGTCAACGGCCCTCGCGGACCACCTGCCCGCTCTGCCTTCCGACCCCCGTGTGTCACCCCAGGCTGCGGAGAAGTAACGATGCCCTCAACCACCCCTGCGGACAGAATCACAGAGCACTTAAGCGGACAGTTTCACTGGACACCGACACACTTCGCAGACACACTGTCGATGCTCTATGAAAGTGTCCAGGCTAACTGCTCTGTGATTGTGTCCTCTCATGCGAGAGGAACGAATCACCTTGGGAAGCCGTGAGCAGAAGCGCGCGATGGTGCTGAATCGGGTCCTGGCTGGCCAGGTGACGCGGGCGGAGGCCGCACAGGTCCTTGGTCGGTCAGAGCGCCAGGTGCGGCGACTGCTGGCTGACTATCACGCGGAGGGGCCCGCGGCGTTGGTGCACGGCAATCGGGGGCGGCAACCGGTGCACGCGCTGGCGGAGACGGTGAAGCGGCAGGTGCTGGAGTTGGCACAGGGGAAGTACGCGGGGTTCAACGATCAACACCTGACCGAGAAGCTGGTGCAGGAGGAACATCTGGCGGTGGGACGCTCGACGGTGCGGCGGCTGCTGCGCCAGGCCGGAGTGCCCAGCCCGCGTCGGCGTCGGGCTCCGAAACACCGGGCGCGGCGCGAGCGCATGCCGCAGGCGGGGATGCTGCTGCAAGCGGATGGCAGCCGTCATCTCTGGCTGGGGCCCGACAGACCGTACCTGACCATGATCGGCGGGATTGACGACGCGACGGGGATCGTGCCCTATGCCCTGTTCCGCGCGCAGGAGGACGCGGCGGGGTACTTGCTGTGGCTGCGCCAGGTGACAGCCCAGTGTGGCGTGCCGCTGGCGCTGTACGTGGATCGCCACGGGATCTTCGAGAAGACGACCCGCACCCCGCTCACCCTGGAGGAGGAGCTGGCGGGTGGACGACTGCCCACCCAGTTCGGGCGCGCGCTCCAGGAATTGGACATCACGCTGATCCCGGCCCAGAGCCCGTAGGCCAAGGGGCGGATCGAACGGCTCTGGGGCACCTTCCAAGATCGGCTCGTCTCCGAGCTGCGCCTGGCTGGGGCAACCACGCTGGAGGAGGCCAATCGGGTGCTCTGGGCCTGGCTGCCCGCCTTCACCACCCAGTTCGCGGTCCCACCCACTGAGCCAGAGGCCGCCTGGCGTCCCTGGCCCCCGCACCTGGAACCCGAGCAGGTCTTCTGCTTCAAATACACCCG